>CAXBQP010000005.1:0-74520 GCA_963978095.1 uncultured bacterium | reverse complement strand
ACAGGTGTTCGGCATAGGCCGCCAAATGGGCGCCCCATTCCGGCGGAATGATCGGCAGGTCGTATTCGGTCTGGAACAGTTCGATCGCGCTGTCCGAGATCTCGATCCAGCCGGTGACTTTGGTGCGGCCCGACATCCAGAAGATGGCGGCCAAGGACAAGCGCGCCAAAAACGACAACAAATCATGCGAAACGATTTTGTTGGACACGGTGCTGAGGTTTTGCAACTGTTCACGGACAAAGTTTTTCACGGCAGTCTCCTTTCAGGTGAAAGTCAGGGTCAGGGCGCCTTGTTGCAACATCAGGCTCACCAGGGCAACCAAATCAGCACCGGGGTCGTGCTGATGGGCCCGGATCAGGGCGGCTTGCAGGCTCAACCCGTCAGCGCATCCATCCAGAAAAACGCAACCGGCTTGTCCGATGGGCGTGGCCTGCACCTGTTGCTCCGGGCGCGTCAACATCAGCCCTTCGCCTTGCCACACCAGGTCATCGCGCTGCGTGCGCCCGGCACGTGCATCCAGCCACAGCGTGGCGACCGGGTGCTCAGGCTGCCACAACCATCGGGTGGCCGGGTGCGGTGGGCAAGACAGATCGACGCCATCGCGTTGGCTTTGCAATACATCCAGTCCGGTGCAACAGGGCGCATCCATGGCCACATGCGACTCGATCCAAAAGCGATCCAGTCGGGCCACATCCACCAATTGGGGCCAGGGTTGAGCCGGTTCAAAAGCGGACAAAAATTCAGGCATATGGTCACCGTAGTGCAACAGGCGTGCATCGTGCGGTGGATGGGCATGCAAATAGGCGCGTGCCAACACCGCAAAGGCTTCATCACCCAGCAACACATGCAGTGCGGGGAAGTTGGCTTTCAGGCTGTCCATGCAGGCCCGTTGGGTGGTGTTGCGATAGACCTTCCAACCCGGGCTTTCAGGTGACAAGACCGCTTCACCATGGCCCCAGATCATGGCAAACACTTGGGCGCGCCAGTCGTGTTCAGATGGCTTGTTCATGTGCATCAACCGTGTCACCGTACACATTCAAAATCTGCCGAGCCCGATCGGCTTCGGCTTGCAATTCGGCATAAGGCGGCAGGTGGTCGTCGCGCTCGATCAGGGCGGTGCGTAGCCCTCGGAGCGCCGCGTCGCGGGCGATTCCGGCCCCGGTGATTCCCCCGCCGATGACCAGCAGATCGAACGGTTCCCTGCGAAGGCGTTCGAGGGCCGATGTACGCCAGCGTTCACCGCACAGCACCGGGGAAGGCATGGTCGAAAGATAGCCCCGAGGCCGTTCGGGGCCTACTTTTCAGGTCTATGGCTCTCTACGAAGCTGGGCGTCGTGTGGCGATCATCGGCGGGGTCAGAACCCCCTTCGCCAAAGCGGGAACCGCACTCAAAGGGCTCAGCGCAATCGACCTCGGCAAGATCGCCGTGAACGAGTTGATCCACCGGACGGATCTGGATCCTGCGGCCATCGATCTGCTGGTGTTCGGCACGGTGATCCCGTCGGTGTTGGCGCCAAACATCGCGCGGGAGATCGCGCTCATGCCCGTGCTGCCCAAGACGGTGCAGGCGTGGAGCGTGAGTCGGGCGTGCGCATCGGCCAACCAAGCGATCACCGATGCGGCGGATCAGATCGCGTTGGGGCACGCGCACGTGGCGATCGCCGGCGGCGCGGAGTCGCTGTCCAACGTGCCGATCCTGCATTCGCGCGGCTTCTCCGACGCGTTGGTCGCCGCTTCGAAAGCCAAGAGCCTGGGACAGCGGTTGCAAGCGTTCGCCACGGTTCGCGCCAAGGATTTCATTCCCATCACGCCGGCCATCGCCGAACCGACCACGGGTGAATCGATGGGGCAATCGGCGGAGAAGATGGCGAAACTGAACGGCATCACGCGCGCGGACCAGGATGCGTTGGCGCTCGCGTCCCATCAGCATGCCGCGATGGGAGTCGCGGATGGACGGCTCACGGCCGAACTCGCGCCCGCCTTCATTCCGCCGCGATATGCCGACACGATGACGCAGGACAACGGGATCCGCACCGATACGACGCTCGAGGCGTTGTCGCTGCTCAAGCCCGTGTTCGATCGGCGCTACGGGAGCGTGACGGCGGGCAACGCCTCGCCGCTGACCGATGGCGGCGGTGCCGTGCTGCTGATGCGCGAGGATCGGGCGAAGGCGCTCGGGTATCACCCCAAGGCATATATCCGCAGCTACGCCTACGCGGCGCTGGATCCCGGCGAACAGCTGCTGCAGGCCCCGGTGCTGGCGGCGCCACTGGCGTTGCAACGCGCGGGACTGACGTTGGGGGACATCGATTTGGTGGAGATGCACGAGGCCTTCGCGGCGCAGGTGTTGTCGAATCTCCGCGGCTTCGAGTCGCAGCACTGGGCCGAGCGCGCAGGGTTGTCGAAGCCCGTGGGCACGGTCGACCGCACGAAGCTGAACGTGATGGGAGGCTCGATCGCCATCGGGCATCCGTTCGGCGCGACCGGTGCGCGCATCACGACGACTTTGGTGAACGAGCTGGAACGCCGTGGCGGACAATTCGGCCTGATGACCGTGTGCGCCGCCGGCGGGCTTGGCTTTTCCATGGTCGTGGAGCGCGCATGAGCAGTCCGGCCCTCTCCCTCGCGGTGGACGGCGAGATCGCGATCATCACGTTCGATCTGCCGAACGAGCCCGTCAACAAGTTCTCGGCGTCGGTGATCGCCGAGTTCGACACGATGCTCACGACCATCGGCGAGACCTCCGCGATCCGGGCTGCGGTATTGATCAGCGGCAAGCCCGAAGGATTCATCGCCGGTGCGGACATCGACGCGTTCCTCGAGTTCCGTTCCGCACAGGATGCGGCGGATGCCAGCGCGTTCGGGCATCGCATGATGCGGCGGCTCGAGACGAGTCGTGCGCCCGTAGTCGCGGCGATCCACGGCGGCTGCCTCGGCGGCGGTCTCGAAGCCGCGCTCGCCTGCGCGTATCGGATCGCGACGGAGCATCCCAAGACCGTCCTCGCGCTCCCGGAAGTGCAACTGGGCCTGATCCCCGGCGCCGGGGGCACACAGCGGTTGCCGCGCACGGTCGGACTGCAGGCCGCGCTCGACATGATTTTGACGGGCAAGAATGTCCGTGCCAAGAAGGCGCTGCAAATCGGGCTGGTCGACGAACTCGTGCATCCGAACCTCCTGCGCGAGATCGCGATCCAGCGGGCCCGGGAGCTCGGTGCGGGGACCCTGCGACAGCACGAGAAGAAGCACGGGGCGAGGGCTCTCGTGCTCGAAGACAACCCGATCGGTCGTGCGGTCGTGTTCCGTCAGGCGCGGGAGATGACCCTGAAGAAGTCGCGCGGTCATTACCCCGCGTTGCTGGCCGCACTGGATGCGGTGGCCGCCGGCTACCACGGCACGCCCGAGCAGGGATTCGCGGAAGAGGCACGACTGTTCGGCGCCATGGCGGCGAGTCCCGTGTCCAAGGAACTGATCTTTCTCTTCTACGCCACGACGGCCCTGAAGAAGGATTCCGGTGTCGCCGGTGCGGCTCCGACGCCGCGGCCGGTGACGCGGATCGGCGTGCTCGGGACCGGGTTCATGGGTGCGGGGATCGCCGCGATCTCCGCGATGCAGGGAATCCCCGTGCGATTCAAGGATATGGCGTACGATCAAGTGGTCCGCGGCATCGCGGCGGTGCGCGATGTGCTCAAGGACCGCCTGACCAAGCGGCAGATCACGCGACAGCAGTTCGACGACCAGCTATCCCTGATCTCGGGTACGGTGGACTACACGGGGTTCCGGCAGGTACCGGTCGTGGTCGAGGCCGTGTACGAAGACCTCGGCGTCAAGCACCGCGTCCTGCGCGAGATCGAGCCGCTGCTCGCGGACGACGCGATCTTTGCGACCAACACGAGCACGATCCCGATCACGTCGATCGCCGAGGGGGCGTCGCGTCCGGAGCGCGTCATCGGCATGCACTTCTTCTCGCCCGTGCACAAGATGCCGCTGCTCGAGGTGATCGTCACGCCGAGGACTGCGCCGGAGGTCGTGGCCACGACCGTGGCGTTCGGTCGGAAGCTCGGCAAGACGGTGATCGTCGTCAATGACGCGCCCGGCTTTTTCGCCAACCGCATCTTGGCGCCGTACATCAATGAAGCGGGACGCCTGCTTGATGAAGGAGTGGCGATCGACGCGATCGATGCGGCGATGCTCGATTTCGGATTCCCGGTGGGGCCGATCACCCTGCTGGACGAAGTCGGGATCGACATCGCGGGCAAGTCCGGGGCCGTCATGAGCGCCGCCTTCGGTGATCGCGTGCAACCGTCGCAGGCGCTCCGCGCGGTGCTCGGTGCCGGACGGCTCGGGCGCAAGGGAAAGAAGGGGTTCTACCTCTATGACGATGCCGGGAAGAAGGGCGGCGTGGACGAATCGGTGTACGCCCTTCTCCCGACCGGGTCGCGCCGCACCCCGTTGCCGAAGGAGGAGATCCAGCGTCGCTGCGTGCTGGCCATGGTGAACGAGGCCGCGCGATGCGTCGAGGAGGGCATCGTACGGCAGCCACGCGACGGTGATGTGGGGGCGGTGTTCGGCATCGGATTCCCGCCGTTCCGCGGGGGGCCGTACCGATACATCGACGCGACCGGCGTCACGGAGATCGTCCGGCAGCTCGAGCAACTCGATGCCCGGCATTCGGGGCGCTACCGCCCGTGTGCGCTGTTGATCACGATGGCCCGAGAGGGACGCCGGTTCTACCCGGCGCATGGCAAGCCCGTTTGAGACTGGTACCCACTGGAGACCGCATGACGATTCGAGATTCGCGCGTGCCGCGTTCGGCGCTGGCGACGCTGCTGCTGACCGCTGCATGTCTCGTGAGTGGCGTCCCCCGAACGATGGGCGCGCAGCAGACGCGCGCGGAGCGGTCGAAGTACAGAGAGACATCGACGTACGCGGATGTTGTCGCCTTCATCGACTCGCTCCAGGCGCGCGGGGCGAAGATTCGCGTGGGCAGCATCGGCAGGACGTCGCAAGGTCGTGACATTCCCTACGTGATTGCCTCGCGGCCATTGGTGGCGACCCCCCTCGAAGCGAAGCGCCTCGGGCGGCCGATCGTCTACGTGCAGGGCAACATCCACGCCGGCGAGGTCGAGGGCAAGGAAGCGTTGCAGGCCGTGCTGCGCGATCTGCTCTTCGATCCGAGGAAGAACGTCCTCGATTCCATCGTGTTGGTGGCCGTCCCCATCTACAACGCCGACGGCAACGAGATGTTCAAGCCGCAGGCGCAGCAGCGCGGCGCACAAAACGGCCCCGAACTGGTTGGCCAGCGTCCGAACGGGATGCAGCTCGATCTGAACCGCGACTACATCAAACTCGAGGCGCCGGAGACGCGCGCCTCGCTGGCGATGTTCAATGCGTGGGATCCCGACCTCTTCGTCGATTTGCATACCACGGACGGCAGCTATCACGGCTACGCCCTCACGTATTCCCCGTCGTTGCATCCGGCGGCCGGTCTCGTCGGTGGGACGTTCGGGGGCGCCTTCGTCCGCGACTCGATGCTGCCCGTGTTGCGTCAGCGGATGCGGACGCGCGACAAGTTCGAGGTGTTCGACTACGGCAACTTCAGCGGCGACGAAGGGCCCGCGGCGGCCGGAGAGCCCAAGAGTTGGAGCACGTACGAGCACAAGCCGCGCTACGGGACCAACTACTACGGCACGCGTGGCCGTCTCTCGATTCTGAGCGAGGCGTATTCGCATGATCCCTTCGAGCGTCGCGTGAAGTCCACGTATGCGTTCGTGAGGGAGCTGCTGTCGCTCACGGCCGAACGTACCCGGTCCGTACTCGCGCTCACGCGCGGGAGTGACGCGGCCTTGATGGCCGGAACCGTCGCCGAGGTGCCGATCCGCGCGGTGCTCACGAGGACGCCCAGCCTGCAGGTCGTGATCGAGGAACCGTTGGTGCAGATCCCGGAGGCCAAGGGGGTGGAGCAGGCGGGGCGCGGGGGACGCGGACCGGGCGGTGGCTTCACCTGCCCGTGGCCGCTCACCGAACCCGGCGTCCGGTGCGGCATGAAGCGGAGCGGGCAGATGGTCGCGCTGAAGATGCCGGTCAAGGATCGTTTCGATCCGACGCTCCGCGCGAAACTGCCCGTGGCCTGGGCCTTCGGGCGGATTGCCGGCCTCGACTCCGTGCTTGCGCGGCTGCGGCTGCACGGAATCGTCGTGGAGCAGGTGACCGGGGCGGGCAACGCCGGCGGTGAGACGTTCACCGTCGACTCGCTCGTCAAGTCGGGACGCCCGTTCCAGGGTCACAGCGAGTTGCGGATCGAGGGCGGCTGGCGGGCGTCGTCCATCATGCTCGCGCCTGGCACCTACATCGTACGATCGGCGCAACCCCTCGGCGTGCTCGCCGCGCTGCTCCTCGAACCACAGTCCGATGACGGGTTGGCGACCTGGAACTTCTTCGACGCCGAGCTCGAGGCCCGCCCAGCGGCCGGGCGCACGTTCCCGGTGATGCGGGTGACTGCACCGGTCACCACACCCACGCGTATCATCCCGTAATCGATCTCATGCTGCGCTCCTCCCTGCTGTTCCTCTCACGACAATCGTCGATCTTCCGTTTCGTGCGGAACAATGGCTTCGCCAAGGCGATGGCATCCCGGTTCGTCGCCGGCGAGACGATCGACACGGCGGTTCCCGCGGTGGCCGCCTTGAACACCATGGGGATCTCGGCGTCGCTCGACCTCCTCGGCGAGAGCGTGACGAACGCCGCCGAAGCGAAGGCCGCGGGGGACGAGTATCTGCGACTGCTGGACGCGATCCACGCCAACCGCCTGGACGCGAATGTTTCCGTGAAGCTCACGGCCATGGGACAGGACATCGACGATGGTCTCTGCGAGGAGATCATGAAGCGGATTCTCGATCGGGCCAAAGAATACGGAAGCTTCGTGCGTCTCGACATGGAGTCGAGCGCGTATACGACGCGTACGATCGAGTTCTTCGAGCAGCGGCTCTATCCGCAGTATCCGGACAACGTCGGCATCGTGTTGCAGAGCTCGCTCCGCCGGACGCCGGACGATGTCCGGCATGCCATCGACCTCAACTGCCGCGTGCGCATCTGCAAGGGTGCGTATCTCGAGCCGCCGACCGTCGCGTTCCCCGACAAGCGCGATGTCGACGCGACCTACGTGCAGTGCATGAAGGAGCTGATGCAGCGCGGACGCTACCCGGGGATCGCGACGCACGACGCGGCGATCATCGCCGAGGCCAAGCGGTTCGCCAGGACGCAGGGCATCGCGCCGAATGCGTTCGAGTTCCAGATGCTGTACGGCGTACGCCGTGACCTCCAGGAACAGCTCGTGCGGGACGGCTACCGGATGCGCGTCTATGTTCCGTTCGGGACGCAATGGTATCCGTACCTCATGCGCCGACTCGCCGAGCGTCCGGCGAACCTCGCCTTCATGACCGGAAACATCCTGCGCGAGTCGATGTCGGGTCGTGCGAAGCCCTCCGCCGGCGCATCGTGAGTCCCGGGCAACAGATCCCGCCGCAGTACGACAAGGGGGACGAGCGCACCGTGGGTGGCTATGCCGCGGTGCATGCACGGCCGGCAGCACTCGAAGGGCGGGACGGCATGTCCTACAGTCTCGACATCCTGAGCGACCGCACCGACGATGTGGAGCCGGACCGTGCGTGGGGGGGATACCTGGTGTTCGTGCAGTGGACGCGGACCGGTGCCCAGCAGGTGGCGGGCCACCTGGAGACGCCCTTCCTGACCTTCGGGGCGGATGCCGCCTCGGTCGAGAAGTTGCTCGGCGAGTTGACGCTCGAAGAAGCGCAGCGGATGCTCGACAACATGCTCTTGGAGCGCGATGGCGGCTCCAGCCGCCGGTGGTGGGATGTCATGCGCGATGAACGCGACGATGCCGACGGTGCGGCGTGAGCGTCGTGGATGCGGTCGTCCTGCAGGGCACGGGCGGCGTGTATCACGTGCGGACCGGTGCGGGGGAGCTGCTGGATGCCTCCATGCGGGGCCGACTCAAGCAGGACGGCCAGATCAAGCTGGCCGTGGGCGACGATGTCGGCATCGAACGTGATGACCGCGACGGAGCCTGGGCGATCACCGAGATCCGGCCGCGAAGGTCGACCCTGTCGCGGAAAACACCGGGCCGCGCCCGCGGTGAGCGCGTGGTCGCGGCGAACGTGGATCAAGTCGTCGTGGTGTTCGCGGCCGCCAAGCCCGAACCGCACGTGCGCATGATCGACCGGTTCCTGGTCATCGCGGAAGGCAATGACATCGCGGCCTGTCTGGTGATCAACAAGGTGGATCTCGTCGGGGGGGCGGCGGGCGCGGCCGATCTCGCGGCGGAATACGAGCGCGCTGGCTACCCGGTTTTCCGGACGAGCGTCAAAGACCAAACCGGGCTCCGCGCACTGCACGACACGCTCGCCGGACGCACCTCTGCCCTTACGGGCCCATCGGGCGTGGGGAAATCATCGCTCCTCAACGCGCTCTTCCCGGGTCTCGACCTTCGCACCGGTGAGATCAGCGAATCGGTGAACAAGGGGCGTCACACCACCGTCGGTGCGCGACTGATCCCGGTGCCGGACAGGCTCGGCGGCTTTGTCGTCGATACCCCCGGACTCCGTGAGGTGGGCATGTGGGGGTTGTCGCCCGAGCATCTCGATCAATGCTTCCCCGAGTTCAAGGTGCTGATCGGAGCGTGCAAGTTCGCCGATTGCGGTCACGATCACGAACCCGGCTGCGCGGTGCGTCAGCGCGTCGAGGCCGGCACGATTTCGCGGGCGCGCTGGGAAAGTTACCTTAAGCTCCGTGGCGAACTTCGAGATCTCGAACGCGCTTGGTGATCCCATGACTCGTTGCGTCCGTCGTGCGGTCGTCGGTTTGGCGATCCTCCCGCTCGCGCTCTCCGCTCAGACGGGGAGTGAATCGTTCAAGCAGGGCATGGCCGCGTTGCAGGCCAACGATGGGGATGCCGCGGTGAAAGCGTTCGAGAAGGCGATCGCCGCGTCCGACAAGAATGCCGAGTACCACCTCGGCCTCGCCCGCGCGCTGGGCGTCGTCGCGCAGAAAGCCAGTGTGCTCCGTCAACCGCTGCTCGCGCGGCGCTGCAAGGCGGAGTTCGAGCGCACGGTCCAGTTGGATCCCTCCAACATTCCGGCGCGCGAGGGGCTGCTGCAGTTCTACATGATCGCCCCGTCGGTGATGGGCGGGAGCGTGGAGAAGGCGCACGAACAGGCCGAGGCAATCTTCAAGATCAATCGTCTGCGGGGCCACATCGCGCGCGGGACCCTTGCGAACCGGGAGAAGGATCTCGTCGTGGTCGAGCGGGAGTACCGGGCGGCGTGGACGGAGTTCCCCGACAGTGCGCCCTCCGCCACAAGCCTCGCCGGTTTCCTGGCGAACAATCGCCGTGCCGATGAAGCGCTCGCGGTGATGGAGAAGTTCGTGGCCAAGGAGAAGGACAACCTCACCGGTTTGTTCTGGTTCGGGCGCGTGGCGACGACGGCGGGTAAACAGCTGGACCGGGGGGAGCAGGCGCTTCGCCGTGTCCTGGCCTCCTCGGCACTCGGCGTCGACGGGAATCCCGCGCCCGCGGCGGTCAACTTCCGGCTCGGGGAACTGCTCGCCAAGAAGGGGGACAAGGCCGGAGCCCGTCAGGCCTATGAGGCAGCGCTTCGGTTGAATCCCAATCTCGAGCAGGTCAAGAAGGCCCTTAAGGAGCTCTGAGCCGGGCGCGCGGTGCGGGTCAGGGCGAGAGCCGCTCGCGCCTCCACTGATCGCCCTGTCGCGCGTACCGAATCCGGTCGTGCAATCGACTCGGACGTCCCTGCCAGAACTCGATCTCGTCCGGGAGTACGCGGAAGCCGCCCCAATGATCCGGCAGCGGGACATCGCTGCCGTCGGGATGGATCGCGCCGAGCCGAGCGACTTCCTGTTCGAGTGACGCGCGCGAGGGCAGCACCTCACTCTGGTGCGAGGCCCATGCTCCCACCCGACTGCCATGGGGACGCGACCGATAGTAGGCCGCCGCCTCATCGCGCGCGACGCGTTCCACCGTGCCATTGACGCGGACTTGGCGCTGCAGCGCATCCCACCAGAAGCAGAGTCCCGCGCGGGCGTTCGCGGCCAGCTCGTGTCCTTTTCGGCTGCGGTAATCCGTGTAGAACACGAAGCCGCGTTCGGAATATTCCTTCAGCAGGACCATCCGCACCGCCGGCTGACCCGCCGGTGAGACGGTCGCGAGCGCCATCGCATTCGGCTCCAGCAGTTCCGCCGCACGGGCCTGCTCGAACCAGCGGCCGAACTGCTGGATCGGATCCGGGTGCACATCGTGCTCGTTGAGGGTCTCGCGCGCGTATTCCTTGCGAAGGTGGGCGATCGACATCGTCAGATTCCGGGGTGAAGCTGCGCGGGCCATCGCAGCGCGTTGAAATATCGCGCCCTTGCCGCCCGAGTGGTACGTGGCCAGCTTCCGCCCATGGCGACCGAACTTCCTGAGGGCACCAGTACGCATCGGGCGGAGGGCGACCGTCGTCCGACGGTGCGCTGCGCGATCGTGACCGTCTCCGATTCGCGGACCGCGGACACCGATACGTCGGGCGCACGCATGCGCGAACTGCTTGAGGCCACCGGATACGCCGTGATCGACGCCACGTTGCTGCCGAACGACGAGGACCGGGTGCGCGCACATGTCGTCGCCCTGGTTGGGCGCGGCGACGTCGACGCGATCCTGCTCACGGGCGGCACCGGTCTCGGACAGCGCGACCGCACCATCGAGGCGGTGCGGCCGTTGTTCGACAAGGAGCTTCCCGGGTTCGGGGAGATCTTTCGCCTGCTCTCGTTCCGGGAGCAGGTGGGGACCGCAGCGATTCTGTCGCGTGCGGTGGCCGGCGCAGCGGGACGAACGTTCATCGCGTCGATGCCCGGCTCGACGGCGGCGGTCGAGCTCGCGCTCACGCGCGTGCTGATCCCCGAGCTCCGGCACGTCGTGCGGGAGCTATCCCGGTAGGAGTTCCAAGCTCCAGGTCACGGGCAGTTCCGGGTCGAGCGAATCCCGGACGGAGCAGTACTTGGTGACCGCCAGTTCGATCGCACGCAGCGCGTGGTCCCGCTCCACGCCGCCGCCGGTGATGCGATACGCGAGGTGCACCTTCACGAGGCGCCGCGGCGTGCCATCGGCGCGTTGCGCGGTGATGACCATGTCGAGGGCGGTCGGCTCAGTGCGGCGCTTCTTGAGGATGTCCACGACATCGACCGCCGTGCAGCCCGCGAGCGCCGAGATGAGGGTGTCCACCGGACTTGGGGCAGTGGTGGCGTCGCCATCCATCCGGATCGTCGGCGCGCCGGAGCGGCCGGCTTCGAACCGACGCTCTCCGTGCCACGTCATCGTGACGATGTTGTCGCCGCGTACCGCGTCGACGCTGCCCAGCGCATCATGTTTCATGGTTAGCCTATCCGTGTGCCGTTGGCGACCGGCTGGTCTGGGTTGAGGAGAATGACTTCGGTGGAGAGCGGCATCGCCCCAAGACAGAGCACTTGGCTGACATACCCCGCGATCCGGCGCTCCCCGATATTGACGACCGCCACCACCTGACGGCCTACCAGCTGCTCCGGCGTGTAGTGGACGGTGATCTGTGCGCTGGATCGCTTGATGCCCAGTTCCGGTCCGAAGTCGATCTCGAGCTTGATGGACGGCTTCCGTGCCTCGGGGAACGGTGCGGCCTGCAGCACCGTTCCGACGCGGATATCGATGGCAAAGAAATCATCGGGCGTCGGCATCGCTCAGGGCTCGGGCTTCGGTGGGGCTCCCGCGGTTGCCGGGAGGAGAATGAATCGCGCGTAGGAATCCCGTCGAATATAGGCGCGTGCCGCGTCGCGCAGCATCGGAGCGTTCAGCGAGCCCACGAGATTCGGATACCGCAGGAAGTCGCGCTGGTCGCGCCCGTCCTCATCCGCATCCATCATGGCGCTCAGCCAGCTGCCGTTCTGTCGGAGTCCGGTCTCGTGTCCGCGGAGTTGGATCTCGCGAATCTTGGTCACGTTGGAATCGCTGACGACCCCGGACTGGATCTCCTGAACGACCCGCCAGAGCGCGCTGGTCAACTCCTCGACGCGTTCGGGGGCGGAGCCGAAGCTGATGGTCAGTCCGTAGCGCTCGAACGGAATGTGGTCGCACGACGCGCTGACGGAGACGCCGTAGGTCCCGCCCTTGTCCTCCCGGAGCGACTCGCGCAGCCGGATCTCGAGGAGTTCCCGCAACGACGACAGCGCGTATCGGGCGGTCATGGAATACGCGCACGACCCGTGAAACACGAGAGTGGTGAGCGCTTTGGGTTCGATCCCCATCCGCACGGTCTTCTCCACGACCCCGGTCGGCGGCCGAATGCCGACATCACGCGCGCGCTCCGCGGCATGCGTCGACGGCAGCGACGCGAGCCACTGTTCGACGAGCGGACGCACGGTCTCGGGGGAGAAGCTGCCGACAAGATAAAAGGTGAAGCCGGCGGCATCGGCGAATCGCGCGCGGGTGATCTCCAGCACGCGAGGCAACTGGATCTCGTCCAGCATCGCGGGCGTCACGAGGCGTACCCGCGGATGATGCTGTGCCAGCGTGAGCTGCATGGTGTCGGCGAACACGGCCTCCGGTGAGTTCTTCTGCGTCTCGAGTCCGGTGCGCACCTGATTCTTGAAGGCGTCCCACGCCGGTGCATCCACGCGTGGCGCGGTGAATCGAAGCCATGCCAGCTGCAGCATGGTGGCCAGATCCCGGGACGAGGCAGTCCCGGACAGTTGCTCCGAAAACTCGCCGAGCGATGCCTCCGTCCATGCGCGGATGCCCGTCAGCTTCTTGCCCAGCGCGATCGCGTTGAAGGTGCCGAGTCCTCCCGCGGCGAGCACGTAGTCGCTGAGCGTCGCCGTGGAGACATCGGCATCCGGAAGCAGCGAGATTCCGCCGGGACTGCGCGCCGCGAACAGGACTTCGTCGGCCTTGAAATCCGTGGGTTTCAGCAGCACGCGCGCGCCGTTGGACAGCGTCCACTCGATGATCCCCGTCTCCGGCAAGGTGCGTTCGGCCGTGATGCGCCCGGCAGGCGGTGCCGAGGGCACCAATGCGGCATCGCTGGTCGAGTCGACGTAGGCCGTGAGTGTCGTCTCCTTGGCGCGGTCGAACAGGCGCAGCAGCGACGCGCGGTCGGGGAGCGTGATGTCCGGTCGATCAGGGGCGGCCACGAGCACCACGCGGTTGCCGGCCCCGAGTGATTGACGCGCCACGGCATTGATCTCGTCGAGCGTGATCGTGGCCAGCAACTGCTCGCCCAGACGCGACTCGTTCTCGATGCCGACAATCGGCGTTCCTGTGGCTGCGGCGGTCGCGTAGCTGTCGGCGAGGCCCGCCGACGGCAACTTGTCCCGCTCGACGAACCGTTGTTCCAGCGCGCGGCGATAGTTCGTGCGGTGGCGTTCGAGTTCGGTCGCCGTGAATCCGAACCGGGCGACTCGCTCGACCTCCCCGAGCATTGCCAAGCCCGCGCGGACGAAGCCCGTGTCCTTCACGCTCGCGTCCAGTTCGAACCCGTCCCGTGTGCGCACGAAGGCTCCGCGGCCGGCGGACGCAAACGCGAAGGGCGCATCCGGGCGCTGTGCCATCTCGCCGAGCCGGGCGTTGAGCATGCCGTCGAAGAAGGCGGTCACGAGGGCGCGACGACGATCCCCGATGCGCTGTGAGCGGTCCGGGGGATACAGCCAGAGCAACCCGATGCTGGAGGCCGGATACTCCGGGTCCGTTTCGATCGAGATCAAGGTGTCCTCGTGGTCCGGCACCGGGGGCGAGATGCGCGCCACGGGATGCGCCGGCATCGTGAGGCCGGCAAAGCGGGTACGAATCTCCCCTTCCATCTGCGCAGGGTCGAAATCGCCCACCGCGACGACCGTCATGAGATCCGGGCGGTACCAGTCCCGATAGAACGCTGCCGGAAGCGAGTCGGGGAAGGCCGCGAGATTCTCCGGTGTTCCGATCGGCAGGCGCTCCGCATAGCGTGACCCCCGCAGCATCACCGGGAACTGACGATTCTGCACCCGAGTGCTGGCGTCGCGTCCCGTGCGCCACTCCTCGAGAACGACGCCGCGCTCCTTGGCGATCTCGGCTGGTGCGAACGCCACGCCCTGCGCCCAGTCTTCGAGGATGTCGAGAGCGGTCGCGACGAGATGCGCGCTGTCGGTCGGGATCTGCAACTGATACACCGTTTCGTCGAACGACGTCGCGGCGTTGACATCGGCGCCGAACGCCATGCCGGCGCGCTCGAGGAAGTTCACGATCGCCGCCTTCGGGAATCGGCGTGTCCCGTTGAAGGCCATGTGCTCCACGAAGTGGGCGATCCCGCGCTGCACGTCGGTCTCCTGCACGGAGCCGGCGTTGACCACGAGTCGAAACTCCGCCCGCTTCTCGGGGCGTCCGTTGCGTCGGATCACGAACTGCACGCCGTTGGACAGCCTGCCGCGATGCACGGCCGTGTCGAGCGGGAGTGGGGCGGCAAGATCCTGCGCGCGTAGCGTCGCACTGCTCGCGGTGGCGAAACTCAGCGCTGCGAGACCCACCAGAACCCACACGGTACGACGACACGACATCTCGATTCCCGATGCTCGAGGACTGGGTACGCGCGGGGTGGGACTGCGCTTCGTGGAAGCTGTCCCCCGTCCGGCACGGGGGCAATGTGCGGACCGCATTCGGACTCGGCGTGTCCCGCGTTACATTCGGGTGCATGCCCCCAACGCTCCCCGTCATGGACCCCTATCGCCACCATGTGGTGGTGTGTACGGGCGGCTACTGCAGTCCCGATCGGCGCGGGCGTGCCCTGTATGCGCAGTTGGCAAGCTTGCTGCAGCGCCACGAGATGCTCTTCGGGCCCAATCGGGTCAAACGATCCGAAGTGCCCTGCCTGGGCGTCTGCGAAGGGGGGCCGATCGTCGTGGTTTACCCGGAAGGCGTCTGGTACGCCGGCGTGACACCAGCACTCATGGAGCGCATCGTCGTGGAGCACCTCCGCGACGGCCACGTCGTGGACGCGTCGGTGTTCCACCGCCTCGAACCCTAGTCCCACGGTCCGGTACTGACGTTAGATTCCGTCAATGTCCGAACCGTTCAGTCCTCGGCGCCTGGCCCTCGGCGCCGCCAAGAAGCTGCTCATCGACCAACCCGTGTCGAAGGCGACGGAGCCTGAGCACTTCGCCCCGCCGCGTCTCACACCCGCCGCCATCCTGGAGAAGAATCGCATGTCCCGTCCTCGCGACCGTATCCTCAACAATCTGGAAGAGATGTACCGTGAGGCATTCGAGCGTGCCAAAGCCTCCGAGGATCTCGCCGCACAGACCTCCCTCGATTTCGCGTATCGTCGGGAGCAGTTGTACTTCGAAGTGCTGCTCGACGTCCGCGACGCGCTCGAGCGCCGTTGAATCCGGAACTCACGCAGGCCACCGAGATCGTCGTGAACGCACGGATCGCCACGGGCGATCCGCGCCGTCCCCTGGTCGACGCCGTCGTCGTCCAGGGAGATCAGGTGCTGGCGATGGGGGGCAGTGCGGAACTGCGGAAGCTTCCGCTCGCCGAGGTGCAGGTGCGGGACGCGAAGGGGGCGTCAGGACACATCCGGAACGGGCGGGTGACCTTCACCCCGCCGCACCGCTAACGCCGCACCGCTAACGCCGGGCCGAAGTCCCGCGCGAGCTCAGGGGACGATCGGCGCCGACAGCGCGGCCGCCAGTGACGCGCCTTTTGCCGAGGTGAACGCCCCCGTCTCGCGCCAGTAGATCTTCCCCTCGGTATCCACGACGAGAATCGTGACCACCGATTCGTCCGTGATGGCGAGCGACTGTTTGAGCGCCGCCTTGTCCGTGTAGAGCGTGATCGTGTGCTCGCGCGCCGATTTGTCCGGGATCCCGCCACTCATCCCCTTGTTGATCGTCCACTTCATCAGGCCGATCATCTTCTTGATCGTGGGGAGCTCGTAGTAGTCGGTCCCCGGGTGTGCGGCGATTTGCTGCTTCACGAACGGCACCCATCCGTCCACCACGGACTGCTGCTCGCGGAGGAAGGGCACGAACACCACATTCCGTTTCCCCGCGAAATCACGGGGAAGGGTGAAGGTCCGGCCTTCCAGGTTGTCGCTCACGACGGTCGGGAACTTCGCGCCGACGCCTTGCTGCGCCCACAGGGCGAGGATCAACAGCCAGGGGGTCATCAGAAGGCCATGAGGTCGAGGTACGCCTGCACGAACGTCGACGTCTGCGGCAGGATCGCGTCCTCGAGCGAGGGCGCGTATCCCACGAACGTATCGGTGCTCGCCACGCGCTTCACGGGGGCGTCGAGCCACGGGAAGCACTCATCGGCGATGGCCGCCGCGATCTCGGCGCCGTAGCCCCACGACAACGAATCCTCGTGCGCCACGATGACGCGGCCCGTCTTCTTGACGCTCGTGAACACCGCCTCACGGTCCCACGGGGAGAGCGTGCGCAGGTCGATGACCTCCACGCTGATGCCACGCTCCCCGACTTCGCGGGCCGCGACCAGGGCGCGATTCACCGTGGCGCCGTAGGTGACCACCGTGACATCGGTTCCCTCGTGCAGGATCTTGGCCTTGCCGAACGGAATCATGAAGTTCGGGCCGGGATTCTGTGACTTGTTGTACGTCTGCCGGTAGAGATGCTTGTGCTCGAGGAAGATCACCGGATCCTCGCAGCGGATGGCCGTGCGGAGCAGTCCGTTGGCGTCAGACGCATTGCTCGGGCAGACGACCCGAAGCCCCGGGCAGGCCGTGAAGAGCGAGGCGCCGGTCTGCGAGTGGTAGATCGCGCCGCGGATGTAGCCGCCATAGGTGGTGCGAATCACCACCGGCGCCGCGAACTGGTTGGTCGAGCGCCAGCGCATCGTCGCGAGCTCGTCGCGGATCTGCATGTAGGCGGGCCAGATGTAGTCGAAGAACTGGATCTCGACGACCGGCTTGAAGCCGCGGTGCGCCAAGCCGATCGCGCGTCCGACGATGTTGGCCTCGGCGAGCGGCGAGTTGTACACACGCCCGCTGCCGAACTCCTTCTGCAGGCCGGACGTGACGCCGAAAACGCCGCCCTTCCCCTTCACATCGCCCAGATACTGTTCGCGCGACACATCGGCCACGTCCTCCCCGAACACCAGGATCCGTTCGTCCCGGCGCATCTCTTCCTTCATGCATGAGTTGAGCAAGTCGAGCATCGTGGTCGGCTCGCCGCTGAACTGCGGATCATCCTCGGTATCGAACTGCTCGCTCGTCGGATCGACGTCCGGGGAGTAGACGCCGAAGTACACGGTGCTGGGATCGGGCTGCGGCTGCGCCAGCGCGTCGTCCGTCGCCGCCAACACCTCCGCGTCGACCTCCTCCGCGATCTTCGCGATCTCCGCC
The DNA here is from genome assembly GCA_963978095.1 of uncultured bacterium. Lineage (GTDB taxonomy): Bacteria > Gemmatimonadota > Gemmatimonadetes > Gemmatimonadales > Gemmatimonadaceae > Fen-1231. The sequence goes on along the minus strand of CAXBQP010000005.1, from coordinate 57,094 downwards.
TCGGTCGCGTAGCCCTCCTCGACCAGCCACGCCGGGAACACGGTGATCGGATCGCGGAGTGCGTCGGCATCCCGCTCGGCGCTCGGACGATACTTCACGTCATCGTCGGAGAGCGAGTGCGAGTACGGGCGAATCACCTTCGCGTGCACGAGGGCCGGTCCCTTGCGCTCACGGGCATAGGCGACCGCGCGTTGGATGGTCTCATAGCTCGCGATCAGATCGCAGCCGTCGACCTGCTGCACGTACAGTCCGGGGAAGTTCTTCACCAGCTCGGAAATGGAGCCGCCCGGGGTGTTCACCTCGACCGGCACCGAAATCGCGTAGCCGTTGTCCTCGACGATGTACACCACCGGCAGCTTGAGATTCGACGCGGTGCTCAGCGATTCCCAGAACTCCCCTTCGCTCGTCGTGCCGTCGCCCGTGGTGACGAGCACCACGTCGTCCCCGGTGAACTGCGGGTCGTCCAGCTTCCCCTGCTTGGCGCGCAACGTGGCTTCGGCGGCACCGACCGCCTGCAGGAACTGCGTGCCCGTGGGCGACGACACCGACGTGATGTTCAGTCGTTTGTGCCCCCAGTGACTCGGCATCTGCCGACCGCCGGAGTTGGGATCCACCGCCGCGCCGACGGCCGAGTACAACATCTCGGCCGCGGTCATGCCCAGCTGCAGGCAGAGCGCGCGATCGCGATAGTAGAGATAGAACCAGTCGTAGCCGGGCTTCAGCACCAGTCCGGCGGCCGTCATCAGCGCTTCATGACCAGCGCCGGAGATCTGGAAGAAGATCTTGTTCTGGCGCTTGAGCGCGATCTCCTTGTCGTCCACGCGACGCGAGAGGAGCATCGTGCGGTAGGCGCCGAGCAGCTGCTCGCGCGTGAGTCCGTGCGTGGCGCGACGCGCCTTGGACGAAGTAGCCATGGATTCGGCGAAATGCTGAAGGAGGCGCCACGACCACTCGGGGTCGAGTTGGCCCGACGGATGCGCAGGAACCGGAGAAAGTTAGCGCACTTTGAAGCACATCCCAAGCCGCACGCCCCCGCGACGGGGGGTGTTTCGGGGGTCGGTCAGCGGGAAGGGGTCCTAATCTTGTTCATATCGGGACTGGCCGGTACTTGCAGGACTCGTGTGACGGAGCAACATTTTCGTTCGTCAGATGTGGAAAGCCCGACTGCCACCTCCGGCATTCGGAGTCAGTGGAGGGAAATGGCCGCTCGCACGCGACAGCCAGTCCAGCCCATTGAGCTGCCGGCGCCACCCGCGCCGGACGGCTGGACCCTCCGCCCCATCAATCCCACCCCGCTCGGGCTTCCTGCCCCGAGGCGGGGTGTCGGCGTTTCAGCCCTGTTCGGCGAGGTGTCATGTCTCACCGGAGCGTCCACCGTTTCGCACTGCCCCGTGCACCCCGTGGTACTTCCCGCCATCACCGTCGCGTGCTCGCCCAGCAGGAGAAGCGACACGTCAAGCGGTCGACTTTCCGTGATTGCGGGCGGCGCTGTGTCTACTGCAGTGCGATCCTTGGGCTAGAGATCACGACGCTGGATCATGTGTTTCCGCTCTCGCGCGGCGGAACGCATGACCCGGGCAACCTGGTGGCGGCCTGCCGCCAGTGCAATCAACTGAAGGGGTCGCTGCTGCCGCAGGAGTTCTTCGCGCGGTACCCGTGGGCGGGTGCGAACTTCATCCGCTACGCGCGCGTCGCACACCGGACGCTCAAGCGGGGCGCCCGACGCGCCGTGAGCTTGGCGTACGCGCAGGCCGCGTAGCCGTTCAGCGAACTGCGCGCGCGCCCTCGAGCGCCAGCATCACCCGCTTCCGGTCCGGCCCCCAGGCATAGCCTCCGAGTTCGCCGCTCGCGCGGATCACCCGGTGACAGGGGATCAGGTAGCTGATCGGGTTGGCCCCCACCGCACCACCCACGGCGCGCGCCGCGGCCGGTGAACCGATCGCCGCCGCGAGTGCCCCGTAGGTCGTGACGCGCCCGTCCGCCACGTCGAGCAGGGCGGCCCAGACCTTGAGTTGGAAGTTCGTCCCCTTCACATGCAGCGCGAGCGCGCTGCGCGCACTCCCTGGCGCGGGGAACACGTGCGCCGCGACCCGCCGCGTGGCGTCCTGATTCGGTACCAAATCCGCCGCCGGCCACTCGGCGTTCAGCCGCGCCATCGCCTCGCGACGCGAGACCGGATGCACGAAGGCCAGGTGACATATTCCGCGCGTGGTGATCGCGAGCAGACACTCGCCGAACATCGTGGGATGGAATCCATAGCGCACCACGATCCCCGCACCGGCCCGCTGCCATTCGCCGGGTGTCACGGCATCGGCATTCACCACGAGATCATGCAATCGTCCGGGGCCGCTCAGTCCCGCGGCGTAACTGACATCGAGCACGGTGCGCTCCTCGCGCAACAGCCGCTTCACCACCCGCGCCGTGCGATGCTGCAGGAAGCGCTTGGGGCTGATCCCGGCCCAGCGCGTGAAGAGTTTCTGGAAGTGCGCCTCGCTCAGCCCCACATGCCGCGCCACATCGGCGAGCGACGGCTGGGCGGCGCGGTTCGCGTCGAGAAAGCGGATCGCCCGCTCGATGCGCGCGTAGTCGGTGACTTCGAAATCAGACGCCATGGCCAACTCCGGTGATGTGCGTTGGCTTCATGCTAGGCTTCTCGGCTCCGCGCCTCAATCCGATTCGTGCGATCTTGTGGCGCGGTGCAGCGATCAGTAATCGACCGGGCGCAGATAGCTCTCGCCGATCGCCGCGCCGCTCACGAGGGCCACGGTCGGGAGTCGACGCTTCCAGTGCGTCCCATCGAGGCGCTTCCGCACCAGCTCCACCTCCGACGCGGCGAAGCCCCGCGCCACCAACTCGGCGGGGGTCCACCCGTGCACGAGCCAGTTCAGGATCACATCCGCCTTGGCATACGAGATGCCGAAGTCTCCTTCATCGGTCTGTCCCTGCAACAGATCCGCCGAGGCCGGCTTCGAGATGATCGCATCGGGGACGCCGAGGTGCCGCGCGAGCTGCCAGACCTGTGTCTTGAAGAGATCGCCGATGGCGTTCACCGGCGGCGAGTCGTCTGCGTGCCACGTGAAGTAGCCGAGCAATCGCTCGCTCTTGTTGCCCGTACCGAGCGGGAGGGCCCGATGCTTGGCGCTCAAGTCGAAAAGCGCGATCATCCGCATGCGCGCCATCACATTGCCGCGCCGCGCGGCGTCGGCGTCGGGTTCGAGGGAGAGGTAGCCGTCCACTGCGGCGGTGATCTCCAGCGTGCGCTGCCGGATGCCGAGTTGCGTCATCAACAGCTCGGCGTGCGCGAGCGAGTCGGCGCTCGAGGCGCGATACGGCAGCCGTACGCCGATCACGTGCTCGGGCCCGAGCGCGCGCGCGGCGAGCGCCGCGACGACCGCAGAGTCCACACCGCCGGAGACACCCACGACCGCATCGGTGAAGCCGCGTCGCGTGAACTCGTCGCGGAGGAAGGCCACGAGCCACTGTTCGAGGAGCTTCGCGTCGATGTCGAGTGGGGGCGGGGCGCTGCGACCGTGGTCGCCCGAGGTGACGACGGTGAGCGGCGCTGAGGTCGCGCCGGCGCGAACGACCGTGGCCGGGGGCGCTGATGGCGCTGCGGGAGACGCCGCGATCGCCGCGGTCTCCGCAGTCGCCGCGGTGGGCGTCTCCGCCTCGCCCCGCACCCCGGTCACCGCCCGATCCAACTCCGCGCGCAGCACCGGCAGCGCGGTCCGCAGATCGCTCAGCAGGTTGCCGCTCGCCCGCGCGTGCGCGATGTCGTCGAGCTCCACGCTCGCGGTGAGGAGCGCTTCGTCCCAGAGCGGCGCACGACAGCGGGTGTCGCCGCGCGGACCCATCACGAGGGAGGAACCCTGGAACATCTTCCCCCCTTCGCTTCCCACGAGATTCGCCAGCGTCACGAAGAGCCCGTGCTCTTCGGCGATGTCGCGAATGAGTCGGGTCCACCGCGCGACGGTCGCGGGGACCGCGTCTCCGTCCTCGCGCTCGAAGGCCCCCCGCGCCGGCGCGGCGGACGAGACGAAGATGATCTGCGCGCCGTCGAGTGCCGCGATCGTCCCGGTGAGCGAATGCCAGGCATCCTCGCAGACGAGCATCGCCGCGCGTCCCCAGGGCGTGTCGAAGGCGCGCACGCCGTAACCGCGTTCGACGAATCGCTCTTCGTCGAACATCCCGTAGGTCGGGAGGAAGTTCTTGCGGTGCACGTGCAGGGCACGCGCGGAATGTCCGGTCACCTCGAGATACGCCACACTGTTGTGCAACGTGCCGTCGAGCCGCTCGTAGAATCCCACCACGGCCGCGATCGGCACGCCGTCGGCGGAGGCCGCCGAGGAGGCCGCCGCGTAGGCCTGCGCAATTCCGGCGGTGAGCTCGGCAATGGTCAATGAACACTCCCGCACCCCCCCCTCCACGAAATACGCCGAGGTCGCCGTTTCCGGGAAATGCACCACGTGCGGACGCGGCGACAGCGCGGCCGCCTGCGCCAGCACCTCACCGATGCGGGTGAGATTGCCGGGCACATCGGCTTTGCGGGGGCGGAACTGGGCGATCGCAAGGTGGAGCAGTGGCATGCTCCAAAGTTCGCACCCTCGGTAGGGATGGGGCAACGTTCGGGGTGGAGCCGGTGCCGATTGCCGACCGGAAGGGTACAATTCGACCCATGCGGTCCCATCGGCCCCCGCTCATCCGTCGCGCCACGGTTGCCGTGCTGGTGGCGGCATCGCTGGCGCGCGCGCAAGGCGCGCCGGCGGGGGCCGTACGCCCCAAGGCCGTGCCGGTCCCCACCGGGGAGCCCTGGACCATCATCGCGCTGCCGCAATCCTCGCTGGTCTACGCTCGAGACGGCTCGCTGATCGGCGAGATCGGGCGGCAGTGGAGGACCAGCATCGCGTTGCGCACACTCCCCAAGTACGTCCATCAGGCCTTCGTCGCGGTCGAGGACCATCGGTTCTACCAGCACGACGGCGTGGACATGGTCGGTGTCGCTGGTGCCATCAAGGGGAAGATGCTCGGCCAGGCGCGTGGCGGGGCGAGTACCATCACCCAGCAGCTGGTGGGCAATCTCCACCCCGACCAGATCGATCGGCGCGACATGAGCCCGCTGCGCAAACTCCGCGAGCAGCGCGCGGCGCGCGAGATGGAGAAGCACTACAACAAGGAACAGATCCTCGAGGCCTACCTGAACACGATCGCGTTCGGGCACGGTTGGTTCGGCATCGAGACCGCCGCGCGTCACTATTTCGGCAAGAGCGCATCGCGGCTGACCTTGGCCGAAGCCGCCTCGCTCGCCGCGCTCCCGAAAGGACCCGCCATTTATGATCCGTCGCGCAATCCGGACAAGAATCGCGCGCGGCGGAATCTGATTCTGGACCTCATGGTCGATCAGCACATGATCGCCAAGAGCGATGCGGAAGTCGCCAAGTCCTTGCCGGTGCAGACCGATCCGGGCGCGGGAGTCGCGGCACCCTCCGGCTACTTCGTCGACGTGGTCAGAGCGCAGACGGAAGCCGCGGGGATCCCGGTGAGCGCCGGCGGCTACAAGGTGTTCACGACGCTGGAGCCGGCGCTGCAGCGCGCTGCGGTCACCGCGCTCGTCGAGGGGACGGCCGCTGTCGAAGCCCGCCCCGGGTACGCGAATGCCACCTACGACAAACACCCCAAGGGGAGCACCGACTACCTCCAGGGACTCGCGATCGCGATCGATCCCACCAGCGGCGACGTGAAGGCGCTCGTCGGAGGCCGCAACTACCAGGAATCCCAGTTCAATCGCGCCATGAACGGCTTGCGTCAGCCGGGGTCGAGCTTCAAGCCGATCGTGTACGCGCGCGCCATCAGCGATTCCCTCCCGGCCAACACGATCGTCCCGGACACGAATCTGCACGTGATGTTCGATCGGCAGGAGTACAGTCCCAGGAACTCCGACGGGCTGTTCCTCGGCAACATCACGCTGCGTGAGGCCATCACCAGGTCGCGGAATCCGGTGGCCGTGCAACTGTGGCTCAGGAGTGGTGCCGATTCGGTGATCGCGCTGGCGCGCCGTCTGGGGATTTCGACGGCGATCGCGCCTTACCCCTCGAGTGCCATCGGGGCCTCCGAGGTGCAGCCGCTCGATTTCGTGGCCGCCTACACCGCGTTCGCGAATCTCGGAACGCCCGTGGAGCCGCGCTTCGTGTACCGCGTCGAGGATGCCACGAGCAAGACCGTGTGGGGACAACCGGTCCGCATGCGTCCACCGGCCATGAATGCCGCCGCGACATTCGTCGTGCGCGACATGATGCGGGACGTGGTCGAGCGCGGGACGGCGACCAGCATTCGCAAGTATCTTCCCGTGACGGTTCCGGTGGCGGGCAAGACGGGCACCACCGACGACAACGCCGATGTCTGGTTCGTGGGACTCACCCCGGAGATCGTCGGCGGGGTCTGGCTCGGCATGGATAAACGGAAACCGATCGCCGAGCGCGGCGTGGCGGGCGGCACGCTGGCGGCCCCGATCTGGGCACAAATGATCGCCCGCGGTGGCTATGCGCGCCCCTCCAGCGCATGGGCGGCACCGGAGGGGATCGTGAGTGCGGAGCTGGACCGTGCCAGCGGCACGCTCGCGACGCCGTCGACGCCTGCCGAGCGTCGGTATCTGGAGTATTTTCTTGCGGGCACCGAACCGGGGGCGTTGCGCGTGGATGCGCGGCGGATCTTCACCCTCGGGCCCATCGTGTATTGATGTCTGAACGCCACCCCCCGGGAGACCCTGCGATGCGCACACCCCGCCAGTCCCTGCTGACCCTGCTCGCGGTGGTCGTCGCCGCATGCAGCGGCAAGGATGCCACCAAAGTCGTGACCCCTGCGTCGATCACGGCCGGAGCGACCAGCTCCGGGCTGACCGCGACGGTGGGCACCGCGCTCGCCACCGCGCCGACCTTCGTCGTGAAGGACGCGGCAGGCAACGTGCTCACCGGCGTTCCCGTGACGGTCACCGTGGCATCGGGTGCCGGAACCATCACGGGAGCCCCGACCACCACCGGGAGCGGCGAGACCTCCGTCGGGGTCTGGAAAATGGGGAACATCGCGGGTCGGAACACGCTCAGCGTCTCGGTCGGGTCGGTGCCGGCCCTGATCATCTCCGCGACCGGCACGCCGGGCGCCGCGGCCAGCATCGCGGTCCTCAGCGGCAACAACCAGAGCGGCCTCGGCGGGACCGTCGTGCCGACGGCCATTCGCTTCAAGGTGTCCGATCAGTTCGGCAATGGAGTGCCGTCGACGCCGGTGGCCTTCAGCATCAGCGGCGGCAACGGTTTTCTCTCGGGCTCGGCCAACGTGAGCACCGATTCCACGGGCGCTGCCACCGCCCCGTTCTGGACCCTCGGCCGGCGCGCCGAGCCGCAGGGATTGCGCGCCGTGGTGGGCGCTGCCGCGGCGACGGCGTCGGCGACCATCCTCACGAACTACAACGTCGATATCCGCCAATACGGGCCGGCGACGCTGCCGACGATCGCCGATGCCGTGAACGCGGCGTTCCTCAACGCGGCGACTCGGATCAGCGCCGAGATCATCGGCGGCGCGCGCTCCGCCAACCTCAACAACTTCAACATCCAGACCTGCGGACCGGGCGGTACACTCAACGAAGTCATCTCCTCCATCGTGATCTTCTGGCAGGTCGTGCCGATCGACGGCGTCGGAAACATCTTGGGGAGTGCGGGACCCTGCTTCCTGCGCAGCGACGGCACCAATATGCCCGTCTTGGCCCAGATGCGATTCGACGAGGCCGATATCGCCGGCATGGTCACGAACGGGACGCTCAACGATGTGATCCTGCATGAGATGCACCACGCGCTCGGGTTCGGCACCATCTGGGGGCTGAGCACGCCCGCGCTCCGGGTGCGGACGGGAACCGCGCTGAGCGCGTTCGTCGGCTCCAATGCGATCACGGCCTGCAAGGCCCTCGGCGGGCTCTCCACCGCGTGCGACAGTGTTCCGCTCGAGACGACCGGTGGGAGCGGGACCGCCGACGCACACTGGAAGGAAACGACCTTCCGATCCGAGCTGATGACCGGCTTCATCTCAGGCACCGTGCGACCGCTGTCCACCATCTCGATCGCATCGATGCAGGATCTCGGCTACCAGGTCAACATGAACGTCGCCGATGCGTATGTCGTCGGTCAGTTGCTCCGCACCCCGTTCAGTTCCGGGACCGGGATTCTGGACGTCACCGCGATACCGTTGGGCGAAGAACTGCTCAGGCCGATCGGCTACATCCCGGCGAGTGGCACCTCGTCGAATCTCCGAAAACCATGAGATCCCCGACGGCGGTCGGCCTCGTCGCGTTCATCAGTGCCTGCGGCGGTGCCCCGAAGCCCGAGGCGCAGCCTGCATTGCCGCCGCCGGTGCAGTCGACTGATTCCGCACCGTCCGTCACGCCGCCGGCGGAGAGTATGCCACGCGTGATTTCCCCGAGCGCACCAGCGCCAGCAGGCAGGGCGTCACGGCCCGCGGCCGAACATCGGCTCCGCGACAGTGTTACACTCCCCATCGGCATGGTGGACTCGAACGGGAAATTCGTCCCGCTCAAGAAGCGCCCGTAGTCGCCCGCGTCACCGATCAGGAATTCCGCATGCGTCTCTTCCGTTCGCTCGCCATCTGTTCACTCGTCGGCTCGGCCGTCGCCTGTTCCAGTTCGTCGCCCACGACGATCAACACCACGACGCCGGTCAGCACCCGCTTCGCGATCCAGGTGATCTATCTCAGTACGCCGAGCGCGTCCTTTCAGGTCGCGATGGACTCCGCGGTGAAGCGTCTGACGGCCATCATCACGTCGGGACCGGCGGGCTACCCGACCAGCATGAGCACCACTGACGCGGCGAGCTACACCACCACGATCCGCAAGGCCACCACGAATGGCGGATGCGGCCTCGGCAATGCGACCCTTCCCTCGGGTGCATATCCGGGCATCGTGATCTTCGCGCAGGACACCGCAACGCTGGGATCCGCGCAGATCATCGCGCAAGCGGGCCCCTGTCTGGTGCGGAATGGCGGGCTCCCGATCGTCGCCTCCATGCGATTCCGTACCGACTATCTCGCACCGCTGGCGACCAACAACCAACTGGTCGACGTCATGACGCACGAGATGATCCATACGCTCGGCTTCAATTCGACCACCTTCGGGATGCGCCCCGATTCCGTCAACCCGCTCATCACGGGGGCGGGGAGCAGCGCGACCGCGTTCCGCGGCTCCAACGCGAAGATTGCCTGCCTGACCTTCTCGCCGACGGTCTCTTCCACCTGCTCGCCGACCATCCCGCTCGAGAACATCGGTGGTTCGGGAACCGCGGACGATCACTGGCGCGAATCGATCTTCAAGACGGAGCTCATGACCGGCACCATCGAGGCGCGCGGCGTGCGGATGCCGCTCTCGGCCATGACACTCGGCGCGCTGGCGGACCTTGGGTACACGGTCACCACCAGCTTGGCTGAGCCGTACACCCTTCCGGCCGGCTCGTCGCCCGTGATGAACCTGATCGCCGGCGACGCTCCCGCGACCTCGGGGACCCCGATTCCGGAGACGATTCTGCGCCCAGCCGGCGTCTTCCGTCCCGGCCAGAAGCCATAGCGGACGGCACATGCGACAGCGGGCCAGCCCTTCGATGGGCTGGCCCGCTGTCGTTTCGACCGGACCTCAGATCACCTGGAGTTGCGGCTCGGACTCCGATTCCGGCACGAGCGCCAGCTTCAGGACATCCTCGAGCGTCTCCGCCAGATGGAAGGTGAGCGCCTTCTTGGCCTCTTCCGGTACGTCCTCGAGATCCGCTTCGTTCTCCTTGGGAAGCACGATCGTGGTGATGCCGGCCCGCAGCGCGCCGAGCACTTTCTCCTTCACGCCGCCGATCGGCAACACCCGACCACGGAGCGTGATCTCACCGGTCATCGCGAGGTCCTTGCGCACGGGGCGTCCGGTCATCTCGCTCGCGAGCGCCGTCGCGATCGCCACGCCGGCCGATGGTCCGTCCTTGGGAATCGCACCCTGCGGCACGTGGATGTGCGTTTCCACCGCGCCCAACCGGGACCGGGGAATGCCGAGTCGGGCGGCGTTGTTCGTGACGTAGGTGAAGGCCGCGCGCGCGGACTCCTTCATGACATCCCCGAGTTGGCCGGTCAGGATCAGCGCCACCGGGCCGCCACCACTCGCGCTCGTTGCGCCATCGACGGTCACGGGCGTTTCCAGGCGACGTGTGCTCGCCTCGACGAACATGATGTCGCCCCCCATCGGCGTGTAATACATGCCGGTGGCGATCCCCACCTCATGATGCGCGTTGGCCTTCTCCGGACGCACTTTCGGGCGCCCGAGCAGCTCCCGCACTTCCTCGGCGGTGATCACGCCGTCCTCGATGCCGGTGTGTGCGCTCTTGCTCGCGATGCGACGCGCCACCTTGCGCGTCACCGCACCGATCTCGCGCTCGAGCTGACGCACCCCACTCTCGCGGGTGTAGTTCGAGACGAGGCTCGCGACCGCTTCGTCGGTGAAGACCACCTTCTTCTCGCCGAGCCCCGAATCCTCGAGCTGACGCGGGATCAGGTACTTCTTGGCGATCTCCGATTTCTCGCGCTCGGTGTAGCCCGCGAAGTCCACCACCTCCATGCGATCGAGCAACGGCCCGGGAATGTTCTGGATGAAGTTCGCGGTCGCGATGAAGATCACTTCGCTCAGGTCGAACGGCACGCCCACATAGTGGTCGGTGAAGCTGTCGTTCTGCGCGGGGTCGAGCACTTCGAGGAGCGCGCTCGACGGATCGCCCTGGAAGCTGACGCCCAGTTTGTCGATCTCGTCGAGCAGGAACACCGGGTTCTTGGTGCCGGCCTGCTTCATCCCCTGAATCACGCGACCGGGCATGGCGCCGACGTACGTGCGCCGATGTCCGCGAATATCAGCTTCGTCGCGCGCGCCGCCCAGCGCCACGCGCACATATTCGCGGCCGAGGGAGCGCGCGATGCTCTTGGCGATCGAGGTCTTGCCCACGCCCGGCGGTCCGACGAACAGCAGGATCGGGCCCTTCGCCATCGCGCGGCTCTTGGCCTCCCGCTGGTCGGTGATCGGACGCGACTCGTCGTCGGCCTTGCTCAAGCTCGGTGTCGCGGTCTCCTTGGAGGCCCGGAGCTTGGCGGCGGGGAACTCGCCGGTCGTCTTGATCTCCTCGGCCAGCTGTTGGGCGCGCAGCTGACGCACGGCCAGGAACTCGAGCACGCGATCCTTCACGTCCTTGAGCCCGTAGTGGTCTTCGTCCAATATCGCGATGGCGTGCGAGAGATCGAGCTGGTCGTCGCTGCGCGTGTTCCACGGCAGTTCGGCCATCCACTCCAGATAGGTCCGGATGACCTGCGCTTCCATGGACTCGCGCCCCGAACGCTCCAGGCGCCCGAGTTCGCGCTCGACTTCGACGCGCGCCTGCTTGGGCAACTCGAGCTTGTTCAGCTTCTCGCGGAGCTCGGCGATCTCCTTGTTCTGGTCGTCATCGCCGAGTTCCTTCTGGATGGCCTTGATCTGCTCGCGCAGGAACATCTCGCGCTGCCGCTCGCCGAGTTCCTCCTGGACCTGCGACTTGATCTCCTCCTGCGCCTCGAGGAGCGAGATCTGTCGCTGCACATGCACCAGGACGCGGCGGAGGCGTTCCTCGACGGAGAGCGTTTCGAGCAACCCTTGCTTCTCCGGGACCGTCAGCTCGATGTAGCCCGCCACGAGGTCGGCGAACTTCCCCGGCTCGGTGACGGAATCGAGGACCTGACGTACGACCTCTTCGGGCAATCCGCGGCGCTCCCCGAGTTCGGCGGCGCGTTCGCGGATTTCCTTGTGCAGCGCCTCGAAGGCGGCATCCGTGTCGTCGAGCGGGGACATCTCCTCGGTGTCCATCACCACGGCCGAGAGGAACCCGTCCCCCTGCGTGAACTGCAACGCGGTGGCGCGCTGCTCACCCTGCAGCAGCAGCTGCACGCCGCCGAGGCCGCGCTGGACCTGCCCGATGCGGGCGACGACACCCATGGAATACAGGATGTCGGATGTGGGCTCCTCCGAGTTGTCTCGTTGGGCCACGGCAAAGACCAGGCGATCCCCCTTGAGGGCTGCCTCGATGGCGCGCAGCGTGCCCGGACGTCCCGCCGCGATGGGCGCGGTGAGTCCGGGGAAGATGACGGTCCCGCGAAGCGGGAGGACGGGAAGGGTCTGGCGAGTGCTCATCGAAAAGACGTCTCCTTCGTGCCGAAACCGGCAGAGGTGGGCCGGGTCGTGGACCGGACCCGGAGAATGCCTGGTTACCAAGCAAACCTCGGGCCACTCTGACTTACGACATAACGGCACACTTTGCAACTTTCGCATGCCGCGGTGACGTAGGGACTGTCAGGATGGACGTGGCAAAGGGTGTCGAAAGTCGGTGGCTCGCACGCTTGGCGGTCGGCGCCGCGCCCTTTTGCCCTGACCTTTCACGACAGGGTCTGTCCTGCTATGCTTGCCGTTTGCCTCCCACCCCTCCTGACGCCAGTGGAAGACCCGAAGATCACGCAGTCTGACTCCGAGTTGCGCTCCCATGTGGCGCGTACCCTCGAAGTCACGTACGAGCTGGACCGCGAGATCGGGCGGGGTGGGATGGGAATCGTCTATCGGGCCAAGGACAAACGTCTCAAGCGCCCGGTGGCCATCAAGGTGTTGCCGCCGGAACTCGCGTTCCGGTCCGAGATCCGCTCGCGTTTCCTGCGCGAAGCGGAGACGGCGGCCCAGCTGTCCCATCCGTCGATCGTCCCGATCTACAGCGTCGACGAAAAAGACGGGCTCGTCTATTTCGTGATGGCGTTCGTGGACGGCGACAATCTGGCCAAGCGGATCCACGATCGCGGCCCGATGGATCCCGCCGAGGTGCGTCGCATCCTGTGCGACGTGGGGGACGCGCTGGCCTATGCGCATCAGCAGGGCGTGGTGCACCGCGACATCAAGCCGGACAACATCCTGCTCGACGGACCGAACGGCCGGCCGATGGTCACCGATTTCGGGATCGCGCGGGCCATCACGGAGGGGGGCGATGTTCGGCTCACCGCCACGGGCATCGCCATCGGGACGCCGGCCTTCATGAGTCCCGAGCAAAGCGCGGGGGACCGCGACGTCGACGGCCGCAGCGATCTCTATTCGCTCGGCGTGGTCGCCTATCAGATGCTGTGTGCGGACCTCCCGTTCACGGCCACCAACACCCCGGCGCTGCTCGTCAAGCATCTGAGCGAACGCCCGGTGTCGATCGATCAACGACGCGCGAACCTTCCGCCGGACCTCGCGCGCGCCGTCATGCTCTGTCTCGAGAAGCGTCCCGAGGATCGGTTCCCCAGTGCCGCCGCCTTCGTGACCGCGCTCGACCGCGGTGAGGTCCCGAGTCTCCCGGTGGCGCGACCGACTAGTGTCGGAGAGACCGCGCCCCACGGAGGCTTCGCCGCGAGCGGCTACACGCCGGGGGCCGCCGAGCTGGAACGGTGGGCACGGCCCCAGGTCCAACTGTTCCGCAAGCGGCTCGGTCCTTTTCTGTTCATGAGCGCGGCAACGCTCATCATCCGGCTGTTCGGCGGCCCGGACCTCGTCGGGGTGACCGGATTGTATGGCGTGTATCTCGCCTACAAGTACGCCCGGTTGTGGAGCGCAGGCTACGATTGGCACGATGTCTTCCGGGAGCCGCGTGATCGTCTGTTCCTCGACCTGGTGACCGAACGGCTGGAGGAGGTGCAGGCGCTCTGGAACCCCGTGAAGCGGGATCGCGTGCGTGAGCGCCAGCGTCTGACGGTCGGCAAACCCGGGTTGTTCGAACCCGCGGGCGAAAATCCCACGCCGCGCATCGGCGTTGGGGAGAGCACCGCCTTGGCGTCGGGGCCGCACGCCGCCATCGCGCGGCAGGCGCTGATCGACCGCGACGAAATCGCCCGCCTGATCACCCAGCTGCCCGGTTCCGAACGCGATCGCGTCCGTGACGTCCCCGCGGTGGCGGACCGGCTTTCCCGCTCGATGCTCGAGGTGGCGGCGGCCCTGGGGGAGATCGATCGTGCCGCGGACGGACGCTCGTCGCACGCGCTCGAGCAGGAGATCGCCCTCCTGGAATCCCAGGCGAACCCGCTGGAAGGGAGCGCCAGCGAGGAGCGGGTGCGCCGCCTCGCGACACTCAAGCGACAGCGGCGTACGCTGGCGCAACTCGATGGACGCCGCCAGGACCTGTCGGCACGGCTCGATACGCTGGCGGTCGCACTGCAGAACATCAAGCTCGACGTGTTGCGGCTCTCCACCGGCGCCCGCTCCTGGCAGCAGGTGACCACCGTGGCGGAACAGGCGCTCGCGCTCGCCAAGGAAATCGATACCGCGGTGTATGTCGCGGACGAGCTGCAGCGCGTGAACCCGAGAACCTCCGGCTCCCCGCGCGCCGCTTCGAATCGCCGGTGAACGCTCGCGAGCAGCAGGCGCTCCGTGAACGCGTCGAACGGGCGGTCGGCCCGCGCTTCATGGTCGAGGCGGAGATCGGGCGCGGCGGGATGGGCGTGGTGTATCGCGCGGTGGACAGCCGCTTGCACCGGAAGGTCGCGCTCAAGGTGCTCCCCCCGGAGCTCGCCTTTCGCGACGAGATCCGGGCACGCTTCCTGCGCGAGGCCCAGATGGCGGCCCAGCTCTCGCATCCACACATCGTGCCGATCTACACGGTGGACGAACACGATGGCCTCGTGTACTTCGCCATGGGACTGGTCGAGGGAGAGACGCTCGCGCAGCAACTTGCACGCGATCCCCACCCCGATGTGGCGACGGTGCGCCGAATCCTGCGTGAGGTGGCGGACGCTCTGGCCTATGCGCACGCCCACGGCGTCGTCCATCGGGACGTCAAGCCCGACAACATCCTGATCGAGCGGGCGACGGGGCATGCACGCGTGACGGACTTCGGCATCGCGCGCGCGGCGGAAGCCGATGGTCGACTTACCGTGACCGGCATCGCGGTCGGCACGCCGGCCTACATGAGTCCCGAGCAGGCCATGGGAGAGCGCGATATCGACGGACGCGCCGATCTCTACGCACTGGGCGTGGTGGGCTATCAGCTGCTGGCGGGTACGATCCCCTTCACCGCTGGCAACACGCCGGCGATGCTCATGAAGCACATCAGCGAGCTGCCGGCACCGTTGCATGAACGGCGTCCCGACCTGCCGGCGCCGCTGATCCGTGCCATCGAGCGGGCCATGGCCAAAGGGAAGGGCGACCGGTGGCCCGACGCCTTGGCGTTCCGTGCGGCGCTGAGTGACGACGCCCCGCGCGACGAAGCGCACAACGAAGCGCACGACGAAGCGGGCGACGCGGCGGGCGACGCGGCGATGCAGGCGCTCTACGCGCTGCAGGCCCGGGAGTATCGACGTGCTCGTCGACTCGCGCGCGCCGAGCGGAAGGTGCGCCGCGCAACAGCGCGACTCGGCGGCGCCGACGATCTCCGTGCCCCGCTCGGTGACGCGCCGGCCTCACCCGAGGAACGGATTCGCCGGTTCCAGAAGAAGTTCTGGAGCACGCTGCTGAACATCGTGGTGCTGTTCGTCGTCAACCTGTTCACGGGCCGGTATGTCCGTGTCCCGTGGTTCCTGATCCCATCGGCGGTGATGCTCGTCGGCCTGGGCAAACGAATCGCCGGGATGGTGATCGATGGCATCCCGCTGGTGCGAGTGTTTCAGCGGCAGCCGCTCGGCGTGTCCGGCGAACGAGCCCCTCTGGTGGCCTCCCCGACCGGAGCGGCGGGAACGGCGGGGAGCGCCAGCGCGCGGGTCGGCCCCGTCGGGTTGATCGTGCGCGAGGCGGTCGAGGCGCGCGCCGAGATGCGGGAAGTGCTCGCGCGACTCCCGGACGCCGAGCGGCGGTTGTTGCCGCCATCGGTACTCCCGACCATCGATGCGCTGGTGGAACGCATTGCCGCGCTCGGGGCTTCGGTGCACCAACTGGAGACCGAGGCCTCGGTCGTCGCCATCGACAAACTGGAACATCGCATCGCCGATGTCCGAAGTCGCGACGACGGATCGTCCACTCGTGGGCGAATGCTCGAGTTGCTCGAGCGACAACTCGTCACGCTCCGGGAACTCAGCGCCAAGCGCGATGGCGTCCGCGCGCAACTGGACAGTGCGCGCACGGTACTCGAGACCATCAGGCTCGACCTGCTCAAGCTGCGGAGCAGCGGCCTGGACACACGCCCGGAGTCGAGCACGGGGGCCACCCAGGAGGCGCGGGCGTTGTCGCGCGACATCGTCCGCGCGATCGAAGCGGCGGACGAAGTGCAGCGTCTGTAGGGCTCCACGCCTGAGGAGTTGGGGCCCACAGGACCCTAGCGGAAATCCCAAAAAGTGGTATCCTTACGACAGAGGGTCCCCGCTCCGCGGGTGTTTTCTCATATCCTGTTGTCTGACAACGGTTTAGCACGGGGCGTCCAGATTTGACTGCACCGATCATCCCGACAGTTCCTACCATTGCACCGCCGCCGACCGCGCCGGCGTCGATTCGCTTTCCCATCACGTGGTTGATGGCGAATGCGTCAGCACCAATACAGTATCGCGCCATCATGGAGGTAGTGAAGCTTGCGGACAGCGTTCCGCCTGATTTTCACCTGCTTCCCATGACCTACCGGCCGGCGCTTGAGCTCGCGATGCGTCAATCTGGCGATGGTATCTGGAACCATGCGATGCTCACCCTGCCCTCCCGCGGCGAGGGGCTTGAGGGGGTCGGCACGATCAATGCCTTCAACCGCTTGTTGGAGTACGGGTGGCATAAGGATGCCCCAGCGGTGCATCAGGCGCGCAAGATCCTCTTTCGGTTGCTCGCCGAGGACGATGATCCGGCCTTGCTGTTCGAGTTTGCCCCGGATGCTGGTCCCAAGCCCAAGCCAATGGAGGAGGAGGCGCGGCTGATGCTCCGCCAGACGCTTCGCGAGGCGGCGGGTGCGGCGTTGGCGCAGGCGGGCTACGAGGGGGACCCACGGTTGCGTGGCATGGCGCGCAGGACCCTGGAGCGCACGATGGACTTCTTGCGGTCGCCGCTGGGCGCCAAGCCGTGGATCCGGGTCGGGAATCAGCAGGTGTTGTCGCCGGAGGCATTTCCGCCCAGCATCCATGCGTTGCGGATGTATGCGCACATGCCGCTGTTCCGGAATGAGCATTACGAGGGGATGGAGATGCTGTATCGCTGGCTCTGTCGGGCGTTGCCGCGTCAGGAGCAGATGCAGCAGGTGGGGAAGAAGATCCTCGAGGTGCCGCTCTATGTGATGGGGGACCGACTGCCGCACCGCAACGCGGTGGAGGCGGACGTGCCGGCGGCGATCGCGTGGCTGGAACTCATGGCGCGCCTGGGCTTCCTCAAGCGCAACGAGACTTGGCTCAAGATGTATGAGCGGTTCGTCGACGACTGCGACCGCAGCGGCGTGTGGCATCCGCACAAGGGGATGTCGAGTCCGAAGAGCACGACGCCGTGGGTGTGGCCGTCGCATCCGCTGGAGCCGGTCCACGGTGGCGAGGAACGGTGGTGCGACATCACTTTCCGCATCGGGCTGATCGCGCGATTGATCGGACGCCCGGTCGATTTCCTCTGATCGCCGCGGGCGTGGCGGCTGACCGTCGCGCCCGAGGCGTTTGAGCCCACCGACATGGCTCTCGACCGCCTCCCGCCCGAGCAGTGGTGGCCTGCGGGGAACCCGGCCATCGCGCGCCGTCGCGTCACGCTGGCTGACGGTACCGATATGCGGGTGCTGGAGGCCGGGCCATCGTCGGGACGTCCCGTGGTGCTGGTGCACGGATGGGCGGTCACGGCCTATCTCTGGCGCTACAACATCGAAGCCCTCGCGCGCGCGGGGTACCATGTGTTCGCCTGCGATATGCCGGGGCACGGGTTGAGTGATGCACCGCAGGCGAAGGGGAGTTACACCCTGGAGGTGCAAGCGGGTCGGTTGCTGCAGCTTTTCGATGCCCTGGGGCTGGAGCGGCCGACGGTGGTGGCGCAGTCG
The DNA here is from genome assembly GCA_963978095.1 of uncultured bacterium. GTDB lineage: Bacteria > Gemmatimonadota > Gemmatimonadetes > Gemmatimonadales > Gemmatimonadaceae > Fen-1231. The sequence goes on along the minus strand of CAXBQP010000005.1, from coordinate 39,068 downwards.
ATGGGCGGGCGTGTCGCCTTCGAAGCGGCGCTGGCCGGGCGGGTGGAGCGATTGGTGCTGTTCGGTGCGGTGGGCTTCGGGCACGTGCGCCCCGCGCGGGAACTGGTGCCGTTCATCCCGGACATGCGCGGCGAGCTCCTCTCGTACCTGTTTCCCCGCAGCGCGGTGGAGCTCGTGCAACGCCGTGTCTACGGAAAGATCGGGTGGTTCACCGAGCGTGACATCGACGAGTACTGGGCCCCGTCGCAGTTCCCGGAGATTCTCCGGGCGCAGCTCCAAATGCTCCGGGAGTTCACCTGGAGCCCGCTCGCACCGCGGGTCGTCGCCCGCTGTCCGGTGCCAACGCTCGTGGTGTTCGGAACCGATGACCGCACGGTGCGCCCGGACGTCGCCGCGGGGTTGGTGGCGGCGATGCCGCGCGCACGGCTCACGTTGGTCGAGGGGGGAGGTCACGTGGTGATGGAAGAGTCGCCCGACCGGATCAACGCCCTGCTCCTCGACTTCCTCGCGGAGTGAGGTGGGGCCCGTGTCAGCGCGGGACCGCACGGGGGATTAGCTTTCAGCAACTTGAAAAAGACCACGACTGTACCGCCCGAAGCGCTTCCGACCGAAGAGGAGCGCGCCACGCTCGCCGCCGCGGAGGCCGCGACCGTCACTGTCACATTCGCCGATCTCGGACTCTCCGAGCCGATGCTCGAAGCGCTCCGGGATGCCGGGTACCGGCACCCCACGCCGATCCAGGCCCAGGCGGTTCCGCTCGCGCTCAAGGGGCGCGATCTGATCGGCTTGGCGCAAACGGGTACCGGCAAGACGGCCGCGTTCACGATCCCGATCATCGAGCGTCTCCTCGGTGGTCCGCATCGCACGCGCGCGCTCATTCTCACCCCCACGCGTGAGTTGTGCGTGCAGGTGGAGGAGAGCTTCGCCAAGTACGGCAAGCATTCGGGACTCGATGTGATTCCCGTGTACGGTGGCGTCGGCTACGAGCCGCAGGTGAAGGCATTGCGCGACGGCGTGGATGTGGTCGTTGCGACTCCCGGACGATTGCTGGACCACCTCGAGAAGCAGAACGTCGTGCTCGACGAGGTCGAGGTGCTGGTGCTCGACGAGGCCGACCGCATGCTCGACATGGGGTTCGCACCGCAGTTGAACCGCATCGTGGCCCAGATGCACGCCTATCGGCAGACGCTGCTCTTCAGCGCCACCATGCCGCCGGAGGTCGAGGCGCTGGCCCGCAAGTATCTCCGGCGTCCCGTGGTCGTGCAGGTGGGGCGTCGTTCGGGGGCTGCGACGACGGTGCAGCACTACGTCTATCCGTGCCCGAAGGAGAAGAAGAGCGCGCTGCTCGTCGAGTTGCTCAAGCAGAAGGCCATGGACACGGTGCTGATCTTCACCCGCACCAAGCATGGCGCCGACAGGATCGTGCGTCATCTCGACGAGGCCGGGATCGCGTCGACGGCGATGCATGCCGACAAGACGCAGGGGCAGCGCACGCAGGCGCTCGAGGACTTCAAGTCCGGCAAGGTGCGTGTGCTGGTGGCCACGGACATCGCGCAGCGTGGACTCGACATCTCCGGCATCACGCATGTCATCAACTACGACGTGCCGCAGCAGGCCGAGGATTATGTGCATCGCATCGGACGCACCGGACGTGCCGCCGCGACAGGGGACGCCTACACGTTCATGTGCGCCGACGAGATCGCGATGGTCAAGACGATCGAGCGCGTGATCCAGCAGGCCATCCCGCGGGTGTCGGTCACCGGGTACGATTTCGGGACCTGAGGTCCGGGGAAGAGACGCGTCACCGCACGCGGCCCAGGCGCGAGACGGTGATCGTGTCCGCGAGCCCCCGACGTGAGACGATGATGGTGGTGTTGGCGGCTCCCCACCCTTGGCCATTCGGGGACCACGTGATGGAGTCGCGGGTCAGCGCCAGCGTCAGGCCCCGCGCGCCCAGGTCACGTGCGAACAGGGTATCGGTGCCCGCGACGACCCGAATCCGGCCCCGCGGGCCATCACCCACGAAGGCCACGAGTTCCCCCCGGCGCACCGCCTGTGCTTGCGCGATCGCGAGTGCGGCATGCACATCGTAGCTCCCCCCGCGGAGCATGAGCCGCGTGGCCAGCGCCGCGAACCGCGGCACCGCGATGCCGGCGGTGAGCCCGACGATCGTGCAGGCGACCGCCAACTCGGGCAAGGTGATCCCGCGGCGATCCGAGCATGGGGTGCACCGCATGACGCCTCCCGTCGGGTACGGGAGGGAGATACGTTCCGACGCGAGTGGACGTCGCATCGTTCGATTGCGCGACGCACCCGTTCCACGCGCCGCGACCGCGCGGCGCTCCGCCCTCAGGAGCAGATCATGATGCGTTCCGGGAACACCCAGTGCTCACCACCCTCCGTGCGCCGCGCGCTCCTGCTCGCGGCGGCGGTCGGCATCTCCGCCTCGTGCAGCACCCCGCAGGGGGAGGCCGCGCGCGCCCAGCAGGTCCTGGAAATGGGCGATGCCGTCAACGCGACCAAGAACGAGATCTCCGAACTGCGGGGCACCTTGGATTCCCTCCGGGTCGTGGTCGCCAAGCAGGACACGACCATCGCGCGGCTCGCGAACGTCACCGGCGTGGTGGTGCTCAAGTAGCCGGCGTCACGTCCCGTCCGGCCGCCCGTCGCGCATATTTCAGGCATCCCGCACCGCCCGCCATGCACATCAACATCGAATACTGCACCGTCTGAAACTACGAACCCCGGGCTGTCGGTCTGGCAGCTGCGATTCGTGCGACCTATCCGGATGTCGATGTGTCCATGGAACCCTCGCGCGGTGGCCGGTTCGAGGTGAGTGTGGACGCGGTCCCCATCTTCGAGAAATCGAAACTCGGGCGGCACGCCAGGCCCGGGGAAGTGTTGGCGCTCATCGAGGAGGTCAGAACCAGGTGAGAATCGCGATCTCCACGGGCGGGGGTGACGCCCCGGGACTCAACGCGGTCATCCGCGCGGCCGTGCTCTCCGCGATCGATCGCGGCTGGCACGTACTCGGCATCACGCGGGGCTACGCCGGACTGCTCGGCGAGGGGGACGTGGTGCCCCTGACCCGTGATTCGGTGCGGGGGATCGGGCACCTCGGCGGGACGATCCTCCACACGACGAACCGGGGAAACCCGTTCTCGTATCCCGTGCGGCAGCCCGACGGCTCGTATCGCGAAATCGACCGATCGGCGGAGTTGGTCAACAATGCGCGGAATCTGGGGATCGACGCGATCATCGCCATCGGCGGGGATGGCTCCCTCGCGATCGCCCAACAGATGGGGAACGTCGGTCTCCGGATGGTCTGCGTCCCGAAGACCATCGACAACGATGTGAGTGGGACCATCACGACGTTCGGCTTCGACACGGCCGTGAATACCGCGATGGAAGCCATCGACAAGTTGCACACGACCGCCGAAAGCCATGATCGGGTGATCGTCATGGAGGTCATGGGCCGCAGCGCCGGGTTTATCGCGTTGCATTCGGGGGTGTCCGGTGCGGCCCATGTGATCCTGATCCCGGAGATCCCGTACGACGTGGATGTGGTCTGCCGGTCGATCATGGAGCGGGACAAACGCGGACGGCATTTTGCGGTCGTCGTGGTGGCCGAGGGGGCGTTCGAGCGCGGGGGGAGCGAGTCCACGCTGGGGGCCTCGCTGCCGGGGCAGGCCAAACGGGTGGGAGGCGTCGCGGAGCGTTTGGCCAAGCAGATCCAGGAACGGACCGGGAAGGAGTGCCGGTCGCTGGTGTTGGGGCACCTGCAGCGCGGAGGAATGCCGACCGGCTACGACCGTATGCTGGCCACGCGGTTCGGGTCGGCCGCCGTTCAGGCGGTGGAAGACGGCAAGTGGGGGCATATGGTCGCGCTCCAATCGCCGGATATCGTGACCGTGCCCATCGCGCAGGTGCTTGGGCACCCGAAACGGGTGGATCCCAACCACGACATCGTACGGACCGCCCGTCGATTGGGAATCAGTTTCGGGGATCTGGGGTAGTACCGAATGCCCCGGATTCTCGGCAGATTGTGTCGCGTGGGGCGGATGGTTCGTCTCCGGTGAGAACCGGGAAACCGAGGGGAGGGAGTCGTGGTGCGAGGAATCATGCCGTTGCAGCGGTCGGCGCCGATCATGGCGTTCCTGGTGGCGTTCCCGTTGGGAGCGCAGGATCGGGGCATGTCCGAACCGGCGCAGCCGCTCATTCCACGGTCGGCGATGCCCCCGGCGGGGATGTGCCGCATCTGGCTGAAGGATGTGGCCCCCGCTCAACAGCCGGCACCCACCGACTGTGCCGCCGCGATCCGCGCCCGGCCGCAGGGCGCCTCGGTGCTCTTCGGCGGTGAGGTCCGGTCCACGCCGATTGACGCGCGCGCCAACGGCCGCTCCCGGGCGGCGCAGCCGGTGAATCTGTGGGAACTCCCGACGGATCCCGACGCGCGGCAGCGGGAGCTGGCGCGTCGCGCGCTGCAGGAGCAGACCATTCGGTCGGCGCTCCAGTCGCCGGACCGGGCCGTCACGGTGAAAGTCGTGACCGAGTTAGGGCCGGCCAAGCCGCTGACGGGGCCCCAAGTCACCGTTCCGACGCCCAGCACGAAGGTTCCCTGAGGGGCCGGCCTCCGAGCCCCGTGCTGCGCGACGTCCGCGACCCGTTCCTCCCCCCCGATCACGACGCCTTCGTCGGGTCGGGGGAGACTCGCCGCATCATCATCATCGCGCCGACGCGTGCGGCGTGCGAGACGATCGAGCTGGCCTTCGCCCTCGACATCGAGACGGTGCTCTGGAAGGCGCGTGGCGCTGAACTGCGCGAGCTCGCTGAACGTTTCCGTGCGCACGACCTGGAAGCCCCCCTCTCGGCGCCGCGCCGCGGGTTCGGCATCGTCGCCGGCACGGGGACAGGCAAGACGCTGAGCGTCAAACCGATCGCGCAGGAACTGCTCGGCACCACCGAGTTGCGCGTCGGCGTGATCAACCGCGAGCGCGAGGCCACGCCCGAGTCGCCGAGCTGGAATGTGGTGATCGTGACCACCGGCATCGCGCGGCGCTGGTTCCAGGATGGGGATATTCGCCGCCAGGACACGCTCGTGGTGGACGAGATCCACCAGACCAGTGCGGAACTCGAGCTCTGTCTCGCGCTGGGGAAGCGCGTGGGGTGCCGCTTCATCTGGTTGTCGGCCACCGTCGATCCGGCGTTTTATCGGCGCTATCTCGACGCCGAGGCGGTGGTGGAATCGAGCGCCTTCGATCCCGCCAAGGCGGCGCATGTGGAGGTCGTGCGCGCGAATCCGCAACATTTTCTCGACGATCGATTCCTCGCCAAGGTGGTCAAGGAGCAACGCGGCGTGGGGGTGTTCCTCCCGACGCGTGCCGGTGTCGAGCAAGTGGCGACGAGCGTGCAGGCGCGGTTCCGCGGGATCACCGCGCAGTTCTATCACGGCGGCGAGCCGATTCGTGTGATCCGGCCGTTCCTCGACGGCACGGTGGCCAAGCCGTATCTGCTGGCGATGACCGCGGCCGGCCAAAGTGCGCTCAATGTCCAGGGGCTCGACACGGTGGTGATCGACGACACGCGATTCGCGAATGTCATCGATCGTGGCAAGAACGTGCTGACGCGCGTGCATCTTGGCGCGAACGAGATCCTGCAGATGGCCGGGCGCGTCCACGGGCGTGTGGCGGGTGGGCGCGTGTTCATTCTGAGCGATCGCGACATCGCCTTCGACGCGCTGCGTCCGACGCCGCCCGACTTCCAGCTCGCCGGCGACAGCGAGCGCGTGGCACTCACCTGCGCGGATCTGGGGGTTCGGGCGGACGAACTCGAACTCCCCGTGCCGCTCGATCGCCTTGCGTATCGCAAGGCGATGGCACACCTCGAGGTGCGCGGGATCGTCGAGAACGGGCGACTCACGAAGTACGGGAAGGCGGTCGAGGCGATGCCGGTGGATCGGCCGTGGGCCGAGATGCTCGTGCATTGCGACGATACCATGCTGCCGTATGTCGCCGTCATGGCCGGGATTGAGTCGCTGCACCGGATGACGCGCGAGGATCGCGATCTTGCGGGGCTGATCATCCGCGGGAGCGACAACCTCACCGCGTACAACGTGTACGCCGAGGCGTTCCACAAGTGCGGCTATGTGGGCGAAGTGTACGGCTTGCCGCGGCATCTGTTCGATGCCTCGTTGGAGCGGTGGGCGGACCGTCGCGGCGTGCTCATGAAGAGCGTGGAGGATGCCGCACTCGCGATGGCGTCGATCTACCGGGCGGTGCGGCTCCCGTTGCCGGACGTGATGCCGATGGTGACGGAGGCGGTGGAGCGGCAGTTCGTGGAGCTGCTCGCGCGCTATCAGCCGTTCGATCTGGTGATCGACGAGCACACCGCCGATGGACACGAAGCGCGGGTGAGCAAGACGAGCGTGGCCGGGAGCTGGGGCGGGATCAGCGGCACGCTGCGCTACTTCGCTGATGCGTATGGCAACTCGCGCGCGGCGATCGAGGGAACGAACGTCCCGCAGCAACTGATCCGGAAGTACGCGACGTCGAGTGCGGCCAAGCTGGTGTTCGACCCGCGCCACAAGAGCCATCCGCTCGCCATGGAACGGCGGGTGGAGTACTTCGGCTTCGAGTTGCAGCGCGAACGTGAGGCGTTGCACGAGTTCCCGTCGGGAATGGAAGCTGACGCCCGGCGCGTGCTGGCCGAAGCGATGGCGCGCGAGGAAGCGCACCACGCCGCGGTGCAGCGGAACCGGCAGCCGATCGCTGAGGTGCGCGAGGCGTATCGTCGGAGCGGCGGGCGCACGCCGAAGATGGGATTGGCGGAGCTCACGGCGTGGTACGAGTCGCAGTTGGGGAACGTGACCACGATCCAGGGATTCCGCGCGGCGCCGATGCGGTTCCGGGCGGACGACTTCGTGTCCCCGGAGGAGCGCGCGCGATTGAATGCGCTGCCGGGTGCGGCGGAAGTGCGTGATCGCACCGTGCCGATGCACTATGAAGTGGAGGAGGTTGGCGACGGGAAGGTGCAGGGGGTGGTGCGCCTCGTGTTGCCGGAGAAGGTGGCGCGCGGGTTGATCTTCGAGGAATTGCCGTTGCTCGACCGTCCCGTGCGTTTCACGATCACGCGCGGCGCGCGCGGGAATGTGAAGGCGGACTCGGTGGAGGAGATCCAGGACGCATTGGACAAGCCGTTCACCGAAGACGAGGTCCGACGCGAGGAGCGTCGTCCTGCGCGCGGTGGGCGTGCCTCGGGGCGTCCGGACCAGTCGCCGTGGGCGCGTGGCAAGGGCGGGTTCCGGCCAGGTTCGCCGGCGGGCAAGGGGAAGCGCAGAGGGAAGTAATCGAACGGCAGGGGCATCGACCGAGGAGTCCGACATGTCACAGGGGGTCATCGCGCGCATCGCGCTGCGATCGTTGGCGCTCAGCGCTGTCGTCGCATCGCTGGCATCGGCACAGGGATTCACGCTCGAGCAACTCGACGTCGGCCGCATCCTGCAGTCGCCACCCACCGTCGCCGCGGGCTACACCCGCTACAACTTCCCGCGCCGCGACATCACGCTGAACGTCGGTGATCTCACGCTCGCGCCCGCGATGGCGAGCGGTGCCTGGCTCGGGTTCTCCGGTCCGCCCGCGATGACCACGGTGATGGGCGATCTGATTCTCCTCCCGAACGAGCTCACGCCCGTGCAGGCCGAGCTTCATGCGCAGGGGATCGAGATCTCGGCGATCCACAATCATCTGGCGGGCGCCGCGCCGCAACTCACCTACGTGCATGTACACGCGATGGGCAATGCGGTCGAGCTGGCCCGGAAGTTCGACGCGGTCATGAAACACACCGCATCGCCACGCCCGGTGCCGCCCGCGGCTGCTCCCGTCCCCGCCACGATCGACAGCGCCATGGTCGCGACGGCCCTCGGCATGGCCGGCAAGGTCAACGGCGCCGTGATGCAGTTCACGCCGTTGCTCGTGACCGGCGCAGTGACGATGGGCGGCATTCCCGTCGTGCCGTCGCAGGGCTACGGCACGCCGATCAACATCCAGATGGTGAGCGTCGACCGCTATGTGGCGACGGGAGACTTCTCGATCCTTGGGGACCGCGTGAATGCCGTCATCGCCGCGCTGGCCACCGGTGGGATCGCGGCCACGGCGATGCACGGCCATCTCGTGGAAGAATCGCCGCGGGTGTACTACATCCACTTCTGGGCGGATGGGAAGCCGAGGGACGTCCTCGCGGGCCTGAGGGCTGCGATCGAGGCAGGGAAGCACTGAACCCGGGGCTCGGATACCGGTGGTGCACACTCGAACCCATGCCCCGCTGGACGCCCCCCGCCCCCGCGCGTAGCTTCGCCGTATCCTCCTGCCACGAGGCCGTTCCGATGGACCGTCGTGATCTGCTGCGCGCCTTCGGCGCTGCCGCCGCCTTCACCATGCTGCCGAGCACGGCCGAAGCCGCTTGGGCCTCGGTCGCGGCCACGCCGGCCACCGGAGCGCTCGGTGCGCTGACGGCCGCCGATGCCGCCGCGCTCGGCGCGCTCGCCGATACCTGGTTCCCGCGCACCGACACGCCGAGCGCCACCGATGTTGGCGTGGTCGCGTGGATCGACGTCGTCGTGAAGGAGTACTACTCGGACGCCGAACGGAAGCAGCTCGACGACGGCCTCGCCGCGATCGACGCGCTGATGAAGGGAGGATCAGTTCCGGGCCCTGCGTACTCGCCCGCCGCGAATGCGGCGCTGTTCGAGATGCTCGAGAAGAGGCCCCGCAGCGACATGGCCGCTCGCGGCTACTGGCGTCTCAAGGGGCTCGTGGTGCACGGCTACTTCACGAGCGAGCGGGTGCAGAAGGACGTGCTCAAGAACGAGATCATGCCCGGGCGGTACGTGGGCGATGCTCCCCATATCGTGCCGTCGAGGTAAATGGCCATGACCCAGCAGAAGAAGCAGGTGTACGACGCCATCGTCGTCGGCAGCGGGATCAGCGGCGGTTGGGCGGCCAAGGAGCTCACCGAGCGCGGACTGCGGACGTTGGTGCTCGAGGCCGGTGGGCCGGTGGACAAGACCGACTTCACCGAGCATGTGCAGCCGTGGGAGATGCATTTCCGCGGGTGGGGGGATCGCAAGATCCTCGCGGATCAGCACCCGATTCAGCGCGAGTGCTATGCCTGCGACGAGGCGGGGCACAAGTTCTTCGTGAACGACCACGACAATCCGTACACCACGCCGGCGGATGCACCGTTCAAGTTCTTCCGCGGCCGTCAGGTCGGTGGGCGCTCCATCATGTGGGGGCGCCAAGTGTACCGCTGGAGCGATCTCGACTTCGAGGCGAACGCCAAGGACGGCCACGGCAACGACTGGCCGATCCGGTACGCGGACATCGCCCCGTGGTACTCGCACGTCGAGAAGTTCATCGGCGTCACGGGTGCCAAGGAGGGATTGAGCCAGCTCCCGGATGGTGAGTTCCTGCCGCCGATGGCGATGAGCGCGAGTGAGCGCCATGGGCGTGAGCAGATCCTCAAGAAGTTCGGCGGCGAGCGGGTCATGACGATCGGGCGCGCGGCGGTCCTCACCGCCAACCACAACGGCCGGCTCGCCTGTCACTACTGCGGGCCATGCGAGCGCGGGTGCGTGACGCACTCGTACTTCAACTCGATCGGTTCCACCCTCCCGGCCGCGCGCAAGACGGGACGTCTCACGTTGCGCCCCTGGAGCGTCGTGGCCGAGGTGCTCTACGACGCCAAGAAGGGGAAGGCGCGTGGGGTGCGCGTGATCGACGCGCAGTCGATGGAGAGCATGGAGTTCGAGGCGAAGGTGGTGTTCCTCTGTGCGAGCACGATCGAGAGCGTGCGGCTCCTGCTCAACAGCACCAGCAACCACTTCCCGGATGGCATGGCGAACGGCTCGGGGACACTCGGCAAGTACGTCATGGACCATCACTACGGCTCCGGGGCGAGCGGCACCATGCCCGGTTTCCTCGACAAGAAGACCATCGGGCACCGTCCGAACGGCATCTACATCGCGCGCTTCCAGAACGTGAAGCGCGAGGAGAAGAACTTCCTCCGCGGCTACGGCATGCAGGGGGGCGGAGGGCGCGGCGGCTGGGGGCGCGGCAGCTCGATGCCGGGTTACGGTGCGGCGTTCAAGAACATGCTCATCGACGATCTCGGCCCGTGGGGGCTCTCCGCCAGCGGCTGGGGAGAGACGCTGCCGCACGAGGCCAACCGGATCACCCTCGACCCGGCGGTCAAGGACAAGTGGGGGATCCCCGCGGCGCACATCGACGTGCGCTGGCGCGAGAACGAGAAGGCGATGGACGAGCACATGAAGACGGCGATGGCGGAGATGCTCGACGCGGCCGGGTGCACGAACATCAATGCGCACGGCTCGAGCAACCCGCCCGGACACTGCATTCACGAGATGGGGGGCGCCCGCATGAGCAAGACGCCCGAGGAAGGGGTGCTCAATCGGTGGAACCAGGCGTGGCAGGTGAAGAACCTCTTCGTCACGGACGGCGCGGCGATGGCCAGCAATGGGTGCCAGAACCCGAGCATTACCTACATGGCGCTCACCGCGCGCGCGGCCGCGCACGCGGCGGCGGAGATGAAGCGAGGGGCGCTGTGAAGCGGCGTGATGCGCTGAGTGCGCTCGCCGGCGCGGCGGTGATGGGCGCTGTCCCGGTGTCTGCCGCGCGTGCAACGGGAGCGGGTGAACCGATGCGCGCGGTGCAGGTCCGCGCCGGTCGGCTCAAGCAGAGCGTCAGCCGGTGGTGCTACGGCCGGAGCACGCTCGATGAGTTGTGCATCGCCGCCAAGGGAATGGGCTTGGCGGCGATCGACCTGCTCGACGAAAAGGACTGGCTCGTGCCCAAGCAGCACGGGCTCGTATGCGCCATGGCCAATGGATTCGGCACGATCCCCAAGGGCTTCAACCGACCGAACCAGCACGACCAGCTCGTGGCCGACGCCGAGCGGATGATCCCCGCGGCCGCGGCGGCCGGGGTGCCGAACATCGTGTGCTTCAGCGGCAACCGCGGCGGGATGGGCGACGCCGAGGGGGTGGGGAACTGCATCGTCGGGCTGAAGCGGTTGGCACCGCTCGCCGAAAAGCACGGGGTGACGCTCTGCCTCGAGTTGCTGAACAGCAAGGTGGATCACAAGGACTATCAGGCCGACAGCACCGCCTTCGGCGCGGCGGTGGTGAAGGGGGTGGGCTCACCGCGCGTGAAGCTGCTGTTCGACATCTACCACATGCAGATCATGGAGGGGAACGTCATCGACACGATCAAGGCGAACCTTCCGTACATCGGGCACTTCCACACCGGCGGCGTGCCGGGACGGAACGAGATCGACGAGACGCAGGAGCTGAACTACCGTCGCGTGGCGCAGGTGATCGCCGACGCGGGTTACGGCGGGTATTTCGCGCATGAGTTCGTGCCGCGCCGTGATCCGATGGTGTCGCTCCGTCAGGCGGCAGAACTCTGCACGGTCTGACACGTAGGACCGTTTGGTCCTAGTTGATGGTAACTCTATGTATTGTATAGTGTTATAGCAATTCCGAGTGTTCCACTTGTTTTTAGGACTCGATAGTCCTAATTTCAGGTCGTGAACACTCGACGCTTACAGATCCTCGACGCGGCCGCTGACCTCATCGGCACCAAGGGCTTTGCCAAGACCTCGGTGGATGAGCTGATCAGCTGTGCGGGACTGAGTGGCAAGAGCCACTTCTACCACTACTTCTCGTCCAAGGAGCAGCTTGGACATGAGGTCATCACGCGGCAGTTCGACCTGGTCGCGGAGCGCGGCCTCGCGATCCTGCGCGACGCGATGCGTCCGCCGATGGAGCGGTTGTATGCGTTCATCGATGCCATCGTCGAGCTGCAGCTGGAGGCACCGGATCGGTGCCGGTCGCCGTTCGGCGCCTTGGCGACCGAGATGGGTGACCTCGATGAGGGGTTTCGCCTCCGGATCGCGCAAATGTTCCGCGTGTGGAGCGGCCAACTGCAGACCGTGATCGAGGAAGCGCAGGACGACCTGAGCCCGGATGTGTCGTCGCAGCGGCTCGCGCGGTTCATCATCTCGACCCTTGAGGGGGCGACGCAGATGGCCCGCATGAAGCGGGAGGTTGGCATCGTGCAGGGAGTCGGATTGGATCTCAAGCGGTTCGTCGCCAGTCACCAGAAGCCCATGACCGTTCAATGACCGCCAACGTTTTGACGGGGCTCGCGCCGCGCGATCCGCAGCGCGCCCGGTTTGACCAGGAAGCACTCGCCCAGCTCGAAGCGTTGTACAGCTTTGCGCTGAAGCTCACCAAGGCCCGTGACGACGCCGAGGATCTGGTGTCGGACACCATGCTCCGCGCGTTCCAGCGGTGGGAGCAGTACCGGCTCGGGACGAACATCCGCGCGTGGCTGTTCACGATCCTGTACCATGTGTTCGTGAGCCGCAAGCGCCGGGTGGACGCCCGCGAGGTGCAGGCGCCGGAGGACGAGGATGGCTGGGCGTTGATGAACGCGGTGGGCGATGCGAACCCGGAAGGGGCGTTCTACGATTCCTTCCTCGACGAGGAAATCACGGGGGCGCTCGCCAATCTCCCGGACGAGTATCGGGCGGCGGTCGTCATGAGCGACCTGCACGGCATGCGGTACGCGGAGATCGCCGAGGTCTTGCAGGTGCCGGAAGGCACGGTGAAGTCACGGCTGTTCCGCGGCCGTCGTATCCTGCAGAAGGAGCTGGTGGGCTACGCGGTGGAGATGGGATACATCAAGCCGCGTGACGCGCAGGCGGCGGCCCGTGCGCTGGACGAGGACGTGGTGACGGACGACGCGGCGGTGCTCACCCCCGCTTGAGCTTGACGCGGTGCCGCGCGGCCTTGGCGCGGTTGCCGCAGGTCGCCATGTCGCACCAGCGGCGCTTGCCGTTGCGGCTGGCATCGAAGAAGACCCGCGCGCAGCGGACGTCGGCGCATCGGCGGACGCGCAGCAGTTCGCCCGAGACGAGCGCGTCGGCCGCGGACTCGATCACGGGGATCAACAGGCCGGCGAACACATCGCCGACGGTGACGAAGTTGCGCACGAATCCGCCGTCGGCCCGCGGTTCCACGCGGCGCGTGCCCGCGCTCCGGCCGAGGATGCGGTTGATCTCGCCGATGGCCAGTTGCGTGGCCCGGTCGTTCGGGTCGGTGCCCTTCTCGGCGAGCGCCCGCAGGACGTTCCGGATGCGTCGTGCCTCGTGGACCGCGGCGCTCGCGGCGGTGGGTTGTTGGTGCGCGCGGCGGCGCATGGCGGCCGACCGTTCCGCGTCGAGGACGCGAGCGGCCGAGAGCCATCCGATGAAGCCGTCGAAGGAGTCGAGGGCGTCGTTCCGGCCAGGACGGCGCGAGCGGACCGCGTCGTCACTGTTGACGAAATCGAGCCAGAGTCGCTCCCCGACGAAAATCAGCGAATCCGGTGTCGACTCGAGGACGGTCGCGACGGGCGGGAGGATGGACGTCATGACTGGATCGGGGTGTAAGGGGTAGGGAATCTCGACGTAAGTTTCGGGACGCCATCGACCAGGCGTCGTCGTTTCTCGAACTGGACCTGCGAACCCATGCTGCTCTCCGACATCCGCACCATCGCCGTCGGCTCCACGAACCCCGTGAAGGTAGCGGCAGCGCGCGCCGTGCTCGAACCTCTCACGGCCCATGCACACGTTACCAGCATTTCCGTGCCGTCGCAGGTCCCCGACCAGCCAATGGGCGACGAGGAGACGATCCGGGGGGCACGCAATCGGGCGGACGCGGCACTTGCCGCCACCGGTGCGGACCTGGCGGTGGGGATCGAGGGGGGCTGCGTGGACAGTACCTCGGGGATGCGGTGCTGCGCGTGGGCGGTGGTGGTCGACCGAACCGGCCGCGTCGGGACGGGCGGCTCGCTGGCGATGCCGTTGCCGCCGAGTGTCGCGGCCATGGTCCGGTCGGGCATGGAGTTGGGCCACGCCATGGACGCGCTGGTCGCGCAGCACAACACCAAGCACGGGGCCGGGGCCGTCGGGATCCTGACCGCCGGGCTGGTGGATCGGCAGCGGGCGTATGAGGTCCTGGTGACGTACGCACTCGCCCCGTTTCTCACGCCGGCATACTGGGGCTGAGCGGAGTCGGCGGCGGCGATCGGCAGGGCGAGCACGTTGGGATACGCAGTCACGGAGTTCCGCGCGTATAATGGAGGAAAGGCGTGCCGGTCGGACACGAGACCACTGCCTCCGTAGGGTATCGGTTGGTGGTGTCCAAGGTGTCGGACAACCTGCGTACCCAGTATAGGGGTTTCCCCTACCATGAACCGCCAGGAAGGACAGCCATGACCCGTCAATCGTTGTTGCATGCGCCGCCGCCGGCCTGTGCGGTGGAGACGCCGGAGCGGGTGCGCTGGAGCGACAGCGATCCGTTCGGGATCATCTATTACGGGGCGTACATTCGACTCTTTCAGGTCGGAGAGGAGGAGTTGTTTCGGGCGGCGGGGCTTCCCTTCCGCGAGCTTCGCCTGGGGCGCGGCGTCTGGATCCCGCGCAAGGCGCTCGAGATGGAGTTCCACTCGCCGGCGGAACTCGACGAAGCCGTGGTGATCCGGAGCTGGTTCGCGCGAATCGGCCGGACGGCGATCACGATCCGGTTCGACGTGCACCGCGCGGAGGACTTGCTGCACCGGGCCAGTGGCGCGTTGACGGTCGTGAGCGTCCACAAGGAGTCCATGACTCCGCAGCCGCTCCCGGACGATGTGCGGGAGCGGTTGTTGCGGCTCAGTGCGTGACGGGGGCGTCGCCGCCCCACCGGGGCGCGGCAGAATCCCTCCGTTCCGGCTATCTTTCCCCGACGATGCCGACCAGCGATCCCTCCACTTATTACCGCAAGGGATTCGGGCTCAAGTCCGAGATCCAGGACTCGCTCGCCAGCGACTATACCGGTCGCCTGGTGGATCTCCTCCGCTCGCGCGACTACACGCTCGATGCCGGGGGGGTCACCGTGCGCTTGGCCAAGGAGTTCGGCTTCTGCTACGGCGTGGAGCGTGCGGTGGAATACGCGTACCAGGCGCGTGCCAAGTTTCCGGACCGCCGGATCTTCCTGGCGGGGGAGATCATCCACAACCCGCATGTCAACAACAAGCTGAGCGAGATGGGGATCGAGTTCCTCTCGGCCAGCGACACGGGGTTCGATTACTCCCAGGTGCGCCCGGAGCACGTGGTGATCCTCCCGGCGTTCGGCGTGACGATCGGGGATTTCGAGACGCTCCGTACCATCGGGTGTGTGATGGTCGACACCACCTGCGGCTCGGTGCTGAATGTGTGGAAGCGGGTGGATGCGTACGCACGTGACGGCTACACGTCGCTGATCCATGGCAAGTACTACCATGAGGAAACGCGTGCGACGGCGTCGCAGGTGGAGCGGTATCCCGGCGGCAGCTACCTGGTGGTGCGCAACATGGAGCAGGCGCAGGAGGTGTGCGCCTACATCGAAGGGCGCGGGATGTCGCGGGATGCCTTCCTCTCCAAGTACGCGAAATGCGCGAGTCCGCACTTCGACCCGGATGTGCATCTGCAGCGCATCGGCGTGGCCAACCAGACGACGATGCTCGCGCGCGAATCGCTGGCGATCGGCGTGGAGGTCGGGCAGGCGATGGCACGTCGTTACGGGGAGGCGGCGGTGCGTGAGCACTTCCGCACCTTCGATACGATCTGCAGTGCCACGCAGGATCGTCAGGATGCCGTGAACGAACTGCTGCGCGAACCACTCGACGTGATGCTCGTGGTCGGCGGCTACAACTCGAGCAACACCATTTCGCTCGCGGCGCTGTGTGCGGAGCGGGTCACGACGTATCACGTGGCGGATGCGTCGTGCCTGGATGTCGAGCGTGGGTCGGTGCGTCACATGGCACCCGGCACCACGACGGAGATCGAGACCGCGGGGTGGCTGGCCAAGGAAGGGCCGATCCGCGTGGGGCTCACCGCGGGAGCGAGTACGCCGAACAACAAGATCGGGGAATCGGTCGCGCGCGTCTTTGCGAGTCGGGGCGTGGACCCGGCCACGATTGGCTGACGCGCTCGGATTCGCCGAGTTGCATGGCGGGGGATCGCGCGTGGTCCTGTTGCCAGCGCTCGGCGGCCGGATTCGGGACCTGACGATCGCCGGCCGCCAGTGGCTGTGGCACAATCCGGAGATTCCCTTTGCGGTGCCGCCGGCCGATGCGACATCGTACGTGTTGGCCGCCGATTCCGGCGGATGGGATGAATGCGCGCCGACCATCGCGCCGTGTACGTTGGATGCGGCCGTGCTGGTCGATCACGGCGATCTGTGGTCGCAGCGCGCCGCGGTGGCCATCGAAACGCTCCCGGACGGACAGCGCGCGACCTGTGAGTGGACGGGCCGCGCCTATCCGTTCCTTGCGCGGCGCACGGTGACGGTGACCCCGTCGGGGGCGGTCCGCTTCGCGTACGCGCTGACCAATACCGGGAGCGAGCGGCGGCCGTTCCAGTGGGCGACGCATCCGCTCTTTCCGCTGACTCCGGATACGCGCATCGAGCTTCCGGAAGGCGCGGCGATCCGGATCGACGCGCACCATGGCATGCCGCACGCGGCTGTCGCCGGTGGGACAGCGGCCGCGCCGATCGAGGGGCGCGTTTGGCCGCACGTGATGGTCGGCGGGGTGCCGCGCGACCTGACCCGTCCCTTCGTGGGCCTGGAGCGGGGGCAGGCATGCATGCTGTTCGTCGGCGTGCCGCCACAGCCCACGACGCTCGGCATCGTACAAGAGGGCGTGCGGCTCGCCTTCACGGTGCACGGCGCCCAGACGCCCTGGGTGGGACTCTGGTTGAATCGCGGCGGGTGGTCGCCATTCCCGAAGCGCCGCTCCCTGTGGGCACGCGTCACGAGGCGGCGTCGTGCGGCGTACTGCAACTTCGCGCTCGAACCCTGTTTCTCCGCGTTCGGCTCCTTGGCGGCTGCCGTCGATGACGGGAACGCCCGCTGGCTCGCCCCTGGCGAGACGCATCGCTGGGACATGACGCTGACCGGGAGTCCGACATGACGCAGACACCGAGCGGCGGAGGCGGCGCGGGCCGCGTTTCTGCCACTCGACGCATTTTCCTGATGCTTCCCTGGTGATTTCCGCGAGGTGATGTTCATGCACGCTGCATCGAGACGGTGGACGGTCCTGACGGGTGCGCTGCTCGTCTGGGCCACCGCGTTCACCCCCCTGCAGGCGCAGGGGAAACAGGTGTTGACCTTCGAGGATTTCTCGGCGCTCCGCGCGGTGAGCGATCCGCAACTTTCCCCCGATGGCGCGCGCGTACTGTACGCGGTACGGACGACCGATGTGTCGGCCAATCGTCGGACGACGCGGACATTCGTGATGCCGACCGCGGGCGGCGCGGCGCGCGTGTTCCCGGACGACCGGACGGCGGCGAGTGAAGCCCGATGGGCGCCCGACGGATCGAAAGTCGCGTACGTGGCGCTCGGGCAGTTGTGGGTCGCGAATGCGGACGGCAGCGATGCGCGTCAACTCTCGCATCTTTCGGGTGGCGCAACGGGTCCGGTCTGGTCGCCGACCGGGGATCGGATCGCCATCGTGTCGGCGGTGTATCCGGAGTGCCGCGATGATGCCTGCAATGCGGCCAAGGCCAAGGCCGTGGCGGACCGCGCGGTCAAGGCGCACGTGACCGACGCGCTGATGTACCGGCACTGGAATGCGTACGACGATGGCACGCGGTCGCATCTGTTCGTGGTCGGGCTCGCTGAGGCGCCGCGCGATCTGATCCCCGGGGCCCGATACGATGTGCCGCCTGGTCCGTTCGGCGGGAGCGAAGGGTACGCGTTCGCTCCGGACGGGCGCGAACTCGCATACACTGCCAAGGATCAAGGCCGTGCCGACGCGTGGACGACGGACAACAACCTGTACCTCGTGCCCGTGAGTGGCGGGGCGTCCACCGTCATCACGGCGGCGAATGTCGGCAACGACCAGAACCCGGTGTACACCGCGGATGGTCGCTACATCGTGTACGCGTCGCAGAAGCGCGGGGGGCTGGAATCCGATCGGTTCCGCCTGATGGCGTATGATCGCGCGGCCAGGACCTCGCGCGAGCTGACCCCATCGTGGGATCGTTGGGCCGAAGGGTACGTGGCCGCCGCGGATGGACACACGGTGCTCGTTCAGTCCGGCGATCGTGGGCGCGACCACTTCTTCCGCGTGGTGCTCGATGCGGCCGGCAAAGCCTCGGCGCCGGTCGCGGTCACCGCGGAACACAACAACACCGCACCGTCGCTCTCCAGGGATGGGCGCACCATCGTGTGGGTGCGCGACGCAGCGGACCTTCCCGGTGAAGTGTGGATGGGGACGCTCGGTGATCGCGGCATCGACAATGCGCACGCGATCACGCACGAGAATGATGCGGCGATTGCGACGTTCGCGTTGCATCCAGCCGAGGATTTCTGGTACACGGGAGCCGGCGGTGACCGCGTGCACGGATTCCTGGTGAAGCCGCCGCAGTGGAAGCCGGGGCAGAAGTTCCCGTTGCTGTTGCTCGTGCATGGCGGCCCGCAGGGTGCGTGGCTCGATTCGTGGGGGTCGCGCTGGGCGCCGCAACTCTTCGCGGCCGGCGGTTACGGCGTGGTGATGATCAACCCGCATGGAAGCACCGGCTACGGTCAGAAGTTCGTGGATGCGGTGTCGAAGGATTGGGGAGGAAAGACTTACGACGACCTCATGAAAGGGGTCGATGCGGCCTTGGTGAAGTATCCCTGGCTCGATTCGACGCGAATGGCTGCGGCCGGCGGCTCCTACGGCGGCTACATGGTGAACTGGATCGCGGGGCACACGAACCGCTTCAAGGCCCTCGTGTCGCACGCCGGGGTGTTCAACCTCGAGTCGATGGCCGGCGCAACGGAAGAGCAGTGGTTCATCGACGGCGAGTTCGGCGGGCCGTGGTACAACAGCACGGCGATGGCGCAGCAGTATCGCAAGTTCTCGCCGCATCTGTTCGCGAAGAATTTCAAGACCCCCACGCTCGTGTTCCACGGCGAACTCGACTATCGCGTCCCGTACACGGAGGGACTGTCGCTCTTCACCGCCTTGCAGCGGCAGGGCGTACCGAGCCGAATGGTCGTCTTTCCGGACGAAGGGCATTGGATCCAGAAGCCGCAGAATTCCCAGCTGTGGTGGCAGGAGATGCACGGGTGGCTCGGCAAGTACCTGGACGCCAAGCCGCGGATGTGAGAGTGCCACGTCCTCGTGCGATCGACGAACTGCTGGCGGGGCTGATCGACTATGCCGGCCTCTTTCCGCCAGCGGCACTCAGCATGCGTGATGCCGTGCAGGCGTACGCGCGCTACCGCGCGGGTGCCGAGGCGTGGGCACTCGGCCGCTTCGTCGTGCCCGTCGGACGACTTGCCGAGTTCCGTGCGGAGGCGGCCTCATGCATCACGAGTGGCGAGCCGTGGCGGCTGTCGGTACTCGCGGGCGCGCCGGACGCGACCGCGATCGACGCGTTCGATCGGGAGCAGCACGGACTGGCGATCATCGACACGGTCGAAGCCAAAGCGGCGACCGTCGATGAGGTGGCCGCGCTGACGCGTCTGACCGGGCCGGACCGACTGGTGTACGTGGAGATTCCGCTGGATGATTCGTGTGACGCGTTGGTGGATGCGATCGCCGCCCACGGACTGCGGGCGAAAGTCCGCACGGGTGGGGTGACCGCGGCGGCGTTTCCTCCGGCGGCGGCCGTTGCGCACTTTTTGTCATCGTGCCGGCGTGCGGGGATCCCATGCAAGGCGACGGCGGGTCTGCACCATCCCCTGCGCGGCGAATATCGATTGACGTACGATGCGCACGCGGAGTCGGGGACGATGTTCGGGTTCCTGAATGTGATCGGTGCGTCCATGCTCGTGGCGCGAGGGCTGTCCACGCACGAGCTCGTGGACCTGCTGGAGGAGCGCGCCCCCTCGGCATTCCAGCTGGATGACGCCGGCTTCCGCTGGCGGGATTGGTTCGTGCCAGTCGAGGAGATCCGGCGTGCGCGTGCTGACGCTGCAAACTCCTTTGGTTCCTGTTCGTTCGAGGAACCCCTCCACGACCTCAAGCAACTGGCGATGTTGTGACCGATTCGTCCCACGACTCCATGCTCGACGCGACGCACGATCCCACCCTGCGGTCATGGGTGGACGGCGCCAACGAGCCGACCACCGATTTCCCCATCCAGAATCTTCCGTTCGGCGTGTTTCGCGCTCCGGATCGCGATGCCGCGCGGATCGGCATTGCGATCGGGGATCAGATCCTCGATGCCCAGGCCGCAGTGCGTGCCGGTCTGCTCGACGAGATTCCCGACGTTGGCCGTGCCGCGGTCCACGCCGCGCTGGGAGAGTCCACGCTCAACGCTTTGATGGCGCTCGGGCGCGATGGTGCCCGTGTCGTGCGACGGGCGGCGAGTCGACTGCTGCGCGTCGGCGGCGAGGCGGCCGGTCGCGCTGCGCGGATGCGCGGGCAGTTGTTGGTCCCGATGGCGGAGGCCACCATGGTGCTTCCGGCGCAGATCGGTGATTACACGGATTTCTATGCCTCGATCCATCACGCGACGAACATCGGGGTGATGTTGCGGCCCGATCAGCCGCTGATGCCGAACTACAAATGGATTCCGATCGGCTATCACGGGCGGGCGTCGAGTGTTGTGCCCAGCGGTGTCGCGGTGCGCCGACCGTCGGGGCAGTTGCGTCCTGATCCTGCAGCGGATCCGTTCGTCGCACCGACGCGCAGTCTGGATTACGAACTCGAACTCGGCGCCTACGTGTGTGGGGAGCAGGCGCTCGGGCAGACGGTCCCGATCGCCCGGGCCGAGTCGCGGCTGTTCGGCATCTGCCTGCTGAATGACTGGTCGGCGCGCGATGTGCAAGGGTGGGAGTACCAGCCGCTCGGTCCGTTCTTGGCCAAGAGTTTCACGACGTCGGTATCGCCCTGGGTGGTCACGCTCGACGCCCTCGCGCCGTTTCGTTGCGCGTCCTATGCACGTCCGGCGGGCGACCCTGCGCCGCTGCCGTATTTGTCCGATGTGGACGATGTGGCCCGCGGTGCCTTCGATATCCGATTGGAGGTCTGGCTGCAGAGCGCGGCGATGCGCGCGACCGGGATACCGGCGACCCAAGTGTGTGGCGCGGATTTTCGCAGCATGTACTGGACCTTCGCGCAGATGCTCACGCACCATGCCTCGAACGGCTGCAATCTGCGTCCCGGCGATTTGCTCGGGAGCGGTACGGTCAGTGGACCGGGGGCGACGGAACGGGGGTCGATGATGGAGCTCACGATGCGCGGCAGGACGCCGGTGGTGTTGCCGAGCGGGGAGACCCGGGCCTTCCTGGCGGATGGCGATGTCGTGACGTTTCGTGGGTGGTGCGAGCGCGACGGCGCGGTGCGCATCGGCTTTGGCGAGTGCCGCGGCGAGGTGTTGGCTGCGGAATAGTCTCGCGGTTCAACGATGGAGGCCCTGATGCAGAGCGTATGGCAGGACATGATGGTGACCGGCATTCCCGTGGTGGAGAAGGTGGCCCGTACGATTGCCGTGTACGCCTTCCTGGTGGCGGGGCTTCGAGTCTTCGGCAAGCGGGAGCTGGGGCAGTTGAATCCCCTCGACTTCATCGTGCTGTTGCTGTTGTCGAATACCGTCCAGAATGCGATCATCGGCAACGACAACTCATTGGCTGGGGGCTTGCTCGGCGCCGCCGTGCTGTTCGTGGTGAACGAGGGGTTGGTGCGTTTCGTGTTCCGCCATCCCAGGGCCCGGCGCGTGATCGAGGGACGACCGGAGGAGTTGATCCGGGACGGGAAGGTGCTGCGCGCAGCGTTGCGTCGGAACATGATCACGCGGGACGAGCTGGAGACCGCCGCCCGCAAGCAGGGGATCGATCATCTGCACGCGGTGGAGAGCGCGCAGTTGGAAGTGAGCGGTTCGCTGAGTTTCGTCTTGCACGAGCCAGGCACCGCCACGCAACAGCATCGTGAGGTGATCGCGCGTCTTGCCGCGATCGAGCAGCGGTTGGCGGCTCTGCCGTCGGGCACACCCGGTTCCGGCGCGTCGTGACGGATCGTCCGCGCGCGCTGGCGTATTCGAAATTCCGGCCGCGGTATCCGCGAGCGTTGTTCCATTATCTCGCGACGATCACGAACGACAATCGCAGTGCGTGGGACGTCGGTACGGGCAATGGGCAGGCGGCGATCGGGGTGGCCGAGCGCTGGGCGCGCGTGCTCGCGACCGACCCCAGCGAGGAGATGATCTCCCACGGCATCGCGAACCCGCGCGTGCGGTATGCGGTGGCCACGTATGACTCCGGGCTGCCGGACCGGTCGGTGGCATTGGTGACGGTCGCCCAGGCGCTCCACTGGATGGATGTGACGCTCCTGATGCGGGAGGTCCGGCGCGCCATGGTGCCCGGGGGCGTGTTCGCGGCGTGGTGTTATCCGCGCTGCCGGCTCAGTGATCCGCTCGATGCCGTGGTGGAGCAGTTCCATCGCGTGACGGTCGGCTCATACTGGCCAGCCGAGCGGCGGATGGTCGACGACGGGTATCGCGGGATTGCGCTCCCGCTCGACGAGTTCGTGCCGCCCCCGTTCGACATGGTCGAGGATTGGACGTACGAGATGTTTCGGCAGTATGTGCGTACCTGGTCCGGGGTGGTGCGATACGTGGAGGCCCGGGGGGAGGAGGCGTTGCTGACCTTCGAACAGGCGTTGCTCGAGGGGTGGGGGAATCCGGCGGTGCGGCGTCAGGTCCGATGGCCCCTGCATTTTCGGATCGGCGAAGTGCGCTGATGCGGTCCACCGGGGCGGGGCAGACTTGTCGCCGGATGCGGGCCCTGTCATAGTTCAGATACCTCTCGCACTTAGGACCGATGCCCCCCGCCAAGCAGTCCACCGCCAAGGACGACGTCGCCGTCGCGCCGTCGCTGATCGAAGTCGCCGATGCGCTGTTGCGCGCGGCCGTCGAAGCATCCCGCCAGCACGAGCGGGTGGGACGCCTGCTCGCGAAAGGGTGGCTCGATGACGAGCTCAAGCACGTGGCGCAGATGTGTGATGCCGCCGTGGGCCACCTGACCGTCTGCGCCGATGGCTATGAGCGGGCGGCATCGCAGGGAAAGGGCGCGCTGGACGAGACGCTGTGGCGCACCGCCAACAGTCTGTGGCACGCGGGCCGTGACACGGTGCGCCGCCATGACCTGCCGGCGACGCTCGTGCGTCGGCTCGGCAAGCACACGCCGGAACAGCTCCAGCAGGTGCAGGTGGAGTTCGAGTTGCAGGCGTCCTCCTTGCTCGCCATGCGACAGGCGATCGCCGCGTACCGCAAGTTGCGTCCGGAAGCGGAGTAGGGTTCGCGAACCTTTTGACCGCGGCGGGGTTGAAGAACGCAGCCTGCGGCGCCTCTGGAGTCTCCGGTCCCGCGCGCCGCGGCACGCCGTGCGGATCTGCCCTCACCTCTCAGACAGGATTGACCTTCTCATGGACGCGACACCCGTGAATCCCGCTGTGCTCTCCGAGGTACCTGCCTGTGCCGCGCTGTGCGATGCCTTGGCCGCCAAGCGGAATGGCGTGAGTCGCAGGACGTTCGTGTCCGCGGCCACGCTGGCGACGGTGGCGGCGATGCTCGAGGCGTGTGGTGCGACCGGCGGCCTGAGCGGTCCGGGCGGAAGCGGCGGTGCTTTCACGGTATCGCTCGCGAACTTCTCGGCGTTGGCGAGTGTTGGTGGCGTGGCTCGCGTGGATGGCGGATCCGGGAGCCCGGTGGCGCTCGTGCGCACGGGGACGAGCAGCTTCGTGGCGCTGTCCATGGTCTGCACGCATGAGGGGACGACGATCGGCATCACCTCCGGAGGCTTCACCTGCCCCAATCACGGGGCGAAGTTCGACACGAGCGGGAACTGGGTGACGAGCCAGACGCGCGCCTCGAATCTCGTGTCTTTCGGCACGACATATGATGCGGCGGCTGGCACGGTGCGCGTCAGCCGTCCCTGACGTGATCCGGCGGTAGTGCCGGTGTGACGCGGGCCCGGTCGGATGACCGTGCTCGCGTTGTTCATCCGTCCAGCTCCGCCCAGCGCGCGAACGCGGCGTCGAGCGTCTTGAGCGCGTCGGCCAACTGCTTGTCGAGCAGGCCGGCGCGCTTCGCATTCGCGCCGCTGCCGTCGTACAGCGCCGGATCCTCGAGTTCGCGCCGGATGGCGGCCACCGTGTCCTCGGCCGCTGCCACCGCCTGTTCCGCCTTGTCGAGGGCGCGCTTGGACTCGCGACGCGCGGCATGATCCTGCTGCTGTGCGGCGGCGTTCTGCCTGGCCTTGGCCTTCTCCTGTTCCTTGCGCGCATCGTTCGCCAGCGCCGCCGCCGCGCGTTCGGCGAGCACCGTCGACTGGCGCTCGCGTTCCCACTCGGCGAAGGTGCCCCCGTAGTCGATCAACGCGTTGCCGTTGAAGGCCCAGACGCGTGTCGCCAGTTCGCGCAGCAACGCGCGGTCGTGCGAGACGAGGAGCACTGATCCGTCGTAGTCATCGATCGCGTCCTCGAGCGCTTCGATCGATTCCACGTCGAGATGGTTCGTGGGTTCGTCGAGGATCAGGAGATTGGCGCGCTGCAGCACGATGATCCCCATCGCGAGGCGGGCCCGCTCGCCCCCGGAAAGGGAGCGGGTGGAGCGGAAGACTTCGTCACCCGAGAACCCGAACATCCCGAGATGATTCTGGATGGCGCCACGGGTCCAGAGTGGTCGCAGGTCGTTGATGACGTCATAGAGCGACTGGTCGAGTGGGAGTTGGTCGAGATCCTGGCGGAAGTACGCGGCGTTGATGGAGCCACCGAGCTTCACCTCTCCCGCCGTGGGGGCGCGCTCGCCGATGAGGGTCTTGATGAATGTCGACTTGCCCGCGCCATTGGGGCCGACGAGCGCGATCACGTCGCCACGGTTGGCGGTGGCGCTGAAGCCCTGCACGAGCGTGCGGTCGCCCATGCGGATGGCGAGTTGCTCGGCGACGATCACGCGGTCGCCCCCCCGATCGTCGGACTCCAGCCGGAGGACCATCACTCCGCTCTCACCGGGGGGCGGGGTGAGACGCGGGAGGCGATCCAGCCGCTTGCGGCGCCCCTTGGCTTGGGCGGTGTTCTGGCCCGCGATGTTGCGCCGGATGTAGTCCTCTTCCTTCGCGATCATTTTGCGCTGCTGCTCGACCTGCCGCTCCTGGGCGAGTCGCCGTTCCGCCCGCTGCAGGACGAACTGGGAGTAGCCACCGCGATAGGTGTAGCCTGTCTTGCCTTCAAGATGCAGCACATGGTCGACGACGTCGTCGAGGAACGCGCGGTCGTGACTGATCACGATCACCGTCTCGTCGAGCTCGCGCAGGTACTCCTGCAGCCACGTGGTGGTCTCGAGGTCCAGGTGGTTGGTCGGTTCGTCGAGGAGGAGGAGGTCGGCGGGGGACACGAGTTGTGCGGCAAGCCCCAGTCGGCCGCGTTCGCCTCCACTCAGCGTCTTGACGAGTTGTGTCTTGGCGGCATGGGCATCGAAACCCAGTCCCTGCAGCACCGCATCGACGCGCGCGTGAAACGTGTAGCCCCCTTCGTGGGCGAATCGTTCCATGTCCCGCCCGTACTGCTCCAGCAGCGCCTCCGGGGCGTGTTCGCCGAGTTCGGCGAGCCTCTGCGCCGTGTCGGCGAGGGTGATCTCGAGCTGCATCACGTCGGCGTACGGCCGGGCGGCGGCGGCCCAGACCGTGGTCGCGTCGCCGAAGTCGCGGTGCTGGTCGAGGAGCGAGACCCGCAATCCCGGCATGCGGGCCACGCTTCCCGCGGTCGGAGTGAGGGCCCCCGTGATGACCTTGAAGATCGAGGTCTTGCCGCACCCGTTGCGGCCGACGATCCCCCATCGCTCTCCTTTGGCGACCGTGAAGGACACGCCGTCCAGCAGGGGGGTCGCGCCGAATTCGATGCCGACGCTGGAGAGGGAGAGGAGAGTCACGATGGTGAGATGGCGCGGCGGAACCGGGGGCGGAGGCTCTGGCCGCGATGCACGAGGCGGATGTGACGCGACCGTTGTAGGGATCGACGGCTGGTCCCCTGCCGAAACGATCACGCTGGTGTATAATCTACTTGAACGTACGGCTGCGACGACGCGGCGGCACGCAGCGGTACCGACGCAGGGCGGTACACCCTTTCTCCAGAGATGGACATGCTTCATCTGGTTCTCGCCGTGCTGGTGCAAGTGACCGACACCGTCCCCGCGCTTCGCGTTGATGCGACGGCTCGTCCCCTGTTTGCGGCGGTCGGGGCTCCGCGCGTCGAGCCCAGCGTCAGTGCGACGGCTGTTCCCGTGATGGCGACGCCCCTCCAGGTGGACATCGCCAGCGACACCACGAAGCCGAAGAAGAAGGCTGTCGCCATCGAGTACAGCGACTGGTACGAGACTCGATTGCAGATTCACAAGTACGCCAGTTGGGCCATGCTGCCGTTGTTCGTCGGGCAGTATGTGACCGGTACGACGTTGATTCAGAAGGGGACCGATGCGCCGCAATGGGTGAAGACGACGCACCCCATTCTGGCGACCGGTGTGGCGGCGCTCTTCGCGACCAACACGGTGACCGGGGCGTGGAACTGGTGGGAGGGACGTGCGGATCCATCGGGGCGCGGATGGCGCACCACCCATTCGGTGTTGATGCTGCTGGCCGACGCGGGCTTCACCTATGTCGGGACGATCTCGGGGCAGGCCAAGCAGAGCGGTGATGCGCGTGACCGCCACAAGTCGGCTGCGATCATCTCCGGATCGTTGGCCGTGGCGTCGTGGGTGATGATGCTCAAGCCATTCCGCCAGGACTGACGCACGTGTCGACGCGACCGGCAGGGGACGCCAGCGGCTGCGGAGGGGGGTGCCCATGCGGGCGCGGCGGCGTCGACCGCCGTACCTTCGTTTCGCAGGGGACGCTCGCCGTCGTCGCGGCGTTGCTCGCGGATGCCTGCGGCACAGGGGTGTGGGACGCCGTCGCCCCAGGCAGTTTGACCCTCGGGGCCGGCGTGGGCGTGAAGGTCTCGAACTTTCCGGCACTGAATGTCGTGGGTGGCGTCGCTCGCGTGGACAACGGCACGGGCGCACCGCTCGCCGTCGTGCGCACGGGAACGGCCACCTACTCGGCATTTTCGCTGGTCTGCCCGCATCAGGGGACAACCCTGACGGTGACCGCCAACGGCTTCACCTGCCCCAACCATGGCGCCGCGTTCAACACGTCGGGGACGTGGACCGGCGGGCAGATCACCGGGAATCTGGTGAGCTACACCACGCAATACGACGCGACCACGGGGCTCCTGACCATCGCCGGTACCCCGGTCACCAACCCCACCACGCCCACCACGAGCAGTACCTTGGTGGTCACGTTGAGCGCGTTCCCCGCCTTGGCGACGGTCGGCGGCATTGCCCGCGTCGACGGGGGAACGGGCACACCGGTGGCGCTGGTCCGCACGAGCGCCACCGCGTTCACGGCGCTCTCCATGGTGTGTCCGCATCAAGGGACCACGGTGCAGATCACCAGCGGTACGTTCTATTGCCCGAACCACGGGGCCCGTTTCTCGGCGACGGGGAGCTGGACCGGCGGGCAATCGACGTCCGCACTCACCGCGTTGTCGAATGTCTATGATAGCGCCAAGGGGACCGTCACCATCACGGTCTCGGGTAGCTCGACCGGCAGCGGAGGACGCGGCGACGGCTGACGCCCCAGCGGCTTCATTCCGTGGGCTTCCGACACCCCACGACCGGTTCCCCCACCGTGTATTCCATGGGGCGCGCCGTTAGATTCTCGACGTTGGACAACGATAAGAATCGGCGCCCGTTGCGCCGATTGACGCTTGAATCGGGAGATCCGGATGTCAGTCATTGAAACGGTGGTCGAACTCGCCAAACCATGGGCGGATCTCTACGGACACTCCAAGCCGGTTTCCACGGCGGTGACCTTCGTGCACATCGCGGGCATCATGGTCGGCGGCGGCTTCGCGATGGCCTCGGATCGTGCCGCGCTCCGCGCCATGAAAGGGACGGATGACGACCGCCGACGCGTGCTGGTCGATTTCTCGTCCATTCACCGGCCGGTGCTCATCGCGTTGACGCTGGTCGTGATCTCGGGCGTGCTGCTGATGTTGTCGGACGCCGGCACATTCCTGGCCTCCCCGGTGTACTACCTGAAGATTGGCTCATTCGTGCTGCTGATGGCGAACGGCCTCCTGGTGCAGAAGACCGAGCAAGCGCTGGCCAAGAATCCGTCCACCGGAAACCCGCTGTGGAACCGTTTTGCGTTCGGCGCGCGCGCGAGCCTGACGCTGTGGCTGTGGACCGCACTGGTGGGCGTCGCACTAACGAGCGCTGCCTGAACAATTCCTCCGACACTCATGAGCGACGAGAACTGCAACGGATGTGAAGTGGGGCGCCGGGCCTTCCTGCGCGACGCGGCCATGGCGGCGGCGACGCTCGTGGCCATCAGCAGCACCGCGGACGCGATGCCGCTTCGATTCATCTCGGCGCTCGAGTCGACTCGCGCCGAGGCGAAGTATGCGATCCCCGCGGCCGACGGCGTGACCGTGGACAAGGACAAGGAAGTCATTCTCGCGCGCTCCGCGGGCAAGGTCTATGCCTTCGCGCTGTCGTGCCCGCACCAGAACACGGCACTCAAGTGGCTGGCCTCTGACAACCGCTTCCAGTGCCCCAAACACAAATCCAAGTACGCGCCGGACGGCAAGTACCTCGAGGGGCGCGCCACCCGCTCCATGGATCGGTATCAGGTGCGCAAGGACGGTGCGAACATCGTCGTGAACCTCGACAAGTTGTACGAGGAGGATTCCGACAAGGCGGAGTGGCCGACGGCCTTCGTCACCGCCTGAGGATCGACGAATGATGGACACGAGGGCGCCGTGCCGTTGCACGGCGCCCTCGTTGTTCCCGCGCGAAGTGCGCGGGTCAGGCGTCGGTCGGTGTCTGGACCGTGAGCGTCCCGTTGGCGAGCGCCCGCTCGGCGAGGGCCTTGAGACGGCCATCCGCGTTCTTCTCGAGGGCCCGCACGAAGCGGCGGGTCCGACGCATCGCCATGGGCACGAACACCTTCACGTTGTCGATGTCCGCTCCCGCGGCCTCCACCGATCCCGCCTTGTGGATGGCCCAGGTGCAGCGTGACAGTGCGGCGGTGCTGAAGAAGATGTCGATGGCGGCGTTGGCCATCCGTTCCTGATGGAACTGACGCTCGATGATGCTCTTGCCGTGCTCGATCAGGCACTTCTCGACGGCCAAGGCGAGGCCATGGATCGCGTCCGCCACCATGTCGGCCTCGTCCTGGAGTGCCGGATGCACCTTGGTGAACTCGGGTTTCACGATCTGTTTCTTGACGCGGCCCGTGATGTACGATCCGATCGCGCCGAGCGAGTGGAGCGGATCCTTGAACGCCTTGCCGAGTGCATTGAGGCTCTCTCCCGGCTGCTGCAATCCGCTGAGCGCGATGAGGGCGCGCAGGATCTCGTTGGTGCCTTCGAAAATCAGGTTGATGCGACTGTCGCGCACGGCCTGCTCGTAGGGATAGTCCTTGGAATACCCGATGCCGCCGGCGATCTGCTGGGCGTCGCACGCAGCGCGGAAGGCGAGTTCACTCGCGTACACTTTGCAGGCGGCCGTCTCCAGGGAGAAATCGATCCCGCCCCGGTCGACCATCGCCGCACAGGTCATCCACGCGGCGTCGGCGGCGTAGCACTCGGCGGCGGTCACCGCGAACTTGCGCTGGATCATCTCGAAGGAGCCGATCGGGCGTCCGAACTGTTCACGCTCCTTGGCGTAGGCCAGCGCGCGGTCGAGGATGGCGCGCGTGCCGCGTGATGAGCCGGCGGCGAGGCCGAGTCGGCCGCTGTTCAGGATTTCGAGGGCGATCTTGAACCCCGCGCCCACATCCCCGAGGCGATCCTCGACCGGAACGAGCACGTTCTCGAAACTCACGGTGCGGGTGTCGCTCGCCTTGATCCCCATCTTCTGTTCGACGGCGCCAAGCGTGATGCCCGGGGCGTGCGCGTCCACGATGAACGCCGTGACACGCTGCTTGAGCTTGCCCTCGATCTCCACGGGCACCTTGGCGAACACCGTGAAGACCCCCGCGTACCCTGCGTTGGAAATCCAGATCTTCTCGCCGTTGAGGACATAGTGCGAGCCATCGGCTGAGGGAACGGCTGAGGTTCGCATGGCTTGGGCGTCGGAGCCGGAGCCCGCTTCGGTCAGGCAGAATGCCGCGATGAGTTCACCGGACGCGCACTTGGTGAGCCAGCGTTGCTTTTGCGCTTCGGTGCCGAACAGGGTAATGCCTTTGCATCCGATCGACTGGTGGGCGCCGAAATACACCGTGAGGGCGGGGTCCGTGGTCCCGACTTCGGCGAACATGCGACTGAAGAAGAGCGCCGAGGCACCGAATCCGCCGTAGGCCTCGGGAATGTTCATCCCCATCATGCCGAGTTCCGCCATGCCCGTACGGACCGCATCGGGGAACTTGCCGTCGTGGTCCAGCTGCGCGGAGTTCACCGTGTCCGCCGCCCACGAACGAAAGGAGTCGAGGACGGCGGCGAGATTCTCCGCTTCGTCTTTTGCGAGTTCCGGAAAGGGGAACACGAGGTCTTCGCGAATTTCTCCCAGGAAGACGCCCTTGGTGAACGACGGGTTGTGATCCGGGTCGGCGAGATGATTGGCCATAGGGGGGACTCACGGAGCGGGGAAGAACGCAACGGGCGCTTCCGAAATGTATCGAAAGCGCCCGTGGGAGCCGTCAGGGAGTCCCCTGCCTGTTGCTAGCGTTCGAGCTTGAAGCCCGGGTCGATGCCGGGGCGCTTGGGGACATTGGCCACGTACCACCCGGTGAGGTACATCCACTGGGTCATCCGGGTGAGCTTGGCATAGTCGATCCGGCTGGGCTCATCGCGCACCGTGTGGTAGTCCGGGTGGAGGTTGGTGGAGTATTCGATGGCCGGGACGTTGAGCCGGGCATAGGGGACGTGGTCGGAGCGGAAATACCACCCTTCCGGATGGGTCGGACGATCCCAGATCGAATCCAGCTTGAACTTGCCGGTCATGTTGTTGGCCGCGAGGGCCATGTCGACGAGTTCGGACGAGTTCTTGTGGGGGGGCTGGATGCCGAGGATGGACGCGGAATCCGGGTTGTTGCGGCCGATCATGTCGCCATTGAGGACGGCGACGATCTGCTGCAGTGGTACCACCGGGTGGGCGGCATGGTACCGTGAACCCAGAAGTCCGCGCTCCTCAGCGCCGTGGTAGACGAAGAGGACGGACCGCTTGCCCGGATTCTTCACGAAGGCGCGAGCGGTGGCGAGCAGCGCGACGCTGACCGAGGCGTTGTCGTCGGCGCCGTTCCAGATGGAGTCGCCGTGGGTTTCGAAGCGCACCCCGTCGTGATCCTGATGCGAACTGTAGAGGACATATTCGTCCCTGAGCTTCGGATCGGTACCCTTGATGACGCCCACGATGTTGACCGAGGGCGAGTCGAAGCGTTCGATGCGGATGTGCGCTTCCACCGTCCCGGCGTTCTTGTAGCTGTTCAGCGCGTTGCGCCGGGCGAGCAATACCACGGCCGGCATCGCGCCGCTGCCGTTGGCTCCACCGGCGCCACCGCGGCCGCCGGTACCAGCTGCCCCGGCGGCACCCGCGGCCGCCGGTGCGAAGCGTGGGGCGCCCCCTTCCACGTCGTAGGTGCCGCGCGAACGGATGGCCGCGTAGCCGTCGAAGGCGATGTCCGCCGTCGAGTCGGCGATGATGATGACGGCGGCCGCGCCGCGACCACGGAACTTTGCCGTCGTGGCTTGGATCGCGCTGGTGGCGTAGCGGTACTCGTAGGTATTGGTCCCTTCCTGCAAGACCGGGCGCGGCGGGGCGGACATCGTCACGACCGCGACCTTGCCGCGCACATCGACCGTGCTGTCACCGCCGTCCCCGACGAACAGCACTGGGCCCGCACCATCGCCTTCCGCGTTTCCGGTCGGGACCACGTCTTTCCAGAGTTCGAGCGTCTTGCCACCGCTCTTCACGCTGCTGGCCGCTGTTGAGACGCGGGTCCGGCGCATGTTCCACCATTGGAAGTAGGTGCCGTCGTCGCCGGCGGGCTTCACACCGATGGTGCGCAGCTGCTCCGCGACCCAGATGGAGGCGCGCATCTCGTCGAGTGAGCCGGCCTCGCGTCCGCGCATCGCGTCGCCGGCCATGGCATACAGGTCGCGCTTGAGGTCGGCCTCCTTGATCGCCGCCATCGCGGCGGCGGGAGCCGCGGGGTACTTGCCGGGGGCAGCGCTCTTGGCCGGGCGTTGCGCCGCCAGTGAGAGGGAAACACCGAGCAGGAGGAGCGGAGTGAGACGCATCATTCGTGGGAGGGAGGTGAAGGGACGCGGCTCAGCGGCCGCCGGCAGGGAGATGTTCGCGCAGATACTTGGTCAGCAAGTTGTAGAGATGGACGGTCGTGCCGGGCCCCTCGTAAATCCCGTGGGTCCGATTCGGGTATTCCATCATCGAGAAGGGTTTGTTCGCGGCTACCAAGGCGTTGATCAGCTGCTCGGTGCCTTGGAAGTGCACGTTGTCGTCGCCCGATCCGTGGACGACGAGCAGGTCGCCCTTGAGTCCATTCACGAAATTGATGGCGCTCGCATCTTTGTACGCCGCCGCATCCGTGGTGGGCAGGCCGACGTAGCGCTCCTGATAAATCGTGTCGTAGTTGTGGACGTCCGCGACCGGCGCCACGGACATCCCCATCCGGTAGACGTCCGGTGCGCGGAACATGAGCAGGAGCGTCGAGGAGCCTCCGCCGCTCCATCCCCAGACTCCCATGCGCGTGCTGTCCACATACGATCGCTGGGCCAGTGCGCGCGCCGCCGCCGACTGTTCCTGCACGCGCAGTGCTCCGATGCGATTCAGCACGGCCTTCCGGAAGTCGCGACCGCGCGGGCTCGGCGTGCCACGGTTGTCGATGCTCGCGACGATGTAACCCTGTTGCGTGAGCATCAGGTGCCAGAGCCAGCGCGACCCGCCGTAGGCATCGGTGACCGTTTGCGAGGCGGGCTCGCCATACACGTAGAACAGGACCGGGTACTTCTTGTTCGGGTCGAAATCGGCGGGCTTCATCATCCATCCGTCGAGCTTCACGCCGTTGCCGACGTCGACCTGGAAGAACTCCATCGGCCCCTGCTTGAGGCCGGAGAGTCGCGCCTTGAGCGCGGAGTTGCTGACGAGCGTGCGGGCCACACTGTGCGTGGGCAGCCGCACCAGATCGACCGTCGTCGGCGTGCCCCACGACGAGAAACTGTGGATGGCCCACGAGCCGTTCGTGGAGATGTCGTAATCGTGGCGTCCGCGGCTCGCGACCGGCGTGATGCGCTCGGGCGCACCGGTGCCGTCGAGTCTCGTGCGGAACAAGAAGAGCTGTGTCCCGTTCAATGGCGACGCGTGGTAATAGAGCCAGCCTGCGGAAACGTCGAGGCGCACGACCTTCATCACGTCGTAGCTGCCTTTGGTGACGAGCGTGGCGGTGCCGTCGCGACGGACGACGTACGCATGGCGCCACCCGTCGCGCTCGCTCAGCCAGAGAAACGATTGTGGGGTGATCCAGTGCAACGACGGGCCTGGACCGTAGTCGTCGTGGTCATCGGAGATGTCGAGCCACGCACTGTCCTTCTCCACGAGCACGGACTGCACGGCTCCGGTGCGGGCCGTGGCGAGCCAGAGGGTGTTCTGCCGCTGCCGGCGATCGAGTTGCTGGATCGTGAGGTCTGCGGACGACGGACCGGCCCAATCCATGCGCGCCAGATAGTTGTTGCGGGGATCCCCGGGGACCTTCATCCATGTGGTCGCTCCGCCTTCCGCGCTCACGACGCCGACGCGCGCGGCCGAGTTGGTGGTCCCTGCCTTCGGGTACTGCACCGGCTTCACGAAGGAGTACAGCGAGTCGGTGTTGTTGATGAGCAGGAAGTCGCGCACTCCCCTGGCATCGAGTTGCCAGTACGCGATCTTCGACCCGTCGGGGCTCCAGCGGAAGCCGTCGCGCATCGACAGTTCTTCCTCGTATACCCAGTCGAACGTGCCGTTGATCGTGGTGACTGAGCCGTCCGCGGTCAGCGCGATCACCTCGTGGTAGAGCACCTGTTCCACGTAGATGTTGTGCTCGCGCACATAGGCGACGCGCTTACCATCCGGCGAGAACTTGGCGAACTGGAGGCTCGACGGTTTCGCCTTGGCGCCGCCGAGCTTGGCGAGTTTCCCGCTCGTGAGATCCAGCACCCAGAAATCGCCGCGCGAGTTGGCGCGCCAGACTCGCGCCGAGTTGGTGAACACCAGCAAGCGGTCATGCGCGGGCGACCACTCGTAGTCTTCGATGTCGAGCGGTTC
This sequence comes from uncultured bacterium, assembly GCA_963978095.1. Taxonomy (GTDB): domain Bacteria; phylum Gemmatimonadota; class Gemmatimonadetes; order Gemmatimonadales; family Gemmatimonadaceae; genus Fen-1231. The sequence goes on along the minus strand of CAXBQP010000005.1, from coordinate 4,637 downwards.
CTTGGCGCCCGGTGGGGTGAGTTGGGCCGCGCTGACCAGCACACGCTTCTTGCCGCTCGCTGCGTCGTACCGCACGAGGTCTGCGCCCTTGCCACTGCTCGACGGTTCGACGGCGGTGTAGGTGCTGTCGTCCAGCCAGCGCACCGGGCCGAATCCCTCGCCGCGGAACTCCCGCGAGTTGAAGATCCGGTCGACCGAAAGGAGCGGGGACTCCCGGGTGGGGGATTGTTGCGCCGCGAGGCTGGTACCGAGCGGTCCGGCGATGGTCAGGGCGAGGCAGGCGAGCAGTCGGCGGAGCGAGCGGCGGATCATGGGACGGTGGGATTAGTCGTAGTGACGAATGCCTTGAGCAGCGCGAGTTGATACTCGGCGGCACGATCGAACTCGGCGGCGATGATACGCTCGTCGCGTCCGTGCGCGCGCGTATCGTCGACATCCAGGAAAAGCGCGGAGATCCCGTACGTGGGGATGCCGGCATTGCGGAGGAAGATCCCGTCGGTCGCGCCGGTCTCCATCAAGGGCACGATCGGGAGCTTAGGGTAGAAGCGCGCCGTCACCGCGGCGAGCGGCGCGAGGACGGCCGGTGTGAGCGGAGACGGAGGGCTCGGGACGATCGCCCCGACCGGGGTGATGTGGACGGCGGTGTCGGCAATGAGTCGCGTCAATGTTCGCGCGGTGGCGTCTGCAGATTCGGTCGGGAGTATGCGGCAGTTGATGGTCGCTTTTGCCCGCTGGGGGAGGGCATTCTCCGCATGACCCGCCTCGAACATCGTGGCCACACAGGTGGTACGCATCTGGGCGTTGAACAGCGCATTCCGGGAAAGCCGTGCGATCGCCGCCGGGTCCGGCTTCGGCGCCAGGACGGCGCGGATGTCCGCAGCGACAGCTGGCGGTTCGGTTCGCATCATCTGCGCGAACCAGCCGCGGGTGATCTCACTCCAGTGGAGCGGGAACTCGTGCGCCGCAATCTTGTTGACGGCCGCCGTCACGTGGTAGATCGCGTTGTCCTTGGTGGGGAGCGAGGAGTGGCCGCCCGTGTTGGTCGCCTCGAGCGCGAAGGTCGCATAGACCTTCTCGCTGGCTTGGACCACACGTGCGATCCGCTGGCCGTTCTTCAGCTGCGGATCGCCGGCATCGACGTTCCATGCGAACTCGGCGTCGATCAACGGACGCTGGTTCTGCACGAGCCACTCCATCCCGACATAGTCGATCCCCCCTTCCTCGCCGGCCGTCAGGGCGAGGATCAGGTCGCGGTCGGGCACGACCCCTTCCTGCTTCAGCTGAATCAGCGACGCGACGAGCAGCGCACAGCCGTTCTTCTGGTCGCTCGTCCCACGGCCGTAGAGGAACCCGTCCTTCTCGGTGAGGGCGTAGGGCGCGATCGACCAGTCGGCAGGGCGTGCCGTCACGACATCGAGATGCGCCATCAGGAGGATCGGCTTGGCCTTGCCGCGGCCGCGATACCGTGCGACCAGATTCCAGTTCTTGGGGTTCGACGATGGCCCCACGATCGAGACATCCTGCGCCGGGAATCCCGCGGCGATCAGCCGCTTGGCCAAGGCTTGGGCGGCCGCCGTGGTGCTTCCGGAATCGCCATCGGTGTTGATGCCGATCAGCTCGCGGAGGATCTCGCGCGCGGACTGTTGCACCGCCGAGCGATCCTGTGCGGCCAGCGTGCTCGGCGACGCGAGCAGGAGCGCGACCAGGGTCGTGATACGGAAAGGACGCATCCCTCTAAACTACGACGGGCGACGGCCGTCCGCCCCGCCCGGGCCGGGGGGCCTCCGCCCTGCCGGTCTGGAGCCGACTACGCACGTCGCGTGAGCGCCGCGTTGATCTTGGCGGCCGTCGCGGCCGGATCCCGCACCTGGAGGATGAGCCGGTCATACTTCTCGTGATCATCGAGCTCCACGACGATCGTATGATCCGGCGCGTGGGTGTCGAAAAAGACCAACCGCCCGTTCGTGTAGAAGGTCCCGGCCGTGATGACGCCGGGGAGATCGGAGCCGCCCAGCTTCAGCCCGTGCCACCACCCTTTGGCGGCGTCGTCATCGACGCTGACGCTCTTGATGTGATCGAGGGGGATTTCAAGGCGGCTCTTGAGCGCCCAGAGCTTGTCCCACCCTTCGATTTCGAACACGACGCGGCCACCTTCGATCGTGATGCCAACCATCAGGAATCGCCTCTGGTCTTAGGGATACCACAGAAGTCTAGCGAACGTGGTGGTCTCACCGCTCACCGCGCGCGCGGCGGCTCGGCCGCAGAGGGCGCCCATGACATTGCCGGTCCCGCTGTATGCACCGATCACCCAGAGTCCTGGGCGGAGCTCTTCGCACACCGGGAGCCCGGTCTCCGTGTACGAGACGGAAGCCGCCCACCGATGGGTGATCGGCGCGGCGACCCCGCATCTCGAACGGAGCGTCCGCTCGAGATACCCTTGGATCTGCTCGGTCGGCTCGGCGTTCGTGGTCCATTCGGTATCCACCGACTGGTCGCGCCCGCCACCGAGGGCCACGGAACCGTCTGGGGCTTGCTGCCAGTAGTCGTAGCCGTAGCGGGTGGAAATCGGGGCGGGGAAGCGTGGCTCGGCGATCGGCGCGGTCGCGAGCATCTGAAGCCGGGCGGACCGTACGCGCCCTGCGAGTTCGGGAACCAGCACCTCGAGCCGGCCATCGACCGCCACGATCACCCGCTCGCACCGGATGGTGCCGCTGTCGGTGTGTACTTCCGTAGCCGAGTAGCGCGTGGCGCGCGTCTGCCCGTAGAGGCGAGCCCCCTGGGCGATCACCCGCTCGGCGAGAGCGCGACCGCGACGTTGCGGGTGGAAGCAGGCATCGTCGGGCATGTAGATGCCGTGACCGAGCGGACTCTCGTAGCGCTCGCAGCGGATCCCGTCGGCGAGCATCGCTTCGCGCTGGCGGGCGATGTCCGCGTCCTCGTCGGGGCCGGACGAGAGGCGGATCGACCCAGTGTAGCGCACCACCCCCGGAGCCTGCTCGTCGATGCGGCGGATCTCGGCCATCGTCTCGCGATGAATCCCCAAAGCCCGTTGGTGCCCGAGGGTTGCGATGGCATCGTGATGGAAATCGGCGGTTCCGCCGAGCAACAGTCCACCGTTACGGCCGGCAGCGCCCGGGGCGATCCCGACGGCGTCGATCCCCACGGCGCCGCGCCCCATGGTGGTGAGTTCGTCGAGGGCGGTGAGTCCCGATCCCCCAAGCCCGATGACGCAGACCTCGGTCTCGACATCACCGTCGAGCGGGCGGAGGGGGAGGGACTGACCGTCGTCCCAGATCGGGGTGTTATGCACGGGGGCGGATTCGAGTGGTCCCGAAATATGGCGCCTAGCGCGGCGCGGAGGCCGCCTTCGTAGATTCCACGCAGACCCTCCACCCGCCACGACCATGCGTGCTTTGCTGCTACTCGTCCTCGCCGCCTCGACTGTTGCCGCCCAAGGCAAGGAAGGGGACTATGTTGCCAAGAACTTCACGTTCAACACGGGCGAGAAGCTCGCCGAGTTGAAATTGCACTACACGACGCTCGGCGCGCCGCGGAAGGATGCCTCGGGGAAGGTGCGCAACGCGGTGATCGTGCTGCATGGCACCGGTGGTACTGGGCGCGGCTTCCTGAGTGCGAACTTCGCGGGGGAGCTGTTCGGTCCCGGGAAGTTGCTCGACACCGCCAAGTACTACGTGGTGCTCCCCGACGGGATCGGCCACGGCGGGTCGAGCAAGCCCAGCGATGGGATGCACGCCAAGTTCCCGAAGTACACCTATGAGGACATGGTGCGCGCGCATCATGTGCTGCTCACCGAAGGGCTCGGCGTGAATCACCTGCGCTTGGTGATGGGCACGTCGATGGGGTGCATGCAGGGGTGGGTGTGGGGGTACACGTATCCGGCGTTCATGGATGGCCTCGTGCCGCTCGCCTGCGCGCCGACGGCGATCGTGGGGCGCAACCGGATGATCCGGACGCTGATCATGGACAACATCACCAACGATCCGGCGTGGATGGGGGGCGAGTACAAGACGCAGCCGCCGGGGCTGAAGGCCGCGCAGGGGTTCCTGTACATGATGACGAGCGCGCCACTGCAGCAGCTGAAGCAGGCGCCGACTCGCGACCGCGCCGACGAAGTGATCCGGAAGTACGTGGATGACCGCGTCAAGACCACGGACGCGAACGACATGCTGTATCAGTTCGCGTCGAGTCGGGAATACGACCCGTCATCGCATCTGGGCGCGGTGCAGGCGCCGGTGCTGGCGATCAACTCGGCGGACGATTTCGTGAATCCGCCCGAGCTCGGGGTGGTGGAGAAGCTCACCAGCGGGATGAAGAATGTGAAGTTCGTGCTGCTGCCGATCACGGATCAGACGCGGGGGCATGGGACGCACTCGTTGCCAGCGATCTGGGGTGGCTATCTCAAGGAGTTCCTGGGGACACTCACGGAGCGATAAGCTGGCGGAAGGGTACGAGACACGAGGGGCGCGCTCTGCGGAGCGCGCCCCTCGTCACATACCGGAGACGGTCGTGCGCTGCGGCTACTGCCGAACCTTCCCACTCCGCATCACGAAGGCCACCTTCCGCACGGCGGTGATGTCCGTCAAGGGATCACCGTCGAGCGCGATGATGTCGGCCTC
>CAXBQP010000004.1:0-84013 GCA_963978095.1 uncultured bacterium | reverse complement strand
TTGTACGGGATCTCATACTGCTCGAGCAACCAGCGGATATGACCGCTCGGCATCGACCCGCCGTAGCGGTCCCACAGGGCGACGCGGGCCGCCGGAGTCTTGTCGGCGCTCGACGAGAGGTCGCTCGCCGCCGCCATGAACTCGACGCCGACGTCCTTGGCCGAGGCGTTCACGACCGGAGTGGACTTGGCGTTGGCCGGCACGTACCACGATCCGGCCGAGTAGGTCTTGCCGCCCGAGGTGACGGCGCGGTTGAGGCGATAGACGTCCGCGCCGGCAGCCCACAGGCGGGCAACGACGTGGAAGGCATCATTCTGCTTGCCCGACATCACCCAGCCGGCGGTCGACGCGGCCACCGTCTTCACGTCCGGCTTGATGCGGTCGGTGAGCGGGTCGAGGCGCGTGAAGGGACCGGTGAAGCCGTCGAGATAGCGGTCGAACTTCACCCCCATCTGGATGGCGAGGGTCCAGCCGGCGTTATCGTACGGACGCGACGGCGGCGCACCCGGGTACGCGAAGTCGTTCGGGTGATCCTGCGGTTCGAACATGTCGAGCACGTGGGCACGGAAGGCCTGATTGGTCTTCACCACGTACGAACCCGCCGCGTACTGCTTGCTGCCCACGCTGAAGGGCGCCGTGGCCCGGTGCACGATCACCCCCGCCTTCTGCAGGGCCACGAGGAATTTCTGCGCCGTCAGGAAGTCCGGCTGGTCCGCCGGGATCACGTAGCCGCGCGGGGCGCGCAGGTCCTTGCGGCGGAAGTTCTCTTCGTATGCGTCCTTCGACGCCCCGCCGCCTCGACCGAAGTCGGCGTTGGCCATCGCGTCGGCCACCGGCGCCCCACGCCCCCCGCGACCGCCGGCACCACCACCAATCTTGGCTTCGGCATCGGCGAGGATCCTCGGCGTGACGATCCAGTCGTCCTTGCCGCCGCGCTCGATCATGTCGTGGCCCATGCGCCAAATGTTGAAGAGCACGGTCTCACGGTACCGCGAGGCGTAGTCGAGGATCGCCTTGTTGGCGGTCACCGAGTAGTCGATCGACTGCTTGAAGTGCCATTCCTGGAACGGCTCGAGCACGTACGGCTGATCCGCGAAGCGCAGCATGCGCGTCGGGATGAAGGGGATCGTCATCGGCGTCGGGTTGCCGATGGTCTCCGTCAGGATGCCGATCATGTTGTGGAAGTAGGCCATCGTGCGGAGGCCACCGTTCCACCAGGTCGAGTACGACGAGAGCGAGCGGTCGACGACACCCGGCTTGTGCTCCATCTCCATGCGGGCGTGGATCGCGGCGCCGACCACGTCGATGCCGGTGATGATCGACTCGTGGAAGTTGTAGTTGGCCGGATCGCGGAACGGCGGCGAGAACATCACCGCGCCCGCCGGACCGGTCTGGTGATGGTTGTACATGATCTGCGGGAACCAGGTCAGGTACATCCACTTGTTCATGTTCGTCGATTCGTTCTGGTTCGCGATGTAGAAATCGCGATTGTCGTCGTGCCCGATGTACTTCTGGTAGAGGCGCGGAATGTTCATGTTGCGCTTCTTCGGATCGGCTTCCTGCATGTACCAGTTCGCGACGAGCTCCATGCCGTCCGGATTCGCATGCACGAACACGATCACGACGTCGTTCAGGATGCGCAGCGTCTCCTCATCGGTGCCGGAGAGCATCTGGTAGTTGGTCTCGATCAGCTGATTGGCGCCGAGCACTTCGGTGGCGTGCAACCCGCCGTCGATCCAGACGACCGCCTTCCCTTCCTTGGCGAAGGCCTTGGCCTCGGCCTCACCGATCTCGGCGTAGGCGAGCTTCTTGGAGATCTCGCGGAGCCGCGCGAGCTTCTTCAGGTTCTCGGGGCTGGAGACGATCATGGAGAGTTGCGGCCGCCCTTCGGCGGTCATCCCCATGGTGTCGAGTTTCGCGCGGGGCGACTCCTTGGCGAGCTTCTGCCAGTAGCCCATGAACTGGGTGTAGTTCGGCAGCCAGTAATCGTCGCCGATGTTGTGCCCGAAGTACTCCTTGGGCGAGGTGACCTTCTGGGCCGACACCAGGGTCGGCGAGCCGCCGAGCGCGGCCAGCGCGAAGGCCAGGACGGCGGCGGACCGGCGTCGGAAGGCGGGGGAACGCATGCGAAGCTCCGTGGAACGCGTGCGGTGGGGGTCCGCGGCGGACCGCGGACGGGGATGTAGTCATACGGCGGCTCGAGAGTGAGCGTTGACCCTCGGCCGTGTGTAGATTCTGGGGCAAGACACTCGCCGTGGGAAGGGGGACACCCTCCCGCGGCCGACCGCGCAGTCCGTCCTGCGCCTCAACATTCCGGTTCGTGAGGACCATCGTGACGCTCGTTCGCTCCTTCCGCTCGTTGTTGTGCGCGTTGGCACTCCAGTCGCTGGTGGGTGCGGTCGCCGGGGCGCAGGTCACACAGGCGGAATACGCCGCACGGCGCGACGCGCTCGCGAAGTCGCTCAGCGGTGACGGTGTGATCCTGGTACTCGGGAACCGTGAACCGAAAGAGAACTTCCAGAACTTCTGGCAGTCCGAGCCCTTCAACTACCTGACCGGATTCCTCGAGCCGGATGCGGCGCTGGTGATGGTCAAGAAGGGGGGCACGATCGAGCAGATGCTCTTCGTCGAACCGCGCGACCCGGCGCAGGAGGTGTGGACCGGCGCGCGGCTCGGCGTGGAAGGGGTGAAACCGAAGACCGGGATGACGGGACGAGTCGCCACCGCGTTGCGTGCCACGCTCGATTCGCTTCTCACCCAGGGCGGAACCCTCCATGCCGTCGGCGATCTCTCGCGCGGCGGTGGCGCGGATGTCCCCGGCGGCACCACGATCCGGACCGCCGACGACCAGTTCATCGACCAACTCAAGCTGACACATCGCAACATCACGGTCAGCGACGCCGGCAGTGTCGTGAACCGTCTGCGGGGGGTGAAATCCCCGGCGGAGCTCGCGCTGATCCGCACCGCGGCGCAGATCAGCGCCAAGGCGCACGTCCAAGCCATGCACGCGATCGCCCCGGAGCTGGCGGAGTTCGAGATCCAGGCGCTCGCCGAGTACACCTTCCGCCGGAACGGCGCCGACGGGCCGAGTTACGGATCCATCGTCGGGTCCGGCCCCAACTCGACGACCCTGCACTACAACAAGGACGACCGCTTCATGAAGGCCGGGGAGATGGTCAACATGGACATGGCCGCCTACTACGGCGGCTACTCCGCCGACATCACCCGCACCGTCCCTGTGACCGGCAGCTTCACACCGGCGCAGAAGGACATCTACCAGATCGTCCTCGATGCGCAGCTGGCGGCGGAGCGGCAGGTGAAGCCCGGGACGCGTTTCGCGACGCTCAATGACTCCGCGACCGCCGTGTTGCGCCACGGCCTGACCACGATCGGGCTGATCGAATCGCCCACCGCGACGTATGATTGCGGGAACGGCCGTTCATGCCCGCAGCTGAGCCTCTACTACATGCACGGCCTCGGCCACCCCATCGGCCTCGATGTGCATGATGTGGACGTCGGATTCTCGTCGGGCGCGCCGCTCGCGGTCGGCAGCGCCTTCACGATCGAACCCGGGATCTACGTGCGGGAGAACCTCCTCGCGATCATTCCGGACACGCCACGGAACGCGGCGTTGCGCAGCAAAGTCGCGGCGGGACTCAAGAAGTACGCCAACATCGGGGTGCGCGTCGAGGATGATTACATCGTGACGGCGACCGGCTTCGAGCGCCCCACGAGCGAAGCTCCGCGCACGATTGCCGAGATCGAAAAGGAGATGGCCCGGAAGGGGCCGATTCCGGCGCGCGACGCGGCGACGGTCGAGGCCTACAAGAAGATTCGCCCGTAGCCGGCTCAGCGACGGCTGGTGGCCCCTCGCAGGATGCCCTGGCGCACGCGCTGAGCCTTGGGAGAGGCGGCCGGGTCGGGCTCGATCCGTCGTTCGATCAGGACCGAAATACGCACCGGGACCTGCACCACGACGCGTTTCCCCTCGCGCAGCACCTCGACCGCGACCCTCGCGCCCTCGCGGGCACCGTACTTTTGGCGCCAGCGTTGCCAGGCCGGATCGCCGGTGGAGACGCCATCGACGGCAGTGATCAGATCATTGAGCTTGATCCCGCCGGCGGCGGCGGCGCCGGAGGGGTCGACCGCGCCCACGCGCACGCCGAGCGAGTCGGTCGAGAGCGAGATGCCGAACCGCGCTTCCCGCGTGGAGTCCGCCCTGATCCGCCAGCCACCCTTCGCGAGCCAGCTGTCCATCGGATACGGATCGCGACCATCCACAAAACGGTTCGCGAACTCGGTGAACTTGAGCCCCGTGGCAGCACGGCTCACGGCGCCCCACCACTCGTCGGACGTGAAGCCGCGCCCCTGACGGAAATCGTTCGCGTACAGCTCACGGAGCACGTCGTCGAGCGACCCGGCGTTGTCGCTCGCGTCACGAATCAGGATGTCGAGCGCGAGCCCCGCGAGCGATCCCTTGTCGTAATAGATGTCGCTCGTGCCGTCCGTCATGTGCAACCACGTCTGCAACGACGCATCTTCGAGCGCCACCGGAACCGTCGCCTCGACATGCTCAAGCTTCTTCTGCGTCGCGCCCAAGAAGTCGGGCTCCTTCCATACACCCCCGCGCAGCAACGACAGGTCCGCGTAGTAGTCGGTGATCCCCTCGCTCACCCACAACCAGGGCGTCGGCTGCGCCGCTTCGTACCGATAAGGCCAGAGATCGACGGGACGCACGCGCTTCACGTTGAACGCATGGAAGATCTCGTGCGCATACACCGACGGGACGAACTCCTCGTCCAGCGCCTCGGCCTCGACCAGCGCCACATTCGAGTTCTCATGTTCCAGCGCACTCATGCCGCCGAACCCCTTCTCGGCGATCTGCATGATCTCATAGCGGCGCCATGGGGTGTCGCCGAAGACCTGGGTCTGTTTCGGGATCACACGCTGCATCTGGTCGAGCAGTTTCGCACGCTGCCCGAGCGTGGTGCTGCCGACCGGATATGCTGACAGACGGAACCACACCCCGGCCACGAGTGCGCTGTCGACGTCGAATCGGCCGATGAAGAACGGGTGGTCCACCAGCTCGTGGTACGTCGGGGCGGTGAAGCTGCGCGCCCCGGTGGCGGGAAGTCCGGTGACGACGCGCCACGCGGGCTCCGTGCTGACCGTCACCGTCGACGGAAATTCGAGGGGACGTCCCTCGGGATAGAGGAACGACGCGGTCCCGTTCACCAGCACGAACTCGTCGCGGGCCCAGTTACCGGCGTTGTCGAGCGAATCCGCCTTCAGCCGGTAGGCGATCGTGACCTCGCCCGCGGCCTCGCAATAGATACGCCAGGTATCCGGGTCACTCTTGTCCCATCGCAATGCTCTCCCCTTCGTGGTCGCATGGAAATCGGAAAGGAAGCGCGCCCAGTTGTTCACCTCGTACGAGCCCGGCGTCCACACCGGCATCGAGAGCAGCACGGGATCGCGTCCACTGACCGTGAAGGTCATCCCGACTTCGACCGACCGCTCCACCCCGAGACCGGGAGTGAAGCGCACGGTGTAGCGCACGTCGCTGATGGGCGCCGACCGCGGGACTGCGGATCGGGGCTGAGCGCCGAGCGGCAGCGCCATCACGAGCAACGAGAGGAAGCGGACCGAACGGATCACCGGGGGCCTCGGCGGACGTCGAAGGGGGAATCGGAACCTGCGGCACGGTGGCACGGGCTGAGACCGCCGCGCCCCCGAAATCGAAAGGAATCCCCGGCAGGCGGTTGCTGACAAGCCCTGCGCGCCCGCACATTCCGAGGATGTCGACTTCCCACGAACCCTACGTTTCCGCCGACCGCCGCCTCACCGAGCTCACCATCGGTGCCGTCGTGCTCGGCTGCGTGCTCGGGCTGATCTTCGCCGCCTCCAGTGTTTATCTCGCGCTCAAGGTCGGCCTCACGGTCAGCGCCTCGATTCCCATCGCGGTCCTCTCGATCACGATTTTCCGGTCGATCAACAAGGCGCTCGGGAACACCGAATCGCAGATCCTGCGCAACAATCTGGTGCAGACGGTGGGCTCGGCCGGTGAGTCGATCGCGGCTGGCGTGGTGTTCACGCTCCCGGCGCTCCTGCTGCTCGGCTACACCCTCCCGTGGACGACCGTCGCGGCCATCGCCCTCGTGGGCGGGCTATTGGGGATCCTGTTGATGATCCCGCTGCGCCGCTCACTGATCGTGAAAGAGCACGGCGTGCTCAAGTATCCCGAAGGCACCGCCTGCGCCGAAGTGCTGATCGTGGGCGAGGAGCGCGGCGTGCAGGCCAAGACCGTCTTCCTCGGCTTCGGGCTCGGCGCCTTGTACAAGCTCCTGAACATCGGCGTACAGCTCTGGCAGGAGGTCCCAGCCAAGATCCTCTCGCGGACGCTCCCGAACGGCAAGAGCGAGCTCATCGGCGAGATCCGTGCCGAGGTGAGCCCGGAGTTGACCGGCGTCGGGTACATCATCGGCGCGCGCGTCGGCGGGTATCTGTTCGCCGGCGGCGTGCTCTCCTTCTTCGTGCTGATTCCGGCCATCAAGCTGTTCGGGGCCGGGCTCACCGCGCCGATCTTCCCGGCGACGATGCTCATCAGCAACATGTCGCCCATGCAAGTCCGGTCGAACTACGTGTTCTACATCGGCGCGGGTGCCGTGACGGCGGCGGGGCTCATCTCCCTTGTTCGTGCGCTCCCGATGATCGCGCAGGCGATGGTCGCCGGCTTCGGGGATGTGCGCGGCGTCGCGGGTGGTGCTTTGCAGCGTACCGAACAGGAAGTCTCGATGACGTGGGTCGTGGGCGGGGTGGTGGCCTGCGGTGTGGCGATGGTCGCATTGCCGCAGATCGGCATCAATGTCGCGGGCGCGGTCCTCGCGATCGTCTTCGCCTTTCTGTTCGTCTCCGTATCGAGCCGGATTTGCGGACAGATCGGTGCATCGTCCAACCCGATCTCGGGGATGACGGTCGCGGCGGTTCTGCTCACCTCGCTGATCTTCTTCGCCGTCGGCTGGACGGGCATCGAGCACCGCGTGCTCGCCCTCTCGATCGGTGGAGTCGTGTGCGTGGCCGCCGCGGTCGGCGCGGCGACGTCCCAGGACCTCAAGACGGGATTCCTCGTGGGCGCGACGCCTCGCGCCCAGCAGATCGGCCTGTTGTTCGGCGTGACCACTTCCGCCATCATGATCGGCGGCATGATCGCGTTCCTCAACAACGCGCGCACGACGATTGTGGCGCGCGATTTTCCCGGCGTGCAGGTGGCGGCCTTCGACGCGGAGCCCATGACGCTCGACGGCACGACCTACAAGGTGGGACGCCTCTTCGAGCGCACCGGCGACGCACCGGCCGGCCGGTATCTCGTCGATGATGCCGGCGCGATCAAGTATCTCGTCGACCCCGGCATCGGGGGCCGCGAGGAGACGGATTACAAGGGAAACCACGTCACGAAGTTCGACTCTCCCAAGGCCCAGATCATGGCCCTCGTGGTCGACGGCATCCTCACGCAGAAACTCCCCTGGGGGCTCATTCTGATCGGTGCCTTCATCGCGATCGTGATGGAGTTGCTCGGCCTCCCCTCGCTCGCCGTGGCCGTTGGCACGTATCTGCCGATCTCGACCTCCGCCACGATCTTCCTGGGCGGGATCATCCGGTGGCTGGTGGAGCGGAAGCCCGCCGCCAGCATGGACACCGGCGATTCCGGCCCGGGCGTGCTCTTCTCCTCCGGGCTGATCGCCGGTGGCGCCATCCTTGGCGTGGCACTCGCCGCGCTCCAGGCGGCCAAGCTCGACCACCTGATCACCGCCACGTCGCTCTTCGGCGAGTCGCTCAGCGTCGTGACGGACAACCCGCTCGTCGCGGTCGCCGCCTATGTACTCTTCTTGGCGGTCCCGCTCTACAAAATGGGGCGCACCTCCGCGGCCTGACCGCCGCGCCCCCTTTCCCCCTCTCGAATCTCATGCGTCGACTGATTCCGTTCCTCGCGCTTGCTGCCGCGTCTCTCGCAGCGCCAGCTCCCGCCTCGCTGCAGGCGCAGGCTGCGACCGGCCAGGCACCCGCCGACCTGATCATCACGAACGCGCGGGTCTACACGGTGGACGAGGCGCACCCACTCGCCGAAGCCTTCGCCGTGCGCGCCGGGCGCGTGACATTCGTTGGCGACGCCCGCGGCGCGATGACGCTTCGCGGACCGCAAACGCGCGTCGTGGACCTCGGCGGCAAGACCGTCATCCCCGGGATGGTGGATGCGCACGGGCACGTCTCCGGATTGGGAACCGCACTCGCGGTCGTCGACCTCACGGGTGCCTCGAGTTACGACGAGATCATCGCCCGCGTCGTCGCCAAAGCCAAGACCGTCACGGCGGGCACGTGGATCACGGGCCGCGGGTGGGACCAGAATCGCTGGGGAAACACCGCGTTCCCGACCCACGACAAACTCACCGCTGCGCTGCCGAACCATCCGGTGGCCCTGACGCGCGTGGACGGGCACGCCCTCCTCGCGAACAAGCGCGCCATGGACGCGGCGGGACTTTCCGCAGCGACCAGGGATCCGAGCGGCGGCCACATCGAACGCGCGGCGGATGGGGCCCCGAGCGGCGTGTTCGTGGACAACGCGCAGGCGCTGGTCCAACGCGTCGTACCGAATCCCACGCGCGACGAACAGAAGAAACAGATCCAGGCCGCCATCGCCGAGGCCCACAAGTGGGGTCTCACCGGCGTGCATGATGCGGGCGAAGGGCAGGAGGTGCTCGACATCTTCGAGGAGCTCGGCAAGGCCGGGCAGCTCAACTTCCGCTTGTACGCCATGATCAGCGGGGGCCGCGACGAATCGGCACTGCTCGACAAATGGTTCGCGCGCGGTCCGCAGAGCGGCCTCTACGGGGGGATGCTCTGGATCCGCAGCATCAAGCTCTACGCGGACGGCGCGCTCGGCTCGCGCGGCGCGGCGCTGCTCGATCCGTACACGGACGATGCCAAGAACTCCGGGCTCATCCTCACCCCGCCCGACTACATCAAAGCCGTCGCCGTCAAGGCGCTGAAGACCGGGTTCCAGGTGAATACGCACGCGATCGGTGATCGCGGCAATCGGGTGGCTCTCGATCTGTACGAAGCGGCGCTCAAGGAAGTGCCGACCGCGGATCATCGATTCCGCGTGGAACACGCGCAGATCGTCGACCACGCCGACATTCCGCGGTTCGTGACCCTGGGCGTGATTCCCTCCATGCAGGCAAGCCACCAGACGAGCGATATGTACTGGGCCGGCACCCGACTTGGCGTCTCCCGCCTCAACGGCGCGTATGCATGGCGGTCGTTCATCGATGCCGGCGTGATCGTGCCGAACGGCTCTGATTTCCCCGTCGAACAGGTGAACCCGCTGATCTCATTCCATGCCGCGTTCACGCGGCAGGATGCCGATAACTGGCCACCCGCCGGGTGGTATCCGGATCAGCGCATGACGCGCGCCGAAGCGCTCAAGTCGATCACGCTCTGGCCCGCGTTCGCCGCCTTCCAGGAGAAGGACATGGGGTCGCTCACGATCGGGAAGTTCGCCGACTTCGTGGTGCTCGATCAGGATCTGATGCGGGTGGCGCCGGAGTTGATCCTCAAGACGCGCGTGCTGTCGACCTGGGTGGGCGGCAAGAGCGTCTACGAGGCCAAGTGATGGCATCGGCGTCGCCGCGGTCGCTGGCCGCGATCCGCATGGCCATGACATCGGGCATCATCGCCTTCGCGACTGCGGTCTGGTACATGCGACATTCGTTGAGTGCACCACCGCCTCCGAGTGAGCCGCTCGTGCTGCGGCGGATGGCACTGGGCGCGGCGGTCCTTTCGGTCACGGGACTCATCGCATTGCGACGGTCGCTCACCCAGGCTCCCGTCGAGCGGCGCAACGCGATGAGCGTGATCGCGTGGGCCATCGGCGAGTTCGGCGCCATCGCTGGCGTGTCGGCGTATTTCATCACCGGGATCGAAGCCGCGGCGGCCCCCGGGATGCTCGCGTACATCGTGGCGCTCTTGATGTTCCCGATTCGTCGACCGTCCGCGTAGTGCGCATCATCTCGCTGCTCCCCGCGGCCACGGAAATGGTGGCGGCGCTCGGCGCCACCGAACATCTGGTGGGCGTCTCGCACGAATGCGATCACCCGGCGATCGTCGGCTCCCGGGCGCGCGTCACCGCGAGCGCCGTGGATTCCGCGGCCGCACCGGCGACCATCGACGCACAGGTCCGCGCCCTCCACGAGACGGGCGCAGCCCTGTACGCACTCGACGAACCACTGATTCGCGCGCTGCGGCCGGATCTCATCATCACGCAGGCGCTGTGCGAGGTGTGCGCCGTCTCGGAGACCGATGTGCGGGCCCTCGCGGCGCGCCTCGATCCCGTGCCCGCGATCGTGACGATCTCCGCGACGACCCTCGAGGGCATCTTCGACGACCTCGTGCGAGTCGCAGCCGCGCTGGATCGCGCGGATGACGCCACCGAACTGGTCGCCGGCTTCCGGGCCCGCATGCGGAGCGTGCACGACACGCTGAAAGCCGCCGGCGCGCCGCGACCGCGCGTGGCCTTTCTGGAGTGGACCGCGCCGGTATTTCCCGGCGGCCACTGGGTCCCTGAAATGATCCGGCGTGCCGGGGGAGTCGACGTGCTCGCGGAAGCCGGGATGCATGCCCATGCCATCGATCGCCAACGCGTCGCTGCGTCGAACGCCGACGTTGTGGTGGTCGCGCCCTGCGGGTACGACCTGGCCCGTGCGAGCACCGAAGCGGCGGCTCTCCTCGAGGCTCCAGGGTGGGAGTTCCTGCGGGCAACCACCGTGTGGTCACTCGATGCGAACGCGCTGTCGAGTCGTCCTGGACCGCGGGTGGTGGACGGTATCGAGATTCTCGCCCGGATCTTCAATCCCGCGTGCTTCACTCCGCTCGACGCGCGTCACGCGCGGCACATCGTCGCATAACGCGCCCCTCCCGATTCCCTTTTTTCCATCAGCCTCAGCGCACAATGCTCACGCCATCGTCCGTTGCCTTTCTCAAGCGCCTGCTCGACACCCCGGGTCCGTCGGGCTTCGAGGCCGCCACCGCCAAGGTTTGGCGCGAGGAGGCGAGTGCCTTCGCCCGCGTCACGTGTGACGTGCACGGCAACAGCATGGCCGAAGTCGCCGGCGCCGGCGGCCCCACCATCATGCTCGCCGGCCACATCGACGAGATCGGTGTCATCATCACGTACATCGACGACGACGGCTTCCTCTATATCGGCCCCATCGGCGGCTGGGATCCGCAAGTGCTCGTCGCGCAGCGGATCCGCTTCGCGGGGAGGACGGGGGACGTGCTTGGCGTCGTGGGCAAGAAACCGATCCATCTGATGAAGGTGGAGGACCGCGAGAAGGCATCCAAGTTCACGGACCTGTGGGTCGACATCGGCTGCACCACGCGCGCGCAGGCGGAGGCGCTGGTCTCCATCGGCGACGCCGGCGTCATCGATCAACAGACGCTCGACTTCCCCAACGATCGCATTGTGTCGCGCTCGATCGATGATCGCATCGGCGCGTTCGTGGTGCTGGAGGCGCTCCGGCGCTATGCGGCGGATCCGGGCGAGGCCCGCGTGGTCGCCGTCGCGACCACCCAGGAGGAGATCGGCTACCGCGGAGGCGGGGCGCTCGTCGGCGCGCAGCGCGTCGATCCGGCCATGGCCATCGTCGTTGACGTCACCTTCGCCACCGACCATCCCACGGTGGAGAAGAAGGAACTGGGCGAACACAAGATCGGCGGCGGTCCCGTGCTCACTCGCGGGTCGATCGTATCACCGGTGGCATTCCGCATCATCCGCGACACCGCGGAGTCGATGCGCATCCCCTACAGCCTCCACGCTGCCGGGCGCGATACCAGCACCGACGCCGATGGCATCCATCTGGCACGTCACGGGGTGGCCACGGCCCTCGTCTCCGTCCCGAATCGCTACATGCACTCCCCGAACGAGATGGTCAGTGTGGTCGATCTGGACCGCACCGCCACGCTGCTCGCGGCCGCCTGCAAGGCCGTGACGTCGACCACCGATTTCACCGACCGATAGCCATGCCCCGTCGTACGCTGGCCCCTGCCCTGCTGCTCACGTTCAGCGCCTGCGCGAGTGCGCCATCGAGCGGAACGTCGAACCGCACACCAAGTTCCGCGACACTGGCCGCCGCGGATGCCGCAATCATCGCGCACGACATCAGCTATCTCGCCGATCCGCGCCTCGAAGGACGGGGCACGGGCACCGCAGGCAACGACTCGGCGGCCGCGTACCTCGTACGCCGCTACGCCGAACTCGGACTCACCGCCACGCGGCAGACGTTCGTCGCCAAGGAAGCGGTCCGCGGAGGTGCGCCGCGGTCACTGCCGACGCAGAATGTGTATGCCGTGGTGCCGGGGCGCGATGCCTCGCTCCGCGCGGAGTACGTGATCATCGGCGCGCACTTCGATCATCTCGGACGCAGTACCACTGGAGCGCTCGACCCTGAGGCCGGCAACGTCATCCATCCGGGGGCCGACGACAACGCCAGCGGGACGGCCGCCGTGCTCTCCCTGGCCGCGCGTTTCAAACGGGCGCCCGCCAGGCGTACCGTGCTCTTCGTGAACTTCACCGGCGAGGAACTCGGCCTACTCGGCTCGGCGTACTTCGCGGACCACTCCCCGGTGCCGATGACGAGCGTCCAAGCCATGATCAACTTCGACATGATCGGCCGACTGCGGAATGACAAGCTGATCGTGTACGGCGTCGCGACCGCCACCGAGCTGCCCGGCATCCTCGCGACCGCGAATACCGGCGGACTGAAGCTCAACGCCGTCGGCGACGGCTTCGGCCCGTCGGATCATGCGTCGTTCTACGCCAAGGACCTGCCGGTATTGCATATGTTCACCGATCTGCACGAGCAGTACCATCGTGCCTCGGATGTCGCGTCCACGATCGATGCGGCGGGTGAAGTCCGGGTGGTGGAGTTCGCCGAACGTGTGGTGCGTGATGTCGCCGACCGTCCGACGCGACTGACCTTCACCAAAGCGCCGACAACCGCCACCCCCCGCGCGGCCGAACGGACGGGAAGCGGTGTTTACCTCGGGTCCATCCCCGACATGGGCGCCGCCGATGTCGCAGGCATGCGGATCACTGGGGTCCGCGCCGGCAGCCCCGCGGACCTTGGCGGACTCAAGAGCAACGACGTCATCGTCGAGTTCGACGGCAGCGTGGTCAAGGACATCTACACGTATACCGACGCGCTCAACGCCCACCAGCCGGGCGACGTGGTGAAGATCGTGGTGCTGCGCGGCACCGCACGGACGACGCTCACCGTCACCCTCGGAAAGCGCGGCGGCTGACTCGCCCCGCCGCGAACCGGATCTCTCGTGCCCCTGCACGCCTGGACGAGCGCACGTTACGTCATTCCCCTGCCGGACGGTCATCGGTTCCCGATCGCCAAGTACGCCCGCCTGCGCGACCGGGTGATTGCTGATGGACTGGTGCCGGCCGATCATCTGCACGAACCTGATCGCGCGACCCGCGACGAGCTGACGCGCGTGCACGATGCCGCGTACGTCGACGCGGTCCTGCACGGCACGCTCGACGCCGCATCACAGCGGCTGGTGGGGTTCCCGTGGTCTCCGGCGCTCGCCGAGCGCTCCGTGCGAGCCGTCGGCGGGACCCTCGCCGCCGCGCGGGCGGCGCTCACCCATGGCGTGACGATGAACCTCGCCGGTGGCACCCATCACGCCTTCCCGGACCACGGCGAAGGATTCTGCGTGTTCAACGACGTCGCGGTCGCCATCCGGGTGTTGCAACACGAGGGACGGATCACCCGCGCGGCCGTGGTGGATCTGGACGTGCATCAAGGCAACGGGACCCACGCCATCTTCGCCGAGGATGCCCGCGTGTTCACCTTCTCGATGCACGGCGGCCGGAACTACCCGTTCCGGAAGGTGGCGGGCACGTGTGACGTCGAGCTCGACGACGGGACCGGGGACGTGGAGTATCTCGATCGCCTCCGCGCGCATCTCCCCCGTGTCCTTGAAGCCGCACGCCCCGACGTGGTGTTCTTCCTGGCCGGGGCCGATCCCCACGAGGGGGATGCGCTCGGTCGCCTCCGGCTCACGTTCGATGGGCTGAAGGCGCGGGATTTTTTCGTACTGGACTCGTGCCGCGCCATCGGCGTGCCGGTGGCCGTAACGATCGCGGGCGGCTACGGACGGGACATCGACGACACGGTCCGCGTCCACCTCAATACCGTGGGGATCGCCGCGGCATTCGTGTAGTCTTCCCTCCCATGGCTCCGCACCAGATTCCCGCACCACGTGCTGAGGGGTTCACGACCTCCACTCCGATTCCCCTGTACTGGGCACGGTGGGGGCCGGAAGGACGCGACCCCATCGTCGTACTCCACGGTGGCCCGGGGGCGTCGCACGACTACCTGCTCCCGCAACTCCTCGATCTCGCGAACTCGCACGACAGCCTCTTCTACGATCAACGCGGCGGCGGACGGAGCAAAACGGACGATCGCACCCCCATCACCTGGGAGGTGCAGGTGGCCGATCTCGCGCGCCTGCTGCACGAGCACGGCCAACGCGCCCCGACGCTGGTGGGGTACTCGTGGGGGGCGCTCCTCGCGATGCTGTACACCATTGAAGCCGCCGCCGGCCGCATCGCCCCACTCCCCGCCCGATTGGTGCTCCTCGACCCGGCGCCGATTTCGCGCGCGTGGCGCGAGGCGTTCGAACAGGAGTTCGCGGCCCGGCAGAGCAGCGCTGCCGTCGCCGCGCTGCGGGCGGAACTCGCCGCCTCCGGTCTCCGGGAGTCCGCCCCGGACGCGTACCGCCAACGGACCTTCGAACTGAGCGTCGCAGGGTACTTCGCCGATCCGCATCGGGCGACCGATCTCACTCCATTCCGCGTCACCGGACGGGTCCAGCAGTCGATTTGGGCCAGTTTGGGCGACTTCGACCTCACACCCGCCCTCCACGACGTCGGCGCCCTTCGGATTCCGACCCTGATCGTCCACGGGCGACAGGATCCGATCCCCCTCGCCTCCTCGGAAGCCGCGGCCCGGGCCATGGGGGCGACCCTCGTGACGCTGGAGGACTGCGGCCACGTACCATATGTTGAACAGCAGGAACAACTGCTGGCGGCGATCCGAACCCACCTCGGTCACCCCGCCGATTCGTGAATCCCGTGGACCGTGGCTGACGATCCCTCTTTTCCACACATCGCGACGCTCGAGGAGGACGGCCGTCTCTTTCACGTGACGGTCCGTGTCGGCTTCGACGGAATCGAACACGTCGGCCGTCTGTGGTTCACCGAGGTGGGAGGCGTGGAACGCGGACTCCCGGATCGCGCCGCGATCCCGGGTCGCAGCCGCGACGATGTCGTGCGCGCGGCCAAGGCCCTCTCGCCCGATGATCTGGCGAGGCGGCATCGCCGTGCCATCGCCGAGAAGCGGCGATTCAACGGCCTGCGGCGCGTCACCGACGAGATCGTCACCAAGATCCGCTACATGAATCAGGTCCGACTCTCGGTCGCCACGGGCATGCTGGACGCCGATGGCGCGGCCCAGGAGATCGAACTCACCCTCAAACAACTCCACACCCTCGTCGATCAGCTGGCACCCTACGCCGGCGTGGAAGACTAGCATGGCGCCGCGCCCTCAGCGCGCGCCCGCCATCCCACGGCGGCGCGGCGCAGCACTCGCGCAGCACGCGTCCCAGATCGGCACGCGGCTCGCCGCACTCTACCCGGACGCGCACTGCGAGCTGGATCACCAGTCGCCACTGCAGTTGCTCGTCGCGACCATTCTCAGCGCGCAGTGCACGGACCAGCGCGTCAACATGGTCACCCCGGCCCTCTTTGCGCGCTTCCCCACCGCATGGGCCTTGGCGGATGCCCCGCTCGACGAGCTCGAGGCGCTCGTACGCACCACGGGGTTCTACCGCAACAAAGCCAAGAACATCCAGGGCATGGCGCGCGCCCTGGTCGAACGTCACGCCGGCCGGGTCCCGACCACGATGGCGGAACTCGTCGTGCTGCCAGGGGTCGGACGCAAGACGGCCAACGTGGTCCTCGGAAACGCGTTCGGCATCAACGAAGGGATCGTCGTCGACACGCACGTCGCCCGCCTCAGCGCGCGCTTCGGGCTCACCCGTGCCAAAGACCCGGTCAAGATCGAGCAGGCGCTCATCCCACTCTTCCCTCGAGACCAATGGACGCTGTTGTCCCACTGGATGATCTGGCACGGCCGCCGCGTGTGCGGTGCCAGGAAACCCCGATGCACCGACTGCGCGCTCCGCGACCTCTGCCCCTCGGCCGCCGCATGACGCGCCGACTTCTGCTCAGTGCGCTACTCGCTGGCGCCGCCTGCGCACCACCGCCCAAACCAGTTCCGGCCCCGCCGCCAGTTCCGCCGAGTACCGTGGTGCCGGCGGGGAGTGACCTCTGCTACCTCACCGTCGCGGAAGCACTCAAGCAACCGGATATTCCCGCGGAGAGGGTCGCCGAACCGATCGAGATGAAGCCGCCCGCCTTCAAGGCACCGTTTCCCAAGGGCGTCTTCCAGGGGAAGGGGAACTGGATGCAGATCCACATCCATGTCTTGGTCGACACGCTCGGAACGCCGGACATGAACACCTTCGTCGTGGATTCCACCTCGCACCCGTGGTTCGCCACGCAGGTCAAGACCAATCTGGCAAAATGGAAGTTCCGCCCCGCCGAAAAGAGCGGGTGCAAGATCCCCCGGAACTACCAACTCGGCATCACGATGGGAACCAAGACCGGCAAGTAGTGCCAACCGCGACACCTTCACGTTAGAATTCACTTATGTCAAAGACCGCTACGTTCGAAACCAATCAGGGCACCATCGTCGCCGAGTTGTACGAGACGGACGCCCCGGGCACCGTCGCCAACTTCGAGAAGCTCGCCAACAGCGGCTTCTACGATGGTCTGAAGTTCCACCGCGTGATCCCCGATTTCGTCGTGCAGGGTGGCTGCCCGAACACCGGCGCCTCGCCCAAGGGCCCGCCGGGGACCGGCGGTCCGGGCTGGACGATCAAGTGCGAGACCAAGGGTAATCCGCGCACGCATGAAGTCGGAGCCCTCTCCATGGCGCATGCCGGAAAGGACACCGGGGGAAGCCAGTTCTTCATGGTGCTCAGCGAGGACAACACGCGCCATCTCAACGGCGTGCACACCGTCTTCGGGAAGATCACCACGGGGCTCGACGTCATGAAGAAGATCAAGCAGAATGATTCCATGACCACCGTTCGGGTCGCGTAAACCGACCCGTCCCTTCGCCATCGACTTCGAGGTCTCACGATGTCCGGACACCACCACACGTCTGACAAGAGCTCGGCATTCACCGGTCTGATCATCGGTGTGGTCGCGCTGCTGATCATCCTGTACACGACGGTCACGCTGACCAACAACCACTACGCCAGCGAGAAAGCGCCCGCGACGGCCGGCGCGGCCAAGTAATCAGCACCGCCCACGCGCCGGCGGGGTGACATGACCTCCGCGGCGTCACACGTGACGCGCCCTCCAGTCTCCGGCTGGAGGGCGCGCGTGTTTGCGTTCCTGTCGGAACCGGCGGCCCGATTGCCGCTGGCCACACGGCCGTAGGGGGGGGACCCCGAATCGTCTCGTCAGCGAAACCCCTACCGCGTAGCGGGGCGGTTGCTGATTGTCGCGTATCCCGCACAACGGTTCCTTGGGAAGGCACACCATCGGGCGCGTCGCGACCCCGGTGGCGGTTGCCTGCCCGGACCCCCCTGGCAGGACACAGTGGGCCTCTGCGTGGAGCCGCATCACAATGGAAGCGCGCCTCGACTCCTTTTCGTACGACGACGACATCGTACGAAAATTCCTCTTTGCGACGTTGTTATGGGGCGTGGTCGGCATGCTCGTGGGGTTGATCATCGCCCTGCAGCTCGCCAATCCCGCGTTCAACCTGGGACAGTATCTGTCCTTCGGACGTCTCCGGCCGCTCCACACCAACGCGGTGATCTTCGCCTTCGCCGGCAACGCGGTCTTCACCGGCGTCTACTACTCGAGCCAACGCCTGCTCAAAGCACGGATGTTCTCGGATGCCCTGAGCCGTTTCCACTTCTGGGGGTGGCAGGCGATCATCGTGGCGGCGGCACTGACGTTGCCCCTCGGCTACACACAAGCCAAGGAGTACGCGGAACTCGAATGGCCGATCGACATCGCCATCGCGGTGGTCTGGGTCGTGTTCGCGATCAACTTCTTCGGCACACTCGCCAAGCGGCGCGAACGCCATCTCTATGTCGCGATCTGGTTCTACATCGCGAGCATCATCACGGTGGCGGTGCTCCACATCTTCAACAACCTCAGCATCCCGGCCGGCCCGCTCAAGAGCTACTCGATCTACGCGGGCGTGCAGGACGCCTTCATGCAGTGGTGGTACGGACACAACGCGGTCGCGTTCTTCCTCACGACGCCCTTCCTCGGCCTGATGTACTACTTCATGCCGAAGGCGGCCGAGCGGCCGGTGTTCTCGTACAAGCTCTCCATTCTGCACTTCTGGACGCTGGTCTTCCTGTACATCTGGGCGGGCCCGCACCACCTGCACTACACCGCGCTTCCCGATTGGGCGAGCACCCTCGGCATGCTCTTCTCGGTGATGCTCGTCGCGCCGAGCTGGGGCGGCATGATCAACGGCCTGCTGACGCTGCGCGGTGCCTGGAACAAGGTGGTGGAAGAACCGGTGCTCAAGTTCTTCGTTCTGGCGGTGACCGCCTACGGGATGAGCACCTTCGAAGGCCCCATGCTGTCGATCAAGTCGGTGAACTCGCTGGCACACTATACGGACTGGATCATCGCCCACGTGCACACGGGCGCGCTCGGGTGGAACGGCTTCATGACCGCCGGCATGATCTACTGGTTGGCACCGCGCCTCTTCCAGACCCAGCTGTACAGCAAGAAGCTCGCGGAATGGCATTTCTGGGTGGCCACGCTCGGCATCCTGCTCTACGTGACCTCGATCTACAGCGCCGGCATCACACAGGGGCTCATGTGGCGCGCGTTCGACGAAACCGGGCGCCTGCAGTTTCCCGACTTCATCGAAACCACGATGCGCCTGATGCCCATGTACTGGGTGCGCGTCGCGGGCGGGACGCTGTATCTCGCCGGCATGCTCGTGTTCGTGTACAACATCCTGATGACGTGGACGCGCCGCCCGAAGACGTACGACGTGCCGGTCGTCCGGGCCGCACCACTCGGCGCGTACGTGCCGAAGGCGCCGGCACCGGTCGTCGGCGGCGCGTGGGCCCGCTTCACGGGGCTGCTCTGGCATCGAACGTGGGAGCGACTCCCGCTGACCTTCAGCGTGCTGGTTGCCGTCGCCGTGATCGTCGCCTCGCTGTTCGAGATCCTGCCGACCTTCCTCATCAAGAGCAACGTCCCGACGATCGCGAGCGTCAAGCCGTACACGCCGCTCGAACTCGCCGGCCGCGACCTCTACATTCGCGAAGGCTGCTTCAACTGCCACTCGCAGATGATCCGTCCGTTCCGTCACGAAACGGAACGCTACGGCGAGTACTCGAAGCCGGGGGAGTCGGTGTACGACCATCCGTTCCTCTGGGGCTCGCGCCGCATCGGCCCGGATCTCGCGCGCGAAGGGGGCAAGTATCCCGCGCTCTGGCACGTGCGCCACATGCAGGACCCGCGGTCGATCACGGCCAAGTCGATCATGCCGCCGTATGCCCACCTGCTGACGCAGGACCTGGACTTCGGCACGATCCAGAAGCGGGTGGACGTGATGGCCATGCTCGGCGTCCCCTACGGCGACGCGATCCATTCGGCGGAATCGATGGCGCATGCACAGGCCGATGCGCTGGCGGCGGAGATCGAGAAAGCCGGTGGCCCGGCGGGGCTCAAGCACAAGGAGATCACCGCGTTGGTCGCCTACCTCGAACGGCTCGGCACGGACATCCGGGCTGGTGCCGCGGGCACCCCGGTCGCGCAGGTGCCGGCCACGCCAGTCGGCGCGCCGCGCGGGGGGAACTAGCATGAAATCCCTCGCCGATGTCGTGGGCGCCTCGGGGCTCTCCGGTTACGCGATCGTTGCCCTCGTGCTCTTCGTCTTCGCCTTCCTGCTGATCCTCATCCCGTTGATGGCTCCGTCACGAGACGCCGAGTACGAAGCGGACGGACGGATGCCACTCGACGATCTCACGCCCATTGCCGGACGCTCGCCCGCCTCGCCGGCGGCGCGCCCGCCACAGCACGCCTGAGGCCCGTCACATGACCAGAGCTGGCGACGATCGCCCACTGATGGACCACGAGTATGACGGCATCCAGGAGTTCGACAATCCGATGCCGCGCTGGTGGCTCCTGCTCTTCGCGCTCACGATCATCTTCGTGCCGGTGTACTACCTGTTGCCGAACGACATGGGCAACGTCACGAAGGCCGAGATGTACGACTCGGAGATCGCCGCCTACAAGGCGGCACACCCGGACGCGCCGAAGATGACCACCGAGCAGCTGGCCGTGTTCGTCGGCAAGCCGGACGCTGTCGCGGCGGGGAAAGTGGTGTTCATGGCCAACTGCGTCGCCTGCCATCGCGCCGATGGCGGCGGACAGATCGGCCCGAACCTCACCGACGACTATTGGATCCACGGCGGCACACCGCTCGAGATCCATACCACCATCACGGAAGGCGTCCTCGCCAAGGGGATGCCCCCCTGGGGCAAGATGCTCAAGCCCGAGCAGATCAATGACGTCATGGCGTACGTGATCTCGCTGCGCGGCTCCAACCCCGCCAACCCGAAGGCACCCGACGGTGTCCTCGTGACAGTGGACGTCGCCAAGAAGTGACCGCGCCTGTTGCCTCGGGGCGCGTCCTTGCGACGCTGAACGCGGACGGATCCCGCCGGTGGATCCGTCCGAAGCCGTCGCACGGTGCGCATTGGAGGCAGCGCCGGGCGGTCGCCTATGCCCTGATCGCGCTGTATCTCGGCATCCCGCATCTCCGGTTCCACGGGAAGCCGCTGATGTTGCTTGACCTGCCACGGCGCGAGTTCACCCTCTTCGGCACGACGTTCCTCCCCACCGACACGCTGTTGCTGATGCTCCTGGGCGTCAGCATCCTGCTCTTCATCTTCCTGCTCACCGCGCTCTTCGGCCGCGTCTGGTGCGGCTGGGGATGCCCGCAGACCATCTGGATGGAGTTCGTCTTCCGACCGCTCGAGCGCGTGCTCGAAGGTGGATGGGCCGGATCCCGGCAGCTCGACACGCACCACCGGCATTTCCACACCGGGCGCATCGTCAAGTACGCGCTCTACGCCGTCCTCGCCGCGCTGCTGGCCAACACGTTCCTCGCCTACTTCGTCGGCACCGCCACGCTCGCCGGGTGGATGCGACAGTCGCCGTACGATCACCCGACGCCGTTCGTGGTGATGGCGGTGACGACCTTGCTCGTCTTCCTCGACTTCACCTGGTTCCGCGAACAGACCTGCCTGGTCGCCTGCCCCTATGGACGCTGGCAGTCGGTGCTGCTCGACCAATCGTCGCTCATCGTCGCCTACGATGTGAACCGCGGCGAGCCGCGGGGAAAACCGAAGGACAATGCCGCCGTAGCGCGTGGTGGCGACTGCGTCGACTGCAACGCCTGCGTGCTCACCTGCCCCACCGGGATCGACATCCGGGATGGCCTGCAGATGGAGTGCATCCACTGCACCCAATGCGCCGACGCCTGCGACACGGTGATGACGCGGCTCGAGCGACCGACGGGGCTGATCCGCTACACCTCGCGCGAGATCCTGTCCGGCCGGGCACGACACATCGTGCGGCCTCGCACCATCATCTATCCGGCCGCCTTCCTGCTCTTCTTCGGCGGCTTCCTGTACACGCTCACGCACCGACCGACGGCCGACGTCACGCTGCTGGGTGAAGTGGGAGGCACTCCCTTCACGGCGAACGCGGACGGCACCGTCACGAACCAGCTCCGGGTGAAGATCGCGAACCGGACGAGCGCGCCCCAGACCTACCGGGTCTCGATCGCCGATGATCCGGGCGCGACAATCATCGCGCCGGAGCTTCCGCTCACGGTCGCCGAGGGTCAGAACGCCACCACGAGTCTCTTCATCATCTCGCCGGCTTCCGTCTTCACGCGTGGGGAACGGCGCATCACCGTCAGCGTCACCGACGGCCGGCGACTCGCCTTCGAGCGCCCGTGGCGCTTGCTCGGCCCGTCCGAGCGCGGCGCCCCGAAACACGAGGAGGAAAAGCCATGAAGAAAGGATGGTATTGGCCGTGGTTCATCGGCGTCCTCCTGGTCGCCACAGCCGGCGGACAGGGCGTCATGCTGTACGCCGCGACGCACGACAGCACCTTCGCGCTCGAACCGGATTACTACAAACGAGCCGTCGCGTTCGATACGGTGATCCAGCAGCAACGCGCGAACCTCGCGCTGGGGTGGACCGCGCACGCCTCCGTGGGCCCACTCGTGGATGGCACGCGTGAAGTCGCCCTCACGCTGACGGACGGCAACGCGCACCCCATCACCGATGCCCGCGTGCGCGTGACCGCGATTCATAATCTCGAGGGCGACCATCAGGTCTCGCAGTCGCTTCGCGCAGGCACGGATGGCCGTTTCGTGGCGTCGATGCCCCTGATGCGCGCCGGGCTGTGGGAACTCCGGGTCGAGGCCCTGCGAGGCCGTGAGCGGTTCACGCCGTCGCTGCGCGTCGACGCGGCCGCCACGGCAACCGGCATCAGCACGAAGTGATCGGACTCGTTGGTTCGGTCTTCGCCGCGGCGTTCCTCGGGAGTGCGCACTGTGCCGCCATGTGCGGCGGCATCGCGGGGTTCGCGGCGGGCAGCCGTGGCGGCGTACGCCCCCTGCTCACCTACAACGGCGCGCGCGGACTCGTGTACCTCCTGCTCGGCGCGCTCGCCGGGGCAGCCGGTGCGGGGTTCGATGCCGCGGGAACGCTCGTCGGACTCCAACGGCCCGCGGCGATCGTCGCGGGCTCGCTCATGGTCCTCTGGGGCTCGGCGACCGCGGGCGCGGCCATGGGCATCCGCGTCCCGGCGCTCACGATGCCTTCCGCTGCGACGCGGCTGCTCACGCGCGTGACCCGCGCGCTCCGCGAGCGCCCACCCGTCGTCCGTGCCGCCACACTCGGCGCGCTCACGCCACTGCTGCCGTGCGGCTGGCTGTATGCCTTCGTCGCCACCGCCGCTGCCACGGGTGCCCCGACTGCCGGGATGCTCGTGATGGCCGCGTTCTGGACCGGCACCCTTCCCGCCATGGCCGCCTTGGGTGCCGGTGTACAACGCGCACTCGGCCCCGTGGCACGGCGCCTCCCGGCGATCACGGCGACCGCACTGGTCCTCATCGGCGTGCTGACGATCTCCGGAAAATTCCAGAGCACCGCACATCCCATCGCCGCGATGCACCATGACGGCCACTAAGCCCGAGGTCGTGGGCACCGCGCAGGGGATGCGCTGCACCCACTGCACGCTCCCGGTTCCCGCCGGCCTGATCGCCGCGGGCGCCGACCGGCAGTTCTGCTGCTCCGCATGCCGCACCGCCTACGCGATCATCAACGAACACGGACTCGACGACTACTACGCCTTCGCGGAACGTCGTGATCGCCCCGTCACCGCGAGTGGACGCGGCTACGAGGAATTCGATCACGACGCGTTCCGCGCGATCTACGTCCAGGAGGGAGACGACGGTCTGTCGGAGTGCGACCTCTATGTGGACGGCGTCCACTGCGCCTCCTGCGTCTGGCTCGTGGAGAAAGTCCCGCTCGCCATCCCGGGCGTCGTGTCGGCCGAACTCGACATCGGACGCTCGCGATGCCGCGTGCGCTGGGATCGCGGCCGCACGCCGTTGTCGGCCATCGCACGGTTCCTCGATACGCTGGGCTACGTCGCGCATCCGTTCCGAGGCGCACGCGCCGATGAGCGGCGGCGGCGCGAGGACCGTGCATCGCTGGTGAACATCGGCATCGCCGGGGCCATCGCCGGCAACGTCATGATGATCGCGCTCGCGATCTATGCCGGCTGGTTCGGCGGCATCGACCCCGAGTTTGAGCGCTATTTCCGCTGGTGGAGCTTCCTGCTCACCACACCCGCCATGCTCTGGCCCGGGCGCGTCTTCTTCAAGAGTGCGTGGGGGGCGCTGCGGCATCGCGCGCTGCACATGGACGTGCCGATCGCCGTCGCGATCGCGGCCGGATATCTGCGCGGCGCCGTCAACACCTTCACGGACACCGGCCCGGTCTATTTCGACGGCGTCGCGACGCTGATCTTCCTGCTGCTCGTCGGGCGCTTCCTCCAGCAGCGGGCGCAACGTGCCGCCGCCGACTCGGCCGAACTGCTGTTCTCGCTCGCGCCGAACACCGCGCGGGTGGTGCACGACGACGGCACCGTGCGCGAGGTCCCGACGGAAGCCGTGCTCCCCGGTGCGCTGCTCGAGGTGCGCGCCGGCGACACCTTTGCCGCCGACGGCATCATCACCCGCGGCCGTTCCGCGATCGACCTGTCGCTCCTCACCGGCGAGTCGCGTCCCGTGAGCGTCGCCGAGGGGACACCGGTGTTCGGGGGCACGGTGAATGTCAGCGCTCCACTGCGTGTCACGGTGACGCGGTCCGGTGAATCGAGCCGGATCGGGCAGTTGCTCAAGGACGTCGAGGAGAGCGCGCGCCGACGCGCCCCTGTTGTGAGGATGGCGGACCGGATGGCCGGCGGGTTCATCGCCGCCGTGCTCGTGGCCGCGGTCGCCACGTACTGGACGTGGATGGGGCGCGACCCCTCGCGCGCGCTCGACAATGCGATCGCCATGCTCGTCGTCACCTGCCCCTGTGCGCTGGCGCTCGCGACCCCGATGGCCATCACCGTCGCCATCGGGCGCGCCGCGCGGCGCGGCATCCTGATCAAGGGCGGCGATGCCCTGGAACGCCTCGCCACGCCCGGCCTGCTGCTGCTCGACAAGACCGGCACCCTCACCACCGGCCGGCTCGAACTCGAGCAGTGGGACGGCGAAGCGTCGGTGCGCCCGCTGGTCGCCGCACTCGAGCAACATTCGCGACATCCCGTGGCCGCGGCCGTGCTCCGCGCCATGCCGGGCGAGCGTGCCGACGCCGAACAGGTCCACGAGTACATCGGGGGGGGAATCCGCGGTCGCGTAGGGGGACACGACGTCCACGTCGGGAAACCGGCGTGGGTGCTCGATCAGACGACCGGCGTGCGCGAGACCTTCGCGCCGCTCGACGAGGCGCTCACGCCGGTGCTCGTGGCCGTGGATGGTATCGTCGTCGCGCGCATGGGCTTCGGCGATCCCATCCGCCCCGAAGCTGGCGCGGCCGTGCGGGCCCTCCGTGCCCGCGGCTGGCGCCTTGGCATTCTCTCCGGCGACGACCCCCGCGTCGTGGCGGCCGTGGGACGCACGCTGGGAATCGCCGCGCACGACTGTCGCGGAGGCGCTTCCCCGGAGGCCAAACGCGCGACGGTCGTCCACGCCCTGCTGGAAGGCCCGGTGGTGATGGTCGGTGACGGCGTCAACGATGCGGCCGCGATCGCGTCGGCGACGGTCGGCATCGGGGTGCGCGGCGGCGCGGAGGCCTGCCTCGCCGCCTCGGACGTGTTTCTCGCGCGCGGGGGGATTGGCACCTTGGTGGAGCTCGAGACGGGAGCACGCCGGACGGTCGCGCTGATTCGCCTCGCCATCGGCTTCTCATTGGTCTACAATGTGGCGGGCGCGGCACTCGCCTTCACCGGGACGATGGATCCGCTCATCGCGGCGATCGTCATGCCGGCCAGCTCGCTCAGTGTTGTGATCGCGGCCTGGCGCGGCCGCACCTTTCCGGAGTCCTTCGCATGAGCGTCCTCTACGTACTGGTCCCCGTCGCCCTCGCACTTGCCGCGGGCGCGGTTGGGGCCTACACCTGGTCGTCGCGGAACGGCCAGTTCGACGACCTCACGACCCCTGCCCTGCGCGCGATGCTGGATGAAGCGCCCATCCGACCGGTGGTCGGCGCCGCATCCCACGCGCCGGACCGGGGCGGCTCCTGCACGCCGGGCGCTGGCGGCTGACGAAGCGCCCGAGCCGGTTGACTTTACTGACTATCTGGTTAGTTATTAGAAGGCGGCCTCGGCCGCCCTTTCTTTCGCCAATACCTGACTGACCGTTCAGTTATCTATGACCGACGACGCTGGTACCCTCGAACCCACAAAGTTCCGGCGAATTCCTGAGGAACGTCCCGGACAAATCCTCGACGCGGCCGTCACCGTGTTCACCGACCGCGGTATCGCCGCCGCAAAGCTCGAGGAAATCGCCTCCCTCGCCGGCGTCAGCAAAGGCACCATCTACCTCTATTTCCCGAGCAAGGAAGAACTCTTCCGCGAAGTCGTCCGGCAAAAGGTGGTCCCCTTGCTCGCCCATGCCGACGAAGGCGTCACCGCCGAGTCGGCGACGGTCGCCCTCCAGGGGTACCTCGCGCACTACTGGCGCTACATGGACCGCGATGACGCCGAAGGATGGGTCCGGCTCGCACTCCTGGAGCTCCACAAGTTCCCGGACCTCGCGCAGTTCTACCGCGACGAAGTCATCAATCAATCCAACGCGGCCCTGATCGGCATCATCGAGCGGGGAATCGCTGCGGGCGAGTTCCGCCCCACGGACGCCGATGCCGCGGTGATGATGATCAAAGGCATCCTCATCACCCACGTCATCTGGTGCGGCGCGCACTCGCACAGTCCCGCCATGCGCGCCAAACCGCGCGAGCAGATCCTGCACGACATCATGGATTTCGTCCTCCACGCCCTGCGCCCGGTGTCACCGGCCGCCGGCACCATCCCCGCATGACCACGATTCTCTCGATCCCTCGCCGGCTCGTCGCCCTCGGGCTCCTCGCGCGCCTGGCCCTCCCCGCGGCCTCACTCTCCGCCCAAGCACCGCTCACCCTCAGCTTGGGTGGTGCCGCCCGCATGGCGGCACAGGGCAACGCCGCGCCGATCGCGGCCAAGGAGCGCGTCTCCCAGGCGGACGCCCGCGTCCGGCAACGGCTCGCCGATTTCCTGCCCAACTTTTCGGTCGGCGTCAGCGATGTGGAGCGCACCTTCAACTCCGCCAGCATGGGGATCAGCTTCCGCGACGCCACCTCGGGCAAGTTCCTGTTCGACCCGAACGGCCAGGTCCTGGGCCCCGTGCGCGCGTGGGACCTGCGCGGCACGCTGAACCAAAAGATCTACGACTTCGGATCCTTCGCCCGACTCCGCGCCGCTCGCGCCTCCGTGACGGCGGCGACCGCGGATGTCAGTGTCGCCGCGCAACAAGCGGCCGCCACCGCGGCCGCGGCCTACGTGCGGGCGTCGCGCGCCGACGCGCAGCTGGGTGCGCGCATCGCCGACTCGACGCTCGCCACCGAGCTGCTGGGCATCGCCCGCGACCAACTCACCGCCGGTGTCGGCATCGCGCTGGACGTCACCCGCGCGCAGGCGCAGCTGGCCACCGCACGCGCGCAACTGATCGCCGCCCGCAACGAACGGAACCGGGCCCGGCTCGAGCTGAATCGCGCCCTGGGCATCCCGGCCGCGCAGTCCGTCCTTCTCTCCGACTCGCTCGCCACCCTGACCACCAGCGCCCCGCTCCCCTCCGAGCAAAGCGCGATCGACCAGGCGCTGCGCGGCCGCGCGGAACTGCGCGCCGCCGACGATGCGACCCGCGCCGCCGAACGGCAGATCGAGGCACTCCGCGCCGAGCGCCTCCCCTCGCTCGGACTCTTCGCCGACCAGGGCTCCAACGGCAAAGGACTCGAGCATCTGATCCCCACCTACACCTGGGGGATCTCACTCTCCGTGCCGGTCTTCGACGGCTTCCGCCGCGATGGCCGCATCGACGAGCAGGGGGCGGTCCTCCGCGAACTCGGCGTGCGGCGACGCGATATCGCCGAACAAGCCGCCACCGATGTGCGCGGCGCGCTGCTCGACCTCGCCTCGGCGCGCGAACAGCTGGCCGCGCAGGAAGAACGGCTCGCACTGGCCAATCAGGAACTCGCGCAGGCGCGCGACCGCTTCACCGCCGGTGTGTCCGGGAACGCCGATGTGATCTCCGCATCGCTGACCTTGAATGCCGCCCGCACGCAACTCGTGGATGCCCGCGCCGCCTATCTGGGCGCGCGCCTCGCGCTCGCCCGAGCGCAGGGCACCGTGACCGACCTTCCGTAAACGACTTCCTTCCTGAGACGAGACCGATGGCTTCGACCGTGACTCCCGACAACTCCGCCACCGCCGCGCCGCAGAAGCGGGGCAAGATGCTTCCCATCCTCGGAACGCTCACCCTGCTCGGCTGCCTTTGGGCGGGGAAGACGTGGTGGTACAATCAGTCGCACCAGACCACCGACAATGCGCAGGTGGATGGATCAATCGTCCCCGTGCTCGCCAAGGTCGGCGGCTACGTGAAGACCGTCCGCATCGCCGAGAACCAGCCGGTGAAGGTGGGCCAGTCGCTGATCCAGATTGACGATGCCGAGTACGCCGTGCGGGTGCAGCAGGCGGAGGCCGAGCTCAGCGCGGCGGCGTATGTCGCCGGTGCGGGTGGTGTCGCGGGACAGGCCGACGCGCAGATCCGCGGCGCCGCCAGCCAGGGCCAGGTGGTGCAGGCGCAGATCCTGGCCGCCCGGGCCGCGCAGGCGAAGGCGGCGGCGGATCTCGCCCGCATGAAGGAACTGGTGGGCAAGCAGATCGTCTCGCGGCAGCAGCTCGACGCCGCGCAGGCCGCCTACGATCAGGCCAGTGCGCAGCTGACCGCCACCGAGCGTCAGGCCACCTCCGCGGCCGCCCAGCTGTCCAACGCCGAGATCGGCTCCAAGTTCGCCCTCGCCCGCTACAACAGCGCACAGGCCACGCTGAACAACGCACGCCTGCAACTGTCGTACACCAAGGTCGAGGCGCCCGTCAGCGGCACCGTGAGCCGCAAGCAGGTGGAGATCGGCCAGCTCGTGCAGGCCGGACAACCGTTGCTCACGCTCGTCTCCGACAGCGCGGTCTGGATCACCGCGAATTTCAAGGAGACGCAGCTCGCCGCGCTCAAGGTCGGACAGGTCGTGGAGGTGGAAGTGGACTCGTATCCCGGGTGCACCGCCGAGGGGAAGATCGAAAGCCTGAGCGCGGCGACCGGTGCGAAGTTCGCTTTGCTCCCACCGGACAACTCGACCGGCAACTTCACGAAGGTCGTGCAGCGCGTGCCCGTGCGCATCGCCATCACCAAGGGATGCGGCGCGGAGCGTCCCTTGCGTCCCGGGATGAGCGTCACCGCCTCGGTCGCGACCAGGTAGCCTCGTGGCCGCCGCCGTCCATCCCGCCGTTGGCGCGTCCGCTTCCACCGCGGACGTCGTCGAGGACAAGTACAAACACAAGTATCTCATCGCGATCGCGGTGACGATGGCCGCGATGCTCGAGTTGATCGACACGAGCATCGTCAACGTCGCCATCCCGCACATGATGGGCAATCTGGGCGCGACCCTCGACGAGATCTCGTGGGTCTCGACGGGCTACATCATCGCGAACGTGATCATCATCCCCATGTCGGGATGGCTCGCGGCCTATTTCGGCCGGCGGCGCTACCTGACCGGGTCGATCATGATCTTCGTCGCATCGTCGTTCTTCTGCGGGGCCGCACACACCCTGGCCGGACTGGTGTTCTGGCGCGTCGTG
Source organism: uncultured bacterium (assembly GCA_963978095.1). Lineage (GTDB taxonomy): Bacteria > Gemmatimonadota > Gemmatimonadetes > Gemmatimonadales > Gemmatimonadaceae > Fen-1231. The sequence continues at coordinate 54,315 of CAXBQP010000004.1, read as the reverse complement.
CAGGGACTGGGGGGCGGCGCGCTGCTCTCCACGGCACAATCCACGCTCTGGGAGGCATTCCCGCCCAAGGAAGTCGGCATCGGACAAGCCATGTTCGGCGTGGGCGTCATGGTCGGCCCCACGCTCGGCCCGACCCTCGGCGGTTACATCGTCGACAACTTCGATTGGCCCTGGATCTTCTACATCAATCTGCCGCTCGGGATGATCGCCGGCCTGATGGTGTGGAGCTACGTCCGCAACTCCGAGTTGCACCAGAAGGCCACCTCCGTGGACTGGCTCGGCATCGGCTTGCTCACGACCGGTGTCGGGGCGCTGCAGTGGATGCTCGAGCGCGGCGAGCGCTACGACTGGTTCGAATCGCGATTCGTCACCGCCCTGGGGGTCACGGCGTTCGTGTCCTTCGCCTGGCTCGTCTACCACGAGCTCACGACCGAGGAACCGGTGATCAACTTCCGCGTGCTGCATAGTCGGCAGCTCGCCACCGGCGTCGCCATGGCGTCGCTGCTCGGGTTCGCGCTGTTCGGGTCGGTCTTCGTCCTTCCGGTGTTCCTGCAGGGGCTGCACGGCTTCACGGCGAATCAAACCGGATTGGTGATTCTCCCCGGGGCGATCTCGTCGGCGATCACGATGGCCGTGCTCGGACGGTTCGCGAGCAAGTTCGACGCGCGCCCGTTGATCGTGATCGGCGTCCTGGGCTTTCTCTGGTGCATGTGGCGCCTGTCGCTGCTCTCCTACGACAGTGGCGCCGACGACCTGTTCTGGCCGTTGGTGGCCCGCGGCGTCTCGCTCGGGTTGATCTTCATCCCGCTCACCGGTGCCTCGATGGCGGAGTTGAAGCCGTGGGAGATCCCGCAGGGGACCGGCATGTTCAATCTCATGCGCCAGCTCGGCGGCTCGATGGGGATCGCGATCGTCGCGACGCTCCTGTCGCGATTCACGGCCCAGTCCAAGTCCGTGCTCACGGAGCACGTCGGGATGATCGACCCCGAAGTGCTCGCGCGGGTGGACGGGATCACCCGGGCGATGGTCGCCCGCGGGATGAATCCGGCCAGCGCGCACGCCATGGCGCTGCGGATGATCGACCGATCGGTGAGCGCCCAGGCCAGTGTCTTGGCGTTCTCCAAGATCTATCTGCTCAGCGGCATCATGCTCTGCTGCGCCATTCCGCTCATGCTGTTCTGGAAGCACGGCAAGGGGCGCGCGGCGGTGCAAGCGCATTAGCCGGGGATTGCGTAGACTACTGTGGCGGCGGACGTGACACGGTTCCGCCCGGCACGACGACCCCACCGGAGGATTCGACCCATGAAGCGCAACCTGTACGTGGCTCTGGCCATGATGGCCCTCATCCCGACGTTGGCAACGGCGCAGCGCACGGGATCACGCAGCAGCGGCGGCGACGATGGCGGCGGCAGCAGTGGCGGCGCGCCACGTGGCGGTGCGGCCTTCAAGTCGCCGACCCGCGGCGATCTCGAGGACATGAACCCGGCATCGTTCCTGATCGACAAGAAGAAGAAGCTGCAGCTCACCGACGAGCAGGTGACGGCGCTGAAGGCGGTCGAGGGGCAGATCAAGGAACGTTACAAGGTGAGCCTCGCCAGCTATGACTCGCTGCGTCGGGCGTCGCGGTCGGTGAGCGCCGAAGTCGGCGGCTCGCGCTCCAAGCAGAAGTTCGCCACCGATGCGCCGTCCCCCGCGGAACAGGCGTCCATGCAGCAAGCCATGCGCGGCCTGCAGCAGGCGCTCATGGGGATCCGGAACCAGCGGACCGCCGACATCGACGCGACACTCGCCGTCCTGACCGACCCCGCGGTCAAAGCCAAGGCGGTGGCCTTGATCAAGGATCAGGAGGAGGACTTCATGCGCATGATGCCCGGCGGCGACCGGGATCGGTAATCGCCGCCTCCCGGGGCAGTGCCACCGGGAACCCCGCCCCCCTGTTCTTGCTTAGATTCAGTAGGTGGCGCGCCCAGCCGAGCCGGCTGGGCGCGCCGTGCGTTCGGACCTTCACCCCCGGCATCACCCCCTTCCGTCATGCCCGACTCCTCGTTGCCCACCCGATCCGACGCGCTCGCGCTGATGGAGTCCTGGACGCCAAGTGACTCGCTCCGGAAGCACATGCTCTCGGTGGAGGGTGCCATGCGGTCGTACGCCGCCCACTTCGGCGAGGACGTCGAGCGGTGGGGACTCGCCGGTCTGATGCACGACTTCGACTACGAGCGGTACCCGAACGATGCCCATGCGGCGGATGCCGAACATCCTTCGGAGGGTGTTCGGGTACTGCGGGGGCTCGGCTACCCGGAAGACGTGCTGGAGGCGATCCTCGGGCACGCGCATTACACCGGGGTGGCGCGGCAGACGCGCATGGCCAAGGCGCTCTTCGCCGTGGACGAGCTGTGCGGGATGATCACCGCGTGCGCGCTCGTCCGGCCCAGCCGGAGCGTGAACGACCTCGAGGTCTCGAGTGTCAAGAAGAAGATGAAGGACAAGGCTTTCGCGCGCGGCGTGAACCGCGAGGATGTCACCCAAGGGGCGTCGGAGCTCGGCGTCGAGCTCGATGCGCACATCGCGTTCGTGATCGCCGCCATGCGGGAACGGGCAGCGCTGCTCGGGCTGTCCGGGGCGTCCGCCGCGTGAGCACTCCCCCACCGCGCGCGCCAACGGTCAGCCTCGCGCTCGCGTATCTGGAGCGTGAGAGTTGAGGCACTCGCGACCGTCGCGTCCCGCCCGATCGTTTCGACCGGGGGCACGCGTTCAGACTCGACCGGCAGCTGGTCCGTGACGGACCGTCCATCGGACGAGCGGGCGCTTGTGCTTGCGGCACAGCGGGGCGAGCGGGAGGCGTTTTCGCAGCTCGTTCGGACGCACCAACGGCGCGCCTACGCAGTTGCGCGAGCGATCGTGGTCAACCATGAGGACGCCGAGGATGCCGTGCAGGAGGCCTTTCTGCACGCGTACAAGGCGCTCGACAGATTCCTGCCGGACCAGGCATTCGGGGCATGGCTGCACCGGATCGTGGCCAACGCCGCGCTGGACATCACGCGGAGACGGAAGGTACGGGACGCCGACGAGTTGCCGGAGACGGTGGCGTCGCCATTCCGGGACCCGGCGGAAGGGGATGAACTGCGTCAGCGCCTGCAGGTGGCACTGGCGGCGCTGCCCGAGCGGCAGCGGTCGGTGATCGTGTTGCATGATGTGGAGGGTTTCAAGCACTCCGAGATCGGTGAGTTGCTCGGGATCCCCGAGGGAACGGCAAGATCGGATTTGCATTACGCGCGGTCACAGTTGCGTGGCATCCTGGGACCTGTACGGAGGGAGTTATGATCGAGGACTATCGCGGACCATCGCTCGTACGAGATGACGAGGTGACTACGGCACTGCGCGCGTTGTACGCCGCGCCGTCGGACTCCGCGTATTGGAGCGGTTTGGAAGCGCGCATCCTGTCGCGCCTCTCGGCGGCTGACCTCGGGGACGCGTGGTACATCGTCCCGGAGAAGTGGTTGCGCATCGGTCTCGTGGCCGCCGGCTTCGCCGTGCTGGTCGCGGGCAGCCTGCTGATGCGGAATCAGAACCAGTACGCACGCGCCGAGTACCAGACGATCATCGATCCTTCGACGATCGACGCGCCCACCCTCGCTGCTCGCGAACGGATGGCCGAACAGGCCACCATTCGCGCGTTGACGGGACGCTAGGAGGGGTGCCATGACCCGGTCCAAGAGCATGGCCCTTGCGATGTATCTCGGTGCCGCCCTGGCGGGCGCCGCGGTCGGCGTGGCGGCGGACCGTATCGTGTTCCGCGAGAACTCCCGCTGGTTCGACCAAAAGGCCATGCGGCAGCGTACGTTCGACCAGTTGCACCTCACCCCCGCGCAACGGGACTCGGCCAACCGGATCTTCGACGACCGCAACCACGCGCAGGATTCGATCCTCGCGCCGGTGCGACCGCTCCTCGACTCGGCCAGCATGACCGCCCGCGCGCGACTCACCCAACTGCTCACTCCCGAGCAGAAGGCGATTTACGACCAGATGCAGCGCAATCGCCAGCAGCGTGATGCGCAGCGCACGGAGAAGAAATGACGTTCGGCACCATCCGCCAAGCCATGGGAACACTCGCCACGGGTGCCTTCGCCCTCGGCGTCGTGGCCCTCGTTCCGTCAGTTGCCCCTGCCCAGGGCAGCGCCGGCGCACGCCCGATCTCGCTCGAGGAAGCTGTCCGCCTGGCGCAGCAGAACTCGCCGCTGACCGTCCAAGCCCGCAACGCGAATCGCACCAGCGAATCGGCCGTGCGCGCCTCGCTCGCCCAGTTCCTGCCGACGGCGTCGTTCTCCTACACGGGAAACCAGGCCGGCGGCACGCAGTTCGTCCAGGGGACGCCGGTCCCGACGACGGGGCTTCCGTGGAGCTACAGTCGTTCGGTCTCCTCGAACCTGACTGTGTACGATGGCGGTCAGCGGAACTTCAACCTGCGCGCGGCCCAAGCCAATCTTGAGAGCGCCAGCGCCAATGAAGTAGCGCAGCGCTACAGCGTCGCCCTCACGGTGAAGACGCAGTACTTCAACGTGCTGGCCGCCAACGAGCAGCTGGCCGCCGCCAAGCAGTTGCTGGAACAGGCACAGCAGCAGCTGACCGTCGCCTCGGCCAAGATGAAGGCCGGCGTCGCGACGCGCGCCGACTCCCTCACCTCCGCGATCGCCGTGGGGAACGCGAAGTTGTCGATCCTCACCGCCGAGAACTCCCTGCGCAATGCCAACGCCGCGCTCACGCGCTTGGTGGCCTCGCCGGTGATGGTCACGGCCACCCTGGCCGACACCATGGACACCGGCAAGGTCGAGCTGGACGAGGCGCAGTTGTTGGCCATGGTCGCCGACGGCCCGTCGGTACGCCAGTCGACGCAGGCGCTCGAGGCGGCACGCGCGCAGCACAGGGCGGCTACCACGCCGTACATGCCGACGCTCAGTCTGAACGCGTCCTACGGCCAGAACCCCAAGCAGTCGCAGAACTTCAACTTCGGTGGCGGCCCCACGGCCACCTCCACCCGCTTCGGGCTGTCGGTGAGTTACACGATCTTCAACAATTACACCCGTGAGCAAGCACTGATGGTGGCGCGCGTGAACGCCGAGAACGCCGAGGCGAATCTCCGCGACGCCAGAGCGCTGGTGGTGCAGAATCTCACCACGTTCCTCAGCAACTACCGCACGGCCCAGTCGACGATCGACCTGCAGCTCCTCACGATCCAGTCGGCCCAGGAAGCCCTGCGCGTGGTGCAGCAGCGCTACAACCTCGGCACGTCAAGCCTGCTCGAGGTGCTGCAGGCGGAGACGACGCTTGACAACGCCCGGGCGCAGCTCATCACCGCTCGCGTCAACGCGCGCATCGCGAAGGCCAACATCGAAGCGCTGATCGGGCGCGACCTGAAGTAATGACCATGACACTCATCCCGACGTTCCTTTCAAAGCCGGAGTCCGCCGTGAACCGCACGTTCCTCATGCTCACCGTCGTTGCCCTCGGGGCCTGTGCCAAGTCCGAGACCAAGGTCGCGACGATCCCCACGGCGACCATCCAGCGCCGCGACATCGTGGTCAATGCCGAGGCGACCGGCATCATCGAGCCGATCAACGTGATCGAGGTCAAGTCCAAGACCGCATCGGGACAGGTCACCAAGATGTCGATCGAGATCGGGACCTTCGTCAAGCCCGGCGATCTGATCGTGCAGATCGACACCACGGACCTGCACACCCAGTTCGAACAGTCCAAGGCGGATCTCGCCGCCGCCACCTCGAACTTCGAAGTGGCCAAGGCGCAGCTCGCACGTCAGCAGCAGCTCTTCAAGGAACGCATCATCACGCAGTCGGAGCTCGAGACCGCGCAGACGGCGTATGCCAATGCCCAGGCCACCCTGCTCCGCAATCAGGGGACGCGTGACCTCAACGCGCAGCGCCTCACCGACGCGACCGTCCGCGCGTCGGTCACGGGAACAATCATCACCAAGCCCGTCTCGCTCGGCCAGGTCATTCAGGCCGGCGGGGGATCGGTGAGCGGCGGTTCCGTGATCGCGACGATGGCCGACCTCACCAAGGTGCGTGCGCGCGCGCTCGTGAACGAAACGGACATCGGCGCGGTGGCCGCTGGCCAGCCGGCCACGGTGACGGTCGATGCCTTTCCGGACCGTGTCTTCCGCGGCATCGTGGAGAAGATCGAACCTTCGGCAACGGTACAGCAGAACGTGACGATGTTCCCGGTGCTGATCTCTCTCGACAACAGCGACGGCTTGCTGCGCCCCGGCATGAACGGCGAAGTCGCCGTCCTCACCGATGAGCGCTTGGGTGTGATCGCAGTCCCGAACGATGCCATCCGCTCGCCGCGCGAAGCGGCCGTCGCGGCCGGCCTGCTCGGGCTGAACCCCGACTCCGTGCGCGCGAAGCTGCGCGGCCCGGGCGGCGGCAACGGTGGCGGCCGTGGCGGGAACGGCGGTGGTGGCATGGGTGGTGGCATGGGTGGTGGCTCGCGCGGTGGTGCCCAGGTCAGCCGCGGCGAACTCGACCTCGTGGCGATCCAAGGCGGCGGGCAGGATCGTCAAGGGGGCTTCGGCGGGCGTAGCCAGATCGAGGTCACCGACGCCGAGTGCAAGGCGATTGACGCTGCGATGAAGAAGAAGCCGGCGGTCGCCAAGAAGCTGGATGACCTCCGCGGCAAGATGAGTGACCCGAGTGCGGACCGCGCCGCCCTGCGTGATCAGATGACCGGGATCTACAAGGAGCTCGGCGTCGACATGATGAAGAGTGGTGCCTGCCGTCGGAAGGCGGGCGGCAACGGTGGCGGTGGGATGGGTGGTGGCATGGGTGGACGTGGGGGGCGCGGCGGTGCCACCGGTGCCGTGCCGGGAGCCGGCGCGATGGCCAGTGGCCGTCAGCGTCAGCGCACGGGACTCGTCTTCCTCCAGAAGGGCACCACGTGGGAGCCGAAGTCGGTACGTCTGGGCGTGGCGAACTACGACTACACGGAAGTCATCGATGGCCTCGCGGAAGGGGACAAGGTCGCCATGCTCAGTGTCGCGGCGCTGCAGGCGAAGCGTCAGGAGCAGAACGACCGCATGAAGTCCATGAGTGGTAGTCCGTTGGGTGGTGGAGCGCCTGCGGGTGGTGGTCGCGGTGGTCCGGGTGGTGGCGGCCGAGGCAACTAGTCATGCTCATCGGCGAAACCATCCGCGTTGCCCTGGGCGCACTCCGCGCGAACAAGCTCCGCTCGCTCCTCACGATGCTCGGCATCGTGATCGGCGTGTCGGCGGTGATCGCGGTCGTAGCGCTCGGCCGCGGCGCCCAAAAGCAGGTGAACGACCGCATTGCGGCGCTCGGGACGACGTTGCTGACCGTGAACCCCGGTCAGGCGATGACGGGCGGTGTGCGCACGGGCGGTGGCGGCGCCAAGCTGACGCTGGACGATGCCAAGGCGCTCGTGGATCGCGGCGAGAAGATCGCCGCCGTCCAGCCCGAGATCAACGGGAACCTGCAGGTCCAGTTCCTCAACAAGAACACCAGCACCTCGATCGTCGGCACGACGTCCAACTATCCGCAGGTGCGCAAGTACGAGATCGAAACCGGTCGCTTCTTCACCAACACCGAGGATCAGACGCGCCAGCGCGTGGCGGTCCTGGGCCCGACCGTGGTGCAGAATCTCGGCCTGCAGAGCAATGAAGCGATCGTCGGTGAGCAGATCCGCATCCGCGGCATCCAATTCACCGTCGTCGGCGTCTTCAAGTCCAAGGGACAGGCAAGCGCGTTCTCGAATCCCGACGACCAGATCCTGCTCCCTGTGCAGACGGCACGGTTCCGGGTCCTGGGAACCAATCGCGTGCGTTCGATCAGCGTGCTCGCGCCGTCAGAGGAAGAGATTCCCGAGACCATGGGCGACATCCAGAAGATCCTGCGCCGCGAGCACAAGCTGCGCGCCGGCAAGGATGACGACTTCCAGATTCGCAACCAGTCGGACTTCCTGAACACGCTCGGCGAGACCACCGCCGTGTTCAGCCTCCTGCTCGCGGGCATCGCGGCGGTGTCGCTGGTCGTCGGCGGCATCGGCATCATGAACATCATGCTGGTGTCGGTCACGGAGCGCACGCGCGAGATTGGCGTCCGCAAGGCGCTCGGCGCGACCAAGATGAACATCCTCTTCCAGTTCCTGATCGAGGCGGTCGTGCTCTGCCTGCTTGGCGGCATGCTCGGCATCCTCGTCGGAGCCGGTGGTGCGATGGCGTTCAGCAAGTTCTTCGGCTGGAACACCGAGGTCGGGCTCTCGAGCGTGATTGTGGCCTTCGGGTTCTCGGCGTTCGTCGGCGTCGTGTTCGGGGTGTACCCCGCGCGTCGGGCCGCCGGACTCGATCCGATCGTGGCGCTGCGCTACGAATAACTCGCGGGGCGACGGCAAGATTCCGAGCGGCGCGGGAGATTGATGCTCCCGCGCCGCTCGTGCATTACGACGGGGAACGGAGAAGCGGTGGCGGAGCCGCCGGCTTCTTGGGTGGGAGCGCCGCGCCACCCGCAACGACCTTGATCTCGAACTTGAAGAGCTGCTCCGAGAGCTGGCGGACCGCGGTCGTTCCGATGCGGGCCGGACGGAAACGCATCCGCGGCATGGCATCCTTCACCGCGGTGGCGAAATCGTTGTGCGTCGCATCGATCACCTGCACCGTGTTCATCTCGACCCGGCCGGTCGAGTCCACCACGAACCGTACCGCCGCGTAGCCTTCGATCCCTTTTTCGATGAGCGATTTGGGATATTCCGGTGACGCCGATTCCGGATCGCGGACGGCCGCGCTGTCGACCTCCACGACAGTGAAGGCCTCCGTGGACCGCTCGGGCGTTGCCAACGGGGCTTCGCTCGTCTCGCTCGCGGTGTTGCGTCCCGGAGCCCCAGTGCCGACCAACCCGTTGTCGGCGATGGTTCGCGTGTGCCCCTCGAGAATGCCGGCCGCCGTCGAGCCTCCGGCCGCGGTCGCGAAACGGAGTCGATCGGAGTACGGCGCGGCATGACGGTCTGGTGGAGCGAGGTATCGCACCAACTCGGTCAGCACCTCGCGGTCGCGCGGGGCGTCCCCGCGGTCGAACAGGAAGTGCGCGCCCGAGGCCGAGCCCAGGAGCAACAGCGCGTGCGCTGCGAGGCTCAGGGCCGAGGAGATCAGAGGTCGCGGCCCACGGAGGCCGCGTGATTCGATCAGGACGTCGAACATTCGACCACGAGTGACATGAGACGGCGCGCGTGCGCGCGTCGTCGCGAGGGGGTGCTCTTCAATATCCCGTGACCGCCGAATGGTCGCCACTGGAGGCCAGACCAGCCTTGCGCAACGATATATCGCGATATAACTTACGATATGTCTTTTCGGAGAAAATAGTCATGTGGAAACGATCGTGCGGGCCCCGGCAGTGCCAAGGGGCGGGACGGGGCTGGGATTGGAAGGGGGATCTCGGCACCGGCCCGTTCTGGTTCGGATTCGGCCCGCGACGCGGAGGTCCGCGCGGTGGGCGGATGTTCGAGCAGGGGGACCTCAAGTTCGTCATTCTGCAGTTGCTGGCCGACAAGCCGCGTCACGGGTACGAGATCATCAAGGATCTCGAGGAGCGCTCCGGCGGTCGCTACTCCCCGAGCCCCGGGACCGTCTATCCGACGCTCACACTGCTCGAGGACATGGGCTACGCTTCCGTCACGCCCGTGGATGGCGGCAAGAAGGTGTATGCGATCACCGACGCGGGGCGCGCGTACCTCGCCGACAACCGGAGCACCGTCGATGATGTCCTGGAGCGTCTCGGGCAGCTTGGCGCGTCGATTTTCGGGGAGCAGATGCGTCCGGCGCACGACGCCATGGCCGCGCTCGGCCGGAGTTACGTCCAGATGACGATGCACCGAAATGCCAACGCGACGCTGGTTGATGCGGCCGTTGCCATCCTCCGGCGGGCGGCGAGCGACCTCGATGCGTTGGTGGCGCGCCAGTAGCACCGCCCGCCCGTAGGTACCGCGCGCCGCTTGCCGGTGGACTCTGCGGGGGCCGGCACTACATTTCCCAGACGGGTCGCGGATTGTCCGCGACCCGTTTTCGCACCCCATGTCGTCCGAACCTCCATCAGCACACGATACCGCGCCGCACCCCACGCCATCGACCGGCGTGACGGCGATGCGCCCCATCCCGCACCAGCGCGAGCATGTCGAGTCCAATCCGACAGGCCGGCGGCTCGCGATCCTCACGCTGACGGCGCTCGGCGTCGTCTACGGCGACATCGGCACCAGCCCGCTCTACGCCTTTCGTGAGTGCTTCAAGCCCGAGTACGGGCTGACGCCGTCTGCCGAGAACGTCTACGGCGTGCTCTCGCTGATCGTCTGGGCGTTGACCTTGGTCGTGAGCCTCAAGTACATCGTCTTCGTGATGCGCGCCGACAATCGCGGCGAGGGCGGGATCCTCGCCATGCTGGCGTTGATCATCGGCAAGGACACGGCGCGCAAGCAGCGACGGTTCCTGCTCATCGTGCTCGGCTTGTTCGGAGCCGCGCTGCTGTACGGCGACGGCGTCATCACGCCGGCGATCTCCGTGCTGGGCGCCATGGAAGGACTGGAGATCGTCTCGCCGAACTTCGAAAGCGTCATCATCCCGGTCACGATCGTCGTGCTCTTCGGGCTGTTCTTCATGCAGAAGTTCGGGACGGCCCGGGTGGGGGCGTTCTTCGGCCCATTGATGTTGATCTGGTTCTCGGTGATCGCGGCGACCGGATTGCACGAGATCATGGCGTCGCCGGCGATTCTTGCGGCGGTGAACCCGATGTACGCCATCACGTTCGTGATGCACAAGGGGTGGGCGGCGTTCGTGTTGCTCGGCGCCGTGGTGCTGGCAGTGACCGGCGCCGAGGCGCTGTACGCCGACATGGGGCACTTCGGGAAGAAGCCGATTCGTTTGGCGTGGTTCTGGTTCGTCTTCCCCTGTCTGTTGCTGAACTATTTCGGGCAGGGGGCGCTCGTGTTGCGCGTGCCGTCGGCCGTCGAAAATCCGTTCTATCTGCTGGCGCCGCGCGCCATGTTGTATCCGTTGATCGCGATCGCCACGGCTGCCGCGATCATCGCGAGCCAGGCATTGATCTCCGGGGCGTTTTCGTTGACGCAGCAGTGCATCCAGCTTGGCTACAGCCCCCGCATGAAGATCACGCATACGTCCAAACAGGAAGCCGGACAGATCTTCATTCCCGACATCAACTACGCGCTGATGGTCAGCTGCGTGGCGGTGGTGCTCGGCTTCAAGACGTCGAGCGCGCTGGGCGCGGCGTATGGGATCGCGGTGACCGGTACGATGGCGATCACCACCTTGCTCTTCCTGGTGGTCGCGGCCGCGCGCTGGAACTGGCCCCTGTGGCAGGCCATGTCGCTCGCAGTGGCGTTCCTGGCCATGGATCTCGCCTTCCTGGGCGCCAACGCGCTGAAGATCGGACATGGCGGATGGGTGCCGCTCGTGATTGCGATCGCGCTGTTCGCCCTGATGACCACCTGGAAACGGGGACGGGCGATCCTGCGTGAGCGGTTGCAGTCGATCACGATGCCGCTGGAGGATTTCCTCAAGTCGTCGGTCACGCCCAGCATCCCGCGCGTGCCGGGAACGGCGGTCTTCATGACGTCGGTGTCCGCCGGCGCCCCGGTCGTACTCCTGCATCACCTCAAGCACAATCAGGTCCTGCACAAGCAGGTGATCCTCCTCTCCATCATCACGGAGGAGGTCCCCGAGGTTGCGAACGACGAGCGCGTGACGATCGAGGTGCTGGATGCCGGCTTCGTCCGTGCGGTCGCGCGCTACGGATTCATGGAGTTGCCGGATGTGAACGAGGTGCTCGAACTGATGCGGCGGCAGGGGATCAAGACGCGTCCCCTCGCGACGAGCTTCTATCTCGGCCGCGAGCTGCTGCTCCCCGACGTCATGCCGTGGCGGGAAGGCGGTCTGACCATGAATATCTGGCGCAAGCGACTTTTTGTCCTGATGTCCAAGAATGCGCGCAGCGCCTCCGAGTTCTTCAAGTTGCCGGCGAACCGCGTCGTCGAGCTCGGAACGCAGATCGATTTCTAGCGAACCCTACTGTCGCCACGCGGGGCAACCAGCCTCCATATTCCACGCATGAACGCTCTTCAGCACCCCGTCGACTTGCACGCGTTCGAGCATCACTGGCAGGATGAGGCGGATGCCGCCTACCTGTACCGGTTGCTCGCCACCTTGGAGCCCGACGCGGCGAAGGCTGATGTGTTCCGTCGCCTCGCCGACGTCGAGGACCGCCACGTCACGATCTGGGCGGATCTGATCCGTCAGAACGGCGGCGCCGTGCGCACATTCCGCCCCACCGGCCGCGCGCGGCTTCTCGCATTCCTTGGGCGCCGATTCGGCCCAAGCTTCCTCCTGCCGATGTTGCTGAGCGAGGAAGGGCGCGAAGTGAAGGCGTATCTCGACATGCATCGCGCGACGCCCAAAGGAGCGGCCGGCGGCAACGAAGCCTTGTTGCTCGCCCGCGAGTCCAAGGCGCACGCCGCCGAGATCGCGCACCTTGCGGGGAAGCACGCCGAGCCGTGGCACAAGACGGAATCGGGGGGATTGCTACGCAACATTGTGTACGGGTTCAACGACGGCCTCACGGCGAACTTCGGCCTCGCGGCCGGGGTGATCGGTGCGACCATTGCGGAGCAGCACCACGCGGTGATCGTGGCCGGCGTCGCCGGGATCGTTGCGAACTCGTTGTCCATGGGCTCGAGCGGCTATTTGGCCGCCAAGAGCCAGCACGAGGTGTATCTCAACGAGATCGCGATGGAGAAGGACGAGATCGCGCTGATGCCCGAGGTGGAGCGTGATGAGCTGGCGCTGATCTACGAGATGAAGGGCATGCACAAGGATCAGGCGCATGCGCTCGCGACGGAGGTGATGGCCGATCCGGAGCGGATGCTCGCGGAGCAGGTCCAGGAGGAGTTGAAGATCAGCGGCGACCCGGGCTCCCCGATGCGCGAGGCGTGGATCACGGGGGTGGCCACGGCGATCGGCTCCTTCATCCCGGTCGCGCCGTTCATCCTCCTGAGTGGGGCGTCCGCGATCTGGGTGAGCTTCGCGCTCGCGATGGGAAGTCACTTCCTCGTCGGCGCCATGCGCAGCGTCTTCACCGGACGCGGGGTGATCCGCTCCGGCATGGACATGTTCGTGGTCGGGCTGGGCGTCGCGGCGGTGGGGTACTACGTCGGCGAGTGGATCGCGAAAGCGCTCTAGGCAGCGCGTTAAGGATTGCGGGACGGCTCGAGATCGCGGATCCAGATGTTCCGGAAGCGCACGGGATGTCCGTGGTCCTGCAAACCGATCGGAAGCCGGTCGGCATGTGCTTCGTACGGCGGACGCGTCGTGTGTGCCGTCGGCCCCACGGGGGCGACGTGATCCTGCACCAGCACCCCGTTGTGGAACACCGTGAAACGCGCGGGGGCCAGGAGTGCTCCTGAGGCGTCGAAGCGCGGCCGGCGGAAGATGATGTCGTAGCTCTGCCACTCGCCCGGGGCGCGGCTCGCATTGACGAGCGGCGGATATTGCCCGTAGATCGCGGCGGCCTGTCCATCGGGGTAGGTGTCGTTGCCGTACGAGTCGAGCACTTGCACCTCGTATCGGCCTTGGAAGAACACCCCGCTGTTGCCTCGGTCCTGATCGGTGCCCTTCGCCGGCTTCGGTGAGGCCCATTCGATATGCAGCTGCGCATCGCCGAAGCGTCGTTTCGTTTCGATTCCTCCCTTCCCTGCGGTGACCTGCATCGCCTGACCCTCCACGAGACGCCACTGCGCCGGCGTACTGTCGCCCTTCTGCCACTCGTCGAGGTTCTTGCCGTCAAAGAGCACGATCGCGTCGGCCGGCGGCGGCACCGGCAGTGCGCCCGTGCCGGGGGCGACGACAGGGGGACGCGGGCGCGCCTTGGAGTGCTGCGGCCAGTCGCCGAGTGGATTGGCCTGGGCCGCAAGCGCTGCCGGCACGAGCGCGAGCAGGACGGCCGCCAGCCGGGCAGCACCAGTGGGCCGGCGCATCAGAGTACGATGCTCAGCAGACGGCCCGGCACGAACACGATCTTCCGCGGCGTTCCGGTCACGAACTTGGCGATCGCGGGATCCGCCATCGCTGCACGGTGGACGTCGTCCTGCGTGGCGGTCTTGGCCACCAGCACGGTGCCGCGCGTCTTGCCGCCGATCTGTACGGCGACCGTGACGGTCTCGCCGCCGATCATCGCCGGGTCGAAGCTCGGCCATCCCGAATCGAAGACGCTCTGCGCGTGTCCCAGGACCGACCAGAGTTCCTCGGCGATATGCGGCGCGAACGGGGCAACGAGCTGCACCACCGGCAACACTTCGTCGCGATGCGGGCGGCGCTCACCACGACGCAGCACGTTCATGTACTCCATCATCGCCGCGATGGCGGTGTTGTAGGAGAGCTTCGGGACATCCTCGCCGACCTTCTTGATCGTGGCATGGAGCGCGCGCATCACCTCGACGTCGGCTGTCCCCTCGGTGGCGGCAGCGTGCACCGACTTCCAGAGGCGGTCGAGGAACCGCTTCACCCCGCTGATCCCGGCATCACGGAAATCGCCCCCCTCCTCGAACGGTCCGAGGAACATCAGGTAGGTGCGGAACGTGTCCGCACCCCAGGCGTCGATGTACTCGTCGGGGTTGACGATATTCCCCTTCGATTTCGACATCTTGGCGCCATCGCGGATGATCATGCCGTGGGCGCGGAACTTCGTGAAGGGTTCCTCGAAGTCCAGGTGCCCGGCGTCCTTCATCACCATCGTCAGGAAGCGCGAGTACAGCAGGTGCAGCACCGCGTGCTCGTTGCCGCCGATGTACGAGTTGACCGGGAGCCACTTCCGGGTGGTCGCCCGATCGAACGGTACATCATCACGACCGACGCTGGGATAGCGCAGGAAGTACCAGCCGCTGTCGAGGAAGGTGTCGGAGACGTCGGTCTCACGCCGCGCCTGCTTGCCGCACGTCGGACACGGCACATGGAACCACTCGGCGTGGCGTGCGAGCGGCGAGATCCCCGAGTCATCCGGCTTGAAGTCGGGGATGTTGGGGAGCAACACCGGCAACTGGGACTCCGGCACGGGAACGGTCCCGCAGCTGTCGCAGTAGATGATCGGGATCGGCGGTCCCCAATAGCGCTGCCGCGAGATGCACCAATCGTGCAGACGATAGTTGACGACCGCCTTGCCCGCCGATTTCGCTTCGAGCCACGCGGTCACTTCGCGTTTCGCCTCATCCACGGGGCAGTCGTTGAACTGCTGACTGTTCACGAGGCGTGCGTCGGCGTCATCGGTGTACGCCTCGACCAGCGGCGTGTGCCCGTCCTGGCCCTTGCCGGCCACCACACGCACGATCGGCAGATCGAACACCCGCGCGAACTCGAAATCCCGTTCGTCGTGCCCCGGGACCGCCATAATGGCCCCCGTGCCGTACTCCATCAGGACGTAGTCGGCGGTCCAGACCGGGATCAGTGCGCCCGTGGCCGGGTTGGCGGCATACGCACCGGTGAAGACCCCCGTCTTGGTCTTGGTCGTCTTGCGCGTGATCAGATCCTGCTTGGACGCCTGAAGCCGATACGCCGCGACGGCGTCGCGCTGTCCCTCGCTCGTGATGACGTCGAGCAGCGGATGCTCCGGCGAGAGCACCAGATAGGTGGCCCCGAAAATGGTGTCGGGGCGGGTCGTGAAGACCGTGATCCCGTGCGACGCCATCGTCTCGGACGTCTCGTGCACGGCGGCACTTCCCGCTCCTTCGAGGGGATTCACGACGCGGAACGTGAGCTCCGCCCCCTCGGATTTCCCGATCCAGGTACGCTGCGCCGTGCGGGTCGTGTTCGACCAGTCGAGCCCGTCGATATTATGGAGCAGGCGCTCGGCGTAGTCGGTGATGCGGAAGAACCACTGTGCGAGGAACCGCTGTTCCACCTCGGCGCCGCAGCGTTCGCACTTGCCCCCTTCGACCTGCTCGTTGGCGAGCACCGTCTTGTCGGTCGGGCACCAGTTGACCGCGGCCTTCTTCTTGAACGCGAGTCCCTGTTTGTACAGCTGGAGGAAGACCCACTGGGTCCACTTGTAGTATGACGGATCCGTCGTGTCGACCGTCCGGTCCCAGTCCACCATGATCCCCGCCCGCTGCACCTGACGCGTGAAGTTCGCGACGTTGCGCGGGATCATCTCGGTCGGATGCACCCCGACCTTCAACGCATAGTTCTCCGAGTGAATGCCGAAGGCGTCGAAGCCGAACGGCTCGAAGACGTCGAATCCCTGCAGCCGCTGGAAGCGCGCGTAGATGTCGTTGCCCGTGAACGCGAACAGGTTCCCGACATGGAGACCCTCCGCGGACGGATACGGGAACATCAGCAACGCATAGAAGGGCTTCGTCGCGTCGGCGACCTTCGCCCGGTTGGTGCCGCGCTGTTGCCAGCGGTCACGCCACGTGCGTTCGACGACGGCGGGGTCGTAGCCGGCCGGTTCGTCGTTGGCGACGTCCGGGGTCGCGGGGTGGTCGGTCATGGTCGTAGGGAGTGGGCGGCGGAATGTCGTCCCGTGAAATCTAGCCCGTCGGGGTGCTCCTCTGTACCGGTCGACCTGTCACGACAGGAACGTCGCATGGACGCTGACCGTCTTGAAGACAGTGCCACGTCGTGGTCGCCGCTGTCCGTCCCTCCGGACGCGGGCTAGCTTTCCGTCTCCCCTCTCGACACCCCGATGGCCGAAGCCCACGAGTTCGACCAGCAGATTCGAGAAGCATTCGGCACCCAGTTCGCGCTGGAGCGTGAGTTGCCGGGTGGCGGCATGAGCCGCGTCTACCTGGCGACCGAGCGGGCGCTGAACCGGAAGGTCGTCATCAAGGTCCTGCCGCCGGAGCTCGCGGCGGGGGTGAATCGCGAACGATTCCGTCGCGAGATCCAGCTCGCGGCGCAGCTGCAGCATCCCCACATCGTCCCGTTGTATGCGGCCGGTGCGCACGGCGATCTGCTGTATTACACCATGCCATTCATCGAGGGGGAGTCGCTCAAACATGCGTTGCATGGGGAGCGCCCCCAGCGCTTCACGCCGCGTGACGTGATGCGGATCCTGCAGGATGTCGTCGATGCGCTCGCGTACGCGCACGGGCGCGGCGTGATCCACCGGGACATCAAGCCCGGCAATGTGCTGCGAAGCGGTACGCACGCGGTCGTCACCGACTTCGGCGTGGCAAAAGCCATCTCCGCAGCGATGCCGGCGGTGGGGATGACCGCGAGCGGGATGGTGATCGGCACTCCGGCCTACATGGCACCGGAGCAGCTCGCCGGCGATCCCGCGGCAGACCAGCGCGTGGACATTTATGCGGTGGGTCTGCTCGCCTATGAACTGCTCACGGGCACGGCGCCCTTCGAGCGCGCATCACCGGCCGAGACGATGGCCGCGCAACTGACTCAGGCACCGCCGCCGATCGAACTGGTGCGGGCCGATGTCCCGCCCAGATTGCGGGCGCTGATCATGCGGTGCCTGGCGAAGGACCCGGGCGAGCGCCCCCGGCACGCCACCGAGCTCCTCGACCAACTCGCTGACATCGCGGTTCCTGCCGGGGCCGGTGCGTCGGCCGTCGCGCCGACGCGTCGGACGGTCATCGCGTTGACGACCGTGGTCGCCGTGGTGATGACGCTGTTGGTCGTCCAGCGTGGACGCAACCGCGCCGCGATCACGGCCGCGCCCGACAGTGCGCGGACCATCGCCGAGAGTGCGGCGGTGACCGCGCTTACGCGTGCGGATTCGTTGGCGATCACCGCAGCCATCGAGGCCAAGTTCTCCGAGCGGGCGTCGGCGATGATGACCCCGAAACCGCGCACGATTCCGGACGCGGCGGTGATGGCCGCGCTCGCGGATTCGCTACGCGCCGAGATTCAAAAGGCCGTGCTGGATTCCTTGCGGGGAACCTCGCGGGCCGCCGTGGCCACCGCCTTCACCGACCGATCGGTGCGCAGCATGCAGCAGCTCACCCCCGCGCACTGGGAGGCTCGGGCCGCCGCGCTCGGCCCTGCCCGTCGGGTCGTGGTCGCCGACCCGGCGCCCGATCCGCGGAACCCCGCGCTCGCGGATTCCGGCGCCGTGATCATGAGCCGCATGCGACGCGCGCTCTCGAGGGCGCGGGGCCGATTCGCGGTGGTTCCCGCCGACTCGACACGCGCGGTGCTGGCTGGCACCCGCAATCCGCGGACCGTCGCCGAGGCGCTGCATGCCGACATGATCGTCTCGGTACGACCCAAAGTGATGTCGGGTGACAGCCTGCTGTGGACGATGACGCTCCGCGACCTGACGGCGACCAGCGGGTTTGCGGAGCGGACCACGACGATGACGCTGCCGATGACCACCACGGGCGTTCGCCTCGATTCGTTGATTCGCGTGTCGATGCGCTGGCTCGATCAGATGGATCGTTCGCCGCGACGCACGGACGTCACGAACCCGAAGTAGCCGTTGATCGGAGAGTGGCCACGCCGCTCGGATCCCCCATCATGATGAGGTGACCGCCCACTTGGACGATGGTGTCGTCCGGCGGGTTGAACAGATACTCACCCGAGGGTGCGCGCATCGCCAGCAGGAGCATGCCATGCCCGGCCTTGTGGTGTCGCAGCGTGGCGACCGGCTGCTCGGCAAAGGGACTCCCGGCACTCACGGGCACCTCCTCGATCCGCAAGTTCCGGTTGGTGTCGCGCAGCATGGTATCGAGGAAGGTCACCACGGTGGGACGCACCAACTCACTCACGAGTCGCATGCCGCCGATCTGCGCGGGTGAGACCACACCATCGGCCCCGGCCTGTCGCAGTCGGGACGCCGCCTTGTCGGTGGAGGCACGGGCAATCACGCGGATGTCAGGATTCAGCTGCCGCGCGAGGACGGTCGTGACCAATGCATTCTTGTCATCATCGGTGCAGACCACCAGCCCCGCCGCACGTTGCACACCCGCGCGCAGCAAGGTCTCGTCGTCGGAGCAGTCCCCGTGCAACGCCGGCACTCCAGGCAACTCCGCTTCCAGCGATGCAAGATGTGCATGATTCTGCTCGATCGTGACGCACGGTCGCTGCGTGCGCACGAGTTCGCGGAGCACGGTGGAGCCGGTTTGTCCCGCCCCGCACACAATGAAGTGCCCCGTCATCGCGTCGATCCGCTTCTGCATACGGCGTCTCCGGAATCCCTGCGTCAGGTCGCCTTCGACGATGAAGGCGGTGATCATCGACAGCGTGTAGACCGCGGCGGTCGCTCCGAAGAGCAGGATCGCCATGGTGAAGATCTGCGCACCGACCGAATCCGTGGGTACGACCTCCTTCAAGCCGGTGGTCGTGAGCATGATGACGGACATGTACGTCGCGTCGAGCCAGCCGTGCGCGGCGCCTCCGATGATGCGATAGCCCACGACCGCCACCACGAACACCGCGACGAGCGCCAGCGCCGCCGTACCGACCCGACGCTGCAGGCCGGCGAGTTCGTGGTCGTTCGCGTTCACATCAGCTCCGCGGCTTCGGTCGTTCCGACGCCTTGAACAGATAGGCCGACTTGATCAGGCGCGGGCCCTTCTCGTCGCACGTCGCGAACGAACTCCCCTCGTAGGCACACGCGCCCGCCACGCGACCATCCTTGGTCACGGCATAGAAGTCGAGATCGAAGTACGGACGTCCCTTGTCGTCCAACAGCCGCTTCTCGCTCATCGCGATCACGCGCTTCATCACCAACATCAGCGCTTCTTCCGGTGTCTTGCCCTGCCGCATGAACTCGACCGCGAGGAACGCGCCGCAGACCATGATGTTGCTCTCGCCGCGACCGGTGCTTCCCGCCGCGCCAACGGTGTTGTCGCAATACTGTCCCGCGCCGATGATCGGGGAATCGCCGATCCGTCCCGGGATCTTCCACGCCATCCCGCTGGTCGTGGTGACGCTCGCGATGTCACCGCTCGCCGTCACCGCATCCATGTTGATCGTCCCGTGCGTCCAGTTGACCTCGGCGTTCGCGTCGAATCCGCCCTGTTCGGGCTGGCTCTTCAGGTTGCCGCGATCCGCGTTCCACTTGAGCCAGGCTGCACGCTTCTCGGCACTGGTCCAGCCGCCGGTCGGCTTGCTCGCCTTCCAGCGCAGCCAGTCCTGCTTGGACTTCTCGGTCAGCAAGTCCTGCTCCTTGAACCCCATCGCCAGCGCGAAGCGCTTGGCATCGGCGCCGACGAGCATGAGATGATCGGTGTAGTCCATCACGGCCTTGGCCACGAGACTGGGCGTCGCGATCCCCTCGAGTCCCGCCACCGAGCCGGCGCGCTTGGTCGGGCCGTGCATGCAACTCGCGTCGAGTTGCACGACCCCTTCCTCGTTGGGGAGTCCGCCGAGACCGACCGACTGATCCGTTGGATCGAGCTCCTGCGTGTTCACACCGGCAATCACCGCATCCAGCGGATCACCACCGGCGACCAGTTTGTCGTACGCGATCTTCACGCCGGCGGGACGATCCGTATGGAACCCGTTGGCGGATCCGACGATCACGGGGCGGGCCCGGAAGTTGGCGGTCGGGACGGCGCGTCGTGCCCGCGCACGCTCGTCGAGCCACTCCGATGCACTGATCTCACGAGGAAGAAAACCGAGGGCGGCCAGAGTGGCCGATTTTTCGAGAAATTCGCGGCGGGAGTTGGACACGACTGGGCTCCGAAGCTGGTGTGGGTATAGCGCTATTGTAGCGAGCGGTCCGCGACACGAACAGGTGAGACCCCTCGACCGGGGCTACAGCTCGGCGTACGACGTCTGCCTTCGCACGCGAAGCCAGTCGCCGAGGGCGCGGTCGAGGCTGCGCTCCACCGCGGGATGATCGAGATCTGCCGGATGGAGCGCGATGCGCACGACGGGCGCCTCTCGCTGCAGCGTCCACCGCAACCGTTCCTGCACCACCGACCCATACGAGCGGCAGGCCCCGCGCGCACTCCAGCGCACGACGGGTGAGGCGAGTGCGGTGTTGGTCGTGTGCACGAACACCGTGCTGTCGTCCTCGCTCACGGCGAGCCCGGCCTTCCGACAGGCCACGTGCGTGTCCGGCTTCGCGAGCCACGCCGGCGGCACGAACCCGATCGGGGCCAACCCCAAGGCGCGGAGTCGCGCGAGCCCGCGCGCGATCTTCGCGGAGGCGGCGTCCAGGCCGAGCGTGAGGAACTCCCCTTCCCGATTGGTACGTCCGAGCGCACGCAGTTCGTCACGCCAGCTTCGGGGCGCGCCGATTTCGTCGTGCCGCTCGCCGTGCAGAAAGATCTCCGCTCCTTCCGCCGCGCGCGCACGGACCCACTCCCCGAACAGGGGCTCCCCTTCGATCGGGGACCCTCCATGCCAATCGGGAACGACGAGCAACCCCGGCACCACCCCGTGCGCACGGCAGAGGCGCCAGAGGATTTCGACCCGATCCTGCAGCGCGGGCGTGACGTCATGGATCGTGATCAGCAAGTGTCTCGTGTCGTCGGACATCGGCACCCCTCCGCGCTTACCCATGGTCGCGCACCACCTGCGCGTACACGGCGAAGATGCGGTCGAACACGGTATCCCACGAATGGTCGGTCTCGGCGTATGCCCGCCCCTTGGCGCCCAGCGCCGCGAGGTCGGACGTCAACAGGCGTATGGCCACCTCCCGGAACGAGCCAGCACTTCCCGCGTCGAAGATCGCCCCCGCACCGCCGGCCTCGACCTGCTCACCGATCCCGCCCCGGTTCGCCGCGATCACCGGCGTCCCCGACGCCTGCGCTTCGAGAGGAGCCAGTCCGAACGTTTCATTCGAGCTCGGCGCCACGAAGAGATCGAGCGCGGCCAACAGATCCGCGAGCGCATCCCGGTTGCCCTGATACGGCAGGAACCGGACCCAGTCGGCGCCATCAGCGAGGGCTTCGAGCTGCGCTTGGATCGGACCCGCCCCGATCAGGGCCAGGATGGCACCGGTGCGACGATACACCTCCGGCCACGCGCGCAAGGCAAGCTCGAGTTCCTTCTCCCGGGCGAAGCGGCCGACGAAGCCTGCCACGAGACCGTCGGGCAGCCCGAGCCGCGCCCGCACCGCGTCGCGATGGGCGCGACGCCCGGGGTGATACTGATCCAGGTCGACGCCGAGCGGGATGTGGGCCACGCGATCGATCCCCGCGGCCCGGAGATCGTCCGCCACGAACCGCGAGCAGACGATCGACATCGCCACCTGCTTGTCGATCTGTCGGGCGTACCGCCACCCCAATTCCCAGAGCGCCCGGCGAAAGGCATCCGCGGACTCCGGAAATGGCGCCAGGACCCGCGGGAAGTTGCTGTGCCAGAAGGCCACGAGCGGGATATCGAGCCCGCGCGTGGCCAGCTTGGCGATCCACGGGACGAAGCCGGGGCTCCCGATCTCGACGACGTCGGGACGTTCATGGCGCATGATGCGACGATTGCTGGATGTGGCCAGCATGAACCGGTAGGGCGCCTGCTTGGGGACCTTCGGCCCCTGCAAGCGGTAGCTGCGGACCCCGTCGCTCTGGGCGACATGGTCGCGTGGCGAGGGAAGCACCAGCACCTGCCGAAACTCCGGCCGCGCCTCGACGTACGCCGATTTCTGGCGCAGATAGGTGCGGATCCCGCCCGTGGTGTCACCGTAGAATTCGGTGATGTCCAACACCGACAGGCGCGCGGCCGGCCGCAGGACCGGGGGCAATGCCATCCGCGACACATCGATCGTGGACTCCCGGAGCGCCGCGTCGGAGAGATAGACGCGCTCGACGACGGATCCCGATGCTGCCGTCACCGGCATGGCTCATGTGGCGTCATGTTGAAGGCTACTCGCTCCGGGGTTCCCTTCGCTACCCGCGCCGCCGCACACCGGGTAGCTTTTTCCCCTATGACCAGCGCGCCAAATCGAGACCTGCTCAAGCACGTGGCCTTCTTCCACGGTCTTCCCGAAACGCTCCTCTGGAATCTCGGCAGGATCGCCGAAGCGCGTACCCTTTCCGCCGATGAACTCCTGTTCCGGGAAGGGGAGGCACGACAGTTCTTCGGTGTGGTCCTCACGGGAACGCTGGCGATCGAACACGGGGTGGGCCACGAGCGACTGGCGGCCCTCGGCGCGGGCGAGGTCATCGGCGAAGGGGTGCTCCTGGACGACGTCACGCACGGCACGTCCGCGCGCGCCCTCACAGCGACGACGATGCTCCTCTTCCCCAAATCCAGTCTCGCGCCGCTGCTCCGCGAGCAACCCAGCCTGCACGCGGCGCTCGTCACGAAAGCCGCGCAGGCGATCGCCGAGCGCCTCAAGAGTGCCGATGCGACGCTGACCGGCCGTGGCCGCGGCATGAGCTTCCGCGGCGGTGCGCGTCGTCTCGAACACGACCTGCTCGGCGAACGGGAGATCCCCGACGCCGCGCTGTACGGCGTGCAGACCCTCCGCGCGCTGGAGAACTTCCCGATCACCGGCGTGCCGCTCCGGGAGTTCCCCGAGTTGATCGTCGCGCTGGCGCAGGTGAAGGAGGCCGCCGCCAAGGCCAATGCGGAACTGGGGTTGATCAGCCCCGAGGTCTGCGACGCGATCGTTCGGGCGTGTCACGAGATCGCCGACGGGCGCCATCACGAACATTTTCTGGTGGACATGATCCAGGGCGGTGCCGGCACGAGCACCAACATGAACGCCAACGAGGTCATCGCGAACCGCGCCCTCGAGTTGCTCGGCTTGCCGCGCGGCTCCTACGCGACCGTGCATCCCAACAACCACGTGAATCACTCGCAGAGCACGAACGATGTCTACCCGACATCGGTCAAGCTGGCGATGCACCACGCGATTGTCGGGCTGAAGGACGCGATGGCGGGGCTCGTCGGCGCCTTCCTCGCCAAGGGCGAGGAGTTCGCGCCGTATCTCAAGATGGGCCGGACGCAGCTGCAGGATGCGGTCCCCATGACGCTGGGTCAGGAGTTCGCCGCCTTCGCGCACACCATGCAGGAAGACATCGATCGGCTCTCGGAGGCGCAAGCGCTGATCCGGGAGATGAACATGGGGGCGACCGCCATTGGCACCGGGATCACCGCGCCGAGCGGCTACGCCGCCTTGGTCTGCCAGCGACTCTCGGAAGTCACCGGGCTGACCATGATCACCGCTCCCGACCTGGTGGAGGCGACATCCGACACGGGGGCGTTCGTGCAACTCTCCGGCGTGTTGAAGCGCTGCGCCGTGAAGTTGAGCAAGATCTGCAACGACCTGCGCCTGCTCTCGAGCGGCCCGCGCACGGGATTGGGGGAGATCAATCTCCCGCCGATGCAGCCGGGCTCCAGCATCATGCCGGGGAAGGTGAACCCCGTGATTCCGGAAGTGGTGAACCAGGTGTGCTTCGATGTGATCGGCGGCGACATGACCGTGACCATGGCGGCCGAGGCCGGGCAGTTGCAACTGAACGTGTTCGAGCCTGTGATCGCCTATCGCTTGCTCAGCAGCATCAAGACCATGCGTAACGCCTGCATCGTACTGCGCGAGAAGTGCGTCGAGGGGATCACCGCGAATCCGGACCGGATGCGGCACTTCGTCGAGCAGAGCATCGGCATCGTCACCGCGCTCGTGCCGGTGATCGGATACGAGCGGTGCACGGAGATTGCCAAGGAGGCCTTGGCGAGCGGACGCGGGGTGTATGAACTCGTGCTGGAGAAGCAGTGGGTGACGCGCGAGGCACTCGACCGCGCGTTGAACCCGGCGAGCATGGTCGGAGGGCAATAGCCATGCCCCCGGTGAAACTCGACGGGGCCGGCACCCTGAAGCTCAAGACCCTCGAGGACGGCCTGATGGCGCTGTCCGGCATCCATGCGGTGGTCGAGCGGATGGCGAACGATGTGAAGAATCAGCGCGCGATCGGCATGGCGCCGCAGCAGGTGAAACGCCTGGCGGTGCCACTCCAAGGACAGCTCAAGGGGCAGTTCGGCATGATCGCCGATCTCGTCTCCTCCATGCTGCTGGTCGTTGGTCGCGGCGGAAGCGACGCGACCAAGGTCCGCGCCCTCCGTGAACACGTCGCGCAACTGCGCACCGCAATGGAGCTCGCACAGCGCCGGGTGAAGGAGAAGCACGCCGTCCCCGACGAGGCGCTCGAGGCGTCCACAGCGGACGGCGGGGACACTGCACCGGAGGCGGATTCGCACGAGACGCGGTAGCTTTTGACCGGTTCTCTCTCCTCCTTCGGGCTCCCGCGCATGTTCCGACTCCGCTCTGCGGCGCTGATCGCCGCGCTCGTTCACGTCGCGCCCCTGATGGCCCAGGCCTCGGCGCAGACCACACTGCAGTACCGCTCGCCCGCGGGCGTCGAGTACCGCTCGTTCCCTGATGCCGACGGTAAGGTGGCGCAGGCGGCCAAGGCGCTGGCCGCCGACCCCACGAACATCGACAAGATCGTCGCGCTCGGCACCGCGCAGGCCGGCGCGCGCCAGATGCGGGAGGCGGTGGAGACGTTCAGCAGGGGACTCGCTGCACACCCCGACGACGCGCTGCTGCTGCGCTGGCGCGGCCATCGGTACCTCTCGATCCGCGAGCTCGACAAGGGGAAAGCCGACCTCACCCGCGGCATCGCGCGTGACAGTGCGATCTACGGGCTCTGGTACCACCTCGGCGTGATCCGATTCGCCGAGGGGGATTTCAACGGTGCGGCCGAGGCGTTCACGCATGCGCTCCCGAAGGCCCCGGACGCTGGGGAGCTCGCAGGTTCCACCGACTGGCTGTGGATGTCGCTCTCGCGCGCGGGCAAGCATGCCGCGGCCAAGGCGATGCTCGATCGGCATCCGGACTCGCTGCCGGTGGACAACGCGTACGCCGCCCGACTGCGCATGTACCGCGGACTCACCGACCCGGAGCAGGTCTTCACCGCGGCCGATACCGCTGACGTGCAGGTCGCGACGCTCGCCTTCGGGATCGGGAACTGGTATCTCGCGAAAGGGGACAGTGCGCGCGCCCGTCGGTATTTCGAGCGGTCCGTGGCCAGTGGCGGGTGGGCGGGGTTCGGGTTCATCGTGTCGGAGATCGAGCTGCGGCGCATGGCGGGGACGCCGCTCAAGCCCGGCGAGAAGCCCGCGCTCACGCCGAAGGACTTCGGCAAGTGGGAGTCGCTCGGAGCCGCGCGTTTCGCACCGAACGGCCGGTGGATCGCGGTGAACATCTCGCGCGGCAATGAGGAGAACGAACTCCGCCTGCGCGGTGGCGCGCGCGACACCACGATCGTGATCCCGTATGCCACGAACCCCAGCTTCACGCCGGACTCGCGCTGGGTGGCCTACTTGGTGGGTGTCTCACCCAAGGAGCGTGAGCAGCTCACCAAGGACAAGAAGCCGGTGCACACGGGGATCATCGTGCGCGATCTCACGAGCGGCGCGACCAGCTCGCTCCGCGATGTCGCGAGCTTCTCCCTGAGCGGCGATGGCCACTTCATCGCCATGACGCGGTACGCCGCCGAAGGAAAGCGGGTGCAGGATGTGATCGTGCAGGAGCTCGCCACCGGGACACGGCTCGTCTTCCCGAGTGTCGCCGAACAGGCGTGGGCGGATTCGAAGGCGTTGCTCGCCTTCACCATGACGGTCGATGGCGCGACCGGGAACAGCGTCCAGCTGTTCGACGGGAGCAACAGCACGGTGCGGGTGCTCGAGTCCTCGTCGTCGATCTACCGTGGGCTCGCGTGGCGTGCCAAGTCGGAGGATCTCGCGGTGCTCCGAACCGCCGTGGACCGCGCCTACAGCGACACCGCGCATACGGTGCTCGCTTGGAGCGGCGTGACCTCGCCCGCGAGCACGGCGCGTACGCTGGAAGCCGGCGCGGCGGCGATTCCGGCCGGACAGCGGGTGGCGGAGTATCGCCTGCCGCGCTGGAGCAAGGATGGCCGCACGCTGTACCTGGGTCTCCGCACACGCGAGGCAGTCGCCGACGCCCCCAAGAAGAGCGAGGAGAAGATCTCCGACGTCGAGATCTGGCACACCAAGGACGTGCATGTGATCCCCGAGCAGCGCGCGTCGGAGCAGCGCGATCTGCGCGCCACGTCGCTCGCCGCCTGGCACCTCGCCGGCAACGCGGTGGTACGGATCGGGAGCGATCCGGCTGAAACGGCGACCGTGCTCGAGGGCGACCGCGTCGCGACCGAGATCGACCGCAAACCGTATCCGTTCGGTCAGAAGTTCGGGCGTCGCGACCAGGATGTCTGGACGATCGACATTGCGAGCGGCGCGCGCGCGCGGGTGCTGGAGAAGGTGCGCCACTACTTCGGCGCCGATCCCACGGGCAAGCGCGTCGCCTGGTTCGACGGCCGCGACTACTGGGCGCTCGAGCTCGCCACCGGCACCCGGACGAATCTCACCGCGACGCTCACCGGCGGGCAGAAGATCGACTTCGTCGACCGCGAGGACGACCATCCGACCGACGTGCTCCCGGGGATCGGCCAACCGACCTGGTCCAAGGATGGCTCGCGCATGTTGGTGAACAGTGCGTACGACCTCTGGTCGCTCGCACTCGATGGCTCTGGCGGGGCGCGGCTCACGAACGGGGCGGCGGAGAAGCTGCAGCATCGAGTGGTGACCTTCGGCGGTGCCGGATTCGGCGGCGGAGGATTCGCGGCGTCGAACGGGGAGCGGGGCGTCGATCTGGCGAAGCCCGTGTATCTCGCCTTGTACGGCTCGCGCAGCAAGAAGAGCGGTTATGCGCGGCTCATGCCCTCTGGTGAGGTGCAGCGGTTGCTGCTCGCCGATCAGTCGATCGGTGGACTCGCGAAGGCTGACAGCGCGGAGCGGTTCCTCTTGACGCGACAGAGTTTTGCGGAGTCGCCGACGCTGTACGCGTCGGGCCCTGAGCTCGCGAACGGCGTGACCATCGCGACGACGAACGCGTTCCAGCGCGAATACGCGTGGGGGAAGACGGAGCTGATGGACTTCACGAGCACCATCGGGAAGCCCCTGCAGGCGATCCTCTACTACCCGGCCAACTACGACGCGAAGAAGAAGTACCCGATGATCGTCTACACCTACGAGTTGCTGACGCAGGGGATCCATCGGTACATCACGCCGCGCGAGAACGATTACTACAACGCGAACGTGTTCACGCAGAACGGCTACTTCGTGCTCATGCCGGATATCGTCTTCCGGCCGCGCGAGCCCGGGCTGTCGGTGCTGTACTCGGTGGAAGCGGCGGTGAAGGCGGTGATCGCACGCGGGCTCGTGGATCCGGCGCGGATCGGGCACACCGGACATTCCCAGGGGGGATACGAGGCGTATTTCCTCGCCACGCACAGCACCCTGTTCGCGACCGCGGTGGCGGGGGCGGGGATCAGTGACATGATCAGCTTCGCGGGACAGATGCACTGGAGCTCCGTCCCTGAGTTCGATCACTGGGAGACGGGGCAGTTCCGCATGGAGGTCGCCCCGTGGGAGGACACGGAGGCGATGGTGAAGAACTCCCCGCTCGACAAAGTGGCGGTGATGCCCGCCAAGTCGCTGCTGCTGGAGATCGGCGGCGACGACCCGACCGTGGACATGCGGCAGGGCGTGGAGTTCTACAACTACGCCCGCCGTGCCGGGAAGGAGGTCGTGATGCTGTTGTACCCCGGCGAGGGGCATGGACTCGGGAAGAAGGAGAACGCCGTCGACTACGAGCGGCGGATCCTCCAGTGGTTCGCGCACTACCTCAAGGGGGAGCCCGCGGCGAAGTGGATCACCGATGGACAGAGTTGGCAGGAGCGGAAGAAGTTGCTGGACGCGAACAAGTAGCGCATCAATGCCGACCTCGACCGGTCGGACGCATGGGCCCGGCGCTCGCCGAGCGCCCGGAGATCACCCGGGACAGCCGGATCCTCGTGTACTGCGCCAGCGGCGTACGCTCCGCGATGACCGCCCGCGAACTCGGGGCGCTCGGATACCGCCATGTGATCGACGGCGGCGGCATCGCCGACGCCAAGGCGGCGTTTCGAGGATGACCGTGGGTGAGACGTCGCCAATCGCCTCGGGGTGAAGTAGCTTCTCTGCTTCACCCCGAGGCCATCCATGACACTCCGCTCACGACTCCTGCTGGCGCTCCTCGCCGGTAGCGCGCTCGCCGACAGCACGATCGCCATCCCGCTCCGTGCCCAGACCGGAGCTACGCTCCCTGAGCGCGCCGTGCGCCGCGACATCCCGCTCACGAACATCATCCGGAAGGCCTTCGCCGCCGGCACGCGCGACTCCACGGGCCGACCGGGCAAGAACTACGCGCAGTTGCGCACCGACTACACGATCAACGCCACGCTCGATCCGTCAACCTCGCGGATCACCGGGCGTGAGTCGATCGTCATCAGCAACAACACCGCCGACTCGCTCGCGAGCATCGTGATGC
Source organism: uncultured bacterium (assembly GCA_963978095.1). Taxonomy (GTDB): domain Bacteria; phylum Gemmatimonadota; class Gemmatimonadetes; order Gemmatimonadales; family Gemmatimonadaceae; genus Fen-1231. The sequence goes on along the minus strand of CAXBQP010000004.1, from coordinate 24,943 downwards.
GGCTCGACCAGAACCTCTTCCTCTTCCAGAGCCCGCACCTCGCCCCCTGGATCCCGAGCGAGAACACCGATGGCTTCGTCATCACCAAGATCACCGTGAACGGCCAGCCGGTGAATCTCGCGCCCGTGGCCGGCGGCCGCGGCGGACGTGGCGGTGGCACCGGTGGTGCCCCGACCGAGAATCGCGCGAGTGGCATGAACACGAGCCGTGCGACCATCGCGCTCGTGAATCCGATCCCCGCCAAGGGACGCGCGACGCTCGAGGTCGAGTGGAGCCACAAGATCCCCGGCGGTCCGGGGGCCAACCACCGCATGATCCAGCGCTGGGCAGACACGCTGTACCAGCCCACGCAATGGTATCCGCGTGTCGCCGTCTATGACGACCTCCGCGGCTGGGACCCGGAGCTCTACCTCGGCCCCTCGGAGTTCTACAATAATTTCGGCAGGTTCGACGTGCGCATCAGCGTCCCCGCCGGTTGGATCGTGAGCGGAACGGGCGTGCTGCAGAACCCGGAACAGGTCCTCACCGCCACCGCGCGCGAGCGCCTCTCCCACGTGCTCGAGAGCGACGAGGTCCTGACGATCGTGGGGACCGATGAAGCAGGTCCCGGGAAGGCGACCGCCGCCGGCGATCGCCTGACCTGGCACTTCGTCGCCGACACGGTGAACGACTTCGCCTGGGCCACCGCCAAGAAGTTCAACTGGTCTGCCACCCGCGCCACGATCCCGGGCAAGCGCGCGATCCCGGTCAACATGTACTTCCTGCCCGGTGATGCGGGCCTCTTTGCCAACGCGGGCCCCATCACGCGCCACGCGCTCGAGTTTTACTCAGGCATCTGGTTCCCGTACCAGTTTCCGCAAATGACGCTCCAGGACGGCCCCAGCGCCGGCATGGAGTACCCCATGGTCATCAACTCCAACCAGGGCGCCGCCGATCACGAGACGGGGCACCAGTGGTGGCCCATGACCGTCTCCAACAACGAGACCTGGTACGGCTGGATGGACGAGGGCTTCAATCAGTACATGAACATCCTCTCCGCCGCCGACAGCCGCAAAACCGCGCCGAACCTCGACGGCGCCGGTCAATCGTACGGGCGCACCAGCGGCAACGAAGCCGAGCCGCCGATGATGTGGAACGCGAACTACGCCGGCCCGCAGTTCTACAGCTTCACCACCTACTCCAAGACCCCGCTCATGCTCTCGATGCTGGGCGGGATCGTCGGCGATTCCGCCGTGTGGAAGGCGCAGAGCGAGTGGGGCAAGACCTGGATGTTCAAGCATCCCTCGCCGTGGGACTACATGTTCTTCATGAACCGCGCGCTCAAGCAGGACCTGAGCTGGTTCTGGTACTATTGGCTCTTCACCACCGAGAGCGTGGACGGCTCGATCGCGAGCGTGACGACGAAGGGCGCCACGACCAACGTCGTGGTGCGTCAAGATGGGCAGATGCCTTCGCCAGTTGTCCTCAAGGTCGTCCTCGCGGCGAAGGGAGGGCCGATCACGCCGATGCGAAACGCCAGGATGCTCGACAGCGTCACGGCGCTCGTCACGTACCCCGTGGATGTCTGGTTCGCGGGGAGCCGGACCTTCACCGCAGCGCTCAACTTCGGCGGGCGCAGGGTCGAGAAGGTCGTCTTCGATCCCTATTGCCGGTTCCCCGACCACGATCCCTCCGACAACGTCTGGCCCAAGGGGGACCCCGCGTCGATCGCGGCGCCGACGACCATGCCTGCCGCTGGTGGTCGCGGTGGCGGCCGCGCCGGCGGTTGCGGCGCCTGACGTCGGCGCACACCGCGCGTGGACATCACCGACGCTGAGCAGCACCCGAGTGCAGCCGCATCCCCGGGGACGCCCCCGGGGACGCTCTTGCCATGCGATTCCTCGATCGTCGGCGTGCTCGTGACCGCGGACGACCGACGACTGATCGCCACGGCGCCGATCGCAGCAGGCACCGTGCTCTTCCACCTCTCGGGACGTGAAACGCCGAGCCCAACCCGATACTCGCTTCAGGTGGGCGCCACGCTGCACCTGGATCAGGACTGCGCACGCAGTGAGGAAGAGGTCGTGCAGCGCTACTTCTGGCGCTACATGAACCACCATTGCGAACCGACGGTCCGCATCCGTGATCGGAGCGTACATGCCTGCCGCGACATACACGTGGGAGAGGCCATCACGTTCGACTACAACACCACGGAACACGACATGGCGGAGCCCTTCGCGTGCCACTGCGGCAGTACGCGATGCGTGGGGACCGTGCGTGGCGCGCGACACCTGAGCCCCGAACAGCGGCGGCGTCTCGCCGACCAGCTCTCCGCCTGGTTGCTCGACTAGCGGGACCGGATGTCCGCGAGCCGCCGTGCGGAGCGGGTCGTCACCGCGGGCCGGACGCGGCACAAGCCGATCCCTGCACGGTGGTTTCAGCGATCGCTCCGCGGTTGGGGCCCCCAACATCGGTACCGGCGGTCGTATCATGCACGCCGGCGTCCCCGTTCGCCCGTCAATTTCATGACGCTAACCTGTTGAGGGGCTTACACTTACTGAAAGCCATCGGTCCGAGACCTACCCGAAAGGATAGCATCCCTACCCATCCTTTCGGGTTGCTCTGTCAAACGTCGCCGAATACTGTTAAGTCGGTCGGGGGCATCGCCCGAACTTCATGCCCGACTCACATCATCAGAAAGGACTCTGTGTAATGCCCGGTAAGCATTCGCGCCGGCTCCCCACCGCCCTGGTCGTTGCGGTGGCTGCGCTGGCGCTGGCGGCGTGTGGAGATCAGTACCCCAACTCCACGTTCACGCATCTCACCGATCTGAACACCGCGACCGACGCGCTCTGGAACCGACTGCTCCTGTTCGGGACCATCGTGTTCGTTTTCGTCGAGGTGCTCCTCCTCGTCACGATCTTCAAGTTCCGGAAGCGCCCGGACAGCCCTGCGCCGAAGCAGGTGCACGGCAACGCGGTACTGGAGATCACCTGGACCGCGATCCCGGCGCTCATTCTCGTGATGATCGCGATTCCGACGGTTCAGACGATCTTCAAGACGCAGGCCAAGGCGTCCACGGGGTCGCTGCAGGTGGAGGTCATCGGTCACCAGTGGTGGTGGGAGTTCCGGTACCCGGAACTGGGCGTCACCACGGCGAACGAGCTCTACATTCCGGCGGGCCGCACGGTGAACTTCGCGCTCCGGACCAAGGACGTGCTCCACTCCTTCTGGACGCCGAATCTCGGCGGCAAGCGCGACCTGATCTCGAACAAGACCAACTATCTCTGGTACACGCCGAACGCCGATCTCGCCGATCAGGTGTTCAATGGCTTCTGCACCGAGTACTGTGGTTCGTCGCATGCCAACATGCGCTTCCACGTCTACACCGTGTCGGACGCGGATTTCGGCAAGTGGGTCGAGCATCAGAAGACGCCGGGGCTCGGCTCCGCGACCGCGACTGCGGCCGCTCCCGCCGTCGCCGCGGCGACCGACAGCGGCTACGCCTTCCCGGTCGGCCGGATCCCGACGCACGCCATCCCCAGCACGCCGCTCCCCACGGGCGATCGCGAAGTCAAGTTCGACGACACGCTCTTGCCGCAGGGGAATGTGGCCGCCGGTCGTGAACTGATCACGAACATGGCCAACATGGGCAAGGCGCCCTGCCTGACCTGCCACATCGTGAAGGGTGAGATGACGGCCATGGGGCTGACGGATGACGCGGCCTCGGGCCCGAACCTGACCCATTTCGGCACGCGCCACACGATCGCCGGTGGCATCTACACCGCCGACGCCAAGACGCTCGCCCGCTGGCTCAAGAACGCCCGCATGATGAAGCCCGGCTCCATCATGCCGACACTCGGCACGGGGGAGCTCGACCCCCAGACGGGCAAGAAGCTCGCCGCGGGCCTCGACGACCGGCAGATCGCCGACATCGTCGCCTATCTGATGGCGCTCAAGTAAGCGCGAGGACAGAACTCACATGGCCACCTACGCCTCCTCCGCTCCCGAGCAGACTGGCATCTGGAGCTGGATCACCACCGTCGATCACAAGCGGATCGGCTCGATGTATCTCTTCACCGCCCTCTTCTTCTTCCTCTTCGGCGGACTCGAAGCGGGGCTCATCCGTTGGCAGCTCGCCCAGCCGAACCAGGCGATCGTCAGCGCCGAGATGTACAACCAGCTGTTCACGATGCACGGCACCACGATGGTGTTCCTCGCCATCATGCCGCTCTCGGCCGCGTTCTTCAACTACCTGATCCCGCTGCAGATCGGCGCGCGGGACGTGGCCTTCCCGCGCCTCAACGCCTTCAGCTACTGGGTGTACGTGCTCGGTGCGGTGTTCATCACCTTCCCGATCTTCTTCCATGTCGCGCCGAACGGCGGCTGGTTCGGCTACGCCCCGCTGACGACGAACCAGTTCTCCCCCGGCGCGAACATCGACTTCTGGGTGATGGGCCTGCAGATCCTGGGCATCAGCTCGCTGGCCGCCGCCTTCAACTTCATCACGACGATCATCAACATGCGCGCCCCGGGGATGACCCTGATGCGCATGCCGATGTTCACCTGGATGTCGTTCGTGGTGCAGTTCCTCCTGATCCTCGCCTTCCCGGCCATCACGATCGCGCTCGTCTTCCTGCTGTTCGATCGGTTCTTCGGCACCTCCTTCTACGACATCGCCAAGGGCGCCGACCCGCTGCTCTGGCAGCACTTGTTCTGGGTGTTCGGCCATCCCGAGGTGTACATCCTGATCCTCCCGGCCTTCGGACTCGTGTCGGAGATCCTCCCGACCTTCTCGAAGAAGCCGCTGTTCGGCTACAACGTGATGGTCTACTCGGGCATCATGATCGGCTTCCTCGGCTTCGGCGTGTGGGCCCACCACATGTTCGCGGTGGGCATGGGCGCCGTCGCCGATACGCTCTTCTCGATGGCGACGATGCTGATCGCCATCCCGACCGGCGTGAAGATCTTCAACTGGATTGCGACGCTCTGGGGCGGGCAGATCCGCTTCGTCGCCGCCATGAAGTTCGCCATCGGCCTGATCGGGCTCTTCACGATCGGCGGCATCTCGGGCGTCATGCACTCCTCGCCCCCGGCCGACCTGCAGCAGACCGACACGTACTTCGTCGTGGCGCACTTCCACTACGTGCTGTTCGGCGGCTCCATGATGGGCATCTTCGCCGGCATCTACTTCTACTTCCCGAAGATGTTCGGCCGCTACATGGACGAAGCGCTCGGCACCTGGCACTTCTGGCTGACGTTCATCGCGATGAACCTGACGTTCTTCCCGATGCACTTCAGCGGGCTGCTCGGCATGCCGCGCCGCATCTACACCTACGACGCCGGCCAGGGATGGGAGAAGTTCAACCTCGCCTCGTCGCTGGGCACCTTGTTGCTGATCATCGCCACGGCGGTCTTCGTCATCAACTTCCTCAAGAGCCGGAAGGGCGGACTCCCCGCCCCGCAGGACGCGTGGGGAGCGGCGACGCTCGAGTGGAGCATCCCCTCGCCCCCGCCCGAGTACAACTTCGCGCGCATCCCGGTCGTGACCTCGCGCTCGCCGCTGTGGGATCTCAAGCACCCCGAGATGAGCTCCGGCGCCGCCCATGCCGATGCGGATAAGGCACAGATCGCGAGTGCCGACGCCGTGCCGCTGCGCGAAGAGACCGAACGCCACACCGCGGCCGAACTCGGCATCCCGATGCCGCTCAACACGGTCAAGCCCCTCCTGACCGCGGTCGGCATCGTCGTCATGTTCAGTGGCCTGATGTTCATCCACCTCGACCACTTCGCGCTCGCGATGGCGGTCTCGTTGAGCGGCGCGGCCCTCCTGATCGGCTCGCTGTACGCGTGGCTGTTCAGCCCGCTCGAGTAACCCGGAGACCGAACCCATGTCCACTGCCACTGCTGCCATGCACGACGATCACGAACACGTGCACTACACGACCACCGGACTCGACAACCGGAAGATCGCCGTCTGGGCGTTCATCGGGTCGGAGTGCATGCTCTTCGCATCGCTCATCTCGACGTATCTGATCTACAAGGGCCGCTCACGCGTCGGCCCCTTCCCGCACGAGGCCTGGACGTCGCCGTCCGGCGAAGTGTTCAAGCCGATCCTCAACATCCCCGTCACCTCGGCCTCGACGTTCGTCCTGCTGATGTCGTCGCTGTTCATGGTGCTCGCGCTGGCCGCCGTCGAGAATCGCGGCAAGCCGGGCTACGACGGGCTCAAGGGGAACTCCAAGTTCTGGCTCTTCACCACCGCGCTGGCCGGCACCGTCTTCCTCGGCTTCCAGGCCTTCGAGTTCACCTCGTTCGTGCACGAAGGGCTCAAGATCACGACCAATCTGTTCGGGTCGTCGTTCTTCACCCTGACCGGCTTCCACGGCGCGCACGTGACCGTCGGCGTGCTCTGGCTGCTGACGCTCCTCGCCATCGACATGAAGCGCGGGCTGACCCCGAAGGATGCCCTCGTGGTCGATATCTGCGCGCTGTACTGGCACTTCGTGGACGTGGTGTGGATCGCCATCTTCACGCTCATCTACCTCATCCAGTAGGCCGACGACCATGAGCGATCACGCCTCGCATTCGACGCACGACGCCCACGAGCACCCGGATTGGAAGCAGTACAAGTGGGTGGCCCTCGTCCTCTTCGCCATCACGATCATCGAAGTCTGGGCCTATTACATTCCGGCCTTCGTCGCCTCCAGCGCCTTCGTTCCGGCCCTGCTGGTGATGTCGGCCGTGAAGTTCGCGATCGTCGTCGCCTACTACATGCACCTCAAGTACGACAATCGCCTCTTCGTCGCCCTCTTCGTTGGACCGCTCCTGATTGCGATGTTCACGATCACCGCACTCCTGCTGCTGTTTCATAAGCTCTGACTTCGCAGCACCTTAGAGCTTATGCACGAGTCGATCGCACCTTCGGGTGTGGTCGGCTCGTCGGCGTTCGGGGAGCACCGAACGGCGCAGCCGGGCCGCCGAGCCCCCCGCGCCCGAAGGGCATTGCCTCGGCTCGCGTTTCCTCCATGCCGTCGACATACTTGTACGCGCCATGACCACAGCCAACGCTGAAGCCTCTCGCGAACGTCTGCTCGCGCTCGATGTGTTTCGCGGCGCCACCGTCGCCAGCATGTTGCTCGTCAACAATCCGGGCACGTGGGGCGCGATCTTTCCCCCGCTGGAACACGCCGCGTGGAACGGATGGACGCCGACCGACCTGATCTTCCCGTTCTTCCTCTTCATCGCGGGGATCACCACCCACCTCTCGCTCTCCGCCCGGCGCGCGCGCGGGGCCAGCGACGCGGACATCCAGCGCCAGATCATCCGACGCGGGGTCATGATCGTCGGATTCGGCTTGATGGTCGCGGTCTTTCCGTTCTATGACATGGCACGGTGGGAGCATGTCCGTATCCCGGGGGTGCTCCAGCGCATCGGCGTGGCCTACACCCTCTCGGCGCTCATCACCATGCGCGGCACCCTCAAACAGCAGGTGATGGTGCTGGTCGCCCTGCTCTACGGCTACTGGTTCGCCATGACGCTGATTCCGGTTCCCGGGGCCGACGGTGGCATCGGGGCGAACCTGTTGGACGCGGCCCCCCGCACGTTGGCGGCCTGGACGGATCGGCTGCTCCTCGACGGTCATCTATGGGTGAGCTCCAAGACCTGGGATCCGGAAGGTCCGTTGTCCACCATCCCCGCCATCGGCACCGCCATGCTGGGGGTCTTCACCGGGCGGTGGCTCGCCCAGCAGCGCCCGCTCGAGGAGCGACTGAACGGGTTGTTCGCCGTCGGCGCGCTCGGGATGATGGTGGGACTGATGTGGCACTGGTCGTTCCCGATCAACAAATCGCTCTGGACCAGCTCCTACGTCATCTTCACCGCCGGCATGGCCTGCGTGATCCTGGCCACGATTTCATGGATCATCGACGTCCAGCGCGTTACGTGGTGGACCCCTCCGCTCGTCATCTATGGAGTGAATCCCATCATCGCCTTCGTGGGTTCAGGGATGATGGCGCGCCTGATTTATACCCTGTGGAAGGTCGACTTCCACGGCAAACAGACCGCTGTCCAGGCCGTGGTATACCAGACCGTGTTCCGCCCGTGGTTCGAACCCCGGGTGGCCTCGCTGGCCTTCGCGCTCTGCTTCGTGCTGTTGTGGTACGGTATCCTCTGGGCGCTTTGGCGCAAGAACATCATATTCAAGGTGTGATCCGCGTGATCTTTTCTTCCCTGCTGGCGCTGGCCCTCCCGATCCATCTCGGGGCCATGCCCCCGGTCCAGTATGCCTCGTCGCGAGCGACGATGGCCGCTGATGGTGCGCGAGCCGCCAAGCCCGCGGAGGTCAAGAAGAAAGCAAAGAAGAGCAGCAAGGCCGCGCCGAAATCCGCCACCCCCACGCCCGGCAAGACGTCGGTTCGCGCGGTGGGCCCGGTAGGGACCGATGCGCTCGATGCGCAGTTTCGCTCCGTCCTGACCCGCTCCGGCAACAGCGGCAAGTGGGGAGTGATCGTCGTCTCCCTGTCGAGCGGCGACACCCTGTTCACCCACCATGGCGACGACCAGCTCCTGCCGGCATCGACCATGAAGCTGTTCACGTCGGCGATGGCGCTCGACCGGTTCGGCGCGGCGGGACACTTCGATACCGAAGTCTTGCGCGCCGGCGCGATCGGCACCGACGGCATTCTGCGCGGCGACCTGATTCTGCGCGGCGCGGGCGACCCGATGCTCGCCGGCAAAGCCACCGATGAGGCCGGCGAGCCTCCGATGGAGGCGCTGGCACGCCGGATCGCGGATGCGGGGATCCGCCGGGTCACCGGCACCGTGATTGCCGACGCCTCCGCGTTCGAAGAACGCCGAATTCCCGACGGCTGGAAGAAGAACTACCTGCACGCCGGCTACGCCGCGCGCGTCTCGGCGCTGAGCTTCAACGAGAACAAGATCACCATGATCGTGCGCCCCGAGGGCGATCACGCGTCGGTGTCGTTCCATCCGGCCGTGAGCGGACTGCCGATCAGCAACGAGGTGAAGATCGAGAAGGGGGGGCGCGGGTCACGCATCAGCTTCAAGCAGGACTCCACGGGCACGATGATCGTCCGTGGAACCATGGGCAGCCTGGCTTCACCACGCGATCTGTACTTTGTGGTGGAGCGACCGGAGCTCTTCGCGGCGGGTGCCTTGCGCGCGGCACTCGTCGCCCGGGGCGTGAACGTCGACGGCGCGACGGTCCGGGCCGGACGCGCCGCGCTCGACGCGCCCCGCGTCACGAGCGTGGCCTCGCCGTCGCTGGAGAAGATCGTGACGCAAATGAACGGCGAGAGCAACAATCATTTCGCCGAGTTGCTCTTTCGCGATGTCGCCCACGGTGCCGGGAATGCAGGGACCGCCGAGAACGCCAATGCGTTGCTGAGCCGTTTCCTCACCGACAAAGTGCGAACCGCGCCGCAGGCGGTCTTTGCCGCCGACGGCAGCGGACTGTCGACGCTCGACCGTGTGACCCCGCGCGCCATGGTACAGCTCCTCAGTTACGCCAAGAAGACGGCCTGGGGGCCGGTGTTCGAGGCGTCGCTCCCCGTGGCGGGCCGCACCGAGACGCTGCGCAAGCGGATGAAGTGGACTTCCGCGATGGGGAATCTCCACGCCAAGACCGGAACCACCAACGACGTGGCCTCGCTCGGCGGATACGTGACGAGCAAGACCGGCGAGCTGCTGGCCTTCTCGTTCATCTACAACGGCCGCGACCGCTGGCGCGCCAAGGACTCGATGGATCAGATGGGTGTGGCACTGGCGAGCTTCAGCCGGTAACCTCAGGGCTTCCGCCCACCTGTCCAGAGCACGAGCAGGCCGCAGGACATGTCGTTGCCTTGCAACTCCATCGGGACATTCGCGCCGCGCCGGTAGAACTCGGCGGCGACCAGCGCTTCCGGACTCAGATACGAATCGACGCTCACGGTGTTCTTGGCCGTCGCCGCCTCGAATCGTCCCCCCGCACGTGCCATCGAACCCGCGCTGATGCTCTGTGACTTCTTGCCGGGCTGCGGGTTGATGACCGCCCCGTCAATCACCACGGTCACTTCACAGCCCATCATGTCCACCGCGGCCACGGTCCCGGTCGCCGGGTCGCGCCTGAACTGAAGCCCGGGAAACTCGCGCAGCACGTCCGTCGCAAGATTCGGATTGCGCCGCTGGATATCCTCCGGGCCGAGGAACCAGCCGCTCCCGGCGCCCTTCTGCCGCTCCAGCGCTCGCCGATAGAAGCCCTGGATCCCCAGCGGCAGCATCTTCTTTTCGATGATCTCCACCTGCGCCAAGCGGTTCACCGCAGCCTCGAGCGTCACCGTGAGCACCCGCGTGGTGTCAGCGACCACGAACGTCCCGGTGAACGGCAGGAATCCCAACCGCCGCGCCTCCAGTTTCAGGGGGCCAGGCACCACATTCCCGATGGCGATGGTGCCGGTCGAGTCGGCGATGCGCGCGGTGCCGCCCTCGATCCACGCCGTGGCGAACGGGATGGGCGTCCCCTGTGTCGACACGACGCGCAGGGTCCGTCCCTGTGCACGCACCTCGTGCGATGCCGCGAGCACGCTGATCGCCAGGACACCGGCGGCAATGCGAAACATGGCGTGGTCTCCAGGAGGGGGCTGTGTCTAGCGCTTCCGCTCGATGAACGCGGTCATCACCCGCACGAACTCCGGCTGCATGTCCTCGATCAGGGCGGCATGATCGCCCTTCGGAATCGTCACCCACGCTTTGTCCTTCACGGTGAGACGATCGAAGAACTTGCGCTGCGATGCCTCGGGAGCCAGCGGGTCATGCTCGCCGGTGATCAGCAACGTGGGGACCGTGAGTTTGGCGGGCGAGAGCGCGTTGTACTCTTCCATCCGTCGCCAGTCGGTACGGACCGGATCCGCAGCGAGCGCGGCCTTCACGTAGACGTCGATCGCGCGGGCACTGATGGTCGGCGTGATGAAATCCGAGGCCGCCGCTTTCGCGGTCGTCGCGGCACGCTTGGGCACCAGCGTATCAGGCCCGCTGACACTCAGCGAGTCGGGATCCTTCCAGTAGCCGAAGAGTACCAGCGACGAAATCAGCTCGGGATGTTGTTGCGCCATCAGGTGCGCCACGGTCGATCCATTGGACCAGCCGAAGAGCGTCGGCTTTCCGGGAACGCCGCTCTGCGTCGCCACCCAGTCCACGGCTGCCGCAAGATCGGCCGCGGCGCGATTCGGATTCACCCACCCCGACGCATCGCGTGGCGTGCCGCCGTAGCCGCGCAGATCGAGGGCATACACGGCATACCCCTTGGCCACCAGCGCGTCCATGAGGGATCGATGCTCACCAGGAACCTGCAGGTCGAAATCGGGGAGCGCGCTCCACGTCCGCCCGTGAAGCAGGACGATCGCGCGCCTCGGTTTGGCCGCCCGCTTCTCCCACAGCGCCATGGGATGTCCATCGGACAGCACGGTGTGCTTGACCGGAGCGCTCTGCGCGGCGGCGGCGGATACCACGAGCGTCAGCGCGGCCAGCACGGTCACGGCACCTACGACCCGCTTCGTCTCCCCCTCGCCTCCCTGCATGCATCGCCTCCGATGGACCACTGGTGATTCCGGCCGTCGCGCCGGCACGAGGGTCACGCGTCAGCTGGTGACCGACTCTCGGATGATGATACCCCGCGTGGCGAGTTCCGCAATGTACCGATCACCGGGGATGGCCTCATCCGGTGTGCGCACGCCAGCCGGGGCGACCACGCCGCTCGCTTGCAACAGCCCGGTGATGGCCAGTGAATAGCCCGTGGTTCGTTCCATGGCCGTGATCCCGCGGACTTCATCGTACCGGTCGACGAGCTCCCACGAATGGGTGATCGGCACACCGTGCCGCATACCACGCACCACCACCCGAAGCGCGACGAGATCACGTCCGTTTCGCTTGCGGAGCTTGGGCCCCATCACCGCGACTGCCAGATCTCGTGGGACGACCTGTTGCCCCTTCACATCGACCGGCGTGAGATCGAGCAGCCCCAGCTCCCGGATTGCCGCCATGATGTGTGCGTGGCCGGGATACCGCAGCGTCTTGTACTCCATGGAGGGGATCTTCCCCTCGTAGCGCTGCGCCATCGTGCTCAATCCACCGGCCGTGTGGAAGGCTTCGAGTTCTCCCACGGGCGCTTCGAAGTGCACGGGCTCGACTTCGCTGAGCGCCGGTACTTCCATCCGCGTGCCATCGCGCACGATCCAGCTGAGCGTCGTGTAGTAGTCGAGCACCCCTTCGAGCGAATACACGATCTGGTACTTGAGCGGGCCGTCGGGCGCCTGTGGGAGCCCGCCCACGAAAATCCGCACACTCTCTGTCCTCTCGCAGCGCGAGATGCCCAGTTGGGCGAGGATGTTCACCATTCCCGGCGCGAGCCCGCAATCGGGGATGACCGTGACCCCCGTGGCCTTGGCGTCGGCATCGAGCGCCTTCTGCTCATTCACGATCCCGGTGTTGCCGCCAAGATCGCAATAATGAACGCCGCACGCGACGGCGGCACGCGTCATCTCGAGATTGAAGTAGTACGGCAGGGCACACATGACCGACGTGACGCCTTGCATCGCCTGCCGGGCCGCGGCCGAGTCTTGGGCGTCGAGAGGGACCAACACCAGACGCGGATCCGTGCGATACGGTGTCAGGAAGGCCGGGAGAGCACGGAAGTCGCGATCCGCAAGGCGCACTTCGGACACCGCGGGTTGTTGCAGGAGGTCGAACGCGCATGCGGACCCTTGAAGCCCGGCGCCGAGCACAAGCATTCTCATGAGGAATCCGTCCGTGAGGTGGTCCGTCGAGAAGTTGCAGTCTGCCCCTGCAATTTAGCCGGTTCGCGCCGCTAAGGTTAGCACATGACCGAACCCTGGGCGCATCGTTTGATCGAGCACGAGGATGGCATCGGCGAGCTGCTCAACCGCGTGCGGTCCATCGCGGTGCTGGGGATCAAGGACGGAACCGATCCCGACGTGCCGGCGAACTATGTGCCCGCCTACGCGCAGTCGCAGGGATTCACGATCATCCCGGTCCCGATCTACTACCCCGAGGTCACGCATCTCCTCGGGGCACCGGTGTACCGCTCCCTCCGGGAGATCCCGGACCGCGTCGATCTGGTGACGGTGTTTCGTCGCCCCACGGATATCCCCGCGCACCTCGATGACATCATCGCCGCGCGTCCGCATGCCGTCTGGTTCCAGCTCGGGATCCGCCATGATGCGGCAGCCCGGCAACTGGCTCAGTCGGGTATCCGGGTCGTCCAGGACCGCTGTCTGCAGGTCGAGCTGCGGCAATGGGGATGGTAACCGGTCATCATGATACGATGACGGTGACCGGCTACTTCGCGGAGAACGCTCCGAGCACCGTCACACCGGGGTCCACCACCACGGCGCTCGGTGCGGTCGCCAGAGGGATCACGCGCTCGGAGCGCACCTGCGCCCCGATCTCGAGGACCTGCGTCCGCGTCGCCCCGGCCGCATCGGTCACTTGCACCGGAAGCTTCAGTCGATAGGGCGCGACTCGACTGCCCTGCTCCACCACCACGTGCAGTTCGTGCTTGGCGGCGTCGTAGCGCCAGGACGTGGTCACGTCGGCGACACCGGGGCGTCGCAGCCACTGATCGAAGAACCATCGCAGATCCCGCCCCGCGCGCTTCTCCACTGCCGCGCGCAGGTCATCGCTCACCGCGGTGGCGTGCTTGTGCGCGGCCCAGTAGTCTCGGATGCCACCAAAGAACGCGCTGTCACCGACTTCCTGCCGCAGCATGTGGAGGACCCAACCGCCCTTCTGGTAACTGTTGTCATTCAGCAAGGCCATCAAGTTCGTCTGGGTGCTGTCGATGACCGGCCGCGTGGCGACGTTGGCGCTTTTCACGAGCCCGTCGCGGTCGCGCCGCAGATGCCCCACGAGCGCCGTGTCACCGAATGCGTGTCCGAGGTAGAGCGCCGAGAAATAGGTGGCGAACCCCTCGGACAACCACAGGTGTCCCCATTCACGCTCCGTCACGGCATCGCCGAACCATTGATGCGCGGTCTCATGGGCGATCAAGCCGGCATCCGCCCCTTTGCGGCGGAATATCTTGTCATCGTAGAAAATCGCACTCGCGTTCTCCATGCCGCCGAAGCGCGTGGTGCTCTGCAGATGCGACAGCTTCTCGTACGGAAACGGACCCACGAGACGCCCGAAGAACCCGACGATGTCGCCGGCGCGCGCGAACTCGCCGGGCGCCATGTGCCGTTGCTCCGGCGCCACGTACAGCTGCTGCGGGACGCAGCCGGGAAACTCGGCGACGCCGCATGCGGTGGTCCCCAGTTCGTATCGTACCAGCGGGGCCGCCGCGATCACCATCAAATAGGCGGGGATCGGTCGCGACTCCCGCCAGCGGGTGATCGTCCAACTCACGGGGCGCCCGGCCGATCCGTCAGGGTCGCGCGGCGTCGGGAGCGGCGTCTCTTCCAGAAGGGATCCGTTCGCGATCACCCGGCGATCGCTCGGTGCCTTGACCGTCCACGAGACCGTGGCTTTGTCCGAGGGATGATCGATGGACGGAATCCAACGACGGGCGCGATTCGGCCAGTTGTCGCCGAAGGCCATCCATCGCCCGGCACTGTCGGTGCCGATGATCAGTCCATCGGTCACGGCGCCGCCGTAGCGCACCGCCACTGTGAACCGGGCGGCCGTCGCGGCCACCGGGATGCGCAGCTGGCCGGCGTCGTGCACGAAACCGACCGTTCGCCCGTCGAGCGTGACACTGGTCACGGTGAGATCCAGCAGATCGAGTCGCAGGGTGTCCCCGGGCCCGAGGCGCTCGACACTCAGCACCGCATTCCCGGCGATGGTCTTGCCGGTCTCCGGAAGATCGACAGCCAGATCGTAGTTCGCCACGTGGAACGGACGGATCGGTGTCCCCATGCTCGGCGGGCCGCCCTGCGCCCAGGCCGCGTTGGCGAGCATCATGGCTCCGATCAGATGGCGCATCATCGACGTCGAGTCCTCGCTTCAGCGTCTGAACAATTTGCCCAGCAGGCCGCCCGCCGATGGTGATGTGCGCGGGTGCGCGGCCGCCGCGAACTCCCGGGCGAACTCCACCGTCGACGCGGGCCGGGCATCGGGATCACGTGCCATCGCCCGCAGCAGCACCTGCTCGACCGCCTCCGGCAAGTCCAACTCGGGGCGACGTTCCCGCAACGGAATGGGCTCGGCACGCAACCGCGCGATCATCAGTTCCTGCTGATTGCGCCCGTCGAACGGCAGCTTCCCGGTGAGCATCTCGTAGGTCATGAGCGCCAGCGAATACACGTCGGTGCGCGCATCGAGCGTCTTGCCGCGCAGCTGCTCGGGACTCATGAACTCCGGAGTGCCGAGGATGATCCCGGTGGCGGTCAGCTTCTCGAGCTCGGCGCCGGAGCGGCGCTCCTTGGCAAGACCGAAGTCCATCACGACCGCGGATTCGGTCCCGTCGGCGCGCGCGCAGATCATGATGTTCTCGGGCTTGAGATCACGATGAATGATCTTGAGATCATGCGCTACCTGCAAACCCGCCCCGATTTCGTTGACCCAGACCACCACCTGGGCCAGCGGAATGACGCCAAGGCGATTGTTGCGATCGCTGAGCACCTCGCCCTCGACGAAGGGCATGACCACGTACACCAGCCCATCCTCGGTCTCGCCCATGCGCACGATGTGACAGACATTGGGATGCTCGAGACGAATGCCGAGCGACGCTTCGCGGCGGAGCCGCGCCATGGCGTTGGTGTCCTCGGCGAGCCCTGGCGACAGAATCTTGATGGCGTAGCGTTCGTTGGTGGAGATGTCGTGCGCGAGATACACGAACGACATTCCCCCTTCGCCCACCTTCTTGACGATCTGATACCGGCCGTCGAGCACCTGCCCCGCCATGCTCGAGTGCCGGAGCTCCTTCTTCGGCGCCCCCTCAGCGGCCGCTCGCGGCGCGGTTGCTCCCGGCCCGGCCGCCGGCGCCACAGGGGCCCCACCGACCGGCAAGAGGCGCCCGCCATCCTTGGCGCAGAACTTCGCGTCCCCTTCGTACAGCGTACCGCACGTCGGGCAGCGGAGTTTCACGCGTGCCGCCCTCCAAGGAGCTCCTGCAGGCCATCCCACTCGATGTTCCCGCCCGACAACACACACACCGTCGGCCCCTCGGGTTTCACCAAGCCCTCGAGGAGTGCCGCCACGGCGATCGCGCCGCTGGGCTCTGCCACCAGTTTCTGGCGATCCAAGAGGAATCGCATCGCGGTGAGGAGTGCCGCGTCGGGCACCGTCACGACTTCGTCCATGTACCGCTGATGATGCGCGAACGGGAGCGCGCCGATGCGGACCGCGAGGAGTCCGTCGGCGAGTCCGGTGGGATTCGGCGGGATATTCACCGGCTCACCCGCAGCGCGCGCCTTGCTCAATTTCGGCGAGCCTTCGGGTTCGACGCCGATCACGCGGGCCTGGGGCGCGAGTCCCTTGATGGCTGCGGCAACGCCGGACGAGAGGCCGCCACCGCCGACCTGCACGATCACGGTGCCGACCTCCGGCAGATCCTCGCCGATCTCGAGACCGAGTGTCCCTTGGCCCTCGATGATCCACGGATGATCGTAGGGCGGCACCATCGTGGCACCAGTCGCGGCGCAGATCTCGATGGCGCGCGCCATGCGTTCCGCGCTCGTCGTGCCCGCGAGTTCGACCGCGGCACCCAGCCGTTCCGCCCCGTCACGCTTGGCACGCGTGGCCGTGGTGGGCATGACGATCGTCGCCGTGGTACCGAAGAGGCGCGCCGCGAATGCGACGGCCTGACCATGATTGCCGGAGGATGGGGCCACCAAGCCGCGCGCCCGCTCCTCGGCGGACAGCTGGGAGACGAACCAGTAGGCGCCGCGGAACTTGAACGCGCCGCCGCGCTGCAGCATCTCCGGCTTGAGATAGACGGGGACGCCGGCATGCGCCTCGAGCGCATCGGAACGCAGGAGCGGCGTCCGCACCGCGACCCCTTGGAGGGCCACAGCGGCGCGACGGATATCGTCGAGCGAAACGAGTGCAGGGGTCAAGGTGGTGGTCATGATGTTCTCGTACGCGCGGCGTCAGGCCACCGCGTCGATCGCCTCTCCCAGCACCCCCACGATCTCCTGCATCTGCGCCGGCTCGATGATGAGCGGCGGCGAGAGGGCGATGATGTCGCCCGTCTGCCGCACGAGGACACCACGCTTGAAGCAGTCGGTGAAGACGTCGAAGGCACGTGTCCCGGGTTTGCCGTCACGCGGTTCGAGCTCCACCGCGCCCACGAGTCCGATGTTGCGGACGTCGATGACGTGCTGGCGTCCACGCAGCGAATGCACGGCACGTTCCCATTGCGGCGCGAGATCAGCCGCGCGCTGGAAGAGTCCCTCCTCCTCGTACAGATCGAGCGTCGCCAGCCCCGCGGCTGCCGCGAGCGGATGCCCCGAATAGGTGTAGCCATGGAAGAGTTCGATTCCCGCCGGCGCACCGTGGACCACCGTGTCATAGATCATGTGGCGGGCGAAGACCGCACCCATCGGCACGCTCCCGTTGGTGATCCCCTTGGCCGCGCAGATGAGGTCTGGCAACACGTTGAACCGCGTGGCACCGAACGCCGAGCCGGTCCGACCGAATCCGGTGATGACCTCGTCGAAGATCAACAGGATGCCGTGCGCGTCGCAGATCGCGCGCAGACGGTCGAGGTAGCCCACGGGCGGAATCAGCACGCCGGTGGAACCGGCCACCGGTTCCACGATCACCGCGGCAATCGTGTCGCCCCCGCGCTCCGCGATCACGCGCTCGAGATCGTCCGCCAACTCGGCGCCGTGCTGCGGCTGTCCCTTGCTGAAGGCGTTCCGCGCCAGATCATGCGTATGCACCAGGTGATCCACCGACGGCAGCAACTGCGCGGCGAACTGCTTGGCGTTGGTCGGGATGCCACCGACGGAGATCCCGCCGAAGCCGACGCCATGGTAGCCGCGCTGCCGCCCGACGAAGCGCACGCGCTTGGCATCGCCGCGCGCCTGATGGTACGCCAGCGCGATCTTGAGCGCGGTGTCGACCGCCTCGCTCCCCGAATTCGTGAAGAAGACGTGATCGAGATCACCTGGGAGCATCTCGGCCACCCGTTCCGCCAGCGCGAACGCGAGCGAATGTCCCATCTGGAACGGGGGTGCATAGTCCAGCGTGCGCGCGGCCGTCGCGATCGCCTCGGCGATCGGCGCGCGGCAGTGGCCGGCATTCACGCACCAGAGCCCGGCGACGCCATCGAGCACTTGGCGGCCATCGGCGTCGGTGTAGTGCATGTCCTTGGCCGAGACGAGGATCCTCGGCGCCTGCTTGAACGCCCGATTGTTCGTGAAGGGCATCCACAGCGAGTCGAGCGCCGGCGGCGCCTCGAGCGGGGCGTGGAGAAGCGCGGTCAGTGCGCTGGTACTCGAGGCGATCGTCGTCATGTCCGTGGTCCTGGTTCGGCGTTCGGTCAATCCGTGGGAGCCAGCGATAGCTGATCGGAGCCGGCATCATCGCCGCCCTCGCCACCGTCGGCTTCATTGTCGTCCGGCACCACGCGCGCCACGGCGGTGATGACGTCCCCCATCTCGAGATTCATGAGCTTGACGCCTTGCGTGTTGCGGCCGGCCACGCGCACATCCTTGACTGGGGAGCGGATGATCTGCCCACCGCGCGTGATCAGCATCACCTGATCCTCGGCCAGCACCTCAAGCAGCCCGACCACGTTGCCGGTGCGCTCGGTGCGGTTGACCGTCTTGATCCCCTTGCCACCGCGCTTCTGCACGCGGTACTCGTCGATCGGCGAGCACTTGCCGAGGCCGAGTTCGGTGACGACCATCAGCGTCGCCTCGCGCTTGACGACCACCATGCCGATCACGGCATCGTCGTCGGAGAGCTCGATCCCCTTCACGCCGGTCGTGTCGCGTCCCATGGGACGCGTGTCCTGCTCGTGGAAGCGCACCGAGAGCCCATGCTTGGTGGCGAGCACGATGTCGTTGGTGCCGCTCGTCACCTGCACGTCGATGAGCTGGTCGCCCTCCTCGATCTTGATCCCCTTCACGCCCGTGCTGCGGACGTTCGAGTACTCGGAGAGCGCGGTCTTCTTGATCGTCCCCTGACGGGTGCAGAAGAGGAGATACTCGTCGTCGGTGAACTTCTTGACCGAGACCATCGCGGCGATAAGGGTATCCGGCGCCACGTTGATGAGATTGACGATCGGCTTCCCCTTGGCAGCGCGTCCCGCCTGCGGGATCTCGTGCACCTTGAGCCAGAAACAGCGCCCATCCGCCGTGAAGCAGAGGATGTACGCGTGCGTGCTCGCCGTGAAGAGATGCTCGATGAAGTCCTCGGACTTGAGATCCGAGCCCTGGAGCCCCTTTCCGCCGCGGCGCTGCTGGCGGTAGGTCGAGATCGACGTCCGCTTGATGTAGCCGGAGTGCGAGATCGTGACGACCATCTCCTCGTCAGCGATCAGGTCCTCGACCGAGAACTCCCCTTCGTCGGCGATGATCGTGGTGCGGCGGTCGTCGCCATAGGTCTCGACGATCGCGCCCAGCTCCTCCTTCATGATCGCCATGCGGCGCGTCTTGCTGCCGAGGATGTCATTGAGCTCGGCGATCAGCGCCTGCACCTCACGGAGCTCCTCCTCCAGCTTCTCGATCTCGAGCCCGGTGAGGCGCGCGAGCCGCATGTTGAGGATCGCCTCGGCCTGCTTCTCGCTCAGCTTGAAGCGGCGCTGCAACTCGGCGCTCGCGGTCTCGGTGTCGGCCGATCCGCGGATGACCTTGATCACCGCGTCGATGTTGTCGACCGCGATCTTGAGCCCCTCGAGGATGTGCTCGCGGTCCTTGGCCTTGTCGAGATCGAACTGCGTGCGGCGAACGATGACCTCGTGGCGGTGCGCGATGAAGTGCTGGAGCACCTCGCGCATCCCCATGATCTTCGGCACGAGCCGCTTGCTGATCGGATCCGGCACCAGGGCCAGCATGATCACACCGAACGTGCTCTGCATCGTGGTGTGCTTGTACAGCTGGTTCAGCACCACGCGCGGGATCGCGTCACGCTTGAGCTCGATCACGATGCGCATGCCGTCGCGATCCGATTCATCGCGCAGGTCGCTGATCCCCTCGAGCTTCTTGTCGCGCACCTGATGCGCGATGTCCTCGACGAGCTTGGCCTTGTTGACCTGGTACGGAAGCTCGTTGACGACGATTTGCGACTTGTTCCCCTTCTCGTTCTCCTCGATCACGGCGCGGGCACGCATGACGATCTTGCCGCGCCCCGTCTCGAGGTAGTCCTTGATCCCCGACTTGCCGTAGATGTAGGCGCCGGTCGGGAAATCCGGACCGGTGATCAGCGTGCGCAGCTGGTCGACCGAGGTGTCGGGATCGTCGATCAGCGCGTTCACCGCTGCGGCCACCTCGCGCAGATTGTGCGGCGGGATGTTCGTCGCCATGCCCACGGCGATGCCCGACGACCCGTTCACCACGAGGTTCGGGAGCGCGCTCGGGAGCACCGTGGGCTCCTCGAGGCGGTCGTCGAAATTCGGACCGAAATCGACGGTGTTCTTGTCGATGTCGGCGAGCAGTTCGGTCGCGATGCGCGTCAGGCGCGCTTCGGTGTACCGGTACGCCGCCGCGGAGTCGCCGTCGACCGAGCCGAAGTTCCCCTGCCCGTCCACGAGTGGATAGCGCAGCGAGAAGTCCTGCACCATGCGCACGAGGGCGTCGTACACCGACGAGTCGCCGTGCGGATGGTACTTGCCGAGCACATCGCCCACGACCGTCGCCGACTTCTTGTACGGACGCCCCGGCACGAGCCCGAGCTCGTTCATGGCGTACAACACGCGGCGGTGCACCGGCTTCAGGCCGTCGCGTACGTCGGGGAGCGCGCGACTCACGATCACGCTCATCGAGTAGTTGATGAACGACTCCTTGATCTCGTCGTCGATCAGGCGCGGCAGGATGCGTTCGCGATTGTTCGGAGCGGTCATTGATCGGGGCGAAAATGGGGGTTCTTCGACCTGTGCAGCCAACCCAGAAATCTACTCGCCGGGGAGCCAAGAACACAACCGTTTTTCCAGCCGCTAAAGCGTTGCTGTGCAAGCCCTTGCGGGACCCAAAAAACAGCGCGCCGCCGGGGAACCCGGCGGCGCGGCGGCGACCAGCACATCCCGCGGCTCGCCTACACCGTCGGTCGCGTCGGGGCGACGTCGGAGGCGGGCGCCGAATCTTCGAGGCCGTCCGCGACGTCCTCGCTCTTGGACCCGGCTTCAATGGCATCGCGCTCGGCCTTGTAGCGCTCATACCACGCGCGTGTCACCTCACCCGCGAGTTCGCGATTGCCGAGCCCGAAGGACAGTGACAGCGCCAATGCGATGGCCCCGAAGATGATCGCGAAGGCGGTCGTCACGATGTCGGTGGCGACCCCGAGTTCCTGAAGCGACATGAACACGGCCAGCAAGATCACCCCGCCCTTGCCCGCGCGGGCCAGCGTCGGACCGCCATGCAACGTGCCGGTGCTCGCCAGGATCAGTCCCGCGACGAAATCGCCGAGCACGATGCCGAGGATCACGATGACGATCGCGGCGATCACACTCGGGATGTAGCTCACGAGCTCGCTGAGCACCTGCCCAAGGGAGTCGAGACCCAGCGCGTTGGCCGCGACGAGCACGACCGTGAACATCACGAACCAGAACAGCAGATTCGCGATCACGCGCGCGGGATTGAAGTGCGTCCCGGAGCGGTCCAGCGCCTGCATCACGCCGCCGCGACGGAGCACATCATTGAGTTTCGTGCGGCGAAGCAACCGTGTGGCGCCCTTTTGCACGAGCTTGGCCAACAGGTATCCCAGGACGAGCACCGCGGCCGCGCCGAGCAACGCAGGAATGAACTCCCACAACTGGGCGAGGCTCTGCTGGAGCCGCTGGGCGAACGTTTCAGTGGTATTCACGATAGGGAAATCTAGAAGGTCCACTGCAGAAGCGTATGGGCGCCCGGCGTCCGCATGGCGGTGGCGAGTACGCCCTCGGGATGCACCTCGAGCCGACCAATCTTCCGCCCGGCATCCGCCAAGGGGGTGACGAACCGCTCCGCCATCACGACTCCGCCGAGGGCGCCCGCGGCCGTGAGCGCGGCCGTGGCCGCGCTGAACCGCTCTTTTGAGGCCCCGGTCAGCACACTCACGCCCGCCCCCATGAGCCCGCCCGCCGCTGCGCCGAGCGAGACCATCTGGGCGTCGGCACGGGTGTGATCGTAGCGCCGTACCATCCAGCGATCACCCGCGAGCAACCCCAGCGCGCCGCCGGCGAGAAGGACGCCGGATTGCGTCGCCTGCGTCGGCTGCGAGTTCGCCACGGCAGCGTAGGCCGCGGTGGCCCCGATCGCGGCGCTCGACCACATCGTGCCCACGTCACCGGCCGTCACGCGATACGGCACGCTCGCCACGTAGGCGCCGCCCAACGGGGCGCCGACCAGCATCCCGGCCAGGGCAGCGATCGCGGCCCCGCGGTCGGGATCGCCACGGGTCGAGGCAGTGCCCATCGCCCGCGAGGCACCGAGTCCGGCCAATGCACCGGCATCGGCGCCGAAGAGCGCCCCCGCGACCTCGTCGTCCGTCACGCCTTTGCCCGCCGAGAGCGCGAGCGCCGTACCACCCATCGAGCCGAGGAACATCGCCCCGGCAGTCGTCTTGGCCCCCGCGTTCGAGATGCCGCCGACCAGCAGTGCTCCCACCGCCCCGTGGAGCGCGGCGCCATTCGCCAACCGCCGCATCGGTTCGGTGATGGTCATGTCACGCGAGAGCTCCGCCGCCGCGAAGAAGGACCCGCCGGTCATCACGAGATATCCGGCGGTCCACCCGAGGGGATCCGAGGTGACGGTCGTGGCGAACGACGGGCCGTACACGAGCGCCCCGAGCCAGGTCTGATCGCGCACGAAGGCGCGGTTGAGCTCGGCGGTCGGGGCCGTCACGACCGGGGCAGGGACGGCAGGCGATGCAACCGGCTGCTGGGCCATGAGGGGCGCGCCGAACATCGCCGCCGCGGTCACGATGGCCCACGCGGCACGGGATTGCCGCCGGAAGGCGCGACCGATGGATACTGTCATATGAAAGATCGAAGGGCGGAGTGAAGGCATGACCAGATGCTACCCCAGAAGACGATTCAAGGGGCCGTGAGGTTCCAACGCGACGGTGGGGCCGCCGTGTCTGACGGGCTAGTTCCGTGTCCCGCGCTTCACGTCGAACAGCGCGCTACGGTGACACGCGGGACAGATCAGCCACTCGCGCTGTCGGGCATAGCCGAGCCCGAAGCTTCCGCCACCGATCTGCCGAACGGTCATGGCGACGGTACAGCGGGGACACGCCGGCGTGCCGCCCGCCGCGACCGTGGCGCGAACGGCGGCCTGTTCCTCCCGGGTGTACTGAGCCGCGTCGGTCACGCGATCCGCAACACGACTTTGCCGAACTGCGCACCGCTGGCGAGGTGTTCGAACGCGGCGCGACCGTCCGCCAGGTCGAAGACGCGATCCACCGGCGGATGCAACTGCCCGGCGCGCAACTCGGCGACGATCGTCGCGAACTCCGGGAGGCTGCCCATGGTCGAGCCCAGGATCGACCACTGGTTCCAGAACAGCTTGCGCACGTCGGTGTGGAGCATCGGACCGGTGCTGCCGCCGCAGGTGACCAGGCGCCCCATGCGTCCGAGACTCCCGAGCGAGGCGGCCCAGCTGTCGGTTCCGCCGCTGTCGATGACGACGTCGGCACCACGCTTGCCAGTACGGGCGCGCACCTCGCGGGCCACGTCACTGGTCCGGTAGTTGATGGTGTCGTCAGCACCCAGCGCGATGGCGCGGGCCAGCTTGTGGTCGGACCCTGAGGTGACGATCACGCGAGCGCCGATCCGCTTGCAGATCTGCAGCGCGGCGATCGCCACACCGCCCCCGATCCCCTGGACCAGCACCGTGTCGCCGGCCTGCACGTGGGCCCGGGTGTGCACCATGCGCCACGCCGTCAGCGTCGCGAGCGTGAAGGCGGCCGCCGTTGCATCGTCAATGGAGTCGGGGATCCGCTGCACGTTGGTCGCCGGGACCGTGACGTATTCCGCGAATGTCCCTGGGCGGTGCTCACCCAGCACCCCGAACTTGAGACAGAGGGGCTGCTGATCGGCCAGGCAGTAGCCGCAGCTGCCGCACGAGACGCCCGGATTGATGACCACCCGGTCACCGACGCTCACGTCCGTGACCTCGGCGCCGCACCGATCGATCCGCCCCGTTCCGTCGGCGCCCAGGACCCAGCCTGGTGCGTTCGCGTGCCCCGGAAGTCCGCCCACCACGAAGAGATCGAGCCGGTTGAGGGCGGCAGCCGTGAGGCGCACGCGCACATCGCGCGGCCCAGCGAGCTCCGGGTCGGGAAGATCGGACCGGACGGTGATCTGGTCCAGTCCACCGTGGGCAGTGAGCGTCAGGGCACGCATGTTCTGAAGTGGGTCGTGAGAAACGCCGCGCAGAATCTGCAGTGGCCGGAGCGGCGCAGGTTATATTTCGGGGTTACGCGGCGCATCACCGATTCGCCATTTCCCGCCCGTCCCTCGACTTCGGTCCGCTCAGCAATGATTGCCATCAAGGTGCCGCCCCTCGGAGAGTCCATCACCGAAGCTACCGTATCGCGGTGGCTCAAGAAGGAGGGCGACGCGATCGCCGCCGGCGAAACGTTGGTGGAGTTGGAGACGGATAAGATTACCGTCGAAGTGCCCGCGCTCAAAGCCGGCCGATTGGCCTCGTGCGCCAAAGGCGAGGGCGACGTCGTGGCGGTGAATGATACGCTGGGGGAAATCGACGAGGCAGGTGCCGGCACACCGGCGGAGGCCACTTCCCCTGCCGCTGTCGCGGCCGCTCCCGCTGCGGCGCCGGCCCCTGTTGCGACTGAAGCTGCTCCC
>CAXBQP010000003.1:0-129867 GCA_963978095.1 uncultured bacterium | reverse complement strand
GCTCGTGACGGCGATGCGCGGCGGCGGCGGTACCACTGACACCGATGCGAAAGCGGACTGTCCCTCAACAGTGACGGTAATAGTGGCACTCCCGATTGCCACAGCTGTCACTAACCCTGCTTCGGATACCGCGGCGACACTTGGTGCACTACTCGTCCATGAGACGCGACGCCCTGTCAAGATGCTGCCGGAGCTGTCCTGCGGAGTCGCGACAAGTTGCATCGTCTCGCCGACTATGATTGAGACAGTTGAAGATTCCAGGCGCACTGATGCGACTTGGCTCGGCTTCACCGAAATCGTCGCGGTGCCTGACTTCCCCTCACTTGTCGCTGTGATGACCACCGGTCGCGTGAGCGCCCCCGCGTAGGCTCGCGCCGTCACGAGACCACTCGCGGTAATCGTCGCGATTGTGGTATCGGCACTCCCCCAGCTCACCGTGCGCCCCGTCAGCACCGTGCCCGCTGCATCCATCACTGTCGCCGTCAGTTGCCGAGTCGCTCCAACGTCCAGCGCCGCGGTCGCCGGGTTCACGGTCAGACTGCCTACTGGAACTGGTGTAACGCTGAGCGATATGGCTGCAGTGATCCCCCCGGCGCTCGCTGTTATCGTGACGCTTTCCGCTGTTCCACCGAACACATTCGAAGCGGTGACGAGACCCGTTGTGGACACTGCTGCGAGTGATGAGTTCGATGAGGACCATGAAACAACACGATCCGCGAGTGGTTTACCGTCTTTGCTGAGCATCGAAACCGTTAGCTGGAGCGTCGTACCACTGGCAAGACTCAGGCTCGGTGCGGTGATCTGAATCGATGCAATCGGAGTCGGTTGTGTCGGTCCAGAACATCCAGACATTGCACTGCCCACAATCATCAAGAGCCATAAGAGACGAAGTCGCATCACGCACGTTCTCCGTTGAATCGTGACGGTAGTTTCGTTTTCGTTCAAACTTTAATTCTTGAATTCAGGAACCCGTTTGAGGTGAGGAGACACAGCATCCATGCACCGGTCACGTTTCTAGGCCATCCACCGTGCGCCCGGCAACCGTCTTACCTCGTCGAACGAAAGAAGACATCTGTGGTGAAGCATCCTTTCGGCCGATGCTTTGAGCGACTAATGCTGGCTCCCGCATCTGGTTTTCGATTGTCATTAGGGAAATGTTCGCCTGAGCCGCTGTCACGTTGTGCAGATGCTTTTGGGTGCAGTCGATCGCGATTTACTCAAGAGGGTGAGACTGCGTACGCTTAGAAGTGCCTACCCTCCAACCTGAAATCTTGATGACAATTTGGAGTCACAGCAACCCGTGTCCCTCATGCGGCAAGGGCAGCGGGCAGCCGGCGATCAAGTGCACGAACTGCAACACCGTTGGGTGCATTGACGGAAACTGCACTCATGGCGGTACACGAACAATGTGCTCGGTGTGTCGTGCCTCTGGAAAGAAGATAAAAATGTAGGTGAGCGTTAGACGTCATCCATTGTACTCTGCAGTGTGCGGTGAGATTTGCGGATTCATGCCCGTGCAGTCGGTCATCCACAGCACCCCACCCGGGATCGTGAGGCCCTCGTACCCCCTGCGGTGCCACGCACCCGAGGGTATGTTCGGAATCAGATGATCCGCCGTCGACCCATCGTCGGCGCCGACGCCTGCCCCATTCACCCCCCGGATACCTCGTGCTCGACCACCTGTTGCTTCGGGGCCCGTACTTCCCCGCGCATGCCGACAACCGGATGCGATTCGAAGGGGACGTCACACGGGCGAGAGCGCGGTATCTGGCGGAACGACCGGTCGCGCTCACACGATTGCTCACGCGGCGCTACGGCTGGATGCGCCCCTTTCTGGCCGGTCGCGAGCGCGTGGTGGAGCTCGGGTCGGGGGCGGGCTTCGCGAAGCTGTTCCTGTCCGACCTCCCCATCCTCCTGACGGATGTCGGTCACTACCCGTGGATCGATCTCGCGGTGAATGCGATGCAACCGCCGTTCGCGGCCGCGAGCGTCGATGCCTTCATCTGCTCGCACATGATCCACCATCTCTCTTCCCCGCGCCGCTTTCTGGAGGTCGTGCATCAACAGTTGCGCCCCGGTGGTCTCCTGGTGATCCAGGAGATCCACACGGGGCTGATGCTCCGGGCGCTGCTGCGCCTCATGCGACACGAAGGGTGGTCCTTCGATGTTGACGTGTTCGATCGGGACGCCGTCGCCAACGACCCGCGCGATCCCTGGTCGGCGAACTGCGCGATTCCGCGACTGCTCTTCGATGACCCGGTACGGTTCGCCCGCGAGGTGCCGGGGTTCCGACTGGTGCACGACGCGTTGAGCGAGACGCTGCTCTTCCCGCTCTCGGGCGGTGTGATCGCACAGGCATGGCGGCCCGCGGTCCCGACCGCCCTCCTGGACCTTGTGGAGTGGCTGGACCGTCAGCTGGTGGCACTCGCACCCGATGTCTGCGCGATGGGGCGGTCGATCGTCCTGCAGAAAATCGGCACCGAGTAGAACCACCGTGCGCTCCCGTTGCCCATGACACCCCCCGCGATGCGTCGTCCCACGGCTTGGATGGCATCGGGCATCGTCCTGGCCGCCGGGCTCGCGGTCCGGGCGCCAGGCGCCACACGGCTCCCGCTGAATGTGGATGAGCCGCTGTATCTGGTGACGGCCCAGGTCCCGGCAACGTGGCTCACGCTGTATCGCGACACCCTGTTCAACAAGCCGGCGCTCTCCATCCTGTCGTACAAGTTGGCGCTTCTCAGCGCGCACCCCCTCTTGGCACTGTGGAGCATCACCACGCTGCTCATCGTGGCGACGGCGCTCCTGCTGTCACGCGTGGCGACCCGGCTCGCCGGTGACGAGACTACCGGCCTCCTGGCCGGCTTGCTCTACTATGCCTTCGTCAATCGCGCGCCGAACGGCATCGCGTCGGCACAGTTGGAACATCCGATCAATCTGCTGATCGCGGGCGTGATGTATCTGCTCGTGGTCCACGACGTGCGGCGCCCGTGGGTGCGGACGATGAGCGTGGCCGCCGTAGTCGCGTTGGCGCTGCTCAAGCAGTATCTGGTCGTCTTCGTGATCGTGCTGGGCCTCGCGGCACAGTCGGTCTCGCTGTGCGTCATCGCCGGCGTCGCGGTGGTCGTCGCCTTCGCGGCGCACTTCGCGCTCTTCCACGAGAGCTTCGGCAACCTCGTGCTTTTCTCGGGCCGGTATTACCACCCGGAACCGCTGGCCGGCATGCGCGCGCTGGCGAAGTTCGCGGGCAAGTCGGCGGGACTTTTGGTCGGTGCATGGCTCGTCTCCGGCGCCTGGCGTCGCCTGCCCGCGTCCGGGGCGCGCAAGGCATCGCTGACCCGGTGGATGACCAGGCATCGGGTGTCGCTGATCGTGCTCGCCCTGGGAGCGATAACGGTACTCACCACCAAGGGATGGCCCCCGCACTTGCTCCTGCTGGTGCCACCTGTCACCGTGCTCGCCGCGTCGGCCATGGCGAGCCTTTGCCGCGGGGCCCGCGGGGCGCTCCCCGTGATCGCACTGCTGATCAGTGTGTACATCGGCTACGGTGTCCGGGAGACGCTGCGCTACAGCCACCATGCGGCGTGGACCTGGCAACTGGTGGCCGAGCGGGATTACGAGATGGCGGTCCGGATGGCACGACGTGACGGGGCGCGCACCGTCTACACATTCCCGGCGCCCATCCCGGAGTTCTACTTCGACGCCGGGATCGCTGCCGCCGGCTTCAACCCGGAGAACGATTATCGCGCCGCCATCGGTCGCTCCGTGGACCTCCAAGAGCGATTCCGTGAGGGCTTCGAGCGGAATCGTCCGGATCTGTGCATTGAAATCGCACCGCGCCGCGGGAGCGAAGGCTTCGTGAATCCCGATTACGCGCGATTCGTGCACGACCTGGTTGCCGCACGCGGCCGCATGATCGCCGACTCTGGAGGCGTGCGCGTCTGGGATTGCCGCCGCGGGATACGTGCTAACTTATCCCTCGTGACCCACGGACCCCTGACGCACCCATGAGGCTGTTGCACCCGCAGGCCGACGCGGACCTCGCGGCGCTCTGGTACCGGCATCGGTTCCTCGCGTCGTACATGGTGATCGGCGGGTTGTCGCTCCTCCTCGAGGTGGGGATCCTGCACACCCTCGAGAACGGGTTCGGATTCCCCCGGATTTTCGCGGCGGGGATCGGGGTCGCCTGCGCCGTGCTGGCGGCCTACTACCTGAATACGCGCTTCAATTTCCGGATCCCGCCCGCCAAGCGCGGGCGGGCATTCCGGTACTTCGCGCTCATCTCGACGTTCTCGCTGGCTCTCAACTACCTCTTCAAGTCCCGCTTGGGCGCGATGGGATGGACGTATGAACAATCGCGCATCGCCACCTCGGGCGCGCTCTTCCTGATCGCGTACACGCTGCACCGACGCTACTCGTTCCACGACTCCAAACAGGTCGGGGTCGCGGTGTACGTCGACCGCGTGGAGGACATCCGCGGAATCTGGGAGAAAGTCGGCGCGTATCCGAACTTCATCCACGTGGATCTGGTCGACACCACCGTCGCCCCGGACAAAGGCGAACCGGCGAGCAATCGCGCCGAGGTCGTGCGCGCATTCTGGCCCGACAAGCCGGTGCATGTGCACGTGATGTCGCGAACCCCGTCGCGCTGGTTGCCGGACCTGCTCCCGTACGCCGATGTGATCTTCATCCATCTCGATCTCGACGAGCCGGTCGCCGCGGTCCTCACCGCCATCACGCGCGGTCGGCGCAAAGCCGGCCTCTGTGTGCGTGTCACGGAGTCGGTGGACGCGGTCCGCCCCTTCCTTCCGCATATCGACCACATCCTGTTGCTCGCCATCGAGAACCCCGGCGCCTCCGGACAAGCGCAGGACCCGCACGTCCGCGCACAGATCCGCGAGATCAGCGGCTGGACTGAACGCCAACGTCTCACGCTCTGCGTGGACGGAGGAGTGAACGAGCACAACATCGGCGGGCTCGACGTCGAGCTCGCGGTCTCCGCGTCCTCGGTGCTCAGCAGCGCGAATCCGCAACGGCAGATTCTGCGGTTGCAGACGTCGAGCGCCTACGAAGTGCCGTGACTCGGTCCCCGTGAGCCCTCGTCCGTGAGCACGTTCTCGCGCGACTCGCAGCGCCACAGCGCGCGCGAAGCCCTCATCGGCGCGCTCGCTCCGCTGGATGGGGTGCGCAGCGTCCGCTTCGTGGGGTCGTACTGGGAACCGGACGCCACGGTGGCACCGGGTGATGTGGACGTGGTCGTGATCCTCTCGGCGCTCACCCGCCCGCGTTTCGAGGCCTGTGTGGCGGCGGTCCGGGCAATCGACGGCCGCGACTTCGGCTTGCCGGGTGTCCCGGTTCGCATCAACCACACCTTGGGTCCGCAGAAACTCGGCGCCGGCAACGAGATCGTCGTGCACCTGATGATCTATGATGTGGCCTCACATCGCGCGCATGTGCTCGCGAGTCCCTTCACCTGCCTGGACTGGGAGCGCGTGGATCATGGGTACGGTCCGTCGTTGCGCGAGACCTTCCCCGTGTCGCCGATCGCCCCGCCCGCGTTGCTCGACGCCCGTCGCGGCGTCGCGAATTACCTGCATGATCTGAACGCGGGTACCGTGAGCGTGCGGGCCTATGCATGGCACTCGGATGACACGGTGTCGATGGAGGTCCAACAGGTCGCCCTCGATCCCCGCAATCGGGGCGAGTACGCGGTGCATGTGGTGAAGCACCTCCTCACCAACCTTGCCAAGGTGTTGACCGGCCGCAATGTACCGCTCTCGGACGACGCCCTCGCCGCGGCTTGGGCGCAATGGTTGCCCGACTCGGCCGGACGATGCCCGGAATACCTCGCCATGCTCGCGACCAAGCGCGCCGGCGCCGCCGAATATTCGTCGCGCACTCTCGGGCTGGCCATCGAGTTCGCCGAGGAGTTCACCGCAGCCATCGCGCGCATCATCG
Organism: uncultured bacterium; assembly: GCA_963978095.1. Classification (GTDB taxonomy): domain Bacteria; phylum Gemmatimonadota; class Gemmatimonadetes; order Gemmatimonadales; family Gemmatimonadaceae; genus Fen-1231. Next base: position 123,912 of record CAXBQP010000003.1, on the reverse strand, counting down.
CGACGCTGCCGCGGATCGTCTGGATGCGCCACGCCGCAACGGCACGCAACGACGGGACTTTCCTCGGTCAGGGACGCGATCCTTCAGTGGCCGATGCCGCGGGAATATCACCGATGTCCGGCCAATGGGATCGGGTGCGGTCGAGCCCCGCGCGTCGCGCGTTGCAGACCGCAGAACGCGTGGTGCCTGCCCTCCCCGTCACCCATGACCCGCGTCTCGTGGAAATCGACTACGGGGCCGCCGAAGGTTTGACCTTTGAAGAGCTCTCCCGGCAGTTCCCGGCGGTGGTGCGCGCGTGGCAGACCGGTCACGATGCCCCGTTTCCAGGGGGGGAGTGTCATGCCGATGTGCTGGCACGACTCGACGCCGCGATCCGCGATCTCCTGCCGCTCCGTGGTCACTCGCTGGTCGTGACCCACAATGTCGTCCTCCGCACGCTGCTGGGATCACGCCTCGACATCCCGCGTCGCCACTGGCATCGGATTGCCGTGGGGCATGTGGAGCCGATCGAGACGTTCGTCATCGGGGATCGCCTCGTACCGTCGCTGACGCCGGCGCGGCTGGGCGCGATCGTCGACCTCGGAGTCGGTGGTCGATGATCGGCCTGTTCATCGATCCCACGCCCGCGCTGGAGCTGCTCGTGCGTGAACGCAAAGCATCGGCAGCCACGCGCTGGCCAGACGCGACCTACCTGTCACACCCGATCCACGCGACGCTGGTGGCGGGAGCCTTCGCCGAGCCCGAGGAGTGGACGTCAGCACTGACGACACGATTGGCAACGGTGCCGGCGTTCGCGATTGCCTGTTGCACCTCCTCGGTCTTTGCCGGCGATCCGGCGACCGGGGGTTCCACGGTCGTGATCGATATCGTTCCGTCAGACGAGCTGTCGGCGCTGCAGTTGGTGGTCGCGCAGACGATCGCGCCATATCGGGATCGCGCCACCGCCGAGTCACTGGCGTTTCAGTATCAGGACAGTCGAGCCTCGCACAGCATGCGGGCGTTCGGCAGTCCGTGGATCGGGGCGCACTGGCGCCCCCACTTCACGATCGGCTCCTTCGCGACCGGCGCGGACGCGCCCGAACTGCGCGCCTTGCTCGCGCCATTCTCCCCAGTGTCCGTTCCGGTCCACGCGGTATCGGTCTGGCGCATTACCGGCGATCAGCACGAGCCGCTCGCGACCATCGCGCTGGACGGAGCGCCGCGGGCATGAGTCGGCGCGTCAATCTCATTCCCGCCGCAGGCGCGGGGGCGCGATTCGCCGACGCGGGATACGCCATCCCGAAACCGCTCCTGCCAGTCGACGGGGAACCGATGATCGTGCGCGCGGCGCGCGCACTTCCCGAGGCGGACCTCTGCATCTTCTGCTGCCGTGCCGAACACCTCGCGCAGTTCCCGCTCGAGGCCACGCTCGGCGCCGCGTTCCCGCACTGCCGGATTGTCACGGTCCCTGCGCTCACGGCCGGACAAGCGGCGACCTGCTTGCTCGCGGAGCCGTGGTTGCGCGAGGACGACGAGCTCACGATCGGCCCCTGCGACGCCGCCGTGACACGCACCGCGACGGAACCGCTCTGGACCCCACCCGGCATCGACGCGCTCATCTGGACCTTCCGCGGGAACCCGGCCGTCCTGCAGGACCCGCGCATGTACGGCTGGGTCGATGTCGGCACGGATGGCACCGTGCGTCGCGTCTCCGTGAAGGTGCCGATCAGCGAAACGCCACTCGCGGATCACGCGGTCGTGGGCACGTTCAGCTTCCGACGCGCCGGCGATTTCCTGCGCGCCGCGCATCGTCTGGTGGCACTCGACCGACGCGTGCGTGGCGAGTTCTACGTGGACGACGTCATGAACGACGCGATCGCGCTCGGCACCCGGACCGGCGTGCTCGAGGTCGGCGCGTATGTCGGATGGGGAACCCCGATGGATTACGAACGCCATCTGAGCGGCGCGGAGTAGTGCGCCGCGGACTCTGGGGTGTCTGCGTACTGCTCCGCGTTCCGTGACTGCTGGTCCGCACGCGCCGGAACATTTCGTGTGCTGGGTCGTTCTGTTTACTGGAGGGCTTCGCCCGTGGACTTCACCCATATCGCCGAACGACTCTCAGCAAGTCCCGTGACGGCGGTCCCCGCACTGTTCGTGGCGGGGCTGCTCACGAGTCTCACGCCGTGCGTGTATCCCATGATCCCCATCACGGCGGCGATCGTCGGGGGGTCCTCGGTCGGTGTACCGCCGACACGGGGGCGCACCGTGGCGCTGACGCTGAGCTACGTGCTGGGGCTTTCCGTGGTGTATTCCACGCTGGGACTTTTCGCCGGACTCTCGGGAACGCTCTTTGGCAGTGTCAGCAGCAACCCATGGCTCTACTTCGGCATGGCCAATCTGCTGCTGATCGCGGCGCTCGGCATGTTGGATGTGATCCCGGTGCGCCTGCCCTCGGCGATCATGCAGCGGGCGGCGAACGCCGGTGAGGGCGGGCGGATCGCCGGCGCAGCCACCATGGGGGCGGTCAGCGGACTCGTCGCCGCGCCCTGTTCCGCCCCGGTCATGGCGGCGGTGCTCACCTGGGTCACCACGACCAAATCGGCCGCGTTGGGCTTCATCTACCTGCTCGCGTTCTCGCTCGGCATGTGCACGCTGCTGGTGGTGGTGGGTCTGTCCTCGGGTGCGTTGGCAACGCTTCCGCGCGCCGGCAGCTGGATGCTCTGGGTGAAGCGGGCCTTCGCCCTCCTCATGGTCGGCGTCGCCGAATATTACCTCTTGAAGGCAGGGGAGTTATGGATCTGATCAAGACGCTGCGCGGTGCGGCCGCGCTCGTGTCGCTCGTCGCCGCCAGCACGCTGTCGGCGCAGGAATCGGGGATCGCGGTCGGAAGCAAGGCGCCCGGGGGCTTGCTCGAAGCGCTCGACGGAAAACCTGCGGATCTCGGTGCGCTCGTCGGCACCGGTCCCACGGTCATCGAGTTCTGGGCCACATGGTGTGAGAACTGCAAGGCGCTCGAACCTGCGCTGCTCGCCGCACAGAAGAAGTACGCTGGCCGGGTGCAGTTCGTCGGCGTGTCGGTGAGCGTCAATCAGTCGCCGGAACTCGTGAAGCGGTATGTGACCAAGCACGGCGTGGCCGGCGTGCAGTTGTATGATCGCCGAGGCGTGGCGGTGGACGCGTACGATGTGCCGGCCACCAGCTTCGTGGTGGTGATCAACAAGGCGGGGAAGGTCGTTTACACCGGACTCGGCGGAAAGCAGGACCTCGACGCCGCGATCAAGAAGGCCCTGTGAGCCGCAGATCGAAGAGCCGCGTGGGTGGCTGCGGGTCGCGTGTGTGGTAGACCCGCAGCGTGTGCAAGGTGAACGGCTCGGGCTCGCGCACCGCCAGCATGCGTCGCAGTGACTCCGGCGTGATCGTCGGATAGAAACTCAGCGTACAGTGCGGGGTGAACGGATAGCGCGCCTGTGCGCACCGCACGCCGCTGGTGGCCAGTCGTTCGTGCAAGGTGCGCACCGGACCATGCGGATCCAGCGGCAACACGACAATCTCGCGCTGCAGGAATCGGACGGGGGGTCCGAACTGCAACGTCAAGGGTGCGGTGGATGCGGCGATCGGCGCCAGCAACCGCTGCAGGGCATCGACCGGGGTATCCGGAGCGATCGGCCCGACGCCGGACGAACCGAGCATCGTGACGTGGGGCGGCGCCTCGCGCGCCAACTTGATGTCGAACTGCTCTTGCCACGCCTTCACCCGTTCGGCCACGGGGCCGTCGAGCTCGGCGATGATGAAAATCCCGTTCACGGGTGACGATCGTGCCAGCGCACCGTCATCAACCCACCGACGGTGCCGATGCCAGCGCCCAGCAGCACGTCGCTCGCCCAGTGCTTGTGGTCGTACACGCGTGACGCGGCCGTCAGCGCCGCGGCCGTGTAGAGCAGCGGGCCAAGGATCCTCGCATCACGCGACGACCGGCGGGCGACGCTGGCAGTGATGGCTGAAGCGAAGGCGAAGGCAGCCGTGGCATGTCCAGAGGGGAATGACTGGTAGGCGCCGTCACTGATGCCGCGTCCGAAGGCGAAGTTGTGCGCGTTGGTGGAGTCCGCGTAGGGGCGTGCGCGCCCCGCGGCGGCCTTGAGCGCGATCGTGATCGCGCTGCTGACCGCGACCGCTTCGAAGGCCATCTGGCCGTCGCGAGCCGTGTTCGGATCGTGGAACATGCGGCCACCGGCCCACATCGCGGCACTGATCGCCAGCGAGCCGGGATCACCGAAGAGCCGGGCGCCGGTCATGGTGTTCTTGAGCAGCGCGTTGTTCTGCAGCGCCGGCTGCCGAAACCACTCCGTGATCGCCTGATCGCGCTGGAACAGCAGCACGGCTCCCGCGGTGGTCACGCCGAGGAGGGTGGCGTCGCTGCCGCGGAAGATCGCACTGTCGCGTGGTACGGCTTGCGCGGCCGCTGCACCGGGCGTGGAAACCGCCATTCCGATCGCGATCGCCACACCCACCCACGTTCGAGCGAAATGCCGAATGCTGTGCATCATGAGGTATGGCGGGAAGTGCCGAGCAGGAGCCGGTCGATTCGAGCGTCGGGCGTTCTCGTGTGGAATCGTGCGAGCCAGCCGCCCGAGAGGATTCCGAGGAGCGCGCCGATCGCGACATCGCTGGCCCAGTGCTGGTCGGTGTAGACGCGTGAGAAGGCGACCAGGAAGGCCGCCGCGAACAGCAACATCGTGCCCGACCACCGCACGAGTGCGGGTTGTCGTGCCAACACCGTGAAACATACCGCCGTGGTGAAGCCGAACGTGGCCGTCGTATGCCCGGACGGCATGGAGAAGTAGTGCGCGTCGCTCCAGCCGTGGAGCACGGACCAATGCCACGGGGCGCCGGGTGAGACGAACGGTCGTGATCGCCCCGCGAATCCCTTGAGGATCGCGCTGAGCGCACTGGCGAGCGCGATCCCCTCGGCGCCCCGCACGCCGAACTCCGCCATCCCGCGACGCCTGAGCACGCGGCCCGCCGCGAGGACGAGCAGTGTGTAGTAGATCACGCCATCGCCCCCCCACCAGTTGAAGGCGCGGCTGAGTTGCTGCAGCGACGGGGACGCCTGCATGCTGCTGCTGCGCACCATGCGCTGCGTGGTCGCGTCCAGGCGATAGACGGGATTGCGCGGGACGGTGGCGGCGCTGTCCTGCCCTGGAGGCGCGGTGGGGAACGCGAGCGTCACGTTACCAATCACCCCGTTGTCCCGTCGTGGTGATCACGTGCGTCAGACGGAGCGCCGCGTTGCTCCAGTTGGTGCGGACCGCCTCGCGCGCTTTCTTGGGCTCACCGGCCCGGATGGCCGCGACGATGCGACGATGCTCGTCCACCGATTCGCCGATGGCAGTCGCGAGCAGGGCCACGTACAACCGTTCGTAGCGTTCGGCCTGAGGCTTCACGGCCTCATGCAGGGTCCGCAGTCGCGGTCCGGCGGAGGCGTGTACATAGGTGGCGTGGAAACGATGATCGAGCTGGAACAGCGTGTGATGGTCGGGATGTTTCGCCTTCGCAGCGTCGGCGAACGCGGCATTGATCGCGTGCAGTTGTTCCGCGAGTGCCTTGCGCGGCCCCTTCAGTGCGCGCGCCGCGATCTCGGCGGCTTCTCCTTCGAGCGCACCGACCAGATGGAAGAGTTCCTGTGCATCCGCAGCCGTGAGCGGCGCCACGGCGAGTCGGAGTTGACGCGCCGTGCGGTCGCCGACGACGTACCCTTCCTGCCGCAGGCGCTCGAGGGCGGCGCGGAGCGGCGTCCGGCTGACCCCGAGCCGTTCGGCGAGTTCGAGTTCCACCAAGCGAGTGCCCGGGGCGAGTCGTCCCTGCACGATCAGGTCGCGCAGGCGCTCGTAGACGGCCGTCGGGCGAGGGCGTGCCGACATCACTTCGGGCTCGTCCATCCCGTCCAGCCGGGACCACGCACCACTTGGCCGGGCTTGGCCCCGGTGTGCGCACCGTCGCGAAGGACCTCCACCCCGTTCACGATCACGGTGTTGACGCCGACCGAGAGCTGGTGCGGCTTCTCGAACGTTGCCTTGTCGGCGATGGTGGCAGGATCGAAGACGATGATATCGGCCTTCATCCCTTCCTTGACGAGCCCTCGATCCGCGATCGAGAGTCGCGTCGCCACCGCGGAGGTCGCCTTCCGGACCGCATCTTCCAGCGTCAGCACCTGCTCCTCGCGCACATACTTGCCGAAGAGGCGCGGGAAGTTGCCGTAGGCACGCGGATGCGTCATGCCGACGGCGGTCGCAGGGTCGTTGGCCCCCGCATCCGTGCCGAACTTCATCCACGGCTGCTTCAGCTGCAGCTTCACGTTGTCTTCGCTCATGCGGAACAGGATCTCGCCGAGTTTGGCCTCCTCGGCGATGTTGAGATCGATCAGGGCGTCGGTCCAGTGTTTGCCCATCGCCGCGGCGATCTCGGTGATCCGCTTTCCTTCGTACTGCTTGAGTTCGGGTTTGGTGAAGCCCACGACCATCACGTTCTGCGGTGCTTCGAGGCAGCTGTTCTCGAATCCCGGGATCTCGCGCTGCAGATCGATCTTCACCTGCTCGCGGATCTTCGGGTTGCGGAGATTCTCGAGCAGCTTGCCGTCCGCGGCGTACTGCGGGGCGATGCAGCTGGCGAAGCCGTTGGCCCCGGCGATGTACAGGTACATGTCGGCCTGCACGTCGTAGCCGGCGGCGCGCGCGGCGTCGATGCGCGCGATTGCGGCCGGCATCTTGTCCCAGTTGCGCAGCCCTGAGGCCTTCAGGTGATAGATCTCCACGGGCACGCCGCCCTCGCGGCCGATGCGGATCGCCTCATCCACCGACTCGAGGAGATGATCCCCTTCGTTGCGCATGTGCGTGATGTACACGCCGCCGAACGGGGCCATGGCCTTGGCGGAGTTGATCAGGTCGTCGGTGGTGTTGTAGTTGTCGGGAGGATACATCAGCGCGCTGGCCACGCCGAACGCGCCGTCCTGCATGGCGCGCCGCACCATGGCCATCGAACTGTCCCGTTGCGCGGGGGTGAAGGCGCCCATCTCGGCGCCTTTCGCAAACGCGCGCACCGTACCCGACCCGACGAACGACCCGACGTTCTCGGACGCGCCGCGTGCGACCATGAAATCGAGCCACTGGCCGAAGCCGTGCGGTCCGGTGAAGCGGGTCGCCAGTCGTCGGCTGGTGCTGTCGGTGATGAGGGCCAGCAGTTTGTCGTTCACCGGTGCCGGGGTGTCGCCTTCGCCGAGGATCGCGGTCGTGATGCCCTGCACCACCATCGAGAGCACGCGACCGTTGCCGGTCATGAAGTCCTCGTACGACTGTGCCTGGATGTCGATGAACCCCGGCGCGACGATCTGCCCGTGAGCGTCGATCTGCCGCTTGGTGGCGGCGGCGGCCAGTCCGTGGCGGGGCGCGATGGTGGCGATCCGGTCGCGACGCACCCCGACATCACCCCAGAACCAGGCGTTGCCGGAACCGTCGACGATGCGCCCGTTGGTGATGACCAGATCGTAGGCGGGATCGGCCGGCGTCAATGCCGGCGCGCCGCCCCGGATGACATTGACCGAACAGGCCGAGAGGGCCCACGCGAGAGGAAGGAGAGCGGCCAGCTTGCGCATTGAGGACTCCGGCGGCAGTTTTGTATACAATACTGTGTACAATGTGCGACACCGGGGTGTCGCTCGCAAGGTCGTGGCCGCCGCGTCCCGAGGCACGCTGTCGGCCCTCCACGCCGCCCGTCCCCTCACGCATGCCGCCTGTCGCCTTCGTCCCCCCTCCCACCGGCTACACCATCCGCCATCTGGTCTCGCACGCGGAGCGGGCCGAGGTCGTCCGGATCCAGGACGAGACCTGGGGTGCGGGGTTCACGGAACGGATCCCGGCGGCCATGCTCCTGGTCGGTCCCAAGCTGGGCGGCATCACCGGCGGAGCGTTCGACGCCAGCGGCCGGATGGTGGGGTTCGTGTTCGGCCTGACCGGTCCGCGCGACGGGACCCTCGCGCACTGGTCCGACATGCTCGCCGTGCGCCCGGAAGCGCAGGGCCGCCGGCTGGGCGAGGCCCTCAAGCATTGGCAGCGGGCGGAATGCCGGCGGATGGGCGTCGAGGTCATGTACTGGACTTTCGATCCCTTCGTCGCGCGGAACGCCCATCTGAACCTCAATCTGCTGGGCGCCGGCGTCCATCAGTTCGTTCCCGACATGTACGGCACGGAGACGGCGAGCCCGGTCCACGGCCCGCTCGGGACTGACCGGTTCGTGGCCTCGTGGTCCGTCCGAGCCGAACCGGTGGCGCTCCCCGGTGACCCGACGCTCATCGCAGGAGCGCTGGTGGTGGCGGGGCCCCCGGGTCATGGTCCGACCGAGGGCGACGCACTGCCGGATGCGCCCCGTGTCGCCGTGCGCATCCCCACCGACTATCATCACCTCTTGCGCCATGATCTCGAGGGGGCGCGCGTCTGGCGCATGGCCGCGCGCCGCGCCTTGTCGCACTATCTCACGCGCGGATATCGGGTGACGGCCTTCGTCCCTGATCGCACCGCCGATCCGACCTATCTTCTGACGCGGAGTTCCTGAGGATGCCCAGCGTGCGCGTGGATCGCATTACCCTGCGGGAGATCCGGCTGGCGCTCAAGGAGCCTTTCCGGATCTCGTCCGGCGTGGTGCAGGACCGTCGGATCCTGTTGCTCGAGCTGCAGGACGCGTCCGGCGCCATCGCCTGGAGCGAGTGTGTCGCCGGGGAGTCGCCGAACTACTCGAGCGAAACGATCGACACGGCCTGGCTGGCGATCGCGCAGTGGGTCGCGCCGCGCGTGCTGGGGCGTGCGCTCGCGCACCCCGGCGAGCTGCACGCGGTGCTCGAGCGCGATTTCCGCGAACATCGCATGGCGAAGGCCGGCGTCGAAATGGGATGCTGGGGGCTCGCGGCGACCCTGGCCGGACAACCGCTCGCGCGGTTCATCGGTGGAACGCGCACGCAGATCGCCACCGGGATCTCGCTTGGCATCCAGGCGAGCCCCGACGCGCTGATCGAGAAAGTGCGGGCCGCGCTCGCCGAGGGGTACCGCAAGGTGAAGATCAAGATCGAACCCGGGCACGATGTCGAATGGCTCACCGCGGTGCGCCGCGCCCTCGGCGATGATGCGCATCTGATGGCCGATGCCAACAACGCGTACACGCTCGACGATACCGATCGCCTGGTGGCCCTCGACGAGCTCGACCTCATGATGATCGAGCAGCCGCTCGCGCACGACGACCTCGTGCGGCATGCCGAGCTGCAACGCAAACTCCGGACGCCGATCTGTCTGGACGAGACGATCACATCGCTCGACCGGGCGCAGGACATGATCACGCTCCGGAGCGGCCGGATCATCAACATCAAGGCCGGGCGGGTCGGCGGGTTCGCCCCGTCGCTGGCGATCCACGATCTGTGCGAATCACGGGGGATTCCCGTCTGGTGCGGCGGCATGCTGGAGAGCGGAATCGGGCGCGCCTACAACGTGGCGCTCGCCTCGCTCCCCAACTTCACGCTGCCGGGCGATGTCAGTCCGAGCGCACGCTACTGGGCCCGCGACATCGTCACCCCGGCCTGGACCATGCGGGACGGGATGGTCTCGGTGCCGCTCGACGCGCCCGGGATCGGCGTGGCGATCGACACGGAGATGATCGAGGCGATCACCGTACGGCGCGAGGAGCTCGCGTAGTGGACGCCGCCGCCGGAGCGTCTGCGGCAACGATCGTTGGAACGGCGACGTTGCCGTTCACCGAAGCGGACCGCGCGTTGCTGACGGCGTTGCGTCGTGACCTGCACGCGCATCCCGAGCTCTCGTGGCAGGAGGTCCGGACGCAAGCGCGGCTCGAACAGGCGCTCCGCGAGATCGGGGTCTCCGACGTGCGGAGGATCGCAGGGACGGGGCTGCTCGCCGTGATCCCGGGCACGGAGCCCGGTGCGCCGATCGTCGCGCTGCGCGGCGACATCGATGCGCTCCCGATCACCGAAGCCACGGGGCTCCCCTACGCGTCGACCGTGCCGGGCGTCATGCATGCGTGCGGTCATGATATCCACGCGTCCTGGGCGATCGGCGCCGCGCTGTTGCTCGCTCGTGAACCCGCCGGCGGCGAGGTGCGGATCCTGCTGCAGCCCGCGGAGGAAGTCGGCCAAGGGGCGAGCGCGGTGCTCGAGAGCGGCGCGCTGGATGGCGTGGCCCTGATCTTCGGGGCGCATGTGGATCGGCGGTTTCCGGTCGGTCAGGTCGTGGCGCAGGCGGGACCACTCGCGGCCAGCACGGACTCGTTCGCCATCACCTTGCACGGCGCGGGCGCGCACGGCGCGCGCCCGCAGGAATCCGCCGACCCGATCGTCGGGGCGGGAGCGCTCATCATGGCGCTCCAGACGATCGTCGCGCGTCGACTGGATCCGGCGCTGCCTGGGGTCGTGACCGTCGGAACGGTTCATGCGGGCACGGCCGCGAACATCATTCCGGAAACGGCGGAACTCTCGGGCACGGTGCGGGCCACGACACCGGCGTCGCGGGCGTTACTCACGCGTGAGGTGGTGAGGATCGCCGATGCCGTGGCACTTGCCCATGGACTGCGCGCGACGGTCACGTTCAGCGGCGGGACGCCACCGGTCGTGAATGACGGGCACGCGGCCACGATGGCCGCCGAGGCGGCGCGCGCCGTGCTCGGTGCATCGTCAATCGTCCCGCTGGGGACCACCAACATGGGCGGTGAGGATTTCGCTTTTTACCAAGAGCGGATCCCGGGCTGCTTCCTGCGGATCGGCGCGCGGGAGCCGGACGGTGCGCCCACGGCGGCGCATTCGCCGCGGTTCGCGCCAGTGGAGGACGCGATGTTCGTCGGGGCGGCCGTGTTGGCCGCGTGTGCCCGACGGGCGGGGGTGGCGACGCCGTGAGTGGTCGCGACAAGCGCGTGCTGGTCGTGGACGCGCGTGTCCTCTGGGGATCGGGGATCGGGCGCCACGTGCGGGAGGTCACGTCGCGCATCGTGGCGACCGGCGAGTTCGCCGAGGTGGTGCTCGCCGGCGATCCCCGGGAACTCGGCCCGTGGTGCGCGACACTCTCCGCGGCCACGCCGACGCGAATCCTGGCGCTCGTCGGTGGGCGATACGCCGCCTCCGCGCAGCGTGCGTGGCCGCGACTCGCCGCCAAGCTCCCGCAGCGGAGCGTGGTCTGGTTCCCGCATTGGGATGCCCCGTTCTTCTTCGCGCATCGCCCCACCGTCGTCACGGTGCACGATCTGATCCCGTTGCGTGTCGCCCAGCACACGAGTGCGGTGAAGCGTCTTCTCATGCGTACCTTGCTGCGACGCGTGACCCGACGCGCCGACCGCGTGGTGACGGTATCGCAGTTCACGCGCGATGACCTCGAGTCGCACGACGCGGCCTTGCGCGGCCAGGTGCGCGTGGTGTGCGGCGGCGGAGTCCCGACGGCTTTCCGCGAGCGCACGCCTCACGCCCTCCCGCACGGGGTCACGACGCCATTCCTGCTGGTCGTCGCCAATCGAAAGCCGCACAAGAATATCGAGCTCGCGGTCGATGTATTGGCGCGCCTGCAGGCCCGTCACCCGTCACTCTCGTTGGTGGTCGCGGGCGAGCGCTTCCCGCATTGGGCACACACGATGGCCCATGCCACCCGTCTCGGGGTAGCGGCTCGGATCATCGACGTGGAGATGCTCGACGACACGCGCTTGGCCGCGTTGTATGCCGCCGCTGCGTGCTTTGTGATGCCCTCGCGATACGAAGGGTTCGGGTTGCCCATGCTTGAGGCGATGGTCAGCGGGACGCCGGCCGTCGTCGCGCGGGCCACGTCGCTCCCGGAGGTCGCGGGCGAGGCTGCGCTGCTCGCCGATCCGGACGATGTGGAGGCCTTCACTGCCGCCGTCGCACGTGTACTGGAAGACCCGGCCGAGGCCGCGCGACTCCGTGCGGCGGGGCTCCGTCGGGCCGCCGAATATTCATGGGACCGCACCGCGGCTGACATGCTCGGGATCTTTCGCGAGATCGTGCCGTGAGCGTCGCCGTAAGCGTCGCCGCGACCGGGACCGTGGAGCGCGTGGTGGTCGTGGTCCTCAACTGGAACCGCGAGGCGGACACCCGCGAGTGCCTTGCGTCGCTCGACGCAGACCGTTCCGCACCGCACACGATCCTGCTGGTGGACAATGCCTCGGAGGACGGCAGCGGCGCGCGGTTGCACGCCCACTTCCCCGGCGTGGCATATCTGCAGACGGCGGAGAATCTGGGTTACGCGGGGGGCAACAATGCGGGGATCGCGTGGGCGCTCGACCACGGGGCCGAGTTCGTGTTCGTGCTCAACAACGACACCGTGGTGCCGGCCGGTTGCCTCCAGACCCTCCTCGCCGCGCTCGAGTCGTCACCGGCCATGGCGGCGGTGGCTCCAACGATCGTGCGTCATGCGCACCCTGATCAGATGTGGTGGGCTGGCGGTCACTTCTCGGCGACCAAGGGACTCGGGGTCAGTCATCTGGATTCGCCGCGACCCGATGCGCCAGCGCTGGTACCGTGCACGTTCCTGAGCGGGTGCGCACTGTTGATGCGGGCCGAGGCCCTTCGTTCCCTGGGCGGATTCCGCGCGGACTACTTCGCATATCTGGAAGATGTCGAGTGGGGGGTTCGGGCGATGCAGTCCGGATGGCGGCTCGGCTGGGTTCCGGCCGCACGACTGTTGCATAAGGTGCCCGCCCGCGGAACGTCGGATTCGCCATTCCAGATCACCATGCGTGATCGCAATCGGCGGCGGCTGGTGCGGACGCATCTTGGGGTCGTGCAGCGGATCCGCTTTCATGCCTGGTTCTGGCCGACGCGCGCCCTCACCGCGTTTCGGTATCTGCTCGCCGGGGATCGGGCGCGCCTGACGGCGCTGTGGAAGGGGGCGCTGTCGCCGTAGTCGCACGCGACCAGCGGTGCGCGGGCGCGCCCCACTAGCCACGAACCGCTGACAGACGTTAGCGTACCTCTGTGATCAACTCCTGTCGCTCGTTCGGTTGCGTCCCGTTCGCCCGTCGGTTGCTCGGGCTCGTTGCGGCCTGTGCGCTCGCGGCGTCCGCGGCATCTGCCCAGGACAATCCGGCATTCGTTCTACGGCCCGGTGACGTGGTGAAGGTGCTCGTCTGGCGCGAGAAGGAAATGAGCGGCGATTTCAGGGTGGATGAAGCCGGCCGTTTGATCCTGCCGCTCATCGGCCAACGGGCCGTCACCACGATGCCATGGATCGTCGTTCGGGACTCGCTGCTCGACGGATACGCGCGGCAGTTGAAGAATCCCTCCGTGACGCTCACGCCGATGCGGCGCGTGCTGGTCCTCGGCGAAGTCGCGAAGCCCGGACAAATCCTGCTGGATCCGACGATGACCTTCGCGAGCGCCGTGGCGCTGGCCGGAGGCGCCAACGTGCAGGGTGACCTGCGGCGGGTGCGCATCGTGCGGGACGGTCGGACGATCGTGAAGCAGGCGCCCGTCGACAGCCTGATCTTCGCGGCGGACGTGCGCAGCGGCGATCAGGTGTATGTCGATCGCCTGTCGTGGTTCGACCGGAACAGCGCGTTCGTGGCCTCAGCCGCCCTGTCTCTGACCGGAATCCTGGTCTCGATCATCCGCCGGTGATCCGGCAGGGCCCGGTCAGCGCCAGCCGCGAATCCCGGCAGCGACATACAGATTGAACTGGTCGTTGTTGGCGATCGTGTACCGGTTCAACTCGTAGGACGGCATGATGGTGAGCGTGAAGTCGCGGTCCCCCGCAAACGTCATCCGTTCGAAGCGGAGCGAATAGCGCACATCAGCGGGGCGGACGTCCGTCGTGCGGGAAAGATAGGGCTCATCTTCCATCACGAGACTGCGCTGGAAGGTCCAGGATGATCGGCCGGCCGGTGTGAAGTCTTCGACCGCCAGGCGGAAACCCGCGCCTCCATAGGCGTCGTCGGCGCCGAGCAGTTGACCGCGGAGGGTGTGGCCTTGCACAACCTCCGAGTGAAGATAGGGTGGTTCGGAAGCGGAAAAACCCCGCTGACCGCGCTCCTGGTGTGCGAGTTGCCCGTTCACGATTTCCGCACGGAGTGTTCGAATTCGGTCTGGCGTTCTCATGACGGCGTATTGAAAGCCCAGCATGATCGACGCAAGATCATCCGGCTTCTCCAGCAAGGTACGCATGTCACCCGCATAATCTTCCCGGTAAATTTCGCCGAAAATTTCCGCCCCCGCTCGCGGTGCGACCCAGCGGAAGAACGCGGACGCCATCCCATTATCGCCGGGGATATTGATGTTCTCGGCACCCGTTCCAAAGTTTCTGTTGAATCCGCCCGTTAGCGGGCGGCTGAGCTCGGACCACGTCACGGTCTTCGGCATCCACATCTCATTCCACTTGATGGCGCCGATTTCCAGTCCCTCGATCCAGCGCGGCACGAAGGAACCTACGACTGCCGCCGTAACACGATCCGGATGCGCCGCGCTGTGGGGTGAAAAAGAGGACTGACCGAGTGTTCCGGCCATATACCGAAGTTGGACTTTCCCGATTCCAACCGACACCGGACGAGGGGTGGCCAGCGTCAGGTGAGGAAACCCCCCGCCATTCGGACTCAGAATCAACGCGTAGCTGCGTCCCGGTCCCCAGCGCTGCACTTGGTTCGAGAGGGACACCAGCAGTACGGGCAGCTCGAGTTGCAACGAGCTCTCGCCGAGATCGACGCGTCCGTACATCCCGTCGCCGAAGCGCTGCGGCAAATCGATGTTCCCGTCGTGGCGGGGATCCGCGTTGGGGAAATCACTCGGCGCCACCGTGAACCCCGCATTCTGGTTCACGAACGCCACCGGCGCGAGTTGATACCGGAAGCGCCAGAACGACCCCGTCCCCCCCCACTGTACCTGCGCGTTCAACCCGCGGCCCGACCATGCCGGCCCTTCCATGTCGCGCACGGGGAACCCCGTGTTCAACCACACACGGGCGTCCGGCCGTAGCCATGTCCACCGCTTCGCGCCGATGCTGTCGTGATCCGCGAATCGTGCGCGCCACGGATGATCGCCGCGTGGCGTGAGGGTGGACACTTCCCGGGCGGTGAATGGCTGCGCGGACCAGAGCTGCAGCGGAACTTCCCCTGCGATCTGCAGCACCCGCAGATACCGTTCCGCCTCGCCCCCGACCTGCAACATGCCGCCGAGGTCGAGTCGGGACGTTTGCGCCTGCATCGGCGACAGCCCCGCGAACAGGGCGAACACGCCTCCCGCAAGCGTGGCGCGCCAACCCGTACCGGTGTCTCGCATTCGTTGTCCGAGAGTTATGATTATGGGTCGGCCGTCGCCCGAACATTAGTCGATGTCGCTGACCGCTGGCTACCTCCCCATTGCCCTGATTCCGGGTCCCCCTTGATGCGGTTCCGTCACCTCACGCGTCGGTCGCTCCTGTTGGCGCTGGCCGTGATGGTCGTTCCCAAGCTCGCTTGGGGGCAGGCCCCTGCGCAGCAGCGACTCATCGCGCTCGAAGTCCCGGGGCAGGAACTCGATGAGATCGGACGCACGCGTTCCGCGCTCCGTCAGACGACCGACAGCACGGCGACAAGCTACCTGATGCGGTCCGTGTCGACCCGCTTGGCACGATCGCCGCGCGATGGACTGGTGCACTTCGATCTGGTCGCGCCGGAATACCGCACCGTGTGGAATTCGCAGCTCCCCTGGTCGCAGAACGACGGGGCGCTCTTCGCGGGCCGCGGCATGAATACGGTCCTGCGCATCGGCCTGGTGTTGGAAGCCGGCCCGGTCCGCCTGATTGCCGCGCCGGAAATCATCAACGAAGAGAACCGGGATTTCCAGACGATTCCCTACGCCGACAAGGGCGCGCGCTCCATCTGGGCGAATCCCTTCCACGGACTGCCGGAATCCATCGATCTCCCGCTTCGATTCGGCGACATCGGACGGCGCCGCACGGTCAGCGGTCAGAGCAGTCTCTCGGTCGACATCGGACCGGTCGTCACCGGCGTCACCGCCGAGAACCAGTGGTGGGGGCCCAGTGTGCGCAATGCGCTGGTGCTCGGACCGAATGCCGCCGGCGTGCCGCGCCTCTTCCTGCGCACGCGGCAGCCGGTGCCGACACGCTACGGCACCTTCGACGCGCAGTGGTTCCTGGGGCGACTCAGCGAATCGAACTATTTCGACTACGACTCCACCAACAACTCCCGCGCACTCAGCGGGATCGTCGCCACCTGGCGGCCACCCCACACCCGCCACGCTGAGTTCGGTGTTACGCGATTGGTCATGACGCCGGTCGTCTCCAATGACATCTCGCTGGGAACGGCCTTCAACGTGTTCCATGATGTCGGCCGTCCGAACACGCAGCCGAAGCACCCGGGCAACTACACCGCACCCGATCAGATCTTCGCTCTCTTCGGTCGCCTCGCCCTGCCGGAGGATGGGTTCGACACCTGGTTCGAGTGGGCGAGGACCGAGCAGCCGATCTCCTTCCGCGACCTGCTCGAGCAGCCCGCACACTCCCAAGGCTACACGATCGGCGCACAGATGGTGCGTCCGCTCGGCGACAGTGCCACCACGATGCGGTTCCGCGTCGAGGCCACGTACTTCGAACCAAGCCCCTCGCTGCGATTTCAGCCGAACCTCCTGACCTCCTACACGAGCCACGCCGTCCCGCAGGGTTTCACACAGGACGGCCAGATGCTCGGTGCCGCCATCGGCCCGGGGTCAAGTAGTCAATTCGCGAGCCTGGATCTCCTGCGGACACGATGGAGCGCCGGGATGTTCGGCGGACGCATTCGCTACGACAATGGCATGCTCTTCGAGCCAATCATTCCGCCGGTCAAGCGCGAAGACATCACGATGTTCCTCGGTATCCGAGGACACGTGGTGTGGCGTGGGATGCGGGTGGGCGCGGAGTTCCAGAACTCCGTAAGGTTGAACTACCTGTATCAGGCCTTCTTGGCCGACGAGAAGACCGGGTCGAGCGCTGGCATAGACTTCCGGAATCGTACACTTTCCATCGTGCTCTCTCCTGCCAAGGGTTTCTAAGTGACCGCACCGGCGTCGTCCCAGGAGCCGTCGCTCCACGATCCATCGCTCCGCGAACTGTCGCAGCGCGTGGCTCGTCGGTGGCGCCCGATGCTGGCCGTCGCCGTGCTGATCTTCGGTGCCGTTGCCGCGTGGACCTTCACCGCCGCACCGCGCTATCTGAGCGCGGCGCTCCTGCGCATCGACAGTCGATCAGGGGCGGGCGGTGGCATGCTCGACCAGCTGCAGTCCCTCCCTGGGGCGAGCCTGGCAGGCCTCGGCAAAGACGAACTCGAAACGGAGATCGGCGTCCTCCACAGTCGGCATCTGGCGGACGCCGCCATCGACAGTTTCTCGCTGGCCGTGCGGGTGCGCGAGCCGAAGGACGGTCGCCGCTTCCTGGAGCTCGCCACGGTGGGAGAGCTCGACGCTGGTGGGCGCCTTACCCTGGAGCGTGCGGCCGACGGCGGCTATCGCGTCATCGCGGACAAATGGAAAGGCGCGCCGCCCCCGCCGCCGGTACTCGCCCGCGGCGACACCCTGCGCCTTGGCGGCCTCCGTCTCCGGGTCAATCCTGATTCCTCGGCTCCGACACGCATCGTCCTCGACATCCTGCCGCGCTATCGGATTCGCGCCCATGTCGACAAGCGGATGGAGGTACGCCGTCAGGACGGTGGATCCCGCCTCGTGCTGGTGTCGTTCGAGGACGAGGACCGCCACCTCGCCGCAGCGGTCGTGCGCCAGGTGATCTCGCAGTTCATGCGCGAGACCGAGCAACGCGAATCGAACGATGCCACCAGTCAGGTCTCCGAGCTCCGCCAACAGGCGAACGATCAGAAAGCCCGGGTGCGCGATGCGGAAGAGGCGCTGCGCCAGTATCAACAGTCAGCGCAGGTCTTGGCGCCCGAGGAACAGGCCAACCAGCAAGTCAAACGCGTCGCTCTCCTCAACGCCCAGGTCGATGCGCTCACCATCGAGCGCCGCGCACTGGCCCAAATGATCGACCTGGTACGTCCGCGGGCACAGGGCGGTCGCGAGCCCGGTGCGTATCGACAGCTGGCGACCTTCCCGTCCCTGATCGCGAACAAGGGAATCCAGGATCTGCTCAACTCGCTCATCACGCTCGAGAACAAGCGCGCCGAGCTCGCGGTACGCCGCACCGAGGACAATGACGAAGTCCGCGGACTGAACCAGCGCGTCGCCGATCTGGAACGCCAACTGCAGCGGATCAGTGATCAGTATCTGGAAGGGCTCGACCAGCAGCTCGCCACCGCATCACAGCAGATACGCGCCATCGCGGACACCACGCGGATCCTCCCCGAGCAGCAGATGCAATACATCCGGCTCGTACGTGATCGGACGATCGCGAGCGAGACGTACCTGCTCCTGCTCAAGCAGCTGAAACAGGCCGAGATCGCGGATGCCATCCGTCTGCAACGCATTCGGATCATCGACGCCCCACTCGTCGCGAGTGCGGACGACCCCGAGTTTCCGAAGCCGCTGGTCCAGCTCGTGCTTGGCGCGCTCATCGCCGCGGCGGCCGCCCTCGGACTCGGCGTGTTCCTGGAACTGTGGAGCGATCGACGCTGAGCACCACACGCGAGCGCGGAGGTCTGCGCATCGCCGTACTCTCGGCCAACGATCCCCTCGACCGCCGCGCGACGTCGGGAACGCCGTTCTACATGTGCCGAGCGCTGCGCGCCCTCGGACACGAGGTGATCCCGCTAGGGCCCGTGCGTCCCATCGCGGAACGGTGGCGGAGGCTCCGGAGCCGAGTTTCGACGCTCACCACCGGGCGACGCTGGCCGTTCGAACATTCCGATGCGCTCTCACGGGCCTATGCACGACAGTTCGCCCCGCGGCTGCGCGCGCTTGGTCCGGTCGATGCCATCTTCGCGCCCTTCGCGAGCACGGAGCTGAGTGCGCTCGCTCCGGACGTTCCGGTGTTGTATGCAGGGGACGCGACCATTCCGCTCCTGCAGGAGTATCACCCAGGCTTCAGCCGGTTCACCCCGTCCTACGCCGCCGAGGCGCGCACGGTGGAGCAGCGGGCATTGGCCCGCGCGTCGGTGATCAGCTATCCGTCGGTGTGGGCCGCCGCGAGCGCCACTGAGGCCTGTGACGTACCTGCGGATCGCGTGTGCATTGCCCCGTTCGGCCCGAATCTCGACCGGGTTCCGACGACGTCGGAGATCCGGGAGGCGAAGGCACGGGCATCGGTGCACGTGGTGTTCGTCGGCACCACATGGCGGGACAAGGGAGGGCCGATTGCGGTCCGCGTGGTGGAGATTCTCCGAGCCCGCGGAATCGCCGCAACCCTGACGATCTGCGGCACCGTGCCGCCGGATCAGGATCGGCGTCCGTGGATGACCGTCATCGACACCCTCGACAAGAATGTGCCGGCCCAACAGGCACGGCTCGTCTCGCTCATGCTCGATGCGCGGGTCGTGCTCGTCCCCACGCGAAATGATTGCTACGGGATCGTTTTTGCGGAAGCGGCCGCGTGCGGAACTCCATCGATCGCGACCGACACGGGCGGCGTCGCCGCGGCCGTCGTGGAAGGAGTGACAGGGCATCTCCTGCCTCACGATGCGACCGAGGAGGCCTATGCGGATGTGATCGCGCCACTCTTTCACGACGACACACGATACACGGCGCTCAGCGTATCGGCACGCGCCCATCATGACGCAACGCAGAACTGGGCGCGGTGGGCGACGACCGTCAGCGACCGATTGCGCGCGGTGTGTCGCACGGCCGGTGATCTCTAGGGCGAGACGCGGTACGTGAAGGTGGTTGACGTCCCGCGCTTGATGATCACGGAGTTGTACGCCTGCCCCAATGCATCCACGTACGTGTAACCCGCCTTCGGCCGTATCGCGACGCCATACTCACCACACTGCAAGTTGGCGAACGTATAGCTGCCGGTCGCATCGGTGGTGGTCTCCTGCAGAATCGCGGTGGCCGTGTACAATCGCACCGGGAATCCCGCAACAGCGGAGCCGTTCCCGCCGAGGACGCGAATGGCAACGGAGCCGGTGCACGGCGAGATCTGCATCGCCACCGAGTCCCGCGCGCCACTGTCGATGGGGATCGCCCGGCTGAACAGCAGCGCCGGTGAGGTCGGCGTTTCGAAACGGTCCGGATTCGGGACGCTGGCGAAGTACAACCCGTACGGAACATCGGTGAACACGTACTTGCCGGTCGAGTCGGTTTGCCCCCCGCGCCAGTGCGCGAAGTTGTCGTTGAGGCTCACGGGAATGGCCGGGAGCGGTGTGCCGTCGGGCTTCGTCACGCGCACCACCACCGTGCCAGGCCCTTCATGCACCAAGGTGAACGACACCACCGGACTGGATGTTGGACTCACCGTCAGTCCATCACGCAGCGTCGAGAGCGGTCCGCCGATCAGGGCTTCTGGCCCGTGGTATCCCGCTGGCAGGCTGTCGGCCCATACGCCGTATTCGCCATCCGGGACATCCGCGAACACGTAGCCGCCGCTCGCATCCGTCCGACCATATCCCATGGTCCGAGGACCGGTATAGAGCAAAAGCCGAACACCGGGAATCGGCACTCCGCGAGCACTCGCCACCTTGACCGTCACGGAATGGTACCGTGCGGGACTGGTGACCCACTGATCGCACGCCATGATCACCACGAGCACAAACAGCGCCACGAGCCGAATGGGTATGACCACACGTCGCACCGGCCTCACGCCTCCGTCCGTCGTACGTGCGAAGCGTCGTGAATCACCAGGGTGCTCCAGCTCAGTGCGATGATCGTCCAGAACAGCGGCTCGGTCGTGAGTTGGTAGAATACATTGAAGACCGCGAGCGCAGCAACCAGCGGACGGTACGGCCCCGCACGAACGGCCGGGACGAGCGCAATCACGAGCACGAGGGCCAGCGCCACGATACCGCTCTCGGCGAACATTGATACGTACAGCGAGTGATAGTTTCCGTAGCGGCTCCCCGGAAACAGATCTTGCAGGAACACGTAGGAACTCCCGAACCCGCGTCCGATGGCCAACGTTGGCACACTGGACGTCGCGTCAGCGATGCCTCGCCTCAGCAACGCCATGTGTCCCTGTGCGGAGCCCTCGGCGACCGAGAAA
Source organism: uncultured bacterium (assembly GCA_963978095.1). GTDB lineage: Bacteria > Gemmatimonadota > Gemmatimonadetes > Gemmatimonadales > Gemmatimonadaceae > Fen-1231. The sequence continues at coordinate 102,781 of CAXBQP010000003.1, read as the reverse complement.
CGCGAGGCCAATGGTGCGCTCGCGCGCGCAAGCAAACCGAACGTCCGCGGTACGAACACGAGATACACCGCACTGCCAAGCACGATCATCGCGCCGACGATAACGGACGCGGGATGCAGGCGAAGCCGCGACCGTTGCAGGATGGTCAGGACCACGAGAATGGTGGCTGCCAGCACGGACGAGCGGGAAAGTGTGCCCAGAAGCAACAGGAGAATCAACAGCACCCACGGTGTTCCGGACAAATTGTGTGATCGCGCAAGTGACCGCTTACGCACCTGCAGCACGATCGCCAAGTAGAACACCAGGAGGATCCCGCCGCGATTCGGATCGAAGGCGCTACCGGAGAGACGCGGCACCAACCCTGCATACTCGGAGGCGATCGTGTGCAGCACGATCGGACCGAGGTGAATGTCCTGCGGAAGGCGTCCGAGGAAGGTGAGCCCTTGCATGACGTTGAAGACCACGAACAGCAGCAATCCGAGTTTGACGCCGGGCAGCATGCGCTCAGGGTCCGCACGCAAGTCGGGGCGGAGCAGCACGACCACCAGGCTCCCGACGATCTGGACCGCCAACAAGAACGTTCGTTGGGCAGAGAGCGACGGATCGGGGCTGACGAACACTGACAGCCCCGCCACGACAACCAGCGCGCATACCAACGCGACGTACTTCAATGCCGGTCGCGGAATCGCGAGCGCGGTCGGGACCCGCAGGCGACCGACGAGCAGACGCACGACGAGCACCGGGGTGAGCGCCAAAAATGGCGTCAACGAAAACGTCGTCGCGCCGCCGAAGAGGTCGAGTCGGTCCGCACCGAGGAGTGCGAGCCACAGGGTCAGCAGCAGATCACGACGATGCGGCGGAGTAATTCGGAATGCCGTCGCCGTCATCCCCGCACCACCATGCCGAGGTTCCGCAGCCATCCGTATTCCGCGCGGCAACGCCACCGGATGATCGCCGCTTTCCGCGCGAAATATCCAAGCGCGGGAATGCGGGAGTACCCCTCCAGGAACCGCCGGTCATCCTCCGCCAGATCCATCCCAACCCGCGCCCGGAGAGCGGCGGCCTGTCGCGCGGTGTCATCTATTGACCGGCGGGCCGCATCGCGACGCGCCATTGCCCGCTGCACCCGGTGGGGCAACCGATGCCAAGCCCCTTCCCACGCGGGGCGCGCGGCTCCGACGACATTCTCCCCATGCTGCCGATACCAGACGGTCGGTTCATGGATCGCCTCGACCACGCCACAACTCGTCGCGACCGCAGCCAGCCACCAGTCATGCATGATCGCGTCGCCCGGAACCGGGAGTGCGCGTTCAAGCAGTTCCCGGTTCACCAACACCGTGGCTCCGGTCACCAGTCCTTGAAGCACCATGCGTGGGACCGTTGCCGGTTCGGGACGAAGATGCGTCAGCGTCCAGAAGGAATCCGCAACGGGGTGCAAATCTCCGTCCACCACGCGCAAGTCCGTGTGCACCAAGACGGGACCGGAATATCTCGTTTCCACCTGCCGCATCCGGGCCATGGATGTCTGTATTTTGTGCGGCATCCAGACATCGTCTTGATCCGCGCACATGACATACTGGGCCTGGGACGCCACCTGTTGCAGCAGCGCGCCGAACGACTGCGTCACGCCGAGCCGTCCGCGCGCATCCTCGACCACGCGAACGCGCACATCGCGCTGTGCCTCGTCCCGCAGCAGGAGCAGGGTACCGTCGTCGGAGCCGTCGTCGCGGCACCAGAGCCGCCACGCGACGTGCTCTTGGGCGCGGAGGCTTGCGAGGAACTCCGGCAGATGGCGGGCACCGTTGTAGGTGGCGCAAATCACATCAACCACGAGATCGGACGCCATCGGGGTCATGTCGGCTGCTCCGACGCCAAGACTCGGGCGCGATCGCGCACATACAGCACTGCCAGCGACACCGTCACGATCACCTCGGCGGCGACCGCACTCGCGGCCATGCCGGGAGCGCCGAACGACGGAACCATGACCGGCACCAGCGCCAGGTTGCAGGCACCGGCGACCATCACCGCGGCGAGAAAGGCACGCTCCCTCCCAAAGGGTACCGCCCAATACATGCCGAGCACCGTCCCTACTGCCGTGGTTGGAGGAAGCAAGGCCAGGATTCGCATCACCGGAATCGCGTCGTCATACCCCTGACCAAGCATCGTATGCACGACGAATGGCGCCGCGGCCGCCAGCATGAGTCCGAAGGCCGCTCCCGAACTGCCGATCACCATCAACAGATGGCGGATCTCGTGGTGCGCCCGGACAGGATCCGTGGCATGCAGATGACTCACGCGCGGCATGAACACGAGCGTGATCGGCTGCAGCAGGTTCAGCGCGGAACGCACCAGCCGCTCAGGACCACCGAACACCGAGACACTCGACTCCACCGCCACGCGTCCCATCAAGGACGCATTGGCCTGGTTGTACAGCCCCGAGGACAACCGAAACGCAAAAAGAGGGACGGTCGCGCGCAGCGATCTCCATCCTTCGTCCACGGCCAAACGTCCCGCCGGACGCGCACGCACGAGCGCGGCGCTCAGCACGGTCAATGACACGACGGCGCCGATCGCCTGCAACTGCAGCACGCGCCAGGCATCGGCGGGCGTCAGCACGAACACGAATACCAAGCCCGCCGCCGAGATCTTGGTAAACGTCTCCACCGCGAGGGCGAAACGCAGGCGCCCCGTCCCCTGGAAATACCAAAAGGGATTCAGCCCTCGTGCCACGGCGAACAGCGCGGTGTACAGCAACAGTTGGCGATCCCCGAGCGAGGCAGGTGCCATCAGCAAGAAGCCACCGGCAATCACGCTCGCTACACCAAGCACCAAGAGTTTTGCCGTCTGCACGCCGGAGACGATCCGGTCGAGCCCGTGCGCATCGTCGCGGGACGCAGCGGCTGCGCGCGTGGCCGAGAGGTCGAAGCCGAAATCGAGCGCCAGCATCGCCCACGCCGCGAGCGATTGCATGACCAGCACCGCCCCCCAACCGTCTCGCCCCAACACACGGGCCAGATACGGGACGGTCAGCAGCGGCACGAGCAGGGTCGACCCGTGTGTGAGCACGGACAGACGTGTGTCCGCGCGCACAGTGCCTGGCGCGCCACCGGAGGATGTGCCGGATGCCGAGGCGGTGCGCGCGATCCGTTCTGCGCTCGAGGATGCCGGTGTGCGCGAGGTGTTCATTCCACTTCAAAACTACTCCATCCGCACGCCCGTGGGTGGCGTGGGCGGCGGAATCCCGACGCGGCTACAGCGTCCCCAACAGGTCTTGCCACGAGACGTGTTCGCTTACATTTCACAGCATGCTGAACATCGACCTGACCGGCCGCCGTGCCCTCGTGGCCGGTGTCGCCGACGACGACGGCTTCGGATTCGCCATTGCCAAGGCTTTTGCCGAGGCGGGCGCCACCGTCTGCGTGGCCACCTGGCCCCCCGCGCTCAACATCTTCCGCAACCTGCTCGACCGCGGAAAGATCGACGACTCCCGCCGCCTGCGTGACGGCTCCCTGCTGCAGTTCGAGAAGATCTACCCCCTCGACGCCGCCTTCGACACGCTCGAGGATGCTCCCGCCGGCGTCCGCGAGAACAAGCGGTACCGCGACCTCGGCGATTTCTCGATCGACGGACTCGGCAAGGCCATCGAAGCCGACTTCGGGCCCAACTCGCTCGACATCGTGGTCCACTCGCTCGCCAACGGGCCCGAAGTCAGGAAGTCGCTGATCCACACCAGCCGCGCCGGATACCTGGCCGCGATGGGCGTGAGTGCCTACTCCATGATCAGCATGGTCAACCGCCTCGGCCCCCTGACGCGTTACGGCGGCGCCTTCTGCTCGCTCTCGTACATGGCCGGCGAGCGGGTCGTGCCCGGCTACGGCGGTGGCATGTCCTCCGCCAAGGCCGCTCTCGAAAGCGACACGCGCGTGCTCGCCTACGAAGCCGGCCGACTGTTCGGCGTTCGCGTGAACACCATCAGCGCGGGCCCCTTGGCCTCCCGCGCGGCGAGCGCCATCGGAATCGTGGAGATCCTCACCTCGTACTACGAGGCGAACTCCCCGATCACTGACAAGCTCACCGCCGAAGAAGTCGGCAATGCAGCGGCGTTCCTCTGCTCGCCGATGGCGAGCGGCATCACCGGCACCACCATGTACGTGGACAAGGGCTTCCATGCGATGGGAATCGCCGTTGATCGCCATACCCCGGGGACCTACGATCCGGTGGCGAAACCGTAAGACGCGCGGTCCGCAACGAGAAGCGCCGCCCGTCACTCGACGGGCGGCGCTCGTGCATGCGGTCCATCACACCGGACGTTCCATCATCGAGACCGCGCATCGTCCCGCGTCGTACTCGCGGACACCGACCTCCACGAAGCCCATGCGCCGGTGGAACTCCACCGAGGTGGGGTTCGGTGGCCGCAGATTCACTTCGAGCGTGATGCGCGGCCACCGGCCGCGCACGAACCGCTCCAGATCCGCGTACAACGCCCGCCCCACCCCACCGCGGCGCGCGCGCGGCGCCACCACGACGCGATCGAGATACACGAAGGCGTCCGGCGCAGCTCCGTGCCGGGCAGCGAACCACGCATAGTTGTCACTCCAGTACGGTGTCCCCGGAGCGACGCAGAGGACGAACCCGGCAATGCCGGTGTCGTCCTCTGCCACGCGGAAATAGGTCGCGTATCCCACGAGCGCATCGAACCGCGCCGCGTCAAGCGCGTTCACGTGCGGTACGGCGCCATTGTTCAGCGCCAGTACCGCCGCGTGATCCGCCCCCACCGCCTCGCGGATGTGCGGTGCCACTTACATCGCCAGCTTCGGCTTCGGCTTGGTCTCGATCTCCGGCAGCCCGTACTTCTTCAACAGCTCGTTGTACTTCTTCAGATCCTCGGCGTAGATCTTCTTCATCCGCCCGGTCTGCACATCGAGCTTGCCGTTGAGCTCCGTGAACACTTGGACGGCCTGGGTCGTCGGCCGGCCCGGCGCCGAGCCCACGCTGCCATTGAGCGCCGCCAACTTGTTGTTGAGCTTGATCGGGAAGTTGAGCGGATCCTGCCCGCTCTGATTCTTGATCTGGTAGACCTCCGCCTCCACACCGGTGACGTTCGTCTTGAGCGTGCCTCCCGCGCTCGTCAGCTCGGCCACACCCGCGGCCGGCGCCTTCTTGAGGCGATCGTCGATCTCGGACTTCACATACCGCATCGAGATGACCGCTTCGTTCGCCTCCGACACCCGGTCGCGCAACTTCATCAGGAAGGTGAACTGCGCCAGCTGATCCTCGGCGCTCGCACTGCTGCGGGGGTCGTTCTTGAGCTTGAACGTCTGCGTCTGCGCGGGGCCGCCGCCCACGCGCATCCGTACGCTGTAGGTCCCCGCCGGCGCGACCGGGCCGCGGGTGTCCCCCGCCCAGAGAATCATCCCCGGAAAGGTCACCGCATCGGGATATCGGAGGTTCCACGAGAAGGTGTTGAGTCCCGCCTTGTTCGGCACGACCGGTGCAGGCGCCGGCGGTCGCGGTCCGTCGTCATCGGCCGGCGCCGCAGCGGTCGGCGCCGCGGCAGAATCCGCCTTGGACGAAAAGGCCTTGATCACCTTGCCCTGCGCATCCAGGAACTCGAGCGACACGTCCTGCCCGCCCTTGGCCAGCGTGTAGTACACCACCGCGCCACTCGGCGCCGCACCACCGCCGCCGCGCCCACCGCGCCCGCCCCCCCACTCCACCCGATACGCATCGCGCGGCTTGTAGAGATGGGCATCCTTCGCGACCGAAGCCGGCGTCATCTGACGGATCGGCGAGAGATCGTCGAACACGTAGAACGAACGACCATGCGTCGCGATGATCAGGTCGCCATCCTTGATCGTCAGGTCATGCACCGGCACGAGCGGCAGGTTCAAGCGCATCGACTGCCAGTGCGCGCCGTCGTCCCACGACACCCACGCGCCATGCTCGGTGCCCGCATAGAGCAGTCCCTTCTTCTCGGGATCCTCACGGATGGCCCGGGAGAAATCCGAGGCGCCGATACCGGTGGTGATCGGCGTCCAGGTGACGCCGAAGTCCGTCGTCTTGAAGAAGTACGGCGCGAAATCGTCCTGCTGATAGCGGTTGGCCGCGAGATACGCCGTGCCCGGTGCGAAATGGCTGGCTTCCACGAGCGAGATGCGCGCGAAATCCCCCAGTCCCTTGGGCGTGACATTCTTCCACGTCTTGCCGTTGTCCCTGGTGATGAACACGAGCCCGTCGTCCGACCCCGTCCAGATCACGCCCTTCGTGATCGGCGATTCGGCGATCGTGAACACCACACCGTACGTCTCCACGCCCGTCTGGTCCTTGGTGATCGGGCCACCCGAGGCGCCGAGCGTCTTGGGATCATTGCGCGCCAAGCGCGGACTCATGATCTGGAAGCTCTGCCCCTCATCATGCGTGACGAAGAGATTGCTGCCGCCCACGTACATCGTCTTCGGGTCGTGCGGCGAGAACACGATCGGGAAGGTCCACTGGAACTTGTACTTGATGTCCTCCGACGAGATCCCCATCGGATTGTCCGGCCACGGGTTCACGTCGCGCGTGAGTCCGGTGCGCATGTCCTTGCGGGTCAGCAATCCACCGTAGCTCCCGGCGAAGATGATATCCGGATTCAGCGGGCTCGACGCGATGTAGCCCGACTCACCACCACCGGCATCCTGCCAGTCGTTGATGGTGATCGGTCCGGCCTTGCGGCTCGGCCCGCACAGCGTGCTGTTGTCCTGCTGCGCCCCGCAGATCCGGTACGGGAAGTGGTTCGTCGTCGTCACGTGGTACATCTGGGCCGTGGCGAAATTCTGCTCGGTCCACGTGCGGCCGCCATTCGTCGACACATTGGCGCCACCGTCGTTGGAATTGATCATGCGGTTCGGATCACTCGGCGCGATCCACACGTCATGGTTGTCGCCGTGCGGCACATTCAGGGACTGCGGGAACGTCTTGCCGCCATCGCGCGAGCGATAGAAGCCCGTGTTCACCGCGTACACGACCGCCGAGTCCTTCGGGTCCGCGTAGATGCGCGAGTAGTACCAGGCACGCTGACGCAGCTTACGGTCTTCATTGATCTTGGCCCACGTGTTGCCGCCGTCGTCGGACCGGTACACGCCCCCCTCTTCGGCCTCGATCAACGCCCACACGCGTGACGACTTGGCCGGCGACACCGCGATGCCGACCTTGCCCCACAACCCCCTCGGCATGCCCGGGTTGGCGGTGATCTCCTTCCAGCTCTCGCCACCATCGACCGACTTGAACATCCCGCCGCCAGGTCCGCCGGAGTTCAGCGACCAGGGAGTGCGATACGCGTTCCAGAACGCCGCATACAGCACGTTCGGATCGTTCGGATCCAGGATCAGATCGGAAATCCCCACATTCTCGTTGCGGTACAAGACCTTCTTCCACGTCTTGCCGCCGTCCGTGGTCTTGAACACCCCGCGTTGCTCGTTCGGGCCGAACGCGTGACCCAACACGCCGATCCAGATGATGTCCGGATTCGTCGGGTGGATCCGCACGCGATTCACATGGTTCTTCACATCGAAGAACGTGTTCCGCGTCCACGTCTTGCCGGCGTCCTTGGTCATCCAGACACCATCGCCGGGGGCCGCGTTGCCACGAATATCACTTTCGCCACCACCTACCCAGACGATGTCCGGATTCGACGCCGAGACCGCGATGGCGCCGATCGTTCCGCCGAAATACTTGTCGGTCGTCGGCTGCCAAGTGGTGCCGCCGTCGGTGGTCTTGAAGACGCCGCCCCCCACAGTGCCCATGTAGTACTCGTTGGTCCGCTTGTCCGAGCCGGCCACCGCCACCGACCGACCACCGCGGAACGGACCGATCTCGCGCCAGCGCATGCCGACAAAGGCCAACGAGTCGAAACTCTGCGCCACCACCGACCACGGCAGCAGCAGCGACAGAACGAGAGCGTACAGCGAGGAACGTCGGACGCGGGTGTTCACACGAGTCTCCATGAAACGCTGGTTGTTCGGGGTCGGACGCAACCGACGCCCGCGAGCAGGTCCCGGAGGTCGTGACAGCGCACGACCGCCCGGTACATTTATTCAAGATATAGCAGGCCCCCACCCCCCTGCCCCTCCCCCGCCACGAGCGGGCCCTCATCTCGAGGCTTTCGTGCTCCACATCCTCCGATTCCGTGCTGCCCCCGCTCGATGGGTCCCGCGCCTCCTGGCACCGATCGTCCTGCTGGCGTCCGCCTGCCGTGGAGGCTCCGATCCGGCCCCGAATACCGTATCCCTGGACGCCCAAGGACAGCTCCCGACCGGTCGCACGCTGGACCCGGCCGGGGTCGCATGGGACGTTGGCTCCATGCCCCTCGCGATGTCACTCTCGCCGGACGGTTCCAAGATCGTGATCCTCCTGAACGGCTACCGCGAGCAAGGGGTGCAGGTCCTGGATCGCGCCACGGGCAAGATCGAACAAACGGCGACCCAGACCGCCGCCTTCCTCGGTCTGGCCTTCTCCCCTGACGGCAAGACCCTCTACGCCTCGGGCGGCAACCAGGACGTGGTCTACCGCTACGCCTGGAGTGGAAACAGAGCGTCGCTCACGGACAGCCTCGTCCTCGCGGTCAAAACCCGCCCGAACGGCAACCGCTATCCGGCGGGGCTCGCGCCCTCGCCGGACGGCAAGTACCTCTACGTCGCCGAGAACCTGGCGGACTCGCTCGCGGTAATCGATCTCGCCACCGGAAAAGTCGTGCAGCGCCTGGCCACCGAGCGCTACCCGTACGGCGTCGCCGTCACCCCCGATAACAGTGTCTTCGTGTCGAGTTGGGGCGGCAACACGGTCGCCGTCTTCACCCGCACGGCCTCCGGCGCTCTCGACGCCCAGCATCGCATCCGCGTCGGACGCCACCCCTCGGCGCTTCTCCTCAACGGCGAGGGCTCGCGCCTGTTCGTCGCCTCGGCGTCCACGGATCGCATCACGGTCGTGGACACGAAAGCGCGCCGTGTCCAGACCGAACTCGTCGACACACCCCGTGGTGGCCCTGGCGAAGGGAGCACGCCGACAGCCCTGGCACTCTCTGCGGACGGTACCAGGCTGTATGTGGCCGAATCCGACAACAACGCCATCGCCCTCATCGACCTCACCAGCTCCACGGCCGGCGTGGCCGCGGCCAAAGGAGCCGACAACGTCGTTGGTCGCGTACCGACCCACTGGTACCCGACCGCCGTCGTCGCGCGCAATGACTCGCTGATCGTGCTGACGGGAAAGGGACGCGGCACCAAAGCGAATCCCGATGGTCCGCGCCCGGGCCTGGATCGCGGCGAGGCAGGCTACAACAGCAATGCCTACACCTTGGGCCAGACCAGCGGCACGGTGCTCACCTCCACCGCGGCCCGCGCATCAGGTGCGGAGCTTGACGCCCTCAGCGCCCGCGTCGCCCGCGCGAATCACTGGGGGGAACCGCGCGTCGACGCGGTGTTGCCGCCCTTCGAACATGTGATCTACATCGTGAAGGAGAATCGCACCTACGATCAAATCTTCGGCGATCTCCCGCAGGCCGATGGCGACACCTCGCTCGTCTTCTTTCCGCGCGCGGTCTCACCCAATCACCACGCCCTTGCCGAACGGTTCGGCATCATGGATCGCTTCTTCGTGAACGCCGAGGTCAGCCCTGACGGTCACAACTGGTCCATGGCCGCGTACACCACCGACTACACCCAGAAGACGGTCCCGCAGAATTATTCGCGCCCGAGCCGTGGCCGGAGCTACGACTGGGAAGGCCAGAACCGGAATGTGACGCCTGCCGACGACGAAGACGTCGCCGAACCGGCGAACGGCTATCTCTGGAATCTCGCACAGCGCGCCAATGTCTCCTTCCGCAACTACGGCGAGTTCGTCGTCCCTGAAGGCGGCGGACGCGGCGGAGCCACCGTGCCACGCGGCTATACCGGGGTGAAGCCCTTCCTGCGCTCCCACACGAACCCGGAGTATCCCGCCTTCGATCTGAACATCACCGATCAGAGGCGTGCCGACATCTGGATCGCGGACTTCAAGGGATTCGTCGCCACGGGCGTGATGCCGCAGCTGCAGATCCTCCGCCTCCCCAACGATCATACGTCCGGCGCGCGCGCCGACGCGCCGAGCCCCAAAGCACAGGTCGCCGACAACGATCTCGCGCTCGGGCGAATCGTCGAAGCGGTCTCCCGATCGCCGTTCTGGAAGAACACCGTCATCTTCGTGGTCGAGGATGATGCCCAGAATGGCTCCGACCACGTCGACTCGCACCGCGCTCCGGCGCTGATCATCTCGGCGTACAACAAGCCCGGCGTGTACCACCGCTTCATCAATACGACCGATTTCATCGCGACCATGGAGCGCGTCCTCAAGCTCGGCGCGCTCTCGCAGTTCGATTTCTTCGGACGTCCGGTCACCGAGATCTTCGGCCCCTCAGCGGATCTTCGCCCGTATGCCGCGCTCACCCCTGCGCAGCGCCTGGACGAGGTCAACAAGGCCGGCACCCGCGAGGCCCGCGAATCGGCGACCCTGGACCTCATCTTCGAGGACACCGCCGACGAGCAGCTCTTCAACCAGATCCTCTGGCGCACCATCAAGGGGCCGAACGTCCCGTACCCGGGGACACGTCGCATGTCCACGCTCGAGTACGCGCGCGCGCGTTGAGTCTCCGTCGTTGGCTCATCCTGATCGCATCGTTCGCCGCCACCATCGGCGCGTCGGTGTACATCGTGTGGAAGGGATGGGCCCAGGGCGGAGCCCCGCCCGCGATTCCACTGACGGTGCATGCCATCGCGTTCGCCGCCGTACTCGCGGAGGTCGTGACGCGCACCATCAAGCTGCAGTGGAGCGCCGGTGCCCTCCGCATCCCGCTCAGGTTCTGGACATCGATGCGTGTGTGCCTCGGCGGAGATTTCGCGGCGTCGGTGACGCCGGCACGCTCCGGCGCCGAGCCCGCACGATTTCTTGTGCTGGCGGAAGCAGGGGTAAGCGCCGCCAATAATGTGCTCCTGCTCTTCACGGAGCTGTTCCTCGAGATGTCGTCACTCGCGGTGCTCTGCGTGATTCTCGCTGTTGCATTCCACGGCAGCGGACGCGTGATACAGTTGATGACTGTCATGGTCGGTGGCTACGCGGCGGTAGTCCTCTCGGTCGGCGCCATCGGACTCTTTCTCGCCAAGCGGAACGCCCACGGACCGCCACCCGCGTGGGCCGCCGCCATCGGCCTGCACGCAGGCCGCTGGCGCACCATTCAGAAGTCGCTGCGCTCCCTCCGCGCCGGCATCGACGCCCTCAAGCACGCGAGATTCGGCATGCTCTTCGCCGCCGCGCTTTCCTCGATGGTGCATGTCTCGCTCCGGCTCGCGGTACTGCCGATCGTCGCACTCGCGATGGATCCCCACCTGCCGCTCGCCCAGTTGGTGCTCTGGCCTCTGGTCTTCCTCTACGGAGGCGCGGTCGCACCGGCCCCCGGGGGCGGGGGCGCCGTGGAAGCCTCGTTCAGTTGGGCGTTCTCCGGCGTCATGACGCCGTCCCAGGTCGGTGGTGCGCTCGTCTGGTGGCGCTTCTACACTTTCTATCTGTACATCGTGCTCGGCGCGCTCGCCGCTGGCGGCAGTGTGCTCAAGGTGCTTCGCAACCAACAGCACGGACGACTCCATGCACAGGCGGGGAACAAACGCACGTGATGTATCATCTCTTCACCGCCGAATGGGCCGATGCGCTCCGTCATGCAATTGACAGTGACGCGACATTCAACAGTACCGGCTCCGCGTGGAAGTGGCCGGCCGCGTTCGCGCTCACTCCAACGCCTGCGCTCGGCTTCACACAGGAAGTGGCGGTGCAGCTCACGCTCGATGCCGGCCGCTGCACCCAAGCGCGCATCATTGCCGCCTCGGAGATAACCGCGCCCTTCGTATTCCGCGCAGACTACCCGACCTGGAAAGCACTTGCCGAGGGCAAACTCGACGCACTGAGCGCCGTCATGCAGCGCCGCGTGTCGTTCACGGGATCGCTCCCCCGATTGTTGGGGAACGCGGCCGCCGCCAAGGCACTCGTGGCCTGTGCACAGCGCGTTCCCACCTATTTCCCGGATCTCCCGGGCTGAGTCACGACCTCCCGTCGCGGATTTCGTCGGCCTTGCTCTTGGGCTAACTTTCGAGCGAGCGCACACTGCTGCGCCCTCTCGCCCCTTGCCCGAGGATCGTGCCGTGCCCCTGTCCGACGCCGAACTCCAGACACTCGCCATCAACACCGTTCGCACGCTGTCGATGGATGCCGTCCAAGCGGCCGACTCCGGACACCCCGGCACGCCGATGGCACTCGCGCCCCTGGCGTATGCGCTCTACCACAAGCATCTCAAGCACAATCCGGCCGATCCGCACTGGCCCGATCGTGATCGCTTCGTGCTCAGCGTCGGCCATGCGTCGATGTTCCTCTACTCGACGCTCTACCTGAGCGGCTACGACCTCTCGCTCGACGACATCAAGAACTTCCGGCAGTGGGGGAGCAAGACGCCGGGGCATCCTGAAGTCGGTCACACCGCCGGTGTGGAAACGACCACCGGCCCGCTCGGCCAAGGGGTCGCGAATGCGGTCGGTCTCGCCCTCGCCGAACGCCATCTCGCTACGACCTTCAACAAGGAATCGCACGCGATCGTGGACCACTACACTTGGTTCATCGCGGGGGACGGCTGCCTGATGGAAGGGATCTCGCACGAGGCCGCGTCGTTCGCCGGTCAGCAAAAGCTCGGCAAACTGATCGGCTTCTTCGACGACAACAGTATCACCATCGACGGCCCGGCGAACATCTCCTGCTCGGATGACACCGCCAAGCGCTTCGAGTCGTACGGCTGGCAGGTATTGCACATCGCCGATGTGAACGATCTGGCGCAGATCGATGCTGCAGTCGCTTCCGCCAAGGCCGACTCCGAGCGCCCGACGCTCATCATCACCAAGACGGTGATCGGCTACGGCAGCCCGAACCGTGCGGGGCTCTCCAAGGCGCATGGCGAACCGCTTGGCACGGACGAGATCGCACTCACGAAGGCCGTGCTCGGGTGGAGCCCCACTGAACCGTTCGCCGTGCCGGCCGAAGCGCTCGCGCACTGGCGCGAGATCGGCCCCAAGGGTGCCGCCGCGCAGGACGCGTGGCGCAAGCAACTGATCGCGTACAGCAAGGCAAATCCGGATGACGCCAAGGAGTTCGGGCGCCGCATGCATGGCGATCTCCCGTCCGGTTGGGAGAGCGCGCTGCCTGTGTTCGACGCGAGCAACGGCAACATCGCGTCGCGCGCCGCGAGCGGCGCCGTGATCAACGCCCTCGCGCCGAAGATCCCCGAGATGATCGGTGGCTCCGCCGACCTCGCGGGCTCGAACGTGACGACGATCAAGGGTTCGAGCGCCGTGCAGGTCGCGACGCCGGGTGGCCGCAACATCAACTACGGCATCCGCGAGCACGGCATGGGCGCCGTGATGAACGGCATGGCGCTGCACGGCGGCGTCATCCCCTTCGGCGGCACCTTTCTGGTGTTCGCCGACTACATGCGCCCCGCCATCCGCTTGGCGGCGCTCATGAAACAACAGGTGATCTATGTGTTCACGCACGACTCCATCGGACTCGGCGAGGATGGCCCAACGCATCAGCCGGTCGAGCATCTCGCGAGCTTGCGATGCATCCCGAATCTCCTGGTGCTCCGCCCCGCGGACGCCAACGAAACGAGCGAAGCGTGGCGCACCGCGCTCGCGCATCGCACCGGCCCCACGGCCATCGTACTCACGCGTCAGAAACTCCCACTGATCGACCGCACGAAGTTCGGCGCCGCACGTGGTGCCTCGAACGGCGCGTATGTGTTGGCCGATTCGCCGAGCGGTCCGCCGCGTGCGGTGATCCTCGCGACGGGCTCGGAAGTGGAGCTCGCCCTCAAGGCGCGCGATCTGCTCGCCGCGGAGCGGGTGGGGGTACGCGTGGTGAGTGTGCCGTCGCTCGAGCTGTTCGCGATGCAGAGCGCCGAATACCAGGCGGGCGTGCTGCCGGAGGGGGTGAAGCGGGTGGCGATCGAGGCCGCGCACCCGATGCCGTGGTATCGGTGGGTCGGGGATTCCGGTGCGGTGCTCGGAATCGAGACGTTCGGGGCTTCGGCGCCGTACCAGAAGTTGTATCAGGAGTACGGGATCACGGCGGAGCGGTTGGTTGAGACGGTGAAGCGGGTGATTGCGGGGTAGCAACGCATCGGTGAATGGGTGACGGTGAATCAGCGCATCGCGGCGCCCAGTTCACGTTCGTACGTTTTCGCCAGACATTGGCATGTTCACCTCTCGGGTGTGAAGATCGATCTCACGGCGGCGTCCACCGCCCTTCCGTCTGGTGCGGTCAGTTCCTCTGGTAGCGGTGCGCCCGTTCCTGGTTCGCCAGGGGCTCCTGGTGCGATCAGTACCAGTGCGTCAGATATCCGGTGTCTTCCACCCCGTGGGTTCAAGAGCGTGAAGGTGGCATTTCCCGCTGATATGAATTTCACGAAGTGTTTCTTCATCGCTGAAGCCCAGTACAATGCGTTACCAAAGGGCCAGCGCTTGAATGCACAGTTGACGTTCAAGGGTGACAGCAACCTGGGGTACGTCATCACGCTGTTTCGATTGCAGTAGTCGTCTACGGCTCCTTGGCAAGGAGCAGGACACAGGTCCCGATTCGCAGTGCGAAGCGCGGGATCTCCCGCAAGTCGAAAGGGCCGATCGCAGAAGCGATCGGCCCTTGCTGTTCCGTGGAGGACAAGACGCTGACCTCAATACCCGTCCTTCGTCCACACCAACACCATCCCGCACCGCCGGTCCGCTCCCCCGAACTGCAACGGCACGCTCGAAGGCCCGCTGTAGATCTCCACCCCCGCCACATCACGCGGCGCCGGGAGGATGCTCATCGGGAACCCCGCCGGCAGCGGGATCCCGTCGAGCAGGAACTGCATCGGGCAATATCCGCCGATCCCTCCCCCTTCGCGGTTCGACAGCGCCACCAGGTTCCCGTTGTTGGTATTGTCTGGCGTCAGCGACATCGTCTTCGAGAACCGCAGCACATCCGGCAACGTCAGCGCGACGCGCTTCTCGAAGTCCTCAGCGGTGAAGAACTCCCCCTGCGCGAGCTTCTTGCGCTGCTCGAATTCGAGCATCCGCAGTGACTGCTTCTTCTCCGTGATCTGCACCGCCGCCAACCCCTGCGCCGCGCGCTCGAGCGTGTAGCTCAGCCGCACCGTGTCCCCAGACGGCACATCGATCACCGCCGAGGTCGGGCGATACCCTAACCGCTTCACAATCAACAAGTACGGACCCGGTGCCACGTCGATGAACCGGAAACGGCCACCGGCGTTCGTCAGGATCTTGGTCGGTGTCCGCAACACCGAGATCTCCGCCCCCGCCAATGGGACGAGATTCGTGTCCGAGACAAAGCCGTCAATCACCCCGCGCATCGGCGTGCTTGGCGCATCCGCCCCGCGCGGCGCGTTCGCCTTGCGCTGGGCGATCGCCATCCCCGGCACCGTCGAGAGCAACAGGAGGACGGCGACGATTCGGCGCCGCACGGTCAGAAACTGTGGTGTCATCATAGTCTGAAATATCGCACGGTCTGAGCCGCGGTGCGCTCCCGCCGGGCTATACCCCAGTCGTACGCTGGGGTGCCGACCCTGTCGTCCCAAGGCTCGAGGGACGTAGCGCGTCCATGCGTCCCAGTTGGCGCAATGACGGAAGTCGCCAGGCGGTGAACGCCACCACACCAAGCGTCGCCACACCCCCCAACACCACGCTCGGCACAGTTCCCCACCACTGCGCCGTCACCCCGGACTCGAACATGCCAATCTCATTGGAGGACCCGATGAACACCGAGTTCACCGCACTCACCCTCCCCATCATATGCACGGGGGTCACCGTCTGGATCAGCGTCGACCGGATGAACACGCTCACCATATCGGCGGCGCCACTGACCACCAACACTGCCACACTCAGCGGGAAGCTCGTACTCGCCCCGAACAGAATCATGCACACCCCAAAGAGCGCCACCACGCCGAACAGGGTCCGCCCCGCCCGCTCCATCGGCTTCCGATGCGCCAGCGCGAAACTCATCGCCACCGCCCCGATGCTCGGCGCGGCCCGCAACAGGCCGAGTCCGCGCGGCCCGACATGCAGGATCTCCGCCGCGAACACCGGCAGCAGTGCCACCGCCCCGCCGAACAGCACCGAAAACAGATCGAGCGTCAACGCGCCGAGCAGGATCCGCTCCTTGAACACGAAGCGCACCCCCGCCTTGAGACTCTCCGCGACCTCTTCCGTATGATGCGCCTCCAGCACCGACCGGTGCCGGACGAGCCAAATGAACGCGAACCCGACCACCGTCAGCGCAACATCCACGGAATACGCCAGCGACGTGCCGCCGGTCGCATACAGGACGCCACCCAATGCCGGGCCAAGCACCGAGGCCAGCTGCCAGGATCCGCTGCGCCAGGTCACGGCGTTCGCGTACAGGGCACGCGGCACGATCTCCGCCCCCAGGGCCTGCCGCGCCGGCTGCAAGAAGGCGCGCGCGAATCCGCTCGTGACAATGACCGCGTAAATCGCGCGCGTCACCGTCTGCGGGGCGTGTGACAGGAAGAGCGGCAACAGGAGCAGCGCAGCGGAACAGGCCGTCAGCACTACAAGGGCCGTGAGGGCGATCCGACGTCGGTCGTGCTTGTCCGCCACATGCCCCGCATAGAGCGACATCCCGATGAAAGGAATCGCCTCGGCCAATCCGATCAGCCCCAACGCCAGTTTGTCGTGCGTCAGCTCATAGATCTGCCAGCCCACCACCGTCCCTTGGATCTGGATCGCCATCGTGAAGGCGAGCAACCCCACGATATACCGACGGAAGTTCGGGATTCCGAGCGCCGCGTACGGATTCGGGGCGGATCTCATGGCGTCGTCGGGCATCTCGTATCCTAGCGACAGGACTTACCCCTTGCCACTCAGCCCGATTGGCACCATGCTCTCGCATCGCCCTCTTGTCGCCGTTCCCGCGAAGTTCGTGCGAGGTCCCCGTGCCCGGCCGCCGATTCCCCTGGTCCACCTGGTCTACCGAACGGTTGATGCAGCTCCGGCTGCGCGACCTCGGCGTCACCATTGAAGGCACCTGGGTCGAACAGTGCGTGCACGAACTCTACGCTGAACTCGACGCGCGCGAGATCCGTCTGCACCCGCACATCTGGATCTCCGACGAATGGTTCTCGCCGGCGCACGTCCCGGGGTTCGCCGTCCCTTTCTACCTGTGCCATCCGCGCCTCATGAAGCTCGAGCGCCAGCAACTGCTCGAAGCCGAAGGCGGAACGCACGCCGAATGCATGCAGATCATGCGGCACGAGTGCGGACACGCGGTGCAACATGCCTTCCAACTCCACCGACGCCGCGAGTATCAGCGACTCTTCGGCCGCTCCTCCACCAAGTACCCGGAGTCGTATCGCCCCAACCCCGCGAGCAAGAAGTACGTGCAGCATCTCCGGCGATGGTACGCGCAGAGTCATCCGGATGAGGATTTCGCCGAAACGTTCGCCGTCTGGCTGCGCCCGCGCTCGGACTGGCGCAAACGTTATGCGGGATGGCCTGCGCTCAAGAAGCTCGAGTACGTGGACGCGCTCATGGCCGACATCGCCGGCACGGTCCCGGTGGTGCGCGCGCGCGAACATGTGGACGCACTGCGCACACTCTCGCGCACGCTGTTCGAGCATTACACCTATCGTCGCGCCCTCTACTCGGAAGAATATCCCGACACTTACGACGACGACTTGACCCGTCTCTTCACGAACGCTCCGCGCTATCACGATCGTGAATCCGCCTCCAGTTTTCTGCGGCGGCACCGCAGTGATATCCGCCGAGTGGTCTCCAAGTGGACCGGCGAGTATCCTTTCACCTTGGATGTGGTACTCGGCGACATGATTGGCCGCTGCCGACAGCTCAAGCTGCGTGCGGTGGGCCGCGAACGACAACTCCTCACCGACTTCATGGTTCTGCTCACCGCCCGCACGATGGATTTCATGGCGAACCACGGTCGCCACCGCTGGATCGCGGTATGAAGGGCCGCAGGCTGAGGCGCCCGGCATGAAGAAACTCAAAGTGCTCGTGCTCACGCACCCGCAGCTGATCCCGCCGGAGCACAAGGAGGATCTCACCCCGCAGGAGTTCATGGTGGTGAAGACGGAGTACGACGTCGTCACTACCCTCAAAGCGATGGGGCACGAGGTGCTCATCCTCGGCGTGCAGTACGAGCTGCGCCCCATCCGCGAGGCGGTGGAGAGCTTCCACCCCGACATCGTCTTCAACATGCTCGAGGAGTTCCACGGCGAGGTGCTGTTCGACCAGAACGTCGTGAGCTATCTCGAGCTGCTGCAGATCCCCTACACCGGATGCAATCCGCGCGGGATGATCATCGCGCGCGGCAAGGCGCTTTCCAAGAAGTTGCTCGCGTACCACCGCATCAAGGTCCCTGATTTCGCGGTGTTCGAGATCGGCGCCAAGGTGAAGCGCCCGGCGCGACTGCACTTCCCGCTCATCGTGAAGTCGCTGACGGTGGACTCGTCAGTGGGGATCGCCAAGACGTCGATCGTCGACAGCGATGAGAAATTGGCGGAGCGCGTGCGGTTCATCCATGAGCGGGTTCGGACGGCGGCAATCGTCGAACAGTTCATCGACGGGCGCGAGTTCTACGTGTCGCTCGTCGGCAACGCGCGGGTGCAGAGCTTCCCGGCGTGGGAGCTGGTGGCCGAGCACATGCCCGAGGGGGAGCCGCTGATCGCCACCGCGCGGGTGAAGCACGACCTCGACTATCAGGCGCGGTGGGGAGTGAAGTTCACGCGCGCCGAGATCACGGAGGCGCAGCAGGAGACGCTGGCGAAGGTGAGCAAGCGGATCTACAAGATCCTGGAACTGTCCGGGTACGGCCGCGTGGATTTCCGGCTCGGGGCGGACGGGCACTTCTATTTCCTCGAGGCGAATCCGAATCCCGAGATCGCGAGTCGGGAGGAGTTCGCGTCGAGTGCGCGCGCGGCGGGGATCGAGTATCCGGAGTTGTTGCAGCGGATCTTGAATCTCGGGCTGCGGCGCTAGCGGCACGCGCGACGCGCGCACTGCGACAGCTTACCGCGAAGAAAGTCAGAACGGGCGCCCGCACCAGTATCCACTGGTGCGACGCCCGTTCACGTCGATCACTTCGTATGCGTCAACCACCCATGCGTATCCGCCACACGCCCATGCACCACATCCAGATACCGCTTCGCGATCGCCACGGCCACCGGCCCGGGCTTCCCATCACCCACGGGGATCTTGTCCACGCTCCGCACCGGTGCGACTTCCGTCGCCGTGCCGCTCAGGAAGATCTCATCCGAGGTGTAGAGCGTCTCGCGCGCCAGCGGCTGCACCCGCACCTCGATCCCCAGGTCCTTCGCGATCGTCACCACCGTGTCGCGCGTGATCCCGGGGAGCAACGTGCCATCCACGGGCGGCGTGTACAACACGCCTTGGCTCACGGCGAACACATTCTGCCCCGAGCCCTCGCTGATCAGCCCGTCGGGACCGAGCGCGATCGCTTCGTCGTAGCCGTCGAGTAGCGCTTCCATCTTGATGAGCTGGCCGCCCAGATAATTCCCGGCGATCTTCGCCACCGCGGGAATGGTGTTCGGCGCCACGCGGTTCCAACTCGCGACGCACGCATCCACGCCCTTCTCGAGCGCGCCCGCGCCGAGATAGTCCGTCCACGGCCAGCAGGGGAGATACACCTCCACCGGACTCTCGAAGGGCACCATCCCCGCCGCACCATAGCCGCGCAGCACCATCGGACGGATGTAGCAGGTATCCAGGTGGTTCTTGTTCACGAGCTCGCGCGTCGCCTGCAGGATCTGCTCGGGCGTGAACGTCATGGGCATGCGGTAGATCCGGCACGAATCGAACATCCGCTTGAGATGCTCCCTCAACCGGAAGATCGCGGGGCCATCCGCCGTGGGGTAACAGCGGATCCCTTCGAACACCGCCGATCCGAACTGCACCGAGTGGGCGAGGATGTGGATGTTCGCGCTGTGCCACGGCAACCACTCGCCGTCGCGCCAGATCCATTCCGATTCTGCGATCTTGGCCATGACCGTTCGTTCCCGGGAAAAAGAGTGCGGGGCGCTCGCATCGCGCCCCGCACCAAGTTACATCCGGCGCGACTGCATCGCCTCCCCTACCGCGCGAACGACCCCTTCGACCACACCAGAATCAACCCGCAGGTACTCATGATCGGCGCGTATTTGGCCGGAGCCAACGAAGCCTTGGTGTAAATCTCCACAGCGGCGATGTTCCCCTTGGGGTATTCCGCCAGCACCTGTGTATCACTCGTGAACCCGTCAATCTTCACGGTGGGTTGGCAGTAACCGGTGGTGGCAGACATATAGAGGGTCATCTGCGGCGGGTTCCCCTCGATCATCAATCCGGCACGCCCCTGAAAGATGGACCGGGTGTTATGCAGCGGATTGATCTGCGCCGTATCGATGAAAGTGCCGAACCCCAGCTTTTTGCGCTCTTCGTAGTCGGCCTTCATCATCGGGACGGCCGTCCGCTCCGTCACCTTCACTCCGGGGAGAAACACCGATTTCGTGAGCTCGATCGTCACATTCGGGGCGTTGTCCTCGGTCACATCCACCTGGGTGATCACCGGCGAATATCCGATCGCACGCGCCATCAACGAGCGCGAGCCGGCGGGGACGTTCGGAATCACAAAGCGTCCCTGTGCATCGGTACCGGTGCCGATCTCCACGCCGTCAATATCGACGATGGCGGTGGTGATCCCCTGTCGCCGGGTGTCGCGCACGATGCCACGGACGGTCCCCGTCTTCCCTTCGGCACCCAGCACCAAGTCTTGCTTGCGGAGCGGGACACTGTCGCCCGGCACGGCAATCGTCCCGGAGTTGTATTGCTTGCTGTAGGCGATCACGTACACGGGGGCGATCGGCGGCACACTGCACACATAGTAGTTGCCCGTTGAATCGGTCTTCACATCCACCACGCGGGCACGGTCGGGGTCATCTCCGGGGGCGCCGGGGTCCCACGACGCGTGAATGCGTACCCCTGAGAGCAAGACCGCATTCTTGGCCGCAGAACGCGCACTCCCGAAGATGATCGCCTCGCGACCGGCTTCGAACTTCACACCGGGACACAATCGCGCCCGCACCGTCTCGATCGATGGTGTCGCCAGAATCATCGCCCCGCGGTTCGACTGCGCGGTCAGTGTCGCGCTCAGACTGCCGATCCCGGTGCGGTCGAGGAACTCCCCGAACGCCGAGATGCGCCGGATCGTCCCTTTCGTCACCAACATGAACGCGCCGAACTCATCCGTTGTGCTCGTCGCCCCTTCGATGTCCGCCATCACGGTGAGTCCGGCGAGCGGTGCCTTGAGGAGGCTGTCAAAAACGATGCCGCGAACGGTGTCGGCAGCGGCACGGCCGGCGTCTGCGACATGCGCCTGCGCGGCACGCGGCGCGCCGGCGCCCGATACAGCGGCGATACTGAGCAGCAGGGAGCGTGCGAATCGGAGCATCTGGCGGGGCGTTCGGTGGTGGCTGGGGGAATCAGGGCGCACAGGGACAGCGTCCTCTGCGTTCAAATAGCAACTTAGCGGTTCGGGAGTTCCCCGTCACTGGAATCCGTACCCCCGCCCCGCGTCGCGCGCCGCGCACGACGCGCCGTGACTTCCACCTCGATCTTCATCCGGGGGTCCGATAACCCGGCCACCAACATGGTCGCCGCAGGCCGCACCTCGCCCAGATACTTCCGGAAAACGGGCCAGCAGGGTTTGAAGTCCGCAGCGTCCGGAAAGATGTACTGCACGCGCACCACATCCTCCCACCCTGCACGGGCCTTCCCGAGCGCCTCCGCAATATTCCGAAAGGTCTGCTCCGCCTGCTCGGCGACATCCTCCGAAATGGTCATCGTCGCATAGTCAAAGCCCGTGGTGCCCGACACGAACACCCACTTCCCGTCGACCACCGCGCGCGAATAGCCCACCTCGGCTTCGAAGGTCGAACCTGAGCTGATCATGCGTCGCGTCATGGGACTCCAAGAGAGATGAAGATTCTACCCGTCCTGAATTGTGGGGATCGGACCCCCGTACGCCAACCGCGGCCCCGCGTTGACTCGGCCCCGTTCTCTGCGCACCTTCGTACGGTTCGTTGCACTGACCCGAACCCGTAACGTCATGAGTATGGATCGCCGCGAATTCCTCACCGCTTCGGCCATCGGCTCGCTGACGCTCGGTCACTCCGTGATCACGCCAGGAGATCTCCTCGTGGATACCCGTTCCCCCGACACCCAGGCGGGCGCCGCCAGCACCGCCGGTACGCGCAAGATCCTCATCGCGGGCGGCGGATTCAATACCGCCTACATCCGCTACATGGCGGCCCTCTCCGGCAAGAAGCGGCCGCGCATCTGCTACCTCCCCACCGCATCAGCGGACGCCGAGGAGGGGATCATCAAGTTCTATGAGCACTGTGCGCCACTCGATGTCGAGGCGCATGTGCAGAAGAGCTTCATCGAAAGCCTCTCGCAGCACCAAGGCTGGGACGAGGTCTTCCTCTCGATGGACGGCATCGTCGTCTCGGGGGGCAACACCCTGAACCAACAAGCCATCTGGAAGGCGCAGGGAATCGACACCGTGCTCCGCCACGCGTGGGACAAAGGGATCGTCTTGGGTGGCGCATCCGCCGGCTCACTCTGCTGGTTCGAAGAAGGGACCACTGATTCGCGCCCCAAGGCACTCTCCATCGTGAAATGCATGGGCTTCCTCACCGGCAGCCACTCGCCACACTACGACGCCGAAGCCGGCCGCCGGCCGCTGTATCACAAGCTCATCGGGGAAGGCACCATGAAGCCTGGCTACGCCTGTGACAACGACGCCGGCATCTACTTCGAGGACCAGACCGTCAAGCGCGTAGTCTCCACGCGCGCCGGCGCCAAAGTCTACTACGTGAGTGTCGTCAATGGCGCCGTGGCCGAAAAGGTCCACGAGCCGGAGATGATCGCATAGCGGATCCACACACCCCAAGACGGCGCGAGGGGCGGACACCGGATCGCGGTGCCCGCCCCTCGCGGTTTTCCCCCTGATCACTTACGGCACGATCGCGTTCCCCAGCTGCGACACGGCATTCTTGAGCATGTTCACACGCGGCGCGTCACACGACCCCTTGGCATCCGCATCGAGCTGCGCGGTAATCGCGGCGAGCGCCTGCGACCGCGCCGGCCCCGACGCCTTCTCGGCGCTGCTCAGTGAACCACGGATCGCCGAGATCCGGCCGTCCGCCAAACACTTGTTGCGCTCGAGCTGATCCACATACGAGCGCGCCAACGCAAAACTCGGCGGCCACGAGATCTGCGGCTGCCCCTGCGCGTTCAGGTAGCTCCACCGCACGGTCTTCGCCGCATCAATCTCGTTCTGCGAGATGAACTCACTCGGCGTCAGCTCCGCCACGTCGAGCCCACGGGCGATCTCCGAGCTCACGATCGAGCCGTTGTACCAATACACGGACCAGGATCCCCCCATCGTGAAATGGGTGCCGTCCACCGGTCCGCGATCGAAGAACGCGATCTCCTTGGGGTTCTTGGCATCGGTCCAATCGAACACCGAGATCCCGCCTTGGTACCATGCCTGCACCATCACATCGCGCCCCGGGATCGGAATCAGCGATCCATTGTGCGCCACGCAGTTCTCGAGCTCCGTCTGCGCGGCCGGGAGCTTGTAGTACCCCTGGAACTTCATCTTGTTGTTTTCGATCGTGAAGATCGCGTCGGATCCCCATTCCTTCTTGTCCGTGGCCCGGCACTTCGGCGCGCCGCCCCCGCCCCATTCGTCGGAGAAGAGGATCTTCGTGCCGTCGTTGTTGAAGGTCGCCGAATGCCAGTAGGCGAAGTTCGAATCCGCGACGGCGTCCAAGCGCTTCGGGTTCGCCGGATCACGAATATCCAGCAGGATCCCATGGCCTTCGCAGGCCCCCCCGGCGAGTCCCTTCGACGGATACACCGTGATGTCGTGGCACTGCCGCCCGGCAGCGACAGGGTCCCCCGCTTTCTGCTGCGGTCCCATCATCCCTTCGATGATCTTGGGGAGGCTCGCGCGGAGTGACGCACTGTCCGCCGCCGTCGGTGCACCGGAACCGCCACGCGCCTTCACGACGTTGTCGAGCATCGGTCCCGTGAAGTTCGGTGGGAGCACCACCTCGCCCATTCCGGGGACGTTCGCCGTGAAACCGCCCTTCGCCCGCGCCTCGGCGGCGGCCTTCGCTCCCTTCTCGCGATCGATCTCCGACTCGCCGTGAGTCGGCGTTACCTTGAGTCCCTCGAAGATGTTCGACCGATTCACGACCGCCGCGTCCTCCGGATGGGCGACCGGCACCTTGATCACTTCAATGCGCCACAGCGACGAGCTGGGATCCTTGTCCGGCGCCGCGCTCACGCAGCCCGGCAGTTCGTTCGCCGAACGAATGGCCGACGACCCGGAGATGTAGATGTAGATGTTCTCCTTGTCGGCCGGACTCTCGAGTACCGTGTGCGTATGCGACCCACGGCACGTCTGCACATTCTTGATCAACTTCGGATGCGCGATGTCGGTGATGTCGAAGATGCGGATCCCGCGGATCCGATCCTTGGACACCGGCTCCGGCACGCCACCCCCCATGCAGTCCACCCGGCCATTGGTCGCCTCGGCGGACATGAAAAGCAGGTTCTTGTACACGGACACGTCATTCTGCGACGCCGGACATGGGAAAGCCGTCACCAGCGTCGGCTTGTTCGGGTTCGCGATGTCCCACACCTGCAGACCGTTGTAGTTGCCCTGGATCGCATAATGTCCCGTGAAAGCCAGGTCGGAGTTGGTCTGGCCCAGGAATCCCGGCGGCGAGGCGACCTTCGCATTGATGCGAAGGTTCGAGACCGCTTCACCAGCATCCATCAGGCCGGCCTTCAGCCCGACGCGCGGATCCGGCTTGCCCATCGGCGCCGGAGTCTGCGCGACCTTGGCTGGGGGCGAGCACGCGGCGATGACCGTCATCGTGCACATCGCGGCCAGGGAACGGAACGAACGCTGCATTACATCCTCCTCAGGGGGAAAGTTGTGCGGAACCACACCATGACGGCGCCCGCGGACCCGCTACGGCGCGCCTATCGTCAACAGCATCTGAAACATCCGCGTGATCTCGGTGGTCTGATCGACCTCCACATCATTGGCGAACTTGAACACGGTCTCATCCTGCGCTGCACCATAGGCCGTGAACAACTCCTTCACCATCGACACGGCACCGCGATGGTGCTGGATCATGCCCGTCAGCAAGAGCCGATCGAACGCCGCACCGCGGGCGGCATCGAGCTCGCGCATCTGATCCTCGGTGAGCATGCCGGGCATGAGCATCGTATGCTCCATCCCTCCCATCTGCATCGTCATCCCCGCCGGATTCGGTACGGGGACCCTCTGACTGCGTGCTTCGAGCCAGCGTGACATCAGGGCGATCTCATCCGTTTGCGCATTGACGATCCGCTCGCACAATCGCTGCACTTCCGGATTCGCGCCGTGGGTCGGCGCCCACTTGGCCATGACGATCGCCTGCGCGTGATGGTGGATCATCGTGGACATGAACTCGATATCGGCCTTCACGTACGGCAAGCGTGCGCTGTCCGCTCGAGCCTTGGCGATCGCCCCCGCCAATCCGGTGAGCGGTGGCGGCGACGAAGCGGCCTGCGCCGCGGCGGGACGCACGGTCGCCGTATGGACAGCGACGACGAGCATCGCCAACGTCGGGAGCTGTGAGAAGCGGAGCGGCGTCATGGCACGGGGGAGACGGGAACACATCGCACTTCCTCTCTACGGGACCGCGGGATCGGAGGTTCCAGCCGGGGATCACGCCGAGGGGGGGAGGAATCCTGATGGCCGAATGACCGGGGCTATGGGTTATACTACACTCGCGAGCTCCCGACCATCCCTCCCCCTTTCTGACGCTGACGCCAATGCTTCGCACCTTCCGTGGACTCCGTTTCGCTGCTCTGGCAGTCGCCTCGATCAGCACCCTCTCGGCGGCCGCAGCACCGATCGCGCCCAGTGCGCCGACGGCGACGTTGCCCTTCCACACGAAGCTCGTGAAGTCCGCGCCGGCCGCGAACGACACCCTGGCGACGGCGCCGACTTCCGTTTCGCTCTGGTTCAATGAGAAGGTCGATCTCAAGGTGACCACCGTCAAGCTCACCGGCGCTGCCGGCGCTGTGAAGACTGCTCCCGTGGCGCGCGACGAGAAGCTCAAGGACGCGCCGGTCGTCGCGGCGATTTCGACCACGCTCCCCGCCGGCAAGTACACGGTCAGCTGGAGCGTCGCCGGGGACGACGGGCACCCGGTCAAGGGAGCGTTCGACTTCGTCGTGAAGAGCGCCAAGTAGTCGCGCCCTGCAGCTCTCAGGGGGCGCCGAGTGGGCTCGGCGCACACCCCGTGCGCTGGACGGTGTAGGCGATATGCGACACCCGCCATACACCCTGCGATTTCACGAGCGTGAAGGTGTCCACGCCGCAGTGGGAGAACGCTCCGTCGACGTGAAAATCGTACGGCGCATGGATTGTGGCCATGGGCCCTTGGAGAAAGAGCACCGGCTCCCACATGCGCTCGAGGTATCGGGGTCCGGGCGCAGCGAGGGAGGCAAGGAAGGCGCTGTCGGTCTGGACGCGCGGCGCCGCCGTCGCCATCGCAGGATCGCTCACGGAGACGAGCTGTGCCCCGGGGAGCATCAGCGGCCGTGCACGGGCGGCATCGCGGGTGGAGATCGCCTCCAAGAGCGAGGTTGCCGCTGCGATCGCACTCACCGAATCCGTCGAACGGCTTGAGGCCCGCTGGGCCGTCGCCGGACCGGGCGCAACAGCAAGAGCCGCAACCGAGAGCAGCCAGGTCAACGCCGCCATCTGGATGACACGGGAAGGACGCATGATTGCGGTCGATACACAGGTGAGGGATGTTCGCATGGGTCTTGCGGCGATGCAGGGAAATTCCGCACGTTGCGACGTGCGCTGGTGCCACACCGGGAGAATGAATGATAGCTGCCGCCATCACCCCCGCCGCCCCCCACGAACTCTCCGACGTGGCCGCGCTCATGCGCGCGACGATCGAACCGCTCCGCTACTACAACGCGCCCGCTATTGCCGCCGAGCTGCGGAAGTACACGGCTCAGTCGCTCGGCGCGCGCACCGCGGATGACGCTCTCGCCGTGCTGGTCTCGCGCGACGACGCCGGGCTCACCGGCTTCTGCGTGAGCCGGTTCGACGACGGCACCATCTGGCTCGATTGGTTCGGCGTTGCCGAACGGGCGCGCGGGCGCGGACTCGGCGGCGCGCTCATCTCCGCGCTCAAGGACACGCTTCCCGCGCGCGACGCCCACAAGATCTGGTGCGACTCCCGCACCGAGAACGTCGAATCCCGCGCGACCTTGGATCGCGCGGGATTCCGTTGCATCACCACCCTCACCGACCACTGGTACCACCAGGACTATTTCCTCTGGGAGTGGTGCCGGTAGTCGTCCGCTCGCACAGCAGGCGCCGAGACTCGCGGCCACCGCGTCCCGGATATCCGGACCACGACTACTGGTTGACGTGCACCACCGTCGCCGGCGAGAACCCGTTGAAGGTCGTCGCCGAGGCATGGGTGTAGGCGCCCATCATCTCGCTGTAGACGAGATCGTCGCACGCGAGCTCCGGCAAGTTGTCCGCCATCGAGATCACGTCGAGCGCATCGCAGGTCGGACCGAAGACGGCCGACAGTTTCGTCTTGCCGCGCCGGAAGGCCTTCACCGGGTATCGGCAGTGATCGAAGATCTGCCCGGAGTACGTGTGATACACCCCGTCGTTGATGTAGTACGACGGCTTCCCGTCGCGCACCGCTTTGCCGATCACCTTGGCGACGCTGGTCCCCGCCGTGGCGACGAAGAAACGGCCGGGTTCCGCAAGGATCTCGATCTCCTTCGGAAAGAGCCGCGTGATCTCCGAGTTGATGACCCGCGCGAGTTCACGGAACGGACGCACGGTCTCGTCGTACGGTGCCGGGAACCCTCCCCCGATGTCGACGAGATTCATCTTGCTGTAGCCGCGCGACTTGGCTTCCGCGAAGATATCCGCGGTCAAGTTCAACGCCTCGACGTAGTTCTGGTAGTTGGTCGTCTGGCTTCCCACGTGGAAGCTGACCCCTTCCACGACCAAGCCGCGACGATCGGCTTCAAGAATCAAGTCGACCGCTTCGCCCGGTGACGCCCCGAACTTCGAGGAGAGCTCCACCATCGCACCGGTATTCGACACCTTGAGCCGCAGGACGAGCCCCGCGCGAGGGGCGTGGCGCGCGATCTTCTCGATCTCGGTCTCGTTGTCGAACGTCACCAGCGGTTTGTACTTGTCGAGCTCGGCGAGCGTCTCCACCGGCTTGATCGGATTGGCGTAGATGATCTTGTTCCAGATCCAATCCTGCCGCTCGCGGGCCGGCATCTTCTTGATGTGCTCATACACGAGGTCGAACTCGGGCATCGACGCGACGTCGAAGCTGGCCCCTTCTTCGAAAAGCGTCCGCACGATGGCGGAATCCGCCCCCGCTTTGACGGCGAAATACGGCTGCACGCGCGGCAGGTAGCGCCGAAACATCCGGTAGTTCTTCCGGAGTTCGTCGTGGTCGATCACGAGCAGCGGCGTGCCGTGCTCTTCGGCCAGTCGCTGCAAGCGGGCCTTCGAGATCATTCGCCGTCCTTCATCAGGAAGTTCTTGAACTGCCAGGGATCCTTGCGATCGAAATCGGGTTTGGTGTAGCCCGGGAAGGGACTCGTGTAGTGCTTGAGGGGCGTCCAGTCCGACGGCGTCGAGATGAACGTCCCGAGGTACGGCTTGGAGATGCCGAGGATGTATTCGTGCGGAAGGTCATCGGGCACGACCACGCCCATCTCGGGGTTCTCGATCATCCACATCGTCGCGGCCACGACGGAGATCGCCACCTGCATGGTGGTCGCGTTCTGGTGCGGCACCAGCTTGCGCGACTGTTCGATGCTCAGATCGCTGCCGGTCCACCAGCTCTGGTACGGGTGCCCCATGATCAGCGCGCCGAGGATGTCCGAGCCGCTGATGATTTCATCGTTCATGATGCGCTGATTTTCATTCAGCTTGTAGTCGTAGCCGCGCATCTCGTTGAGCGAGGCGATCGCCGCGTCGCTCGGGCAGTAGGCGTAGTGCACCGTCGGGCGGTACACCGGCTTCCCCTTCTCCCACACCGTGAGGTGGTCGGAGATGGTGAAGGCCTCACCGTGACGCACCACCATGCCGCGCACGGTGTAGTTCGGCACCCAGGTGCGGACCCAGACATCCATGCCCATGCGGGCGAGACAGATCTGGTTCTTGGGGCCTTCCTTGTGCGTGAAGGCATAGGCGGGGAGCTCCTTCTCGTGCGTCCCCCATCCCATCTCGGCGGTCGTCTGCCCTTCTTCGCGGAAGCCCTCGATGCTCCAGGTGTTGACGAACTCGTCGACCTGCTTCGGCTTGTTCGAGATTTGCGTATCGCGCTCCGAGCAATGGATGACCTTCACGCCCAGTTGGTGCGCGAGGTGGTTCCACGCCTGCGTCTGCGCGAGCTCGGCGACGAGTTCGGCTTTCTTCCCCTTGAACTTCTTGTCGGCGAGCGAGGCGGCGGCGATGTCGAGCAGCCCCTGCTTGGTGAAGTGGGAGATGAGCCCCGGGTTGGCGCCGTGCTCGAGCACCGCCGTGGGGCCCTTGGTCTTCCACTTGGCCATCATGCGCCGGACGTTCATGTGACGCCAGTAGAGCGTCTTCTCCGTCGGATGCTGCTTGGGGCCGCCGGCATACGGGTCCCAGAGCTCGGTGGACGTGTTGATGTAGAGCACGCCGTGCCTGTGGCACCAGTCGAGGATCTCGCAGGCGTCGATGTTCCAGGCGAGATCGATGACGACGTCACCGGCGCTCACGTGCTGCTTGAGCAGCGTGCCCATGTTCTTCTGGGTGATGCGGTCGCGCACCCAGCGCACCCCCTTCGCGATGAAGGGCTTGAGCTTCGCCGAGCGATCCTCGAAGTCCATGACCGTCACGTTGCCGGGCGCGACGCGCAGGTGCTTGAAGAGGATCGGCAGGGCGCATTCGGCCACGGCGCCGTAGCCGACGAAGAGGATCTTGTTCTGGAACTTGGTCATCGGAGGTCTGGGGAAGAGCGCCGGCGGGTGGGTGGAATCCCCAGCAGCCATTGCAAGAAGGTCAATGTACTTGATTTTCTTGGCGAAGGAATCTGCGATATGACAAAGGGGAGACGGATCACCGGTCTCCCCTTCGATGCCGCAGAAATGGGTCGTCTATCCACTCGGCCGGCGGATTATCAGAATACGACGCCCAAAATACAGAGGGCGTGTAACCTGTTGTTTATCAATGGTTTACAGAGAATTCGCCAAGGTCCTGGAGTGGCTTTATGTCCACTGCTATGTCATCTCGGCGGCTTGAAGAGAATACCAAAGCCCTGTCGGGTATACACTTACGGATTTTTTTGCCGGCACGCTCAGGGATGAATAGTTCTAGTCTCGCCTTTTACTCAGCGGACGACGTCAACTCGCGACCCGTTCATTCCCTCTCAGATCCTGAACTGGGGAATCTGGGTCGGATTGACCGAAGTCTGAGATGTAGTCCTGCACCTCGATGCTCTTGCATGCCTACATGACGTGTATTGCCCGCGTACGTCCTCCGTTCATAAGATCTTACGCGTAGCAGTGGTGCATTCGCCGAGACGATTGACTGAGTATCGCATCTCTCATTGAGTATGGAAAACGTCAGGACATTCACATTTTTTCGGGCCAGCATTTGCTCAGAAGCAAGACACGTGAACAATGATTGCAGGCGTGTCCTGATCTTTGAACCTTCCCGCGAGAAGGTTGCATTGATGTTGACAAACCTCGTTTTCGAGCATAGAACATTTGGATGGTGTCCAGCGTAGTCGACTGTTCTTCTTCCTAGGAGAGAGTGATGCGCACGATAACTCGAGCAATGGTGTTCGTCGTAGTTGCGATGACTGCTGGAATGGTACAGGCGCAGGAGATTCCGTACATCTCGTCATCGTCTGGGTACATGCTAAACGCGAGTGGTGGAGGGGCGGTCACCGCAGACTGGAAGGGGCAAGCGCCGATTCAAGGTTTCACAGGATATGGTCAGGTCAAGACAAACGGCAGCTGCCTGACAGGCCGAGATGGCCAGCAGCAGTTGCGTTGGGATAGCTGCAAGTCCGGCGACAAGGCACAGATATGGGCATTGAGTAACGGTCGTCTCAATAACGAACTGGGCTGGTGCGCCGACGTGGAAGGCAATCGCTCAGGACCGGGGGTGCGCGTACTTGCCTGGAAATGCAGTGGCGCAATCAATCAACAATGGAGTGGTGCGAAAACCGTGAGCGCCAATGATTACTTGAATAAAATTCAAGATCGGTCGGTCCGAGATGCACTCTCCGCAAAAATTCGCAGCGCGAATCCAGGCAGCCGCATTCAGCTCACAGATAAGGAAAGCTCTGCATTGATTGCGGCGGGAGGACTCAACCTGATGTCAAAATCTTCAGGTTCAGGGAGTCTCATCGGCTTGGACGGCGCAAATCTCAAGGTGATGCAACAGCGCTAAAGCATTCCGAGCAGGTACCACACAATCAGCTTCCGCCAAAAAAGGGGGGACGATTCCTGATCGTCCCCCCCCTTTCTGTTCTTGCGCAATGCCTGAAGGATTCCACTCGCTTGGATTGGACGCTTCGACACGGGTCGCAAGAGCCGACCTTGATCCCTGAACGCTACCCCAGCGCCTCCACATGGCGCCGGAAGTTGTCCAGGATCGCCTGCCACCCCGCCTCCTGCTGCTCCGCCGAATGCTCGGTCTCGGCGTCAAAGCTCACCGTGACCGTCACCGCGCCGCCCGCCTCGACGAACTCGATCCGCGCGGTCCGATCCCCGAACGCGTAGGCGAGCAGCCGCATTGGCTCGACCGCCGTGTACGTGCCGGCGAAGTCGAATCCGAAACTCCCGTCCTTCGCCTCCATCCGCGACGAGAACGTGCCCCCCACCCGCAGGTCGACGGTCGCGGCCGTCGTATGCCAATCCGCCGACGCGGCGTTCCACTGGATGATGTCGGCCGGGGTGGTATACGCGCGCCAGACGGCGGCGAGCGGCGCGTGAACGGAGGTGCGGACGGTGATCTGCATGTGCGAGGCGGGGACGGAGTTCGGTGAATGATACGGCAATCACGCCGCCGAGTGGGACGCGGCTGATCGCCATGGCGTGGCAAGCCCCACGAGCACGTCGTACGCGACGTGGACCGCTATCGCCACGAGCAACGTCTCCGTCCGCCAGACCAGCAGGTGCATCAGCACGGCCATCACCCCGATTCCGACCATCGCCGCCCACCCCTGCACTCGATGCGCCAGCGCGAAGGCCACGGACAGGATCCACATGGCCACGATCGATCGGTCGCCGAGCGTCCACGAGAGCACCTGCCACCCAACGCCACGGTAGGCCGCCTCCTCGGCGATTCCCGCCAGCACCGCCGCCCCGACAAAGAGCCATCGCTCCCGCGCAGTCTGCGGTGCCCACGCCCGACGCGCCGCCATCGCACGTTCGGCATCGGAGGTCAGCGCTCGCATGAACGCACGCACGCCGAGGCAGGCGACCAGCACCGCCGCGCCAAGGGCCCACCCGGCCACCGGCATCGGTCCGTAGGTGAAGACCCCGAACCCGATGCGCCCGGCGATCACCACTGATACCCAGAGCAGCACGGCGAGCAGGACGATCGTCCGCCACAGCACCACCGTCCGCGCTGGGAGCGGTGCCCCCTGCCCGCTCGCCGCCGCGACCACCGCCCGCCGACTCCGCCACGCGGCCATCGGCGCCAACACCAGTAGCCACGCCAACAGCGCGAGTCCGTCGAGTCCGGGCATCCGCATCACGGCATCAGCGTGCCGGAGCGATCACGGTCACGGTAATTGATGTTCTTTTCCACTGATCTAAGATATGACAAAGGGGAGACGGAGTACCCGTCTCCCCTTCGACGCCGCAGACGTGGGCCGTCCATCCTGACGGTGGTGCGTTCGGGTCGTGAAGCGCTGCTGAGGGTGTGTCGTGAGTGGCTAGGGAGGGAATCGAACCCCCGACACGCGGATTTTCAGTCCGCTGCTCTACCAACTGAGCTACCTAGCCGTAGCTATGAAAGATATTCAGGAAGCGGCGCCCCGCCAAGTCGTCCCTCGACCACATCGTCGATTTCCCTTACTATGCGAGGGCGGTGTACCGTCGCCGCTGTGCCGCACCCCATTCTCCAGGATTCCATGACCGTGTTCCGCCACGTTCGGACGGGCGCTCTCGCGAGTGTCGCCGTCCTGGCATCGGCTCTCACCTCTCCGGTGCTCGCCCAGGCCCCCAAAGCCGCCGCCCGCGCGCTCAGCGTCCCCTACGTCCTCGACTCCCTCCCGAACGGGCTGACCCTCATCGTGCATGAGGATCATTCCACCCCGATCGTCACCACCGACGTCTGGTTCCATGTCGGCTCGGGCGATGAGAAGCCGGGACGCACGGGATTCGCCCACCTGTTCGAGCACCTGATGTTCATGGGCTCGGAGCACGCCGAGAACCCGCAGTTCGACCGCCTCCTCGAGGCCGCCGGCGCCAACAACAACGGCTCCACCACCGAGGACCGCACCAACTACTACGAGTCGGGCCCAAGCTCCGCGCTCCCGCTCATGCTCTGGCTCGAGGCCGACCGCATGGGATGGCTCCTCCCCACCATGGACAAGCCCAAGGTGGACCTCCAGCGGGACGTGGTGAAGAACGAGCGACGCCAGTCGTACGAGAACCAGCCGTACGGCTTGGTCGCCGATTATGAACCCAAGCTCATGTATCCGGCCGGCCACCCGTATTCCTGGCCGGTGATCGGCTCCATGGCGGACCTCTCCGCCGCCTCGGTGGACGACGTCAAGAACTTCTTCCGGCAGTACTACGCGCCGAACAATGCCACCATCGTGGTCGCCGGCGATGTGAAGGCCGCCGAGGTGAAGGCGCTGGTCCGGAAGTACTTCTCCGCTGTGCCGCGCGGCCCGAAGATCGAGCGCCCCGCCCCTGCCCCCTTCGTGGTGCGTGACACCGCCGTCACCCTCGAGGATCGCGTACAGCTCCCGCGCCTGTATCTCGAATGGCACACGGTGAGGGGGTGGCACGGCGATGACGCCGCGCTCGACATCGCGGCCGCCGTGCTGGCCGGTCCGCGCACCGCCCGGCTCCCGCAGGCGCTCGTGCACAACAACGAGCTTGCCACCAACGTCTTCGCGAACCAGGACGGCAAACGACTCGATGGCGACTTCAGCATCGTCGCCACCGCTCGTCCCGGAAAAGGACTCGACACGCTCCGCGCCATCATCGACGCCGAGATCCGCAAACTCGCCGCCGAGGGCCCCAACGCCCGCGAGCTCGAGCAGGCCAAGAACACCATCGAGGCAAGCTTCCTCCGCCGCATCGAATCGGTCATGGGGAAGGCTGATCAGCTCAACGCCTACTTCTACCAGACAGGGAAGCCCGATTCCTTCCAGTCCGACATCGACCGATTCCGCCGAGTCACGGCTGCCGACGTGCAACGCGTCGTCAAACAGTACCTCCTCACCAATCGTGTGATGATCTCCGTCGTGCCGCAGGGCAAGCTCGAGCTGGCCGCCAAGAAGGGGGTGGCCCAGTGAAGCGCCCGTTCATGAACCGCAGCGTCATGCCGTGCGTGCTCGCGGCCGCCTGCATCGCCGCGCCGATGCTCCTTGGCGCCCAGGGTACCAACGGCGCGACCGGCGCCAACGCCTTCGACCGCACCAAGGTCCCGGCGCTCGGCAAGACGCCGTCGCTCAAGCTCCCCACCGTCGAGAAGGCCGCGCTTGCCAATGGCGTCGGCATTCAGCTCGTGGGACAGCATGAGGTGCCACTCGTACAGATCACCTTGGTGATCGACGGCGGTTCGCGCCTCGATGCCAAGCAGCCCGGGTTGGCGGCCTTCGCCGCGCGACTCCTCACCGAAGGCGCGGGTTCGCGTGATGCCAACGCTCTCCAGAGCGAACTCGGGTTCCTTGGCGCGTCGCTTTTCGCGAGCGCGTCGAGCGACTACTTCAGCGTCTCACTCAACGTCCCCAAGCGGTCGCTTGGCCCTGCGCTCGACCTCATGGCCGATGTGGCACTCCGTCCGACGTACGCCGCGGCGGAGGTCCGGAAGCAGCGCGACCTTCTGCTCGCCAGCATCCTGCAGCGCAAGGATCAGCCCACGCAGCTGGCGGCGATCGCCTTCAACCAGTTGCTGTTCCCCGAGGGACACCCGTACCACAACCCCGTCGCCGGCGACAGCGCTACCGTGGCCACGCTCGACTCCGCCAAGGTGCGCGCGTTCTACACCGGGGCCTTCGTGCCAGGGCGGGCGAAGTTCGTCGTGGTCGGGGATGTGTCGCTCGCCGAAGTGAGGCCGCTGCTCGACGCGCGATTCGGTGCATGGAAGAGGGGATCGGCGCTGCCGATCCCCGCCGTCACGAGCACCGCCGTGCGCAATGACCAGGTGCAGGTGTACCTCGTGGACAAGCCCGGTGCGGCGCAGAGCGTGATTTATGTTGGCGCGCCCGGCGCGGACCGCCTCAGCAAGGACTATCCCGCGCTGATGGTGATGAACACCATCCTGGGCGGGTCGTTCTCGTCTCGTCTCAACCAGAACCTGCGCGAGGCCAAGGGTTACACCTACGGCATCAGCAGCAGCTTCCGCTGGGCGCCGGTGCCCGGGCCGTTCGCCATCTCGAGCTCGGTGCGCACGAACGTCACCGACAGCTCGTTGGTCGAGATCTTCAAGGAGCTTAAGGCGCTGCGCGACGTTCCGGTTGCCGCGGACGAGCTCCTGCGCGCCAAGCACTACGAGGCGCTCGCGATCCCCGGACGCTTCGAGACCAACGGACAGATCGCGGGGCAGTTCGTGTCGCTCGGGACGTTCGGGCTCCCGCTCTCCTCCGTGAGCGCCCTCCCCGGTCAGATCAACGCCGTGACGGCGGCCGACGTGCAGCGCGTCGCCAAGCAGTACGTGCCGGCCGACAAGGTGACCGTGCTGATCGTGGGCGACCTGGCCAAGATCCGGGCAGGGGTGGAGGCGCTGACGCTTGGGCCGAGTAGGGTGATCGGGGTGGAGCGGATCGTGCGGTAGAGCGCCGCGAAGATTTTCGCTGGCACATCAAGGGCGGTGCGGAACGGCGGTCATCGCCGCTTCGCGCCGCCCTTCTTGTACCCCACCGTAATCACCGACTTGATCCCCCCCCGGACATTGAAATCCCCCACCACTGTCATCGACCGGGGCTTCGCCGCCTTCACCAAATCGTCCAAAATCCGGTTCACCACCCGCTCATAGAAAATCCCGTCGTTCCGGAAACTCCACAAATACAGTTTCAACGACTTCAGCTCCAGACACACCTTGTCCGGCACGTACGTGATGTTGATCGTCGCAAAGTCCGGAGCTCCGCCCTTCAGCAACGCGAGTTCGGCCGCATCACTCTCCACTCCGCCCAATGGGCAGAGCGAGGTGAACTCGGGACACGTCATGAAAATCTCGTAGTCGCGACGCGCATAAGGGTTCGCGAACGTCTCCAACAGTTCAGGCTGTGGCATAAAATGGGCTAGGGTTCGCGCAACCGACGCGAGACCGCGTCCAGCATCGCGCGTGCTTCAGAAGACAAACTCGTGAGTCCCGATAATGAGATCCTGGCGGCGCGCACACGAACCCTACCGCCCCTCGGTCGGCGCCAAGGTCCGTCCCCGCAACGCCAACTGCACGATCCGCTCACACAACGCCGGAAACGGAATCCCCGCCGCCGCCGCCGCTTGCGGAATGAGACTCAACTCCGTCATCCCGGGTAGCGTGTTCGCTTCCAAACACTGGAAGGTGCCATCCGTCGCCATCCGGAAGTCGATCCGGGCATACCCGCGCAACTTCAGCGCCCGGAACGCCACCAACGCCAATCGCTGCACCTCGATCCGCTCGGCATCGGTCAGCGCCGCCGGGAACACCTCGGTCGCCATCCCGGCCGTGTACTTGCACTCGTAGTCGTAGATCTCGTGCTTGGGAATGATCTCCCCCACGGGCAACACCTGGTCTCCCAGGACCCCAACCGTCAGCTCGCGCCCGGCGATGAACTGCTCGATCATCACTTCATCATCATACCGGAACGCCTCGGCGATCGCCGGCCCCAGCGCGTCGGCCGACTTCACGAGCGAGAGCCCGACGGTCGATCCCTGCTTGCTCGGCTTCACGATCAACGGCATCCCGATCGCCGCCACCGCGGCGTCGGCATACGCCGCGGTGCGCCACGCCTCGTCATCTTCGACGCGCGCCATCCACCAGCTGGGCGTTGGCACGCCGGCATCCTTCAGGAGCCGCTTCGAGAGGTCCTTGTCCATCGCGAGCGCACTCGCGAGCGGCCCGCTCCCGGTGTACGGCACACCGGTCAGATCGAGGAGCGCCTGAATCGTGCCGTCCTCGCCCTGCCCGCCATGCAAGCCGAGGAAGACGACGTCGGTCTCGTCGGGGCGCGGCATGGCACGCACCGTCGCGGGGAGCGCGGTCGCCGACATCCGGACGAGCGCCTCCTGCTCGGGCGGCAGCGTCCGCATCACGCCCGAGGCGAGCATCGCCGCTTCGTCGCTGGCGGTGAGCGCGCCGTGCACGGTGTCGACCGCGGTCACGGTGTGCCCGAGCGACCGCAGCGCCTGCGCCACGCGCAATCCGCTCGCCAACGACACGTCACGCTCGGAGGACGTCCCCCCCAGGAGCACGGTGATGCGCACGCGCCTGCCCTACCGCGCCATCAGGAACTGCAGCATGTCGCCACGCGTCACGATGCCGCGAATCTCGCCATCCACCCGCACGAGCACCGCCGGGTTCGCCTTGGTCAGCACCTTCACGATCGCGTCCACCGGCGTGCCGGCGTCGACCACGGGGAAGGCAGAATCCATCACACTGCTCACCGGCCGCTCCAACAGCTTCACATCCTCGAGCCCCTTCGTCGCCAACGCGCCATCGCTCACCGATCCGACGCACGTCCCGCCATCCATCACCGGCAACTGCGACACGTCGTGCAGACTCATCAAGGTGATCGCCTGGCGCACCGTGTTCGTCGGCGCGAGGCTGACCACCGCGCCCGCTCCGCTCGAGGACTTCCCCTCGATCAGCTGCAGCAACGTCGCCTTCTCGACGTCGAGCATCTGGTTCTCCCGCATCCACTCGTCGTTGTACAACTTCGAGAGATAGCGCTCACCGGTGTCACACAGGAAGGTGACCACACAGGCGTTCGGGTCGTTCACGCGACGCGCCACCGAGAGAGCGGCATGCACCAGCAACCCGGCCGATCCGCCGATGAACATCCCCTCTTCACGGGTCATGCGGCGCGCCATGGTGAACGCATCGCGATCACTCACGTTCTGGAACTCGTCGATGATGCTCATGTCGAGCGTCTCGGGCAGCTTGTCCTGCCCGATCCCTTCAACCTTGTACGGCGCGCCGACCGGCGTGCGCGTTCCATTGCTCCGCCACAACTCGGCCAGGATCGATCCGATCGGGTCGGCGCAAATCACCTGGACCTTCGGATTCATCGACTTCAGGTAGCGCCCCGTACCGGTGATCGTGCCGCCGGTCCCCGCGCCACCGATGATGTGCGTGACCTTCCCTGCGGTCTGCTCCCAGATCTCCGGGCCCGTCGTCGCGAAATGCGCGTCCGGATTGGCCTGGTTGTAGAACTGATTCGCCAACACCGCGTTCGGGGTCTCCTTCGCGATCCGCTTGGCGGTCATGACATAGCTGTCCGGATGGTCCGGCGGCACCGCGGTCGGCGTGATGATGACATCGGCACCGAACGCCTTCAGCAGTCGCACTTTTTCCTGCGACATCTTGTCGGGCATCGTGAAGATGCACCGGTACCCCTTCTTGGTGGCCGCCAACGCCAGCGCGACACCGGTGTTGCCGCTCGTGCCTTCGACGATCACCCCACCGGGCTTGAGCGTGCCAGACCGCTCCGCGGCCTCGATGATCGCCATCCCGATCCGGTCCTTCACGGAACCGCCGGGGTTGAACAACTCGGCCTTCACCCACACCGGGGTCGTGATCCCCTTGGTGACCTGATGCAGACGAATCAGCGGCGTCCACCCGATCGTATCGAGGATCGAGTCGTAGACTTTGAGGTCGTTGGCGGGTGCTGGCATCGGTGTCCGGTCGGTCGAAGGAGAATGCGGAAATCTACCCGGCCACGTCCCGGGGCGCTTCCGGGGACGCGTCCCGCTTGGCCTCTTGACTGAGCTGTGCCAACACGGTCAGCGCGTCGAGCGGCGTCATGGTGTCCGGATGCAACGCGCGGAGCCGTGCGAGCACGGGATGTGGCGCGGCCGCGGGCGCGAACAGTCCGAGCTGGTCGGCCCGCGGGAGCGGGGGGTGGCGCACGGCACCTGGTCCGGCACTTCCGCCCGCGCGGGGCACGCGCGGGGCGGACGCAGCGCCCGCTCCGGAGAGCGCCTCCGCCAACTGTTCACTCTCGAGCAACGCGAGCAGGGAACGGGCGCGAGCGATCACCGGAGCCGGCAGTCCCGCGAGCCGTCCGACCTCGATCCCGTACGATCGGTCAGCCCCGCCGGGCTTCAAGCGATGGAGGAAGAGGATCTTCTCGCCGACCTCCTTCACGTCCACGTTATAGTTTCGTACTGCTACTAATTCGTCGGCGAGCTGCGTGAGTTCGTGATAGTGCGTCGCGAACACGGTCTTGCAGCCGACCTGTTCGTGCAGATGCTCGCTCACCGCCCACGCGATG
This sequence comes from uncultured bacterium, assembly GCA_963978095.1. Classification (GTDB taxonomy): domain Bacteria; phylum Gemmatimonadota; class Gemmatimonadetes; order Gemmatimonadales; family Gemmatimonadaceae; genus Fen-1231. The sequence goes on along the minus strand of CAXBQP010000003.1, from coordinate 62,883 downwards.
CTCACCCCGTCCCATGTGCTCGTCCCGCGGCCGATCTCGTCGAGCAGCACCAGACTCCGCGCGGTCGCCGTGTGCAGGATCGCGCTCGTCTCCGACATCTCCACCATGAACGTGGATTGCCCGCGCACCAGATTGTCACTCGCCCCCACCCGCGTGAAGACGCGATCGGCGATCCCCACCACCGCCCGGGTGGCCGGCACGAAACTCCCCATCTGTGCCATGAGCACGAGCAGGCCGATTTGTCGCAATATGGTACTTTTTCCGGCCATGTTCGGACCGGTGAGGATGATCATCCGCGCATCCGGCGTCAGCGTCACGTCGTTGGGGATGAACTGCTCGCGCGGCATCATCCGCTCCACCACGGGGTGGCGCCCACCGGTGATCTCGAGCGACATCCCATCGCGCACCTCGGGACGCACATACCCCTCACGCGCCGCCACTTCCGCGAGCGTGCCGAGTACATCCAGACGCGCGAGCGTCGACGCCACCCCCTGCAATCGCCCGATCTGTGCCCCGGCCCTACCCCGCAGCGCCTCGAACAACTGCCGCTCGAGCGTCTCGATCCGCTCCGTCGCATGCAGCACCTTCTCCTCGAACTCCTTCAGCGCCGGCGTGATGTACCGCTCCGCGCCGGTCAACGTCTGACGACGCTGGTAATCCGGAGGCACCAGATGCGCGTTCGTGTTCGTGACTTCGATGAAATAGCCGAACACGCGGTTGTACCCGACCTTCAGCGAGGCGATCCCGGTGCGCTCACGCTCGGCGGTCTGCATCGCCGCAATCGCATCCTTGCCGCCGATGGCGATCGCCCGCAACTCGTCGAGCGTGCCGTCCACGCCGGAGGCGATCGTCTCACCTTCCCCGACACTCGTACCGGGGCGCTCCACCAGCACCCGCTGAATCTCGGTCGCGAGATCGGGGCATGAGTCCCACACGGTGACGATCTCCGCCAGCGCGCCGGCTGGCGGCGTACGGCGCAAGGCGCGCTCCACCTCCGGGAGCCGCGCCAGGGAGTCGCCGAGCGCTCGCAGATCGCGCGGATTCGCACGCCCCGCCGCCGCCTTCCCCGCCAGACGCTCCACATCCCGAACACCATCGAGGGCGCTGCGCAACGCCGCGCGGGCAAGGGCATCGGACACCAACCCATCCACCGCATCGAGACGTGCGGTGATGGCGGCAACATCCGTCAGTGGCGCCAAGATCCAGTGTCGCAACAACCGGGCGCCCATGGGTGTCTGCGTGCGATCCAGGACACCCAAGAGCGTCCCGGACTGGTCTCCGCCACGCAAGGACTCCACCAACTCGAGGTTGCGACGCGTCATGTCGTCCAGCGGCATGACGCCGCCGGGCCGCTCGATGATGGGACGCGCGAGATGCGGGATCCCCGACGGCTGCAGTTCGCGGAGATAGCGCAACAACGCCCCCGCGGCACCGACCGCCGCCGCGTCCACGGCACCGATCCCGAATCCCTCGAGTGAGCGCACGGCGAAATGCTCGGCCATCGCCTGCTCGGCGAGCGCGGACTCGAACTCCCATCCGTCGCGCTCGGTCGTCAACACATCCAGCCCGCGCGCCAAGACCGCGGCATCCGCATTCCCTGCCGGCGTGATCACCTCACGCGGCGACAACCGGGCCAACGCCGCCGCCGCATCGCCGGAGCGCGCGGTCACCAGGCGGAATTCGCCGGTCGACACATCGACCGCCGCAAGACCGGTCAACTCGCCCGCGACCTGGACGGCACAGAGAAAATTGTTGCGCGCACCATCCAGCAGGTCATCGCTGAACGCAGCACCAGGCGTGATCGTCTCGACGACCTCACGCCGGACGATGCCCTTCGCCAGCTTGGGATCCTCCACCTGTTCGCAGATCGCGACGCGGAATCCCTGCTGCACCAATCGGCGCAGATACTCGGTGGCGGCCTTCACCGGCACGCCGGCCAACGGGACCGACGTCGCACCACCGTTGTTGCGCGAGGTCAGGGTCAGCCCGAGCACACGCGACGCGACGTCCGCGTCCTCGTAGAACATCTCGTAGAAATCACCCATCCGGAAGAACAGGATGGCGTGCTGATGCCGCGCCTTGATCTCACGGTACTGTTGCATCAAGGGCGTGGCCTCCCTGCTCACGGCTTTTCAGCCTCCGCCACGATCGCCGTGATCTGCAACGCCTGCAACTTGGCGACCAACGCGACGGCCTCGGCGCGCGTCTCGAAGCGCCCGATCCGGACGCGGTACGGACGCTCGGCCGTGACACGCACATCGTAGCCGCGGGCCTTCATCTTGGTGCTCAACCGCTCGGCGTCGCCGAGCACTTGATACGCCGCAAGCTGTACCGTCCAATTGCCACTGGCCGATACGGCCGGTGACACAGCGGGCGGTTGTGGCCCCGGTGGTATGGTCGGTTTGGGTTCTGGTTTTGGTTCTGGCTTGGGTTCCGGTTTCGGTTCCGGCTTGGGCGTAGGCGCCGCGGCCGCCTTCGCCTTCTTCGGCGCTGTGGCGACGGCGGCCGCGGTACGCTGCATCTCTGCTCGCACCGAGTCCGCACGCAACGAATCCAGCCGGACGGAGTCCGCGGCGATCGCAGCGCTTCCGCACGCACGTTGTGCGTACGCGATCTGGTTCTGGAGCTCGATCTCGCCCGGAGCCGCGCGCTGCTTCGCCTCGGCGAGCGACGCACAGCCACGCACCATCGCCCCGTCCTCAATCAGGAGACGGCCGAGCAGGTACTGTGCCTGCGTCCGTGTGGCACCATCCGGGTGATCGAGCAGCAGTCGATCGACGTGTCGCTTGGCTGCCGCCCGTCCTCCCCGCGAGAACTCCAGCTGCGCCAGTCGCAGCAATGCCCACTCCGCACGTGGCGACTGCGCGAACTCCACCGTGATGCGGAGGTAGTCCCGTCGCGCCTGATCCGGCGCATCCGAGTACACCGCACGCCAGTAGAGACCATCCACCAGCATCGGCGAACCGTCCTTCGCCGCCGTGATCACCGAATCGATCAGCGCGCGGGCCGCCGGCGCCTGCCCCACATTCACCATCTGCGCCGCACGACGGAATACCGCCGAATCGCTCGGGGTCGGACGCGATCCCGTCTGCGCCGTCAGCACCGACGTCACACACGTCATCGCCACGACGGCACCCAAGTGCCGCATCGGTCGCCGTTGCCAGAGTCTCATGATGGTCCTGTCCGTTCGCGTGGGCTCATGCGGCCACTCGGCGCTTTCCACCCGCCGCGAGTGCCAGAACGAGCGACACCAACACCTGCTCCTCGCTCGACACCTTGGAATCCTTCAGGGCCCGGTCTGCCGCCAGCAACAGATGCAGGGCATGGTCGATGTCGGCCGCATGCCACTTGGGCATCGCGCGCACCCACACTTTCACCGCTTCCCCCCACGGCCGACCGGTGATCGAGGAGGGATTCGCCTTCAACAGCCCGAACAGTTCGCTCTCCAGCCGGCCCTGCGCCACCCCGCGATCCTTTGCCGCCAATGCCCAGCCGATAGCCAGCATCTGTGTCGTCAGCGCCATCACGATCGACACGCCGGTCGTCTTCGGTTGGAGCAGGATCGGTTCAATGAGCCGGATGCCGCGCATGCCGTCACGCTGCGCGACGGCATCCAGAAGATCACCGAGCGTCTCGCCCGCGGTGACGCCCACGATGGCGGCGATGGCGGCATCGTCGATCTCGGCGCCATTCGTGAAGTTGCGCAGTTTTTCGAGCTCTCCCGCCATCAGGGCGAGATCGTTGCCGGCCGCACTGCAGAGCAACTCTGCCGCCGAGGGCGTGATCGTCACATCGATCTGCGCGGCGCGATGCGCCACCCATTTCACGAGGGCGTCTTCCGTGAGGGAATCGAACGGAACCGACACCAGCTTGGCATTGAGCTCGGCGTCCGCCTTGGCACCCGCTGGTGACACCAGCAACAGCAGGGTATCAGGCGACGGTCGCTCGAGGTACTTCAGCAGGACGCCCCGTGCCTCTTTCTTGAGCGACGGCACGTCACGCACCACCAGAACGCGCCGTTCGGCCATCATCGGCATCGCGTCGAGTGCCGTGGCCAGCGTTCGTGCGTCTACCTCGCCGCCGCGGCGCGTTTCAAGATTGAAGTCGCGGGTGGCTGCGTCCGTGGCGCGGGCGATCACGTCGCGGATCCAGCTGTCCTTCAGGAAATCCTCGTCCCCATGGAAATGATACGCCGGCTCGAACGCCCCGCTTTTCAGGGCTGATTTGAGGGCACTCAGAGGGGAAGGAGCCATGCTCGGAATATACCATCCGCCGCTCCGCAGCGAGCCGCGCCTGGAGACGTGCTCGGAAGGCCGTCGAGGGGTGGATCCGCGGAAGATTCCGCGCGAGCAAAAGCCCGCGACGCAAGGCTCCGTCTCGGGCGGCGCAGGTCCCACAGCTCCTGATGTGCGACATGACGGCCGCCAAGTCAGGCGCCGTCAGCTCATGATCCATATATGCGCGGTGCTGCTCGCGAAACGTTCGGCAGTCCATCTGGCAGGGGTTGGTCGCTACGGTACCCCAAGTGCTGCATTCAGGTTCCCGCCCCCCACGACCCCCCTGCCAGATGGCCCCCACTCTTCATGCCGACCGCGCGTCACGCGGTTTCCCATCCGTACTGCCAGCAGTCCCCCAACCCCGGCAGTGTCCTACTCCCCCTTCACCTTCACCTGCACCTGCACCTGCACCTGCACTCAACGAAGCGATGGTTCGATGATCTCCGCAAAGGAGTTCCGCGCCCGGTTCAACCGTGACTTCACCGTGCCCAGGTTGCAATGCGTGATCTCGCTGATCTCTTCGTACGAACGCCCCTCGAGCTCACGAAGCACGAACACTTCCCGGTGGTGCTCCGGCAGGGCCGCCACCGAGGCCTCGACCATCTGACGTACATGCCGCTTGCGGAACTGGTCGTCCGGGCGGGCCGTTGGATCTTCGAACTCCAACGGCCGCTCCTCGTCCTCCCACCCCTGTGTGATCGAGGTGAACAGCACCAGCGGATTCCGTGAGCGGTTGCGCAGTTCATTCTTGGCCAGATTCGACGCGATCGTGTAGATCCAGGTCGAGAACTTCTTGGACCGGTCAAAACGCGCCAAATGGCGATGCACACGGATGAACACCTCTTGCACCAGATCCTCGGCGCGTTCCCGATCCGTGACAATGCGGTAGACGAAGTTCAGCAGCCGCCCCTGGTAGCGTTCGACGATCGCATCGAAAGCGCGGGTGTCCCCGGCCAGATAGCCCTGCACCAGATCGTGATCCGAGAGCGCCTGCAGTTGGACCATCGGCCGGAAGGCGGGCTGGAAACGAGTCGCAGACGGTAGCGCGGCAGCGCGGGCCATGGTGACTGACTCCTCAGAGTGGGACAAGATTTCTGTCATTCTGAAAGCATTTGCCGTGCCACAGGAAAAAATGTTGTAAGATATTGATTTACAATGATTTACATTTTAGGAGATTTGAGGGAATCGTCCAAGAAACAAGAATGGGGTGTCCTAATTTTAGGACACCCCGTCACCCTCCTCCCGGCGCGCAGATCGACGCCCTACCGCCCGAGCCGGAACCCCGCAGCAAAGAGAACCGCTACCAACGTTTTCGCATCAATAATCTCCCCTCGCTCGATCATCTGCAGGACCTCGGACAGGGGCTTTGCCGCCACCTCGATGAACTCGTCCACCTCGCGCGCCGATTCTCCCACGCTCAACCCCGTGGCCATGAAGAGGTGAATCTTCTCGTCCGTGAATCCTGGGGTGGTCAGAAAGCCGGTCAGCGGGATCATGGTCGTGGCGGTACAACCGGTTTCCTCGCGCAGCTCCCGGTGTGCGCAGGCGATCGGTGCCTCGCCGGCGTCGAGCCGGCCTGCGGGGATTTCCCATAGATACCCGCCGGCCGCATAGCGATACTGCCGGATCAGCAGGATCTGCGGGTCGTCCCCATCGGGATCGCTGAGAAACGGCACCACGGCGGCGGCACCGGAGTGATGGATCATGTCCATCTCCCGCACACTGCCATCCGGGAGTCGCACCTGGTCGACGTCCAGCGAGATGACCCGCCCCGTGTGCACATGCCGACTCGACACCTTCCCGGGCTCCGCGGCAACGCCCTCCGTCGGACCGCTCACGAGACGTGATTTCTCCCCACCCATCAGCCCCCCTCCGTCGACTCGTCGTCGGGCACGACGACATCCAACGGGCCGATTCCCAAGGCCTCCAGCGGCGCACGGATCGCCTCGCGGTCACCGACCGCGAGCACCAGCAACTCCTCGGGATGCAAATGCTGTTCGGCCGCGCGACGCACCGACGCCGCCGTCACGCCACGGACATGCTCGCGATACGTCGTGTAGTAGTCGTCCGGCAACCCGTACGTGGCCGCGGTCGCGATCGCCTGCGCCACGGCGGTCGTGGTCTCGTATCGAATCGGGAAGACACCATCCAGGTACGCGGTGGCGAGCGAGAGCTCATCGACGCCGACCGTCTCATGGCGCATGCGGTCGATCTCCAGCAGAATCTCACGTACCGCCGCGTCGGTCACTTCCGTCTTCACCGCGGTCGACACCACGAACGGTCCCGCGCCGCAGCGCCAATCGAACATGGAGTTGGCTCCGTAGGTGTACGCGTGCGCCTCGCGGAGATTCAAGTTGATGCGCGACGAGAACAGCCCCCCCAAGAGGGCATTCATCACGACGACATCGAAGAAGTCCGGATGCCGACGCGGAAGTCCGCGATGCCCGATCCGGAGCTCTGACTGCGGCGCATCAGCCTTGTGCACCACGCGCACGCGCCGGCCACCGGCCACGGTCCGGTCATCAACTGTCGCCGGTGGGGCGCCGGACGCCGCATCACTGCCACGCCACGAGCCCAGCGTGCGCTCCACCAACGCCACCGCGCGCTCAGGGGTCACATCACCGGCAAGCACGATCCTCATGCGACTCGGCACCACATGCGCGGCATGGAACGCGTGCACCAGGTCGGGCGTGAGCCCCCGCACCGTGGTTGGCGATCCCCCTGCCGACACGCGATACCGCGAGCCGTCCACATACAGGAACTCTCGGAACTGTTCCGCCGCGAGACCGCGGGGCTCCACCCGCTGTTGCAGGAGATCCGCGAGACGCTCCTCCTTGAGCCGTTCCACATCGCGCCCGCGGAAGCCGGGGGAGACGAGCACCTCGCCCAGCAACGCCATGGCCGGTTCGAGGCGATCCGGCGTGACCGCAACATGAGTGATGCAGCTGTCCCAATCCGCGCCGGTGTCGATGCTCGCTCCCAGACGTTCGCACTGGTCGGTCAGCGACGCACCATCGAGCCGGGCGGTGCCCTCGGTGAGCGCTGAAGCGGTGAGGAGGGCCACCCCCTCGTGTCCCGGCTCGTCCCGTGTGGCACCGGCATCCACCAACGCCAACACCGTCACCATGGGGAGACGATGCATCGGCGCGACGGAGACGCGCAGTCCGTTCGCCAGCGTCGCGTGATGCACGGCCGGGAACTCCCACGGGCGGCCCGGGCCCGCCGTCGGACGCGTGTCCATGCTCATGCGCGCACCTCCGCGGGGCCGGCCGCCGCATCCGCTCGGGCCGCACGCGGGACATACACGAGCGAGGCCCGATTGGCCGCGCCCAGGTGTGCGCGCGCGAACGCCGTCACCTGCTCCACGGTCACGGCGCGGTAGTGGTCGATCTGGTCGTTGAGCAACGCGGCATCGCCAAAATAAGTAGCAAATTGCGACAATTTGTCGGCGCGCTCCCCGGCCGACTGCAACGCGCTGATCAGGTCGGTCTCGATCAGCGCCAGCGCGCGCGTGTGTTCGTCGGCCGTCACGCCCTCACGATGCAACCGGTCGACTTCCGCCCCCACGGCCGCTTCGAGCCGCTCGAGCGTGACACCCGGGCGCGCCATCGCATCGATCACCAGCAGATCGCTCCCCTTGCTCAAATCATAGGTGAACGCCGACACCTCCTGCGCGATCTCCTGCTCCCTCACGAGTGCGCGGTAGAGTCGGCTCCCGCGCCGCATGCCGAGGATCGCCCCGCAGACGCTCGCGGCGTAGTACCCGTCTGAGCCGAACACCGGTGAGCGAAACGCCAGGAAGAGGCGCGGCAACACCACCGCATCCTCGAACACCGCGCGACGCGCCCCGCCGAACGACGGCGCCACCTCGAACGACGGCAATGCCGGACGTGCCGTGCCACGCGGAATGGGGCCGAAGTACTGCGTCACGAGCGCGCGCGCCTCCGCGGGATCGAAATCCCCGGCGATCGTCAGCACGGCGTTGTCCGGCGTGTACCAGGTGCGGAAGAACTCGGCGATGTCCTCGAGACTCGCCTCGCTCAAGTGCTCCATCGAGCCGATCAGTGAATGATGGAAGGGATGCTCCGGTGGAAAACACAGGGCCGGCAGTCGCTCCCACCACGTCCCATAGGGCTGATTGTCCACCGACCAACGGCGTTCGTTCTTCACCACATCACGCTGCGTGTCGAGTTTCTCCTGCGTCATGGCGGGCAGGAGGGCGCCCATGCGATCCGCCTCGAGCCAGAGCGCGGTTGCCAGATGATTCGACGGCACGGTCTCGAAATAATTGGTGCGATCCAGCCATGTGGATCCATTGAGGGTTCCCCCGGCGCGTTGCACCAACTCGAAGTGCTCGTTGGCCCCCACATGCGCGGAACCCTGGAACAGCATGTGTTCGAACAAGTGGGCGAATCCCGTGCGCCCCTCCCGTTCGTTCGCCGACCCTACGTGGTACCACAAGTTGACCGCGACGATCGGCGCCGAGTGATCCTCGGAGAGGGTCACCAGCAGACCGTTCGGCAAGCGGTACGAGTCTACGGGAATGCGCATGGTGTGTCGGATTACCAGTCGAGGACAAGCGCCACTGGCGCCTTGATGGACTCTGCCAACAGAAACCCCCAGTGATTCCAGATGCGACTCCCCGCACGCGAGGGAAGCGCCGGAGAGGTGAGTGGCTCGATCCCGTAGCGCCGACCGATGATCTCCAGGCGAAGCATATGGAACGGGTCGCTGACGACGATGGCGGTGCGCAAGCGTTGCCCCCGCATCAGGTCGATGGCCGACCGCATGCTCTGCGAGGAAGTCCGTCCGGCACTTTCCAGCAGGATCGCGCTGTCGGGAACGCCGCGCGACATCACATAGCGGCGCGACACGCCGGCCTCGGACAGTGTGTCCCCAGTCCCGAAGCCGCCCGTCAGCACCAGACGCGTCGCCAGCCCGCGCTGCCAGAGGGCCACCGCATGATCGAGCCGCGACCGCAAGACGGGCGACGGTTTCCCTTGATATTGCGCGGCCCCCATCACGATGATCACATCGGCATGGTCGGCATCATCTTCCAGCGCCCAGACCAGTACGGCGCCAAGCGATGTCACCCAGCCGAGCAACAACACCCCGAAGATCCCGCGCACCCACCGACGACGAACCACTACAGGGTGACCCGCGTGCCGGGCGTCGGACAATGGGGCGTCAACCCATCCTGCACGAGCCTCGCCGCAAAGACATCCTGCGCCTCCGGCTCGCCATGCACCAGCCAGACATCACGCAACGTCGAGGATCGGGCCCGCGCGGTCGTGATCCATGCCTGCAGTTCGGTCCGGTCGGCGTGCGCACTGTAGCCGCTGATGACCTCAACCTGCGCCCGCAGTGGCACCTCGTCACCGTACACTTTGAGCACCGGCTGCCGGTCCACGATGCGGCGCCCCAGCGTGTGTTCAGCCATGAATCCCACCACGAGGATCGTGTTCCTGGGTTCCGATGCTCCATGCAGCACGTGATGGAGGATCCGCCCGGACTCGGCCATCCCGGAGGCGGCAATGATCACGGCAGGCCCCGGTGTCGAATCCAGCGCCATCGACTCCTCCACCGATTCCGTGAAGCGCAATAACGGGAATTTGAAGAGACTGGACGGATCGTCCCGATGCGATTGGACAAATGGCTCCGCGTCATCGAAGATTGCCGTGTTTTTCGCGAACACCCCGGTGGCCTTCGTCGCCAATGGACTGTCGATCACGATGGGAACGCGCGGGATCTTTCCCTGATCCGCCAGTTGGTGCAGGTCGTACACGAGTTCCTGCGTTCGCCCCACGGCGAACGCCGGAATCAGGACCTTGCCCCCTCGCGCCGCGGTGTCACGCACCACCGTGGCCAACGCATCCATCGCACCAGCGGACGATGGGTGATCCCGGTTCCCATAGGTGCTCTCCATGATCACCACGTCGGCACGCTCCGGAACCACGGGATCGCGAATGATCGGCAGTCCGACGCGCCCGATGTCACCGCTGAAGGCCAGTCGCACCGTGCGTCCTCCCTCCGTGCACTCCAGCAGGATCGAAGCGGAGCCGAGGATATGACCGGCGTCCAGGAACGTCGCAGTGACGCCGGGGACGATATCCACAACGCGCCCGTAGCGCGTGCCCTGCATCAACTCCAGCGTGCGCACCACATCCTTCTGCCCGTACAGCGGATCGGCGTGCTGTTTCTTCCGCCGCGCCAGGAACTCCGCATCCTTCTCCTGGATATGCGCCGCGTCGGCGAGCATCACCTCGCACAAGTCGCGGGTGGCCGTCGTCGCGTGGATCGGGCCGCGGTAGCCTTCACGCACGAGGAAGGGGAGACGTCCGGCGTGGTCGATGTGCGCGTGGGAGAGCACCACCGCCGACACCGTATGCGGATCGACGGGAACCCGGGCGTTCTTCTGCTGGACATCCGCGCGCTTCCCCTGGAACAACCCGCAGTCGAGCAGGATCGTGTGCCCGTTGACGCGCAGGATATGACACGACCCGGTGACTTCGCGGGCCGCGCCATGGAACTCGAGTTGCACTGGAACTCCGGGGTCAGCGCTCGGGCTTCGATGCCCGGGCGAATATGATGGTCAAGCGTTGGTTGTCGGGCGTCATCATCATCGGGTCCCACCCTCCGCGGCTCCGCTCGTTGAGCAGATCGGTCAGGGCGTCCTCATCCTCGCGCGTATGCCCGGTGAGGCGCAGGATCACGGCCTGGTATTCTTTCATGAAGGGAAGAATAGTAGTATCCGCAGCATGACAACAACGCCTGTTCGCCCCGGGTCCCCCCTCCTCACCGTGGTGCAACACCCCTTGGTGCGCCACAAGGTGACGTTGCTCCGCGACAAGAACACTCCGACGAAGATTTTCAAGGAGTTGGTCGACGAGATCGCCATGCTCATGGCGTACGAAGCCACCGCCGACCTGGCGCTCGAGCCGGCCCCGGTCGAGACGCCGCTCGAGGCGACCCGTGGAGAGCGGATCGCCGGGAAGAAGTTGACGTTGGTGCCGATCCTTCGCGCCGGACTCGGCATGATTGATGGCATCCTGCGCCTGGTGCCATCCGCCCGCGTCGGGCATATCGGCTTGTATCGCGATCACGAGACCCTGGAGCCGGTGGACTACTACTTCAAGATTCCGGCCGACGCGGCGGAGCGCGACTTTTTGGTGCTCGACCCGATGCTGGCCACCGGGGGGAGCGCGGTGGCGGCGATCACGTCGCTCAAGCGCGCCGGGGCGCAACGCATTCGGTTCCTCTGCCTGGTGGCAGCACCTGCCGGTGTCGCCCGTGTACACGAGGTGCATCCCGACGTGCCGATCATCTGCGCAGCGCTCGATCGCGAGTTGAACGAGTCCGGCTATATTCTCCCCGGCTTGGGCGACGCCGGCGACCGGTTGTTCGGCACGCGCTAGCACGAATCGGCGCGCGCCACAAGAGGCTGACACGCGTCATTCCGTTGTCGTACATTTGGTTTGCGCGCCCATGTGCATGCCCCTGTGTATGCGCGTGTGCGCACCCGACCACCGCTTCGTACCCTGACGACGCCTGATGATCATCAACCTGCTGCCCGAATTTCTGGCGATCCTCCAGAGCACGGATAGGGCAGCAGCGTACGAGCGGTACTTCGAGCATCATCGTCCCCTGCTCGAAGCCTATTGGCAGAACTACGTCGTCGATCCCCGCGGACCGCACTTCGCCGAAGTGGTGCGCGACACCGTGAACGCCGACCGTAGCGATCTGCTGGCGATGCTCGAGCGTACCGACATCGATGCGATCGCGCGCGACACGGAAGCCCAGTGCGCGGAGTTGATGGAGGTCGATAGCACGATCGACGTGCTCATCATGGTGGGCGTCGGCGGTGCGAATGCCGGCGAACTGGTGGTCAACGGACGCGCCGTCGCCTTCGTCTGCCTCGAGCACTTCACCTCCGTGGCCAACCCGACGACCCACGCACTCGGCCTGGATCCGGAGCTCATCCCCATGTGGCTTGCCCACGAGATCGCCCACGGGGTACGGTACACCTCCTCCCAGAGTCGCAGCGAGATGCGCCGACCGATTGCGGAAGCGGGTGGCGAATACTCGTACTGGGACACCGGGCGTCAGGTGTCGCTCCGCGAGCATCTCGTGAATGAAGGGCTGGCCGTGCAGGCGGCCCGCCAGTTCAGCCCGGGGCACGCGCCTTGGGAGTATTTCGGGTTCCACCGCAAACAATACGCGCGCATCCGCGAGCTGGAATCCGTCCTGACCCGTGCCGTTGCCGACGATCTCGAGCGCGCCGGGCTCGGCCTGCGACTCCGCTGGCTCTCCGGCGGCATGAGCGACGACGCCCGCACGGTGCAGCGACTGGTCATTCCCGAGCGTGCCGGGTACTTCCTGGGCGCGCGCATGGTCGAGAACGCCATCCTCGAGAAAGGACTCCCGTGGGCGCTTCGGGCCAGTGCGACGGAGTTGTTGGCGTTCGCCGAGGGGACCGCGCGCACGGCGTAGTCGGTCGCAGCGGGGCGAGCCGCTACTTCCCGACGCAGAAACTGGCGAAGACCTTCGTCAGCACATCCTCGATATCAACAGCCCCCACCAGCTCCTCGAGTGCGTGAGCCGCCGCGCGTACGTGCGACGCCGCGACCGGCGCCGGAAGCGCACCCGCACTCCACGCCGCGCGGAACGCGCGCAGCTCGTCGCGCGCGGTCGTGATCGCGGACTGATGCCGAGCCCGCGTGAGCAGCGGCGTCTGCGTCCCATCTCCGTCCGTCCGTCCGTCCAACTGCGCGTGCATCACCGCGGTGATCGCGGCGAGCAGCGCGCTCCGTCCATCGCCGGTGCGCGCGCTCACCGCCACGACGCGCGCGAAATCCGGCGCCAGGGGCGTTATATCGTAACTTATTGATACTAAATCAGTCTTCGTGAGCGCACCGATGAAGGGGGCCGCCGTGTGGGCGCGCAGCGCCGCCGCCGCCGCGCGCAGCGCCTCCGGCGTCTCTCCGCACACCACCACCACGTGCGCCGCCGCCACATACCGCGCACTCACCTCGATGCCGAGCCGCTCCACGGGGTCTTGGGTCTCCCGGAGTCCGGCCGTATCCACCAATCGGAGCGGCCACGGCTCATGATCGAGCAACACCTCCACGGCGTCGCGGGTGGTGCCGGGGATCTCACTCACGATCACCCGAAGCTCCCCGACCAGCGCATTGAGCAAGGACGACTTGCCGACGTTCGGCGCGCCGGCGAGCACCACCGTCACGCCATCGCGGCCCAGCACGGCGGCCGGTACCGTGGCCAACAGGGCCTCCAGGCGTTCCACAATGGCGTCGCACGCGACGGAGATTCGGGCGCGTGGCACGGGCCCGCCATCCTCCTCGGGAAAATCGATGTCGTAGGCCAGCAGGGCGTCCAGTTCGATGACGGCCGCACGCAAGGCGTCGAGCGCGCGGGACAGGGCGCCGTCCAGCTGCGTCAGGGCCGTGCGATGTGAGGCGGTCGAACGCGCATCGATCAGGTCCGCGACGGCTTCGGCGCGCAACAGATCGAGTTTCCCGGCAAGGACCGCCCGCTCCGTGAACTCCCCGGGCAATGCCAAGCGTGCCCCGGCATGCAACAACGCGCCGCACACCGCGGCCGGGACCATGCTCCCGCCGTGCGTCGCGAATTCGATGACGGTCTCACCGGTGTACGAGTGAGGCGCGGGGAACCGTGTCACCAGTGCGTCGTCGAGTGGCGTCGCCGGATCATCACAGGCATGCAGTGTCGTTCGGGTGGCCACACGAGGCGCGCAGCGGCGCAGGGACACACCAACCCGCGCGGCCATCGCCTCCGCCTGCGGCCCACTCAAACGGACAATGGCCACTGCCGAACGGCCGGGGGCCGTGGCAATGGCCACGATCGTGTCGCCCCGCAGCGTGGTGTGCGTCAGCCCGTGGCCTTGGCCTTGGCCCGCTCGTTCGCGATCAACCACTGCTGCGGGAGCGCCGCGATCTGCTGGACGGTGTAATACAGGGAGAGTCCCGCCGCGGACTGCAGGAGGAAGAAGGTGAACATGAGCGGCATCATCCAGCTCATCATCTTCGCCTGCGGGTTGTCCGGCATGTTGCGCAATCCGATCCAGCTCAACACGTACATCGAGATCCCCATCATGAGCGGAAGGATGTACAGCGGATCGTGCAGCGAGATGTCATGCAACCACAGGAACGGCACGCCGCGGAACTCGATCGTGTTCTGGAACACGAAGAAGAGCGCCATGAGCACCGGCATCGGGATCAGCGCCGGCAAGCACCCCGAGAGCGGAGAGAGCGGGCTCATGCCATGATCCTTGTAGATCCGCATGATCTCCGCCTGCTGCTTCTGCGGATCGCTCTTGTACTTGGCCTGCACCGCCGTGAGCTCCGGCTGCAACCGCTGCATGCGCAAGCTGGCCCGCATGGCGCTGGCGTTGAGCGGCCAGAGGATGATGCGGATCGAAACGCCGAAGATGACGAGCACCCAGCCGTAGTTCAGTCCGATCACCTTCTTCATCCAGAGCAGGATCCGCATCACGATCGTCGAGAACGGCTGCACCACCGGCTGCATGAAGCCGCCGTACGGATTGGCCGTCTCGAACTCGCGTCCCATCTTGCGGAGCCGTTCCCACGACTGCGGACCGGCGAACAGTTCGAAGGTCGCCGCACCGCCCTTGAGCGGCATCACGACGGTGGCCTGCGCGAGTCGCGCCTCCTTCCTCACGCGCGCCCCGCCGACCATGTTCACCTCGGCGAACGGCACGCCCCCCTTCTCGGGGGTGAGCAGGCCGACGAGGAAATACTTGTTCTTCGCCACGGCCCACGTCAGGGGCCCCGGCTCAAGTTTCGTCTCGCCTTCGTCCAGCTTGGCGAACAAGGTCCCTTTGGCACTCTTGTTGATCGGCTTCACCGCATAGGCGAGGGCACGCAGGTCGCCGGTCGAATCCGCTTCCTGGCTGTCGAAACCACGCGGGAGGTCCACCAGCAGGTACGCCGATTCCGGCACTCCCGTCAGACGGACCGCCGTCGTGCTCACATAACTGTCGCGCGACATCGTGTACGTGATGGTCGCGGTCACCGGCCCGCGTGAGCTTGGCGCGGTCCCGGTGAAGGTCGCCGTGGGGTCGCCATTGGCCGCCGTACCGCGCTGCGCGCTGAAGTTCAGCGCATCGAGCCGGATGGTATCGGTCGCCGAAATCACCCGATACCGGATCAGTCCTTGCGTGCCATGTTTGATCCGCACGCCACCCGTGGCCGCGTTCAGTGCGGGATAACTGTCGACCTGCACGTAGAGCGGCGCCGCACCGAGCGATCCATAGGCCGTACGCGCCAACGGCGTCTCGACCGTCAGGGTTTCGGCGGGCACCGCTTGGGACGCGGCACTGACCGCCGGTACCGTTCCGACGGCCGCACCCATCGTGGTGGCCCCCGCTGGGGCAGGCGTGACCACCGCCGCGCTCGCAGCAGACGGAATCGCCGGCGCCAAGGCGCCCCCCACGGAATCCGCCGACACCGTGACGGCCCTGGGCGGGGCAGGAAAAAGCCGCGGCGTGAGCACAACCACCACGCCAGTCAGCACGAGAGCCAGAAAGAAACGCCGTTCCATCAGCGAAGTCTGCGCAGGTTAGGGAACCGGGTCATAACCCCCGGGACGGAAGGGGTGACAGCGGGCGATGCGCCCCGCGGCCATCCACCCGCCACGCCAGGCACCGTACTTCTGCAGTGCCTCGATCGCGTAGTGGGAACACGTTGGATAATAACGGCACGATGCCGCGAGATGCGGCGAGATCACCAGCTGGTACCCCCGAACGCACCGAATGAAGAACCGCTGCATCACGGCGTGGGACGCGTGGCGGACGACGCCGCAGTGAGTCTGGCCACCAGCGTGCCGATCTCCAGTTGGAGCGCCGCGAACGACGCGCCGTATGCGGACGGCAGTGCCCGCACCACGACATCGCCCCCAGCCCCGCCGACCTCAAGCTTCGGCAACAGCTCGCATCGGACCACGGTACGAAGACGCCGCTTCACGAGATTCCGTTCCACCGAGTTGTGACCGTACTTTGGCACGATCACACCCACCCGGACCCGACGCAGAAGGGAAGCGATGTGCCGAACCTCGAGGTGCGTGGCTCGGACTCGCTTCCCTTTCTGACGAACGGCTTCGAGCTCCCCCTCCCGCGTCAGTCGCGACGCCGGCGGGAAACGGAAACGATCAGGCGCCGGCGTACTTCGACGGCAGTTTGACGGTCAGCCGCTTGCGCCCCTTCTTGCGACGGCGGCTCAGCACCTCACGTCCCCACTTATCTGCCATCCGCGTACGGAATCCGTGCGTCTTGATGCGACGCTTGTTGCGCGGACGGTAAGTTGGCTTCCCCATAGCTGCTCCAAAAAGCGCTGTTCAACTGCGAATCACAATGTGGTTCAAGTCGTATGAACCCAAGACCGCTAAACCTAGTCGTGGGAAACACATACATCAAGTCCACCCCCCAAACTCCTCTCACTTGTTTGCAAGCACGATGTTGACTTATCCACATACGAACCCTACTCTTTGCCCCTCTGCATCAAGCACGTCGCACTTCGCCACCGGCAACACACCCCGTGACACTCTCCGCCACCGACGCCTGGACTCGGCTCCTCGATCGCGCAAAGATCGAGCTCCCGGAGCATGTCATCGAGACGTGGCTCACCCCGCTGGCCCCCGATACCTTCGACGGCACCGCGCTGACCCTGACCGCCCCGGACCAGTGGTCAGTCGAGTGGAACGAGAGCAAACACCTGGCACTCCTCGAAGGGTTCGCCCCGACCTGCATCGGGCACCCGATCAAGGTGATTTTCAAGGTCCAAGCAGAACGGCTCAAAAGGTCGCAAATGGACCTCTTTGTGCCTCAAAAAAGCGCCATCATAGCGCCACAACAGCGCGATAATAGCGTTGTTCTCAGCACTTTGAACGAGCGCTATCTCTTCGATTCGTACGTCATCGGACGATCCAATGAACTCGCAGCAGCGGCCGCCTCTGCCGTCGCGGCCGCTCCGGGCAAAACCTACAATCCGCTCTTCATCTACGGCGCCACAGGACTCGGCAAAACGCACCTCATGCAGGCGATCGCGCACGATATCCTCGCCCGCGATCCGAACTGCCGAGTGATGTACATCTCCACCGAGCAGTTCACGAACGACGTGGTCACCTCGATCACGAAGCGCACCATGCATGATTTCCGCCGCCGCTATCGCGAGACGGATCTCCTCTTGGTCGACGACGTCCACTTCCTCGGTGGCAAGGAAGCGACCCAGGAGGAGTTCTTCCATACGTTCAACGCCATCTATGAAGCCGGGCGGCAGATCGTCCTCACCAGTGATCGCCCGCCATCTGAAATTCCAAAACTCGAAGCGCGACTCGTCAGCCGATTCGAATGGGGAATGGTCGCCGACATCGCGCCGCCCGATCTCGAGCACCGCATCGCGATCCTCCGCCAGAAAGCCCAGGCGGATCATCTTGAACACACGATCCCCGACGACGTCCTCCACTTCATCGCCGATCACGTCCTCGCGAACGTGCGCGAGCTCGAAGGCTCCATCATCAAGCTGCTCGCCTACGCCTCGCTCAAGCATCGCGTGGTCACGGTCGATCTGGCCCGTGAAGCACTTCGGGACAAGCTGAAATCAAATGATGCTGCTCCGCCGCGCTCCTCCCGCCATGATCGTATGCGCGCGGTGCAGCAGCGGGTGGCGGCAGAATGGGGGGTCACGGTTGATGGACTGCAATCCAAGACTCGCACCAAGGTCCTCACCACCCCGCGCCAGGTGGCCATGTATCTGGCCCGAGAGATTCTCGGACTGCAGCTGGTCGAGATCGGACAGGCCTTCGGCGGACGCGACCACTCCACAGTCATCCATAGCTTGGAGCGTGTAGCGGAGATGATGAAGGACGATGCAGAGTTCCGGGGTCGTGTGGAGAAAGTGAGGGAAACTCTGCGTCATGAACAATGATCAACATCCAGCCCCCATTCAGCGTTGGGGATCGGGAACAACCCACAGGCTCCCCCACGTTCTGCACAGCGTTTCCACATCAGGTGACATCCCAGAAGTCCAAGTGATATAAGGACTTCTCTTGCTTTTCAACTATCCACGCCTTACTACTACTACTGCGAATTAGATATCTAATTCATGTAGCTACTAGTCCGGGCGCGGGGTCCACATTCTCCTCATCCAGGAGAGAGGTCGGGTATGCGATTTACCATCTCGCGTGAGAAGTTGCAGGAAGGGCTCGCTGCGGTCACGCCGGCAGTTCCGTCCAAGACGACGTTGCCGGTCCTCGCAAATCTCCTCGTGCAGACCACCGAGAAGGGCATCCGTATCTCGGGCACCGATTTGGATATCGCGGTCAGCACGGAAGTCACCGCGGACGTCGAATCCCCGGGCGCCATCACAATCCCGGCACGCAAGTTGGCGGAAATCGCCCGCGAGCTTCCGCCAGCATCGGTGAAGATCTCCGCAACGGGCGATCAGCGCATCACGCTCGACTGTGGACGTTCCAAGTTCAAACTTCTGGGATTGCCCAAGAGCGAGTTTCCGAGCTTCCCCGCTGTTGCCTTTGAGAAGGCGCTCCGCATTCCTTCGGGGGATCTGCAGCGCCTGATCTCGCATACCTCGTTCGCCGTCAGCACCGAGGAGAGCCGTCCGATTCTCAACGGTGTCCTTTGGGAAGTTCGCGCCGAGCATATGCGGATGGTTGCCACTAATGGCCATCGGCTCGCCAAGATGGACGTTCCGGTGGGAGCCAAGGCCGCCAAAGCCGCGCAGGGCGACCTGATCATCCCCCCGAAGGCCTTGGACCAGATTCATCGCCTCTTCCCCGCAGAAGAGGAGCTGGAGGTTGCGCAGGGGGACAACCATCTGGGCTTCCGTTCCCCGTTCACCTCGGTCTTCACGCGCCTGATCGAAGGACCGTATCCGCCGTACGATCAGGTGATTCCGAAGGACAACGACAAGGTCGCCACCATCGACAAGGCCGCGTTCGCCAGCGCGCTCAAGCGCATGTTGATCGTCGCCTCCGACCAGACGCACCGGATTCGCCTGTCCTTCAACTCGGGCATGCTCAAATTCTCGGTGAGCACGCCGGATCTGGGCGATGCGCAGGACGAACTGCCGGTGCGCTACAACGGCGATCCGCTCGACATCGGATTCAACGGGACGTACCTGCTCGATATCCTGCGCTACATGCCCACCGACGAGATCCGCCTGACCTTCAAGGCTCCGGATCGCGCAGCGACCATCGAACCCGAAGGCTGGACGGATCCCGCGAAGTATCTCTGCCTGCTCATGCCGCTGCGTTTGGTCGACTGACGGGCTGCGCCGCGCCGGATTCAACGTTCCCGCGCAATCGTTGTCACCGCCGCCTGCTGCACACGCTGTGTGCGCAGGCGGCTTTGCATGGTCAGCGCCAACGCGCTCGTTCCGCTGCCGGTCAGCAGTTCACCGCTTGCCGGCTCGAGTTCGAATTGGAGCGATCCCATGCCAGTCCCGGTGAACTGCACGCGTTCACCGAACTGCGTCCCCTCGCCCGACAGTGTCGTCAGGGTCTCTCGCAACACGGTGAGTACGGCCCGCCCCTCACGTTCGATCACGCCACTGACGCGGAAGGTGCGTTCCATGTGCAGTTTCAACGGGATGCCATCACGACAGCTCGTGTAACTGGTGCTGTCTCGCCAGGTGGTCCCGAGGCGCAATGTTTCCGGAGCGCGGAACCAGAGATCGCGCACCCCCTGTACCACGGTCCACGCGGTCGTGCTGCAGGGCGCTCCTTCGACCGGGGTCGTCATGCTCCACTGCAGATCACTCCCGAATCCCGACGGTGTCCCGGTCGCGGCGATCGCAATCGGGAATGAGAGGCCGGCGGGCGTCGACGGGTTCCGTGCACCGGTCGCGACACGGAACGCCGTGACGGCGCCACTGATGCGATTCGCCGTGACGAACGAGGTGAATGCAGCGCTCAACTCGCTGCTGACGCTGTCGATCTGGGTGAGGGTGTCTTGCCGCGTCGTGATGAGCGCGCTCTGCGTGACCAGATAGGATCGCCGTTCTCGGACCGGCGTCCAACTCCAGGGCCCGGCGGTGACAGAGGCAACGACAACGGGAGCTGGAGGTGGTGCTTCAGGAACGATCACCTGCTGTGGAATCGGTGGCCGGCATGCCGCGACCATAACTGCCACCACCAGGAGCACTCGAACCGCACCAGCGTCACGCACCATGCACACGAAGAAAAGTGGGAAGGGGGAATCCCTCGGCCTATAAGCCGGGTTCTGTCAGAGCCTTGCGACTCCGGACGGTCATTTCTCTCGGAGTACGGTCACCCGTACCCTCTAGCGGCCTACCCGCGGTGTCTTGATCGCAGAGGACTGCTGCTCACCGCCTATTCGGCCTTGCTCCAGCTGGGGTTTACCGTGCCGTCCGTGTTACCACGAACGCGGTGGGCTCTTACCCCACCTTTTCACCCTTACCTCCGTTTCCGAAGGCGGTCTGATTCTCTGTGGCACTATCCGTCACCTCTTGCGAGGCGCCCAGGCGTTACCTGGCAACGTGTCCATGGAGCCCGGACTTTCCTCGATGCGGCATTCCTGCCACCACGTCGCGACCGTCCGGCCGAGGGAAACCTCCCTGGTTAATAGTAGCCAGTCCCTGTCGACCATGCGACCAGCGATACGGTGACGAGCCAATGACAGCGCGGTCCTACCCTTCTCCTGTCCGATTGAACACCAAACCCGAGGAGGGGCCACGTGACGACATCGACCGATCGACTTCCCCCTGTTGCGACGGTGCTGGATCCATCCGAACGACGCAGTGTCGATGCGGCGGGCGCGGGACTGTACCGCACACTCCACCGTGAATCACTGGACGAGGTGCGGCGAGATCTCAAAGAGCGGCGCATCAGTGCGGTGATCGTGTCCGTCGCGCGCTGCGTGCGTGAGGAGCCGGCACACATGCAGGCGGTGGTGCGCGACTTTCCGAGAGTTCCGACGGTGGCGCTCGTGTCGGCGGCCTCCGACACGGACCCGGCGTCGGTGCTCGCACTGGGAAACTGTGGGGTTCGAACACTCGTCGACGTGCGATACGCCGCGGGGTGGGGACGTCTTCGCGACGTGCTCGGTGCCGAAGTCACCAACGACATGGATCGGATCGCGCTCGGCGTCCTCCAGCAAGATCTGCGCGACGCGAGCCCGGATTGCTGGAAGTTCTTCGAATCCCTCTTCACCCGATCGTACAGTGCGCCGACCATCCGGGTGCTGGCGCGCCGGCTGGGCGTCTTGCCGAGCACGCTCATGAGTCGATTCTTCCGCGCCCGGCTTCCCGCCCCGAAACGCTACCTCGCCTTCGCGCGACTCGTCCGCGCCGCGCGGCTCTTCGAGAATCCCGGGCTCTCAGTCGCCGATGTCGCCAACCATCTCGACTATTCGTCGCCGCAGAGCTTCGGCCGCCACGTGAAATCCGTGCTGGCGATCAACGCGACCGATTTCCGGCGCCGGTACGACGGGCAGACGATGCTGCGCCACTTCAGGGAAACCTTGATCCTTCCGTATCTTCCCGTCCTCCGCGAGCTGCGGCCCCTTGCGAGACAGGTGCCGGGGTCCGCCACCGACATCGCGGGAGCACCGATCGTGGTGGTCGCTCCAGGGGTGCATCCGTTTGCGACCACTCCCCCGACGCCCCCCTCGGCCGCGTCCCTGCTCTTTGCGCCGAAGATTCCACGCCTCTTGCAGTGACCGCGGCGTGTTCATCAGGACACCACCACCTCTCCGGCACCGCCTGAAGCGGCCGGAGATGCGGTGGTCACGCCATCCGCGCGACGATCTCCGACGCCCGTGCGAGTGCAATGGACTCCACGCCCGCGGCGCGGATGGCTTCCACCCCTCCCTCTTCTCGGTCGACCACGGCGAGCACCCCCAGCACGGTGCCGCCCGCGGCACGCACGGCCTCCACGGCCTTGAGCGCCGAGCCGCCGGTGGTGATGACGTCCTCGATCACCACCACGCGATCGCCACTGCGGTAGGGTCCCTCGATGAGCTTGCCAGTCCCGTGTGTTTTCGCTTCCTTCCGCACAGTGAAGGCGCGCACCGGGGTTCCGGCGAGTGCACTGGCGTGGGCAATCGCGTACGACACGGGGTCGGCGCCCAGGGTGAGCCCACCCACGGCATCAGGGGACCATCCCGCGTCACGGACTGCCGCGAGCCCCAAGGGTCCGATGGTCGCGAGTCCATCCGGGCTCATGGTCGTGAGTCGGCAGTCGATGTACAGTGTCGACTGTCGACCGGAGGCGAGGGTGAAGTTGCCACGCTTCGCCGAGCGTTCGGCGAGCATCGAGAGCAGGCGTTCGGTAGGTGTCATGACGGCGGAGGTTAGGCGAGCGTGAAGGATGCGTCAATGCAGCGACGGATGAAAGGCAGGCGGAGCTGATGGCGGAGCGTCCTGAGCTCTTCGCGGAGACGCGTACCCGGTTGCGCCCGTCGACCTTCGCGCTCGGCGCGGTGTTCGTGGGGTTGTTCGTCGCGCTCGCCATCGGGGACCACTATGTACGGCTCCATGGTTCGCCCGGAGTACGTCTCGCGCTGTGGGGAGCGGTTGGACTTGCGGTGCTCGCGCTGTTCCTCGGACTTGTGCAACAGCGGAAACAGGCCGCTGACATCGCTGACCGATCAGCGGAACTGGAGCAGTTGTCCGCGGAGCTGTACCGGGCGAATCGCGCGAAGGGGGAGTTCCTGGCCAACGTGTCGCACGAGTTGCGGACGCCGCTGGCGGCGATCGTCGGATTCGTGGATCTCTTGCGCGACGGTGCCTACGGGGAGCTCTCGCCACGTCAGGTCGGACCCGTCGAGCGGATTGAGTCGTCGGCCAATCACCTGCAGGCGCTCGTCGAGCAGGTGTTGGATCTCGCCAAGATGGCGGCGGGGCGTCTCGACGTGCATACGGAACTCGTCAAGTTGCGTCCCTTCGTGATCGATGTCGCGAGTGAAGTGGAGCCGCTCATCACCGAACGAGGGCTTTCCTTCTCGATTGCCATTCCCGCCACACTCCCACGCATCGCGACCGACCCGACGCATCTTCGGCAGATCCTTGTGAATCTCCTGGGCAACGCCATCAAGTTCACGCCGTCCGGGAGTGTGACGTTGCGTGCCATCTTGGTCCCGGATGGTGATGTGGCGCGCGTGGCGGCGGCGGCCAATCGACACCCGTTGCTGGCGAGCGGCGGATCCTGGGTCGCGCTGCAGGTCGCCGATACGGGGATCGGGATCGCGGAGAAGGACCTCGTGCGTGTCTTCGAGGAATTCGAGCAGGTGAATGCCGGGCCGCGTGGCGATTCGGCGCGTCGCGGCACGGGGTTGGGGCTCGCGATCTCACGGCGTCTGGCGCGACTGCTCGACGGTGACATCACCGTTGAGAGCACCCTTGGGGTCGGGTCGTCGTTCACCGTGTGGCTGCCTGCCGACAGCCCAACGCCTCCTGTGGCCGACTTGCGCTGAATGCGGGACGACCGCCCGGCAGATGCCGAGCGGTCGTTGGTGTGGTACGGTCACGGGGTTCGCACGACCTGATCACGGTTTCCGTCCGAAGAGCCCCCGCATCTTGGAAAAGAGTCCGCCGTCTTCACTTCCCGCCTTGCCCACATCCTGAAGACCGAGCTCCAGTGCCTTGGCGAAGGCGAGCACATCGGGGAAACGGTCTGCCGGTGCCTTCGCGAGGGCTCTCATGACGGCGTTCTCGACGCTCGCCGGATAGTGCACGCCCTGTACGGCTTTGTTCAGCGCGATCGGCGGGTCGGAGAGCAACTGCGTGAACATCTCCCGCGGCGTCTTGGCGGTGTAGGGCAACACGCCGGAGAGCAGCAAGTAGGCGATGATACCGAGACTGTACTGATCCGCCGCCGCGGTGACCACCTCACCCGAGAGTGCCTCCGGAGCCACATACATCAGGGTGCCGACGAAGAACCCCGCGCGGGTGAGCCGTTCATTCGGCGCCGAATCGGTGGCCATCGCAATGCCGAAGTCGAGCAACTTGACGTTTCGGGAGGCCGGATCATACATCAGGTTCTCCGGCTTCAGGTCGCGGTGGACGACGCCCGTAGCATGCGCGGCGTGCACGGCATCGGCGATCTGCAGGATGATCGCCGAGACCTCATCGGGTTTGAGTGGGGCGTTACGCTTGGCGTACCCTTCGAGGATCTCCCCGGGTGCCCACTCGATGGCCAGATAGTGGAGCCCTTCAGGGGATTGCCCCGCCTCTATGGTCCGCACGACCTTTGGGTGGACGACACGCCCTCCGAATTGCGCCTCGCGCAGGAATCGGGTGACGGCGGTTTTGTCCTGGCGGAGCTTGTCCTTGAGGACTTTCACCGCGACGGGCCCATGTTCCGGGTGTTCGGCGCGATATACTACGGCAGTCCCGCCTTCCCCGACACGGTCGAGAAGGGAATAGCCGGCGAGTTCTGTTCCAACGAGAGGGTCTCGAGCCACGCGGCGAAGCTAACCCTCAGGACCCAAGCGTGCAAGCGAAACGATGTGACGGACCGAGGGTACTGGTGTAGATGTCGACGAATCTTTCTCGAATGCCCGGGGTTTGCATGATCACGAGGATGTGGCGTGGTGGAGTGTGGGGGGTGACCGTCGTGGTGTTGGCCGCCTGCGGCGGCGCTCGCCCGGCGGGTGGACCAGCGGGAGCACCGGTGCCTGCCGCCTCGCCCAAGGGGAGCGGTGCAGCCGCCAACGGGACCACGCCGTCCACGGGACCCCAGTTCGATCAGGTCCGGCTCTACCAGCAACTCGGACTGCTCGCACGCGGCGCCCCGATGCCGTTCGTCGGCAACGCGTCCTTTCTGGCCACGGGCACGCCGGACTCCACGCATGTTCTGCTCGGCCTCGGGATCGCGAATGCCTCGCTCACGTTCTCACGTGAAGGGGATCGCTTCCGTGCCGGCTACTCGGTGGAGATCTCCATCAAGCAGAACGGAGCGACGGTCAAGCAGACCGATGCGCGGGAATCGGTTGTGTTGAGCAGTTTCCGCGAGACCTCCCGCATCGACGAAAGCGTCATCTTTCAAGAACTGCTCACCCTTCCGCCCGGCAGTTACAACCTCGTCCTGACGGTTCGGGATGACGGAAGCTCGCGCTCCAGCACCGAGGATGTGACATTGCTCGTCCCCGCGGTGAAGGAGGGCATGTTGTCCTCACCCATCACCTTCGCGCGCGCGGTCACGCGCAGCAATACCGACTCGCTGCCGCAGATCGTGTCGAGTCCGACCTCGACCATCACGTTCGGCAGCGACTCGATGGTGCCTCTGTACCTCGAGGGATACAGCAGGACGTCGGGGGCACGACTCCCGATCCGCTACGCGGTCCTGAGCGAGAAGGGACAAACGATCTTCGCCGATTCCACGTCGATTCCCCGGCGTGGCAATTTGTACTCGGGCGTCGTCCTGATACCGGTCGCGCGTCTGACCATCGGTGCCGCACAGGTCGCCTTCGTGCAACCGGGACGTCCCGACAGCGTCAAGGCACCGATCTTCATCGGCTTCGGGGAGGATCTTCCGGTCACGACGTACGAGGAGATGATCACCTATCTCCGGTGGTTCGCGCCGGCGTACGAGCTCAACACGCTGCGGGACACGGCGCCCGAGTCCCGGGCCGGAGCGTGGTCGGCCTTCGTGAAGCGTCACGCCACACTGGGCGGAAGCAATGAACCGCTCCGGGATTATTTCCGCCGGCTGCTGGGCGCCAACACCCGATTCCGCGAAGAGGGAATCCCGGGGTGGATGACGGATCGCGGCAAAGTGCTCCTCGGACTTGGCGAACCGGATCAGGTGTTCGATCAGCGGAACTCCAACGATTTCGGGCAGCGCGGGCGATCCCAGATCTGGGATTATCGCAACCAGAACCTGCAGCTCACCTTCTACGATCAGACCGGATTCGGTCGGTGGAAACTGGTGAACAGCAGTGAAATCGCCTTTCAGGCCGCTTGGCGCCGCAAGATCACCCCGTGATCGCTGCAGACGTTCCCTCCGGTGCCCAGCGACCGGAGGGGGCCGCGTTTTCATTGAAACGCGAGATCTCCCGCAAGCTGCTGCATCTCGCCACGGCACTCGTGCCGATCGGGTACCACTTTGGCGTCCCGGTACGGTGGATCAGTAGCGCCTTCGCCGTGGCTTCGATCCTGGCCCTCGGCGTCGAATGGCTTCGCTGGAACACCACCACCGTCGGCACGCCGTTCACCCGGTGGTTCGGTCCGTTGCTTCGGCCGCGCGAGGCGCACCACCTGACGGGCGCCACCTGGTTGTGCCTCTCCAGTCTTGCTGCTGTGGTGCTGCTCCCAGCGCCGGCAGCCATTGCCGCGTTGTGGTGCGCGACGATCGGAGATCCCGCCGCGGCGATCGTCGGGCGCGCCCTGTCCCCAACGGGTGGGCGCAAGACATGGGCCGGCTCCATCGCGTGCGCCGTGTGCAGCGCCATCGGCGTGTGGTGGTTGACCTCGGCCACGCCGATGGCGGCCCTCGCGGTCGGCGCGCTTGCCGCGGTCGTCGAACGCCCGACCCGCCCGCTCGACGACAATGTGCGGGTGACGGCCGCCACCGGATTGCTGTCGCTCTGGTTGTCCTGAGGGTTCCCCCGACGGCCCAGGGGGTCAGGACGACCCGTCGCTGGTGCCAAGGCGGCCCGTGGGCGAAACTTCCCCTATGCCTCCAGCCCCCTCGCCGCGCCTCTTTCTGATCGACGGTTACGCGATGATCTATCGCGCATTCTTCGCGTACGGTGCGCAACCGCTGATCAACTCCAAGGGCGAGAATACATCGATCGCCCGCGGCGCCTACGACTTTCTCCGGCGCCTCATGGACAAGCACAAGCCGGAGTACCTCGGCTGGGTGCACGACGCCGGCCTGTCCTTCCGCCACGAACGGTATCCGGCGTACAAGGCCACCCGCGAACGACTCGAACCGGCGATGCAGGCCGATTTCGACACCGGTGTCGAGCGCATCTCGCAGATCCTGGCGGCGATGCAGATCCCGATTCTCAGCCTCGAACACTATGAGGCCGACGACGTGATCGGGACGCTCGTCCGCCAAGCGCCCCACCGGGGCGTCCACGGCGTGATCGTCTCGGGTGACAAGGATTTCGTTCAGCTGATCGATGACGGCGTCTGGATCCTGAACCCATGGCATGGTCGGCCGGGCTTCACCTCCGAGAAATGGTACGATCGCAACAACGCGGTCGAACGCCTGGGGGTCATCCCTGAGCGCGTCACCGACTATCTCGCCCTCCTGGGCGACACGAGCGACAATGTTCCCGGGGTCAAGGGGATCGGGGACAAGTCCGCCCTGGCCCTGATCGAGAAGTGGGGACCGCTCGAGAACATCCTCGCCCACGTCGACGAGGTGGAACCGACCCGTGCCCGCAACGCGCTCAAGGAATTCCGGGACAACGGGGTTCTGTCCAAGGAATTAGTAACTATTCGCGACGATTTGCCGATGACGCTTGACCTCGACGCGCTCAAGGTCAGCACGCCGGATTGGAATCGGTTGCGTGACCTCTTTGTCGAGCTCGAGTTCCGGAACAATGCGCAGGAAGCCGCCGCACAGGCACTCGGCACTACCGCCGGGCTGTCCGGTGCCACGCCATCGGCGACCGCTGATGCGGCGACCGCGGAGCGGACGTCGCCCGCCACTGTTGCGGTACCGGATGCGATCCCGACGCGCTACACCGTGGTCGACACCGTCGAGGGGGTCGTGGCCTTGTGCGCGCGTGCGCGCACGGCCCCTTTTGTCTCGTTCGATACCGAAACAGTACTCGACGACGGCGCACCCCCGATCATCACCCCGCTGCGCGCGAACCTCGTCAGTCTCTCCATCGCCTTCGAGGAAGGAGAAGCGTTCTATCTGCCGTTCGCACACACGGCGTGGGCGAGCGACCAGGGCGACCTCCTGCTTGCGACCCCGACATCATCCAGGTCTGCCGCGAGTGGTGGAAGCATCGCCGCGCGAGCCATCGCGGAGGGGGGTGGGGCGACGGTCACGAATCTTCCGTCGATCCTCTCGCCCGAGTTGGCACCGCTGCGGGATCTCCTCGGTGATCCATCGGTCAAGAAGACCGCGCACAACGCGAAGTACGATCTCTTGGTGCTGCGGCGGACCGGTGTCGATGTCCGCGGGCTCGACTTCGATTCCATGCTCGCGAGCTATGTGCTCGATCCCGGGCGCCGATCGCATGCCATCGATGCGCTGGCCATCGAGTTCCTGCAACTCGCGATGACCGGCTACGACGAGCTCACGGGCAAGGGAAAAGCGCAGATCCCTTTTGACCAGGTGCCGATCGCGGCGGCCTGTGCGTATTCCTGCGCCGACGCCGACATCGCACTCCGTCTCCGGAAATTGTTCGAGCCGAAGCTCAAGGAATCGGGCGCCGATGCGCTGTTGCACGATGTCGAGATGCCGCTCGTCGAAGTCCTGGCGGGGATGGAGTGGAACGGGATCGCGATCGACGTGCCGTGGTTCCATTCACTGAAGACGCGTTTTGCGCGGGAGCGCGGCGGCGTCGAACGGCAGATCTACGACGCGGCAGGCGAGGAGTTCAACATCAACTCCAACAAGCAGCTCGGCGCCATCCTCTTCGGGAAACTCGGGCTCCCCGTCAAGAAGAAGACATCCACGGGGCCGAGTACGGACGCGTCGGTCCTGACGGAACTCGCGGACGAAGGCCATGTGTTGCCGTCATTGTTGATGGAGTATCGGGAGCTCGCCAAGCTCGAGAGTACGTATCTCGACACACTGCCCGTCCTCGTGAATCCCCGTGACGGGCGGCTCCATACCTCGTTCAACCAGCATGTCGCCAGCACGGGACGACTGGCCTCCAGTGACCCGAACCTCCAGAACATTCCGATCCGTCGCGACCTCGGCAAGGAGATCCGCAAGGGATTCATCCCCGAGCCTGGATGGACGATGCTCGCGGCCGACTACTCGCAGATCGAACTGCGCCTCCTCGCGCACCTCTCGCATGACCCGGCTTTCGTCGATGCCTTCAAGGCCGGCGGCGACATCCACCGCCAGACGGCGGCCATCATCTTCGGGGTCGACCTCGGCGCGGTCACCAGCGAGATGCGGGCGCGCGCCAAGACCATCAACTTCGCGACGATCTATGGCCAGGGAGCGTTCGCCTTGTCGCGGCAGTTGAAGATCGAAGTGGCCGAGGCCAAGGCGTTCATCGAGACGTACTTCGAGCGCTTCGCCGGCGTACGGAGATTCCTGGACTCCACCGTCGAACAAGCGCGGGTCAATGGCTACGTGGAGACGATCTTCAAGCGGCGTCGGTACATCCCGGAGATCAAGGATCGCAACTTCAACATCCGCGCCTTCGGTGAGCGGACCGCACAGAACTCACCGATTCAGGGGTCGGCCGCTGACCTGATCAAGGTGGCCATGATCCGGCTGCACCATGCGTTGCGGGAACGCGCCCTCGCGAGTCGCATGCTGCTGCAAGTACACGATGAACTCGTGTTCGAGTGTCCACCCGACGAACTCGAGACGCTGCGGGACTTGGTGAATCACGAGATGACCACGGCCGTGCAACTCGATGTTCCACTGGTTGTGGATATCGGGACTGGGCCCAACTGGCTCGAGACCAAACGCTGACGCGCCGAAGACGGAATGACTGATTCGGAGTTCCTGGATGCTGCGGTCGAGTGGCGCATCGAAGGACCGTGGATGGAGTTCGAGCGACGTCGCGACGGGATGATGCACGCGATGTCGGGCGGCCTCTGGTTGCACCGACACATTTGGAAAGGACGCCCGATGGCCCACCTCGTATCGACGGATCGGGTGACCTTGGTGCGGTGGGGAATCGGCGTGGGATTGAATCCACATCGCCTGCAGTTCAAACCGCTGCGTGATCCACGCGATGGCATTCGTCGCGACGCGTGGCACTGGGACCTCGTCGGGCCATGGCTGCCGCCACGACCATGATGGCCTCTCGGCTGACGTCGCGCATCTCCCAGGGCTTTGCCGTGGGTCTGTTGGCGATGCTTGCCGCTGCGTGCGGGACGAAACCCGCCTCACCAGTGAAATCCACACGTCCGGGTGTGTCCTCCAGCATGGTCAGCGGGGGGACGACCGCGCAGTCGGCTCCCGCCATCACGACGTGGGACGACTCCTTGGGCAACCTGATTGCCGTCATGTCCACCGAGCGCGGAACACCGGTGGTCTTCTCGCGCGACCCACTCCCCACGACACCGCACACGGTCGAGCTCTTCTCGCACGACGCGCAGCTGCAGCCCGGGATCCTCGTCCCCGGCCCTGCATCACGTGCCTGCGCTCGCGAACACGGGGCGACCATCACGACACCGTCGCGGCCGGGTGTCCCTGTATGGTCGACTGCTCTCGACTCTGGGATCGCCAAACCCACCGCAATCGACGGCTTGGACGATCTGGCGCCCCGCGACTCGGGCGCGATGATCGTCCGACTTCGTCGACTGGCGGGGACAATCCCCGAGGATTCCACATCTGCCCCCTTCCGGGGCCTTCCTGTTGTGATTCGCGAGGCGTGGCGGGTGCTCACACCGGAGGGCACACCGGTGTGGATCACACTGTCCACTCGTACCCTGGGAACCGAGTCCAATCCACGACTCGAAATTCTCACGATGATCGCCGAACCTGATCCGCCGAGCCGCGACGCCTGGCGCATCGCATGGTCTCGCCGTGAGTCCGGGCCGGAGGATCGCGTCGTCGGGGCGGATGTTCTGGCAGCCCTTACCCTGCGCGGCGTGCGCACGGTGGTCGTCCTCTCCCGCAGCGGCGATCTTGGCGAGGAGATCGAAATCCTCGATCGGACGCAACCCGGGAGCTGGCGTCTTCGCTGGAGCTCTACCGCACTCGGCTGCGCACTTCCGTAATGACGGGAGGACTAGCCGCGCGCGCCAAGCGCGGCTGGTGCCGCGGATCGGCTTCGTGCGCTGGCGAGCGCAATCAGTGTGAGCACATAGGGGATCGCCAGCGCGAACTGATAGGGGAGCCCCCACCCCATGGCCTGCGCGAGATACTGCAGTGCACTCGCCGCACCGAATAGCAGGGCGGCGCCCGTGACCCCGAACGCCGACCACCGCCCGAGGACCACGATCGCAATCGCGATGAATCCCCGTCCGGCTGAAATTCCCTCATTGAAGGTTCCGACCTGTGCGAGCACCAACGTGCCGCCGCTCAGTCCCCCCATCGCTCCACAGAACAGGAGCGCCGCCCACCGGACCCGTGCCGGTGATATGCCGGCAGCGCTCGCCGCTTCCGGGCGCTCGCCGACCGCGCGTAGCGCAAGCCCGCCACTCGTACGCCGCATCCACCAGGCCAGACTTGGCACCAGCACGTAGAGCAGGTAGGTGATCGGCGGCTGCGCGAACAGCGCCTGTCCGATCCATGGAAGGTTCTGCAGGAACGGGATCGGATGTGGTGCGAGCGTGGGGGTCGCAAGCGCCGCACCTGTCGCGCCGTACAACAGGCGATACAGGGTTCCCGTTGCACCAACCCCGAGCATGCTGATGGCTGTTCCCGTGATGATATGATCAGTCTTGAGCGTAATGACGAACAGTGCAAAGACCGCCGCGACCAACATCCCGGCTGCCATCGCTCCCACAAACCCCAAGCCGGCGCCGCCGGTCCCTGCCACGACAAGACCGCCGAATGCGCCGGCGATGATCGTTCCCTCAAGACCGATGTTGATCACTCCGGACCGCTCCGCCACGAGCTCGCCAATTGCCGCGAACGCGAGCGGTGTGGCTGTGCGCACTGTGGCTTCGAAGAACGGGGACATGGCGTCGGTCATCGACCATCCTCGTCACGGGTGCGCGACCATTCAATCGCGATCACCCCGAGCACAATCAGCGCTTCGACGACCGCGACGAACTGGAATGGCACACCGGCATCACGCTGCATCGCGGCCGCACCGGCTTCGAGTGCCCCAAAGAAGAGCCCGGTTCCGATCACCGCCAATGGGTTGAGGCGGGCGAGCAACGCAACCGCGATTGCCGTGTACCCGAATCCCGGCGAGATCCCCTCATACAACGCATAGGTGACACCGGTCACCTCAACGCCGCCGGCAAGTCCGGCAATAGCGCCGCTCAACAGGAACGCCGTGAACATCACGCGGGGGACCATGATCCGACCCGCACTCTCAGCCGCGGCGGCACCGGCGCCAACCGCACGGAGTCGGAATCCCAGCCCCGTGGCGCGCAGCATCCACCACAACACCACGGCGAGCACCACGGCAATCGCATAGCCGAGATGCAAGCGTTGACCGGTGATCAACAACGGGAGATGTGCGGTACTGCTGAAGCTCGCGGTTTGCGGATAGACGTGAGTCGGCTCCTGCAGTGGACCGCGCACCAGATACGACACCAAGTACTGTGCCACGAAGTTCAGCATCAGGGTGCTGATCACCTCGAGCACTCCGAACCTGTGCTTGAGCCATCCGGCGATCGATGACCAGAGCGCGCCGGCGATGACAGCCGCCGGAATCGCGACCAGCAGGATTGCTGGCGCATCCGGTACGCGCAAGGCGACGGCACTCGCGGCGCTCGCCCCGGCAAGGAATTGTCCTTCCGCGCCGATGTTCATGACTCCGGCGCGAAAGGCGAGCGCCACGGCGAGGCCGAGCAAGGTGAGTGGCGTGGCGCGCACAAGCGTTGCTGACCATATGGCGTACGCGCTGCCGAATGCACCGCGCCCGAGTGCGCCAAATGAGGGCCCGATCTCGTGATGCCCAGCCACGATGACCAACACGATCACGCCGGTCACCACGGCGGCGACCGTCAGCGGCGGGAGCAGGGCGCGCAGGATGCCGTCGGTTCGACGCATCGTTCCGGTCGGCGTCATGTGAGCCCGACCATCGCCCGGCCGACGGCCTGTCGGTCAAGGGCAACATCCCGGACCGTGCCATCGAAGCACACGATCATTCGGTCGCTCACACTGAACAACTCGTCCAGATCGCTGGAGTGAATCACGACGGCGACCCCAGCATCGCGCGCTGCGCGCAGCGCAGCAAGGACCTGAGCCGCCGCACGGATATCGAGACCACGTGTGGGATTCTCGACAATCAACGCCGTCGGCGCCCCCTCCAACTCTCGGGCGAGTACGAACTTCTGCTGATTGCCGCCGGAGAGCGCCGCCATCGAATCGTCCACTCCGGTCGCGCGGACATCCTGCGATCGCACGCACGACTCGGCGCGCGCGCGATATGCGTCCCACGCCATGAGCCCTCGCACCGATCCCGCCTCCTTGAGCGCGAGATTCTCCACCAGGGTCCATGCGCTGATCACGGCGTCGCGGTGCCGATCCTCAGGCACGAAACCGATGCGTGCCGGGCGCGTGGTCGTGCCCGAGTTCGGGCGGCACCGTCCCGCCATGACGCGAAGCAGTTCCATCTGACCCGCGCCTTCCACGCCGGCCACCCCGAGGATCTCTCCTCCGTACACCTGCGTGGTGACCCCCTTCAGCCGATTCACACCCCGTGCATCACGTACCGTGACGCCGGTCGTTGTGAGCACGGGCGCGGCGGAACGGAGTCCCGCACCATGCGGGGGCCGTCCATCGGCCAGCGCGTGCAGTGTGTTGGCGTCGCCGAGCAGCGCGTCGAGCACCTCTCCCTCGCGCGCGTCGCGTGCCCGTACCTGCAGCACCGTGCGCCCGCGGCGGAGCACCGTGATGTCGTCGGCGATCTGCAACGCCTCGCGCACCTTGTGCGTGATCAGCACCACCGTGCGTCCACGGTCGACGAACCGCCGGAGCCACGCATAGAGATCCTGTGTCTCCTGTGGCGAGAGGACCGCGGTCGGCTCGTCGAGGATCAGCACCTGAACATCATGCGAGAGTGCTTTCAGGATCTCGAGCCGTTGTTGTGCGCCGACCGGGAGATCGGCCACGCGCGCCTCGGCGTCGATCGAGAGTCCGGTATCGGCGGCCAGTCGACGCACCTGTTCCGCCGCCCGGACGGGATCGAATCCGCTCCACATCCCGCCGCGTCCCACGCTGATGTTCTCCGCGACCGTCATGGCGGGTACCAGCAGAAAATGCTGGTGTACCATGCCGATCCCCGCGCGCATCGCATCGGCGCTCGAGCGCCAGGTACACGCGCGTCCGGCGACGGACAATGTTCCCGCGTCGGGCTGCAGCATGCCGAAGGCCAGCCGCATCAAGGTGGTCTTGCCCGCGCCGTTCTCGCCGAGCAGCGCGTGCAGCGTGCCGCGGCGTACCTCGAGGGAGCAACCGTCGAGCGCCTGCGTGGCCCCGAACCGCTTGCTGATCTCGCGCAGAGAGAGAGCGCTCGCGGCGTCCAACGGCGCACTCACCACAAAGGGCTCACAATCCCGTCGGGGCCGAAATCCAGCTCCACGGGAGTCCGAACGTCGCGGTCACATGATCGGCGAGTGCACGAACGCCGAGTGTTTCGGTGGCATAGTGTCCGGCATAGATGATGACGAGCCCCTTTTCCGGCGCGTCCACAGCGCTCCAGTGCGGCCCCTCGCCCACGATCAACGTGTCGACGCCCAGCGCCACTGCTTCAGCAATCGTCGAGTGTCCCGCCCCTGCCCCCGTGCAGATGGCCCAGTGCTTGGTCATGCGGTCAGCAGGCATGGCACTCGCGATCGCGGTTCCGCCGTGGGTCGCCGAGAACCGTTGACAACGGTCGAGCACCGTGGCGGTGCGAAGGGTGGTCGTGCCACGCACGCCACAAAAGATGTGTTCGTGCCGCGCGAAGCCCGCCGTGGGTTCCAGGCCCAACGCGCCAGCCAGAAGGCGCGAGTTCCCGATCCGCTCATGCGCGTCCAGCGGGAGATGTGCGGCGTACAAGGCCACGTCGTGATCGATCAACAGGCGCACCCGTTCAAGGTGCGGTCCTGTCAACGGCTGGAGTCCCCCCCAAAACAGTCCGTGATGCACGAGCAGGAGATTCGCGCCCTGCGCGATCGTCTGCTCGATGGTGAAGCGCGAGCAGTCGACCGCCGCGGCGACCTTCGTGATCGGTGTGCGGTTCGCCAGTTGCACGCCGTTCAGGGCTGTCTTGTAGTCCGGGGTCTCCGACGTGCGAAGCAATGCGTCGAGGTCCTGCGCGATCCGCTCGAGCGGAATGCCCCCGGGCTGCGTGGTCACTTCGCGCCACCGGTCGACGGTGTGACCGCCGCGGCCTCCACACCAGTCGGCATGACGAACGCGCCAGCCGTCATGCGCTGCTGCACGGAGTCGACGCGTGCCCGCATGGCAGCGGGAATCGCCTGCACTGCCGCAGGGTTCGGAACCCAACGTACCACATCGGTCTTGGTGTCGAGCCGCATGACGCGCGGTTCGAACTGTCCGCCCTTCACTTCGCGCGCCATGACCAGGAAGGCGTGTGGCACATCAATCACCACGCTGCCGAGGGTGACGGCTGGCGCGACCCGGTTCTGATCAGCATTCGATCCGATCACCCAGACACCCTTGCCCTCCTTCGCCGCCTGGAACACCCCAAGCCCCGCGGCATCGGCATTCTGGAAGATCACATCCACCCCACGCCCGATCTGCGCGAGCGCCTGCTCCTTGCCCGCGCTCGCATCGTCCCAGTTGCCGATGAAGGCCGTCACGACCTTGATCTTGGGGTTCACCGCGAGTGCCCCGGCCGTGAATGCGGCGAAACTGGATTTCACGGGAGGCAACTCCGTGCCGCCAATGCATCCGATGGTTCCCGTCTTCGTCACAGCTGCGGCTGCCATCCCGGCGAGATAACTCGGCTCGTCGAACGCGAACGACATCGCCGCGATGTTCGGGCCCGCCGTGTTGCCGCCCGTCGTGATGTACAACGTTTTCGGATATTCCGGTCCGACGCGCTTGGCCGCGTCCTGAAACTCGAAGCCATGTCCGATCACGACGGTGTAGCCCTGGGCGCCGTACTGCCGGAAGTTCTCCTCGAACTCCGCCGGGGTCTTGGTCTGGATATGGCTGACCTCAGCGCCCAGGCTGTCCTTGATGCGCATCAAGCCGGCGTAGGCACCACCGTTCCACGACTGGTCGGTAATGGGCCCCGGTGTCAGGAGCGCGACCTTGATCGCGCCTGGGGTGGCCGGTGCCTTCGTGTCCTTCGCTCCTCCGCACGCCATGGCGAGCAACGCGACACTGTTGATAAATCCAACAAAGACCAGACGACGAATGCCGTATTTCATGTGTAAATCGTTATTCCGTAGTAAGATATTACCGAAAAATAAACAAATGTGTGCCGTCGGTCCCGTTTGTGGAAATCAGAAAACGGCTGTGGAGTACTTCTTGAACCTGTTTGCGACGGTTGGGAGTTGAACTGACGAACACCATTCCCAGGCTCACCCCGCCGCTATCGCTCTCCCCACGATCTCTGACATCCGCACATGGCCGGTGATGAGCGCGCCTTCCATCACCACGATCGACTTTGTGTCAATGTCCCCATGGACGGTGGCTGTTCCCTGCAGCTCGAGCCGGTTCGTGGCACGAATGGAGCCCAGTACGTCGCCTCCAAGGACTACTTCGTCGGCTTCGACGTTGCCGTGAATGGCACCGCCACGTCCCAGAAGGATCTGCCGCGCCCCGATGACGGAGCCCTCCACTCGTCCATCGATCTTGACGACACCACCACTTTCGATGTCGCCGGTGATCCGCATGCCGGCGGCGATGATCGAAAGGGATGTTTCCACCACGCGGCCTGCGCTCCGCCCGTCGTCGGTTCCCCGTGCTGTACCGAAAAACGCCATGCGTCGATTCTCCTAAGGATTCTTCTTCGGCGATGGTGGCGCCGAACGCGGGGTACCGAGGGGAGCGGGAGTCGTGGTCACCCGTGACGTGGTCAGGAGCCGCTGGACCTGTGCGTAGCGATCTTGCAGATCCGACAACGTGCGTTGCAGCGTGTCCAATCGTTGACCGTCCTGCTCGAGGTGCGTGATGCGGCGAGTCAGCAGGGGCACCCGAGCGGCTTGCACGGCAAAGTATCCCCAGCTCAACAGGCCGATCGTCAGCACGACCAGAAAACTCCGGGAGGCGAGGACTCGCAGGACTTGGACTTGCCACGGGCGCAGCACCAGCGTGCGATGCGCGAGCCCGCTCTCCCGTTGTACATGGATCAGCATCGACCCGGAATCGCGGGAGAAGATATTCCCGTGGCGATGCGCGCCGGAGTCGCGCCGCCTCCGGACCGACGGACTCACAGCGCCTCGCGATCCGCCCCGAGCACGAGGTCGAGCACGCGCTCCAGGTCATCGGAGGAATAGAAGCTGATGCGGATCTCCCCTTTTTCTTTCGCGGCGAGCTGAATCGTGACCGCCGTTTGCAGGTGCTTGCGCAGTTGTTCTTCGATGCGGCTGACCTCGGGAGGGCGGACCGTGCCTGCTCTCGGCGCGGCACCGCGCGTGGCCGAGTCGGCGCGCCCTGTTCCGGCGTCCCGGACGCGACGCTCGACTTCGCGCACATTGAGTCCTTCAGCAATGATCGCCTTGGCGAGTTCGAGCATGCGGTGATCATCGCCCAAGGAGAGCAGGGCGCGCGCGTGGCCGATGGTGAGCTCTCCGTCACGTACCATGCGACGGACGCTGGTCGGCAGCGCCAACAACCGGATCGTGTTGGCCACCGTCGAGCGATCCTTGCCGACCACATCCGCGACTTCTTGTTGGGTGAGTGCGAACTGCGCGATGAGCTGCTGATATCCCTCACCTTCTTCGATCGGGTTCAGATCTGCGCGTTGCAGGTTCTCGACCAGCGCGAGGGTGAGTGCCGCCTTGTCGTCTGTTTCGGCAGCGCCACGCACGATGGCGGGAATCTCGGTCCAGCCGATCCGCGACACGGCACGGAAGCGGCGTTCGCCGGCGATCAGTTCGTAACCCGCTCCGGCGACCCGGACCGTCACCGGTTGGAGCAAGCCGTTCGATCGGATGCTCGCTTCCAGGTCTGCCAGATCAGCGGCGCTGAACTCCTTGCGTGGCTGCAGGGGATTGGGTCGGATCAGCGCAAGCGGGAGCGACCGCAGTGCGGAGCGCGGCGTTTCAACGGGTACCGTCGTTGCCGTCGGGACAGCGGGTGGTACCGGAGCCGCTGTCGGCGTAGCCAGACTTGCGGGAACGGCCGGCACCTGGGTAGGACGCGCGGAGAGAAGCGCTTCAAGTCCCCGTCCGAGGCGTCTCGGTTTTTCAGTCGACATGATGATGTGCGTGTGTATTCGTAAGTTGTTGTAATATAATGACTTACGATGTTTTTACGGCGCGCGGTTCTTGCTGATGATGGAGTTGCGCTCGATCAGTTCCTTGGCGACTCCCATATACGCTTGTGCGCCAACGGACGCGACATCGTACAGGATGATGGGCTTGCCAAAGCTGGGAGCCTCGGCAAGCCTCACATTTCGGGGGACGACTGCCTGGAACACCTTCGCGCCAAAATACTCGCGAGCATCGGCCGCGACCTGACGGGACAGGTTGAGGCGGGCGTCATACATGGTCAACAACACCCCATCAATCGCCAGCGTCGGGTTGACACCCTGCTGGACAAGATGGACTGTGTTCAGCAGCTGGGAGAGCCCCTCGAGGGCGTAATACTCGCACTGGAGCGGAATCAGAAGCGAATCCGCCGCCGCGAGCATATTGATGGTGATGAGCCCAAGCGAGGGGGGGCAGTCGATCAGGATGAAGTCGTAATGGTCGCGGACAGAGGCCAGCGCATGGCGCATGGAATGTTCACGATCCACACGGTTCACCAGCTCAACTTCCGCTGCCGCCAGATCCGGGGTCGCCGGGATGACGTCGAGATGCATGAACTGCACCTCGCGTACCGTGGCGGCAGCTATCGTCGTGGGATCCAGGAGGACGTCATAGACTGTTGTCTCGTAGCTCTCTTTTTCGAGACCGATGCCACTCGTGGCATTCCCCTGGGGATCGCCATCAACAAGGAGAACCCGTTGCTCGGCGGCAGCGAGACTCGCGGCGAGGTTGACGGCGGTTGTTGTCTTGCCAACCCCGCCCTTCTGGTTGGCGATTGCGATGACTCGTGCCAAGGCGATGCGTTCCGGTAGCAGTGAGACCAAAGAGACCTCCCGCAACATATCGGGAGGTGGCGCGAGAGGGCAAGGCGGATTGTTTCACGTGGAACAATCCGCCGCACCACAACAGCCGTTCTCGCAATGATCCCTATCGGGGGATATATCCCCAGCGACCACTTACAGTCGCGCTCACGGTGATCGTTCCCTCAGCCACTGGCATCGGAGTAGTAGCGCGCGCGGCGAACGACATCGGCGGGGCACTGCGCATCCGGATGACGTCGGGTTGGGCGTTGAGCTCGATGAGACCACCCAAAAGTCCGCCAGCTGCGGAGGCCATCGCCTCCGCCTCTCCCCGCGCCTTCGATACAGCGAGCGCCAGCGCCTGTTTTCTGGCTTCGGCCTCATTGGATGAGCTGAAGCGAAGCTCTTGGATACTGGTAGCCTCCCCGGAAAGCGCGGCGTCGACCACAGCGCCGACCTGCTCGATCCGCAGGATCTCCACCCGGAGGGAGCTGATCGCCAGATACCCGGTGACTCGCTGACGTTGCCCGGGTCCGGGGTTCGAATACTCGGGGGTGATCTGTAGCGATGCGGTCTGGACCTGATCAATCCCGATTCCCAGTGCACGAAGTGTGTCCAAGACTTGCTTCTGTCGTCGCGCAGTCTCCCCGGCTGCCTTCGACGCGGTGCCCGCTCGACTTTCCACGCTTACCGTCAGCGTGGCCCGGTCCGGGCGCAACGTCACCTCTCCTGTGGCCGAGCTGTTGAGCTGTGGGGCCTTTAGCGAGGGGACAGGGGGCCCCAACTCCTGGGCGATTGCCGGCGACGTGTTGCCGAACGCCAGGAACCAGGCGGCGCCCCAGGTGGCGCCCAACCTGACACCGCTCGAGAGGATGCGCATGAGCATTCCGATGAAATAGTTCTAATATGGTACTAATACGCCCTATATAATCTCAATATGATACTATTTCGGGCGGCCCCCACCAAGGGCCTGTCTCATACCCGACGCACCGCGGGGTGTTTCCGATCCACGCGCCACAGACGGGCGTCCGTGTGAAGAGGCGCAACACGGCACCCGCGGCACCCACGTGCGATCATGGGTGACACGGTCGACCCTACGGCGCGCCCCGCCGCCACTGCGACAGGACCGAATCCCGCGACACGGGGATCCACTCCACGGCCCCGCCGGCCGCCGCCGCACGCCGCCGCATCAAATACACCGGACGCTCCGCGTACTCCTGCATCAGGAGCGTGTCGCGTGCCCCCAGATCGCGCGCGTACACGTTCCCGCTCGTGCGATCCAGGAGCACCGGCGGGAGCAACGCGTACCCCGCCCGGTCTTCGTTCAGTCGCGCGACGCAGACGACGTCGTAGGGCGCACCGCGGCGGAAACGCTCCGTACTATCCGGGGAAAACGGACTGCTGGTGACCTGCAGGGAGTCCGCGCGCAGCGGCGCCAAGCGCTGCTCCGCCAGGGAACCCCGAACCCCCGAGTGCTCGAGGGCCCGGATCGCACGATCCAACGTGCAGGCATCGACGTCATGGTACAACGCGGCGGCAGCGCTCCGCGACACCTCCAGCGCCCACAGGCGCGCCACCAACTCGGCGCCCCACGACTCGCGCACGAACACCAAGGCGTGGCGCGCGCCGGCGGCCGTTGCCAGCGCCCCATAGTCATCGCGCATCGACGACAGCCCCCCGCGATACTGCGCCACCCGCACCGGCAACGCGAACGCGACCGCCATCACCACACCGGACAGCAGTCCGGCATTGGTCGCAACGGCGACGATCCCACCGCCGAACCGATCCCGAATCGCGTGGGGCAACCGCGCGCTCCACAGCACGAGCACGGGGAGCCACGGAAAGACGAACCGCGGACCAAGGAAAAACCCGTCGTGCCAGTACGCGAAATAC
This sequence comes from uncultured bacterium, assembly GCA_963978095.1. GTDB lineage: Bacteria > Gemmatimonadota > Gemmatimonadetes > Gemmatimonadales > Gemmatimonadaceae > Fen-1231. The sequence goes on along the minus strand of CAXBQP010000003.1, from coordinate 21,672 downwards.
AGTGCACCCAGCAGACCGGCGCTGATCAACAGATACCGGTCGATCGTCGAGCACCGACGGGCGAGCCCGAGGGCAGCGACCGCGGGAAGCAGGGCGGGGAATGGCGTCTCGAACAGATAGGTCTGCAGACGTGTCACATACGACGCGAGCAACACCAGCCCACGCCCGGGGGTGTGCGCGGCCCCCCAGGGCGCGGTGTGAAAGCCGAGTCCGTGGGATGCCCCCCAGAGCACTTCGTAGCCGAAGCGCAGCGGGGAACCGGTGGTGCGATGGTTCACCCACATCATCAGGGCAAAGGGGATGGCGATCCCCGCGGCAGCGGCCACGACATCACGCCAGTATGCGGGCGTCCTGAGCGCGCGCCACAGAAACCAGGCGCCGGCCGGCAGTGCGAAGGCGAAGGCATCGAGCGGGCGGATGGTCGCGGCCGCCCCGAGCCCGAGCCCACAGACAACGGCCGACGTCAGGGCACGACCCGATGGATGCACGGAGTCCTCGGACCCTCGCAACGCCACGGCATCATGCGCCATCACCTGCGCAAGGGCCAGTATGGCGATCATCAGGAACAGCAACGCGGTCGCATGGTTCATGTGCGACGCGAACATGAAGGCTCCGAACGGGGCCGCGGCGAAGAGCCCGGTGGTCGCGAGCTGCCAGCGGGGTGACGCATCGGGGTCCGTGTGCCGGATGATTCGCGCGAACAGGGCGACGCATATCGCGCCCGACACCGGGCCGACGATCCATGGCGCGCCGAAGAATTCCCCGAGGGCGAGCATCGCCGGTCCACCAGGGGGAAACTGCGAGTACACCTTGCCGCCGGTGTCCACCACATGCAGGATGGAGAAGAACTCCCGGTACCGTTCGACCGGCGCGAACAGCTGCCCGGCCGCATAGAGGCGGGCTTGCATGACTTGCACCAGTTCGTCGATGAGCAACGGCCGGCCATCAAACACGAATCGGGCGATACCGGCATAGAGCGCGAACGCGACGGCGGGGATGCCCCATCCCGTCAAAAGGCGAATGCGCATTCCCGACAGCACCGACGGAGGTGTCCCGTCGTGCGCGGTGCGGCGCACGCTTCCGGAGGCATCACGGGCACGGGCGCGCCACACGATCACCGCCACCACGGCGACGGCTGCGCAGATCGCCGAACCCAGTCCCCAGTCGATCCAGCGCGCGGCGTACTGCGCCATGGACCGTGCCTGCGTCGGTGTGTTCGCGGCGCCGCCTTCGAGCAGCGCGGGGATCGGCAGGCATCCCAAGAGCAACAAGACCACCGCGATTGCGCGTGGCACCATCGGGCCGGCCCATCGGGCGGAGAGCGATGTCTCGCGCACCGACCTCCGTACCGACCTCGCCGCCTCCTGGCGCGGGGATCTCACTCGGTGGGCGTTGCCTCGGACGGTCGCAGTCGCTCGATCTCCAGGACCAGATTCTGCAGATCCGCTGGCCGGACGCCCGGAATACTCGACGCTTGTGCGAGCGTCTGCGGCCGACGTGCCGCCAGCTTCTGCCGCGACTCCATGGAGAGCGTCTTCATCTGCGCATAAGGCGCGTCGACCGGGAGAGGCAGGTCAGCCATCCGCGCGAGGCGGTCGGCCGCGAGGCGCTCCTTCTCGAAGTAGCCGGAATACTTGATTTCGAGATCCACCGTGGTGAGCTCGTCGCGCGAGAACGGCTCGGCGACGCCGGTGGCCGCCAGTATCTGATCGAGTGACATGCCGTTGCGCTTCGCGAGTTCCACGACACGGACCGCGTGCGCCAACGGGGAGCCCCCTGCCGCGGTGACGAGGGGATCGACCAAGTCCGGGCGCGCACTGGTCTCACGCGCGACCTGCCAAAGACGCTCATACTCCGTGGCCCGCGCGTCGATGCGTGCCCGCTCGACGTCACCAAAAATCCCGTGCGCCAGACCGATCGGCGCCAGGCGGTGCAGCGCGTTGTCTTGCCGCACCGTGAGACGGAACTCGGAGCGCGACGTGAAGAGTCGGTAGGGTTCGTCCACGCCGCGCGTCACGAGGTCGTCCACCAGCACACCGATGTACGAACGCTCGCGGCCGAGCACAAGCGGCGCACGATCGCGCGCACGGAGCCCGGCGTTGAGTCCGGCGAGCGTTCCCTGCCCTCCCGCTTCTTCGTAGCCCGTGGTGCCGTTGATCTGTCCGGCGAGGAACAATCCCTCGATGGCGCGAACCTCGAGCCAGGGATGCAACTGCGTGGGCGGATAATAGTCGTACTCGATCGCGTAGCCGGCACGCGTCATCTCCACCCGCTCGAGTCCGCGCACGGAGCGCAGCATGTCGATCTGCACCGGTGCGGGCAACGACGTGGAGAGTCCGTTGACGTACAACTCGTGCGTGTCGAGCCCTTCCGGCTCCAGGAAGAGTTGATGCCGTTCGGCATCCGGGAACCGGACGATCTTGTCCTCGATGCTCGGGCAGTAGCGGGGCCCACGCGCGCCGATCGCTCCGCCGTACATCGCGGATTCGTTGATGTGATCGGCGACGATCTGTTTGGTGGGCGTGTCGGCGAACGCGATCCAACAGGGGACCTGCTCGAGTCGCGCCGGCTGTTCCGCGTCGAGTGCCGACCAGCGATAATCGAAATCCGCGAGCTCGGACTCCTGGCGTTCGAGTGCCGAGTAGTCCACTGAACGGCCGTCGATGCGCGGCGGCGTTCCCGTCTTGAACCGCTCGACCGTGAGCCCGACCTCCGCGAGTTGTTCGGCCAGGTGCGTGGTGCTCTGTTCGCCCGCGCGTCCGCCGGCGAGCGCCGTGTCGGTGCCAATGTGAATGCGGCCGCGGAGGAAGGTGCCCGTGGTGATGACCACTGCGCGCGCGCCGAACCGCCGCCCTTCCATGGTTTCGACGCCGCGCACGGCGGGATCGCCGGGGGCGAATATGAGTTGGCGCACGGTGCCTTGCACCAGGGCGACCCCCGGATGTTGCTCCAGGAGTGCGCGCACGGCGCGTCGATACAAGCCACGGTCAGCCTGTGCACGCGGGGCCCACACGGCCGGCCCCTTGCCGCGGTTGAGCATCCGGAACTGGATGGTCGCGCGATCGATGGCGCGTCCCATGATGCCGCCCAGGGCGTCGATTTCGCGTACGACGGTTCCTTTGGCCACTCCGCCGATCGCGGGATTGCACGACATCTGCCCGATGGTCTCGACCGAGCTGGTGACCAGGGCGACTCGCGCCCCGTTGCCGATGGCGCGTGCGGCGGCCACGGCGGCCTCGGCGCCGGCGTGCCCGCCACCCACGACGATCACGTCGTACACCGATTCCACCGAGTGCTCCGAGGGATTCCCCGCGTTCAGCGCAACCCTTGCTCTGGTCATTCCTTCAAAGGTATCCTGCCTGCATGCCACTTCCACTGTCTTCCAGCGCCACCACCCTGTTGGTGCGCAAAAGTGCCTTTGAGCGGTCCGGGCTGACTCGGGTCCAGATCGACCAAGCGCTGACCCTGACGGACAACGAATTCCGCGTCGAAAAGGATCTTGTCGCCATCGGTCCGGTCTTTGACGACGACGGCCTGGCGGCGCTGGTCGAGGCGTTCGAGAAGGCCGGATTGGTGTTCTTCGACGATTTCTTCGAGATGCCCGGCAACTGGCCGGAGTGGTTGGCCCTCTTCGGAATGTCGAACGACGGGTAGCTCCGCCCTGACGCTGCCTTGTGCCGAAGAAAAGGCCGACACCCGTTGAGGTGTCGGCCTTTTTGTGGCGCCGAACGATCTACTTCACGCCAAGATGCTTCTTGAAGAATGCGATCGTCTTGGGCCACGCATCCTTGGTCGCGACCAGATTCGCCTGCCCCGTGGCATCCGGGGTGTCATCCTGCGCACGGAGGAATCCGTGGATCGCCCCCTGATAGTTGGTCGATTCGTATGTCTTGCCCAGCGCCTTCATGGACGCCTCGAGATCCGGCATCGCCGCCGTGATGCGGGCGTCGCCGGTGCCGCTGAGCAGCATCACCGGGACCTGGATCTTCCTGAGCGAGTCGACCGCCGGAATCTGCTTGGTCGGATCCGCGGGATTCGGACCGGTATACGGAAGTCCATAATACGCCACTGACGCGGCGTGTCCCTTGCCGTTGAACACGGCATGATTGAACGCCACCGAACCGCCCCAGCAATACCCCACCACCCCGTACTTCTTCTCGGCGGCAGGCTGTGACATCGCGTAGTTGGCCGCGGCGAGAACCCCCGCATCCTTGTCGGCGTTCGGCACCCCACGAATGATCTTCTGCGACGAGTCGCGCGTGAGCTCATCGGTCGACGGTCCGCCGCGAACGCGCGAGTTCAGATCGGGCGCGATGGCAATGAACCCTTCGGCCGCGACCTGGTCGGCAACGCCACGCACCCACGTCGACAATCCATAGATCTCGTGCACCACCACGACGACCGGCGCCTTCTTGCTGCTCACGGGGTAGACGATCCACGCCATGAGCGAGTCCTTGGAGCCAGGGGCCCACGCGATCTTCACCCATTCGGCGTGACGCGGGCTCGCTTGAATGCGTGCCGCCGCGGCGTTGTTGCTCGGCGGAAGCCCCGGCACGCCTTGCCAATCCGCGGTGTGACGATTGGCCGATGGTGTGGCTTTGATGTCGGCGACCGTCATGTGCGACATATGCTCGTCCATCACCGAGGCGCGGGACGACCGCCACTGCTGCACCGAGCAGGCTGCGAGGAACATCGTGACAGAAAGAATGGTGACGCGACGCAGCATGAGATCCCTCAATGGGGTTGGTGATTGCGTGTATACTACGTTGACGTGTCTGTAGTCGCGAGGGGGAGACATTCGCGCCCAAGGGACGTCATCGGCACCGATACCGAATTGTTGCTTGCAAAGGACGCCAACGGCACGTAGCGTAGGCTCTTCTCCAACACTCACATCTATACAAATGATCGCGACCGTGCTGACCCCTGCCCTGCTGTTTGCGCTCCAGGTGCAAGCTCCTGCCCCGCAGCGTGATGTTGCAAAACCCGGGGTGATTGCGACGAACCAGCGTGTGACACCAGCCGGCGTCCAAACCGTTTTCAACGATCGTGTCGGCGGCGTACGCTTTGGTGAACGGTCGGACGAGATCTGGATTGGGGCGCAGAGCGCGGTGTGGCGTATGTCGTGGCGCGACAACCGCGTCGTGGCAAAAGCCACGTTTGACGGTCGTCCTGGCGTCCATGGGGTAACGGTCGACCCCGTCCTGGGGCGTGTGCTGGTGTCCACGGTTGGGCGACTGCCGGATGCGGTGGCGCAGAGTCGGCTTCCCGGGGGACCACCGCTCGCGCGCGCCAAGAGTTTCTCCCAACTCTTCTTTTACGATCGCGGGGGGATTGTTCCGGCCGCAGCGGGGGGTGGGGACAGCGTCGTGGTGGCCGCGGTGTCGGGACAGCTTGGTGAGTTCATGTCAGGTGCGCCAGCGGTGGCGCGCCGTGCCGGCGCCAACGGAAAGCGGCTGGCGGTTCTTCCACTCCCCGCGAATGACCAACTGGCGGTGCTCGACGCCGAAACCGGCAAGCAGCTTTCGACGATTGACATGGGGGTGCTGCCAATCGCGGCCGTGATCAACGAAGCAGGGACGGTGGCGTATGTATCGGTGTTCGGCGGCCCTAAGCCGAAGCCGGGGGAGCTCGCGACCAAGCAGTGCTGCGACCCGCTGGCCGAGGATGTGCGCGTGGACACGCGTGGTATTGCGCAGCCTGGGACGATCGCTCGGATCGATCTGACCACGGGGACGATCACCGCCAACATCATCGTGGGGCGTCATCCGAGTGGTCTCGTGTGGGACGAGAAGCGGAGCCGCCTCTACGTCGCCAACGGGAACAGCGATGCCGTGAGCGTGATCGACACGCGGAGCAACACGCTCGCCGGTGTGATCGAGATCGCTCCCTTTCGTGAGCGGAAGATCGGCTACGCGCCGACGGCCGTTGCGCTCTCCCCCGACTTCAACAGGCTCTATGTCACGCTTGGCGGTTTGAATGCCGTTGGGGTGTACGATGTGTCAGCGACGATGGGGCTCAAGTACGGGGTGTTCAAGGGGCTCATCCCGACCGGATGGTATCCGGCGAGCATTGATATCAGTGGCGACGGCACGATGATCGCGGTCGGCACCTTGCTTGGTGTGGGCTCTGGCGACGGACGCACGAGTGGCCACCCCGGCAAGACCGCCGGTTTCGTGCACTCGGTACGGGGGTCCGTGAATGTCATCCCGGTGCCGACGGACGCCGAACTCACGGCCTACACGACGAGTGTCGCGCAGAACAATCGTCTGACGCTTCTGTCGCAACCGGATCGTGCGCTTGCCGTGCGCGCCACGGCGAGCCCGCGCGCGGTACCGGAGCGTCCGGGCGAGGCCAGCCTGATCAATCACGTGGTGTTCATCGTGAAGGAGAACCGCACCTACGACCAGGTGCTCGGCGACATCGGGAAGGGAGCGAGCGATTCCAGCTTGGCGATGTACGGGCGCGACGTCACGCCCAACACGCATGCGTTGGCGGAGCAGTATGTCTTGCTCGACCACTTCTTCGCCTCCGGCGGCAACAGCGCCGACGGGCATCAGTGGATCGTGAGCGCGAACGAGACCGAATATCCGATGTGGCCGCTGTACTATGGCCGCAGCTATCCGAGCGAGGGTCGCGATGCGCTGGCGTACTCGAGCGGCGGATTCTTGTGGGAGGGGGCGCAGGCGAAAGGAAAGAAGGTGACGATCTTCGGCGAGTATGCGCCGCCCCCCAAGGACCGCGAGCCCGCGGTGCGGCAGAAGTATCTGGCCGAGTGGCGCGACCGGCAGCCGCACGATCCCGCGTACTTCCGTGCGATGGTGGGCCAGGAGTACAACACCATCTCACCGATCGCGTCACTCGATCGAACATTGGTGCGCGAGTACCCGAGCTGGACGCAGGATGTGCCCGACGTGGTGAAGGCCGACATCTTCACGGAGCATGTGAAGGAGTGGGAGGGCAAGAAGGCGATGCCGAATTTGGTGATGGTGATCCTGCCGAGCGATCACACGGATGGCACGGCGGCCGGGCGGAGCACGCCGGCGTCGCATCAGGCGGATAATGACCTGGCGTTGGGGACGATGGTGGAAGCGCTGACGAAGAGCAGCTTCTGGAAGGACATGGCGATCTTCGTGGTGGAGGACGACGCGCAGAACGGTGTGGATCATATTGATGGGCACCGGACTGTTGCTCTGGCGATCTCTCCGTACACCAGGCGCGGTTCCATTGACTCGACGTTCTATAGTCAGCCGAGCATGGTGAAGACGGTGGAGTTGATGCTGGGGTTGCCGGCGATGAGCATGTTCGACTTGGTGGCGACGGACATGCGGGCCTCGTTCATTCGGCCTGGGGAGAAGCCGGACTTCACGCCGTACTCGGCGCTGGTTCCCAAGCAGTCCTTGTATGATGTGAATGTGAAGCTCGGGGCGATCACGGGGCCGTATGCGAAGGAGCGTCGGGCGGCGGCTGTGGCGAGTGCGAAGATGGATTTCAGTGAGCCGGATGAGGCGCCGTCGGATCTGCTCAACCGAATTCTCTGGCATGAAGCCAAGGGGTGGGGGACAAAGTACCCCGGAGTGAAGCAATCACTGTTCTCGCCGTACTCCGTGGATATCCCGGATGAGGAGCGGCGGGAGAGGGTCATCGACAAGGAAAAGGCGACGGAGAGATCCGCCGCCAAGAAAGCCAAGAACTGAGTGGGTGCTGGGATACACGAAGGGGCGCACCAGCCGGTGCGCCCCTTCGTGTTCATCGGTCAGTCGGTGCGTGGGATCAGGTCGAGTGGCCCGTCGCTGGTATTGAGGGCCAAACTCGGCACCGCACGCAGGGTGATGGCGTCGATCGTGTTTGGCCAGCTGTCCGGTATCCCGCGATGTCTTGCACCGAGTGACGTGAGGGCTGCTGCCACGCGCTCGAGGTTCTTGGGGGCGGGATCGTACATTCCGGTGAGGATTCCCTGTTTTGAGCTCAGCAGAATGGCGACATCCGCGCCATGCGCTTCAAATGCTCCAAGGCGAACGGTCGGGATTTTGGTACCCTCAGGTATGGATGCAACACCGTTCGGGGCTTGGCGGGGTGTTTTTGGGGGTCGTCCGCGCGGGGCGGGTACCGAAAAATTGCGAGCGGCGCTAAGGGCGGCGCTCGTGGATGAGAGGAATCGATCCATGTCCAACTGGATGGCAATCGAGCCATCGACTGTCGCGTTGAGCCGGACTTTGGTGGGGCTGAGTCCGTTCAAGGTGGCGTCGGCGATTTTTGCGGCTGCTTGGAGGGGGAGGCCGAGGTCTGCGTGGATGAGCCGGACCAACCGCCACCAGCGGGTATCGTCCGGGGTGCGCGCAATATCGCGATGAAGGATCCGGCTGGCGTTGTAGAGCCAGGAGATCGACGAACCAGCGGCGGTGGAAATGACGAGATCGGATAGCATTTGAATAACTATACTAAAAATAGTTATTTATATCCAGTTGATCCGGTAAATCATTTTTCTAACTACACTGATTATTCTAGAATCTGTAGCATTCCTTTGAGGGTTTTTGCGCTCTCCGTAATCATTTATTGTAAAAACAGTAGATAAACGAATCAAATCCTGCGGAAATGACTAAAAACAGCATGCAAACCACTGCGCGAGCGTGCTCTCCATGTAGAAACGTTGAGAAATTGGCAAACCCTCGACCCACCCCACATGCCCTCCGCGCTCCGTGAAGTGCGGGCGCAGCATTCCATTGCGCGCCGCGATCCCCCGGACCTGCTCCAGCACCTCCGCCGGCAAGAACGGATCATCCATCGCATTCAATAACAGGGTCGGGACCGCGATTCGCTCGATGAACCGGATTGAGCTCGACCGCGTGTAATAGTCCGCCGCCCCCGTGAACCCGTGGACGGGGCCGGTCACCAGGTCGTCAAAGTCCCAGAAGGTGCGGCAGGCCAGGAGGCGCTCGCGGTCGCAGAGGTCGGGGTACTGCTCGAGCTTGGCGAGCGTCTTGGCGGTGAGCGTCTTCAGGAAGTGCTTCACGTACTGCCGGGCGAAGCCGCGCTCCAAGTGCCGGGATCCTGCCGCCAGGTCGAAGGGGGTACTGACGGCCGCAGCCGCCACGACCTGCTCAGGCACCGCACTCCCCTGCTCCCCGAGCCACTTGAGCGTGACGTTGCCGCCGAGTGAGACGCCGGCGATGACGAGGGGCGTGCGGGGGGAATCGGCGATCAAACGGCGGACGACGAAATCAATGTCGGTGGTCTCGCCGGAGTGATACATACGCCGCGCGCGGTTAAGCTCGCCATCGCAACTCCGAAAGAGCATGAGGTCGCCGCTCCACCCCATCGCCCGAATCTGCGCCAGCAAGCCGTGCGCATACTTCGCGGTGAGCTTTCCTTCCAGCCCGTGCAGGATGAGGAGGTGCGGCACGCCCGGCCGGGCATGCCCCATCCGCGCGATGGTCAGGTGATCGTCGTCCGGGGTGGTCCAGCGCTCAACCCGGTCGTGGACGAGAGGCTGATGCCGTCCGAACTTTCCCCAGACCGTGGGGAGGTGCGGGCCGGGAAGCCACCATGCCGGACGGAAGGGGTGCGGGGTGAAATCGCGCATGGGGTGATATTATAACCCGGAACAGCAGCCCGACGGCCACAGAGTCCCCAGACGAGGAATGCGCGTGGAAGTTCAGGTGTTCGGCACCCAGAAGAACCAGGATGTCCGCAAGGCACTCCGGTTCTGGAGCGAACGGCGCGTGAAGGTCCATTTCGTGGACCTCAAGGAGAAGGCCGCGAGCAAGGGCGAGCTGCAGCGCTTCACCCAAAAGTTCGGCATTGGTGCGCTGATCGACAAAACGTCCAAGCGCTACGCCGAGTTGGGGCTCGGGGCGGGCCGCTATGACGACGCCAAATGGATGCAATGGCTCACCGAAGAGCCGCTGCTGCTGGTGATGCCGCTCACGCGCTGGCAACACAAGGTCACGATCGGGTACGCGGAAGCGGACTGGAAGGACTGGGTCACTCAAGACAAAGGCTAGCGACGATGCTGCTGATGTGGGTGGGGTTCATCGCGTTCGTCTGTCTGCTGTTGGCGCTGGATCTTGGTGTCTTCAACAAGACGGAACACGCGCCGAGTGTGAAGGAAGCGCTGGCCTTCACCGCCATGACGGCGGCGCTTGCGGTCGCCTTTGGCGGCTTCATCTACGAAGGATACGCGAACCACTGGGCGGGACTCGGCACCGCCTTGGATGCGGTGGATGGTCAGTATAACGGTGGCCGGCTGGCCGCCGTGAAGTTCTTCACGGGCTACATCGTCGAGATGAGTCTCTCGATGGACAACGTGTTCGTGATCGCGTTGATCTTCGAACATCTCAAGGTCCCGAGTACCCTGCAGCATCGCGTGCTGTTCTGGGGGGTGCTGGGCGCGCTCGTGATGCGCGGCGTCATGATCGGTGGTGGAGCCGCCTTGGTGGCGCGCTGGCATTGGGTGTTCTACCTGTTCGGCGCGTTCCTGATCGTGACGGCGATCAAGATGCTGTTCGCGAAGGAGCAGGAGGAGTCACCGGAGGAAGCGACGATCGTCCGATGGCTGAACTCGCACTTCCGGGTGGCGAAGCGCTTTCATGGTCGGCACTTCGTGATCACCGAGCATGGGAAGAAGGTCATCACCCCATTGTTCGTGGCGCTGGTCCTGGTGGAGACCACGGACCTCCTGTTCGCCGTCGACAGCATTCCGGCCATCTTCGCGATCACGACCGACGCCTTCCTGGTGTTCACGAGCAATGTGTTCGCGATCCTCTGCCTCCGGTCGCTGTACTTCGGCTTGGCGGGGATGATCGAGAAATTCCGCTATCTGAAGGTCAGCCTCGCGTTGATCCTGGCATTCGTCGGCACCAAAATGATCTTCGCCGACTGGTTGACGGAACAGCTCGGCGAGCGGCAGAACCTGATCATGTTGGGGGTAGTGGCATCGATCTTGGCGATCGGTGCCGTGGCGAGCCTGCTGGTGGCGCCGCCTCCACATAAAGCCGGGAAGTAAGAATTCGGGACGAGGGATTCCACACCACGCGTTCACCCAGGTCAGCGGGACCTTCACCATCGAGGGGACGATTCTATGGCATGGCAGCAGATCCGAGCGGTGCTGATGACGGCAGTGGTGTCGGGGATGATCGCCGCACCGGCCGCCGCACAACGGGGCGGCGGGGCCGCGGCCGACAGCGGGACGTCCCGATGGGATGTCACCCAGGCTCGCGGCAAGACGCGCGATATCTCCTTCACCACCACGGAAGGGACCTGGATGTCGGCCGATATCAGCGCCGATGCGCAGTGGATCTACTTCGACCTGCTCGGGCACATCTATCGCGTGAGGGCCACCGGTGGGGCCGCCGAGTCGCTGACGCAGAGCAGTGGCGTGGCGCTGAACTATCAACCGCGGATCTCCCCCGACGGCAAGTCGATCGCCTTCATCAGTGATCGCCGGGGACAGAACAACCTCTGGGTGATGGACGCCGACGGCAAGAATCCGCGCCCTGTCTACACCGATCTGAACACCACGGCGGCCGAACCTGCTTGGACCCCTGATGGGCAATACATCGTGGTGCGACGTGGTGGGCGCGGTGGTGGTGAGGGGGGCGGAGGCGGTGGCGCCGGACTGGCCATGTACCACAAGGACGGCGGCCAGGGGGTGATGCTCGTCGCGGGCGGTGTGTGGCCCTCGCTGAGCCGCGACGGGAGGTATCTGTACTATCACGTCACCATGCCCGCCGTGACCGACAAGGACATGCTCGCCGGCGGGATGCAGCTCCGCCGGATGGAATTCAAGACGGGGGAGATCGTCGACGTGACGAACGGTGAGAGCGTGGGCGCCGCGGCGGGACGCTTTTCGAGCGGTGGCGCTGCGGCGCCCGAAATCTCCCCCGACGGACGCTGGCTCGCCTTCGCACGGCAGATCCCCGACGGGCTGCTCGAGTTCAAGGGACACAAATACGGCCCGCGCACCGCGCTCTGGCTGCGCGACATGAAGACCGGAGCCGAGAAGCTGGTGATGGACCCGATTGATCCGATCGTCACGAGCGGGAGCAAGACGCTCGGCGTACTGCCGCGCTACACGTGGGCCGCGGACGGCAAGAGCATCGTGATCACGCAGGGGGGGCATCTGCGTCGACTCGAGATCTCGACCGGCGCGGTGCGCACGATCGATTTCTCGGCCAAGGTGCAGCGCACGATCAGTGAGATGGCGCGCAAGGAGTTCCGGATCACCGACGACGCGGTGCAGGCGCAGTTCGTGCGCTGGCCGGCGGCGAGCGCGGATGGACGGCGTGTGGCGTTCCAGGCGCTGGGACGTATTTATGTGCAAAATGCTACGAATGGCACGCCGCAGCGATTGACGCCGGCCAGCTTCACGCCGCTGGAGTATGCGCCGGCGTGGAGCCCCGACGGACAGTGGGTGGCGTTCGTGTCGATCGATGACGGCAACCGGATGCAGCTCTGGAAGGTGAGCGCCGCGGGCGGCGCGCCGGTGAAGCTCTCGAGCGAGGCGGCGGACTTCGTGGATCCGGTGTGGAGTCCTGACGGACGTTCCGTGGTGGTGGCGCGTGGCGAAGGGGCCACGGCGCGCGGACGCACCGTGACGCACAATGCCTGGTTCGACCTCGTGCGCTATTCCGCTGCGGGGAATGACACGGGCGCGGTGATCACCACGGTGACGCGTCCCACGGGACAAAGTGTCGGTGGCGAAGCGCGCCGTCAGCTGTTGCGCCCGAGCTTTGGTCCCGAGGGACGACTCTTCTGGCCGGACGAGCGCGCTGGGGCGAACGGTCGCGGTGGCGGAACCGCGCTCGTGAGCGTGAAGCCCGACGGCAGCGATCGACAGGTGCATGTGACCTTCCCGGCCGCCGACGAAATGGTGCCGAGCCCGGATGGACAGTGGTTGGCGTTCCAGGAGGGGGACAATGTGTTCCTCACGCCGCTCGCCTGGGGCGGGCTCGGTGGTATGCCGCAGGACGTGCAGAAGCGGCGTGGCGCTTTTCCGGTGACGCAACTCTCGCGCGATGGTGGGATCTTCCCACGCTGGCGCAACGCGCGCACCCTCGAGTGGGGGAGCGGGAACCGCTTCTTCGTGCACCATCTCGAGAGCAAGAAGACCGATACGCTGACGCTCACGGTGAGCGCGCCCCGCGCGACGCCGCAAGGGACGGTGGCGCTGACGAACGCGCGAATCGTGACGCTCGACCATCGCAAGGTGATCGAACGCGGGACGATCGTGGTGAAGGGGAGCCGCATCAGCTGTGTGGGGACGTGCAGCACGGTGGGCGCGGACAAAGTGATCGACGCGAGGGGAAAGACCATCATTCCGGGGTGGGTGGACATGCACTCCCACCACTACCGCGAATGGCGCGGCATGCGTCCGGCGCATGACTTCGAGCAGGCGATCTATCTGGCGTACGGCGTCACCACGACGATGGACGTGAGCACGTGGAGCCAGAACGTGTTCCCGACCGCCGAGATGATCGAGTCCGGCGCGATGATCGGTCCGCGCGGGTTCAGCACCGGCGACAACGTGAGCGCCGGCGACGGCGCGCGCACGAATGAGATCGCCAACTACGCGGCGGCGCAGGCCACGGTGCGTCGCTTGGCCGATTGGGGGGCGACGCAGATCAAACAGTACGCGCAACCACGCCGCGACCAGCGCCAATGGATCACCGATGCGGCACGAGTCGCGGGCCTCAATGTGACATCCGAGGGGAGCGACTTCTTTGAAGACCTCGGCATGATCATGGACGGACAGACCGGGTTCGAGCATCCGTTCAGCGAAGTGCCGATGTATGCCGACGGCGCCAAGTTCCTCGGCATGGCAGGGGCGACCTACTCGCCGACGCTGGTCGTGGCCGGACCGCAGTCGTGGAACATCGAGTACTGGTTCGGAATCGCGGACTGGTGGAAGGACGCGAAACAGCGCCGCTGGTTCCCGTGGCGTGCGCTCGTCCCCGAGCTTCGCACGCGGACGTTGCGGCCGGAGACGGATTACAGTTATCCCCTGCTCGCGCAGTCCATGGCGGACATCATCGCCAACGGCGGCTACGGTGCGGTTGGATCGCACGGTGAGCATCATGGACTCGCCCCTCACTGGGAAGTGTGGATGGGAGCCTCCGCGCTCGGCAACCATGGTGCACTGGAAGTCGCATCGCTTCATGGGGCCAAGTTCCTGGGCGCCGACAAAGACCTGGGATCGATCGAGGTCGGCAAACTGGCGGACTTGATGATCCTGAATGCGAATCCCCTCGAGAACATCCGGAACACGCTCGACATCAAGTACGTGATGAAGGGCGGACGGTTGTACGACGGTTTCTCGTTGGACGAGCTCTGGCCCAAGGCCGTGCCGTTCGGCCCTGCGTATTGGGTCAACGACGATGCGCTGAAGACGGATGTGAAATCGACCACCATCTTCGACAAGAAGCCGTAAGCGGATGTCCACGGAACTGCTGGTTGGCGCCGCGGTGGTGCTGCAGCTCATCATCCTGGCGGTGGTCTTGCTGCGACGTCCCGTTGATCCGGCGGCTCAGGTCGAGGCTGCCATGCAACGCGTGCGCGACGAACTCCAGCAGTCACGTGGGGAGCAGCAACGCACCGCCGGTGACTTGCGCAACGAGATCAACGCGCGGCTCGACTCGCAGATCACCGCCCTGCAGCGCGGACTGGGCGAGATGCAGGCGCTCACCTCCGGCATGGATGATCTTCGCAAAGTGCTCGGCAACGTGAAGGTGCGTGGCATCTGGGGGGAATATCAGCTCGGGGGGATTCTCGAGCAGTTCCTGACGAGTGCGCAGTACGTGGCGAACTTCGTCCCCGATCCGGCGTCGCGTGAATCGGTGGAATACGCGGTACGGTTTCCGGGGCGCGATGGTGCCGCGACGCCGCTGTATCTCCCGATCGATGCCAAGTTCCCGCAGGAGGATTTCCTGCGGTTGGTCGATGCGTCCGAGAGCGGCAACGCGGAGACCGTGCGGGTGGCGCGTGAGGGCCTGATGCGCGCTGTGCGGAAAGCCGCGAAGGATATCAGCTCCAAATATGTGAAGCCGCCCACCACGACGGACTTCGCGGTGATGTTCCTGCCGACGGAATCGTTGTTCGCCGAGGTGGCGCGCGAGCCCGGGTTGCTGGAGGAGATGCAGCGCGAGTATCGCGTGAACCTTGCGGGGCCGACCACGCTCGCGGCGCTGCTGACGAGCTTGCGTGTGGGTTTCCATTCGTTGGCGATCGAACAGCGCGCGGGGGAAGTCCGCGAGCTACTCGGCGCGGTGAAGGCCGAGTTCGGGAAGTTCAACGATACGATCGCGCGGGCCCAGAAGCAGTTGGCGACCGTGGGGACGACGCTCGAGGAAACGGGGCGTCGCACCCGCGCGATGGAGCGGAAGTTGCGCGGGGTGGAGGCGGCGCCTGGTCCCGCGGCCGAGCGCCTCCTCGAACTCGGCCCGGGCCTTGGTGACGAGACTGAGACGTGACGTGACGCCGGGGGAATCCGTCACTCTCGCAGGAGCTTCCGCCGAGACGACATGGCCTATATCACCTGTTCCAACTGTGGCGCCAAGGCGCTTGAGATCGCGACGCGATGCCCGCGGTGTCAGCACCCCTTCCCAAGTCGGGAGGAGCGGCTGGCGAGTGAGCCGGTGCGGGCGCCGAAGCCCAAGGCTCCCTGGTATATCGGGGGACTCGCGCTGCTCGTGGTCGCCGGGGCGTGGATCGCTTGGAGCACGTCGCGACAGGCCGCAGCAGACCGGAAGGCGGCCGCGGCGCGGGTGATACCGGTGGAAGTGGCGCCGGCGCCGGATACCACGGCACCCGGCGTCCCGGATTCGACGACCCTAATACCGGCGGCTTCCACTCCCGTAGCGCCGACACCACAGTCTGTTACGGTGGCACCGGCGCGGGTTGCGCCAAAGGTACCGGCGCCCGCACGATCCGCGCCCCCCGAGAGCACCGAGTGGAAGCACGCGGTGGTGGCACTACCGGTGAATGTTCGAGAGAAATCGGAGCGCGGTGCCAAGGTGCTCTTGGTGCTGGCCAAGGGCGACACCGTGCTGATCGGAGAGCAGATCACCGGCTGGACGCATGTGCGCGTCGACGGGATCGACGGATGGGCGGACTCGCGGCGCCTGACGGGGCCAAGGTCGCGGCTATTTCGCCGGTGATGTCGCACGCGCGGTACTCCAGCGCTTGCGAATCTTCACCGTGCGTTCCAGGTCGTCCGCGCTCTGCAGCACTTTCTGGCGCAGGTCCAGCGGAAGCTTGGGGTTGTCGCTGAGGTACTGCTGTACGGTCTTGAGTGCCGCTTCGCTCTTGTGGCCACCGATGAAGGCCCCGAGCCAACTCCCGAGGAAGAAGATGCGTCGATTCGCCTGGATGTACGGGAGCGAATCGAGGGCTGGCCGCAGGTACGGGAGCGTTAGTTCCGCGTGGTCGCCGCTGTTGAAGATGCCGAGCGAACCGCTTGCCCAATCTTCATTGAGAGTCTTGTCGGAGAAGTAGCGGGTGAAGTAGTCCTTCTTGACCTCGGCGTTCTTGCGTCCGGCGCCGGCGGTGAAGGCGCGGCGGCGGCCGTCGGGGGTGGTGTCGCGGAGGATCTGCGTGGCGAGGAGACGCGGCGCGTCCTTGTAGTCGATGACGGTGAGGCGGTCGACGATGCTCCAGCGCGTGGGATCGCGCATCGGCTCACCGGCAACGCTGTCGGCATTCAAGAGCGCGGTGAGATGCGCGAGTGCCTCGTCGCTCTTGGCGACGCCGATGTATGCGTCGATGTAGGCGCGCCGGATGCCGAAGGGGAGAGCGGCGTCGTTCGCGCCGGCCCAGAGGGCGTCCTCGATGCGCGGGCGGAGCATCTCGCGTGCGCTGTCGGCGGCGTAGGTGGTGGCGGCCCGCACCATGCGGCCGAGGATGTTCGGGAAGATCTGTTCGTCCTTCTCGCGCGGGAGTTCACGGAGGGCGAGGCGTGCGAACCGGATCGGGTCGTACTGCGCGTCGCGGACCTGATCCCAGAGCGCGCCCCAGAGCATGGTGCGGAGGAAGGGGTCCTGGACCGTGCCCAGCGCGCCGTCTTCGAGTGCCTTGACGCTGGCGCTGTCGAGGATGGTGAGGAAGTAGCCGTAGTCGTTGCTGTTGGCGAAGACGAACTGCGGGGCCGGCTTGCCGATGGCGGCGGTGACGGTGGTGGTCCGGTTGCGCAGCTCGACGGGGATGCGCACCGCTGGCTGTCCGGCGTAGGCGAGGAGCACTTCGGTGCGCATCGGCCACGGGCCGGTGCCGGAGAGCGGCTGGGCGGGGCGTTGCACCAGATCGAGCGCGGCGATCCTGCCGTTCTTGATGGTGAGGTGTTGTTCGACGATCGGCATGCCCGGTCGCAGCATGAAGTTCGTGCCGAAGTCGTCCATGGTGCGCGTCCACGGCGTGGTGCTGCCCGGTTTGGTGGCGGCTTTGCCGACGGCGTTGAGGAGATCTTGCCAGGTGGCGTTGGCGTAGGCGTGGGTGGAGAGGAAGCTGCGCACGCCGGACTGGAAGGCATCCTCGCCCACGAGGTAGTTCAGCTGCTTGAGCACACTCGGCGCTTTGTTGTAGACGATCGGGCCGTAGTTGGACTTGGCTTGATCGAGGTTGCCGAGTTTTTGCCAGAGTGAGTTGGTGCCGGTGGTCTGATCGACGCCGTAGGCCGTGGGTTTGTTGCCTTGGTAGAAGGTCTTCCAGGCGCCGGTGGTGGAGTCGAGCGAGTACTGGGCCTTGGCGGCCATGTAGGTGGCGAACCCTTCCTTGAGCCAGAGGTCGTCGAACCACTTCATGGTGACGAGATCGCCGAACCACTGGTGGGCGACTTCGTGGAGGATGGTGGAGAAGCGGCCGAGCCGTCGGGCGAGGGTGGGACGATCGCGGAAGATGAAGGAGTTCTCGTTGTACATCACGAGCCCCGGGTGTTCCATGCCGCCGAAGGGGAAGGCCGGGGCGAGGAGCAGGTCGAACTTCTCGAACGGATAGGCGCGATTGAAGTACTGCTCCATCCAGGTGATGGCGCGGTGGTTGAGCGCGAGGATCGAGTCGGTGTCGGCCTCTTTGAAACGTGAGCGGCGCACGAGGACGCTGATGGTGCGTCCGTTGACGGTGGAGGTGGCGCGCTGCCAGGGGCCGGCGGCGAAGGCGATCAGGTAGGTGGAGAGGGGGCGTGTTTCGGTGAAATGCGTGGTTCGCGTTCCCGCGCCCGTTTCGATCTTGGCGATGGAGCCGTTGGCGATGACGTTCCACTCCAGTGGGGCGCGGAGGTGGAAGGTGACGCGCGCCTTGAGGTCGGGTTGGTCGAAACAGGGGAAGAGCTGATTCGCGTCGGCGGGGACGAGGAGGGTGTAGAGGTAGTCCGAGCCGTCGGTATCGTGGGTCTTGATGATGCTGGCGCCGTTGGCGGCGATGTCGGTGACGAAGGAGAACTCCAGGGCGTTCTCGGTGTTGAGCAGGGCTTTGGCGGGGACTCGGATGTGATTGCCGTTGAAGGCGCTCGCGTCGAGCGTGGTCCCGTTGGCGCTGAGTGAGGTGAGCCGGCGGCCGCGGAAATCGACGATGACATCGCCGGTGCCGTGTCGCATGAAGTGGATGGCGACGTGTCCGAGGGCGGAGTCGGGGGCGGTGACGTCGAGGGAGAGATCGTAGCGGAGGTCGCTGATGGCGGCGAAGCGGGTGGTGGCGAGTTCGCGGGAGACGCCGTGTTGGAGGAGGGGAGCGACCGGGTCCGCGGCGGTTCGCGTCACGGCGACAGGAACCTGTGCGTGCGACGAGGCAGGCGCCAGGAGGAGCGAGAGGGCGCAGGCGAGGGCGGCAGGCGTGGGGAGGCGCACGGGAGATCGGTAGGGAAGGAAGAAAGAGGTGCGCACTGGCCGCTTCACACGCCGACCACAGTGAGCGAGCCTGGTACTGCTCGATCGCAGACGCGAAGAACGGTCACAGCGAGCGGAGCGAGATGCTCCAGCGAGTTCGAATGCGCACGCAGCAGAATGACGGGGAACGGTCGCCCGCTCAAGTTCTGCTGATACGGGAGGTTCTTGTCTGCGGTGACGAAGACATCACAGACCGGCGCGAGGAGGTCGAGCAAAGGACCGTCGTCGAGATTCGACGTGCCGAAGAGCCGGTGCACCGTGGTCACTTCGTGACCGATGAGGAACCTAGCGAATCCAGCCGGAACGCACGCATCCAGCACAATCCGCATGTTCGGAGCCTGCTCTACGCGACGCTCTGAACGGACTGACCGACGAGTGCCTGACGCGCGAGCTCAAGGACCGCGATCGCGTGTTCCCGCGACACGTCAGGGAAATCGGCGAGGAACTCCGAGAGATCATGGCCACCCTCGATGTAATCCACGAGAGTACGTACCGGCACTCGCGTGCCGGTGAAGCACGGCTCGCCACCCAATCGGGCGGGACTCGAGGAGATGAGCGGGGTCGGAAGGGTCATGAGGGATAGCTGGACACTTCAGCTAAGCTAACGACTCTGGTCCGGACTGTCTAACCGAACCCTTTCGGTGGCATCGGAACGGTGCTCAGGGGAGGGTCGGGAGTCCCAAACCGGCCAGGTACTCGAAGGTCTCGTTGTAGAACTTCGGGGGGCGGGTGTGGTCGTCCGGGTCGCCGGGCGGGATGAAGATGGCCATCCCTTGACGTGCGCGGGTGAGAAGGACGCGATAGGCGTTCAGGAGGTAGCGCTCGCGGATCGGATTGGTGGCGCCGACGGTCTGCCACTTCGAGCCTTTGAACTCGTTGTACGTCCACGCCCCCTTCTGAAAGCGAAGGTCGGCGTCCCAGGTCACGAGCGACCAATCGAGCTCGAGACCCTGCACTTGGAACTCGGTGGCGGCGTCCTCGAGGTAGTTGCTGGAGCGGGTGTCGTCGCGCCCTTTCAAGAACCAGTGTCGAGGATCGATCTTCACGCGGACGTCGATCGCATGCGGCTTGAGCCGCTGCGCAGCCGACGAGGCCACGAGGCCAAAACGTTCGGTTCCACGGGCATTCTGCTTAATCCATGCCTTGGCGGCGCTCAAGTCGCGGGTAAGGACAATCGGGTACTTTTCAGAGAGCGCGTGCGCGCAACCTCGCGCCGTCTCGACCTCGAGATCCAGGATCGCGCGGACGAGATCCGACAGTCGCTCGGCGCGGAACGAGCGCATCGAGGTCGAGAGGTGGAGATCGCTGTCGTACGAGACGCCGGCTCGACCATCGAGACGTCCGATCGCCTCTTCTGCTTTGTACTCGGATTCCGTGAGCTTCGAGGAGAGATGGATCCTCCAGCTCGGGAATCGTTCCCGAGCGGCATCGAGCCACGCCGAGATCCCGGCTTCGCCCTTGTGGATCTCCTGACCCCCACCGACCAGGCACACGATGACGGCCCAATCGACGTGACGGTCAAGATAGGAGATCAGGAACCCCGATTCCGATTCGTTGAAGTTCGGTTGGCCCTTTTTACGGCGCATGAAATCGGAAGTCTGCTTGCGGTCCCACGCACGCTGCGCCTCGTCGAATATGACGAGATGATCGCCCGGTGCCTCCTCACTGCGCAGCGCATCGTCACGGAAGTGGTGGATGTTCTGGATGAACGTCGAGACGATCCGGCGCGCATCACCCTTCTTCACCTTCTGCTCGGTCGCCGCCTTCTGCTCGACATAGTCGAGCGCGAGTGCCTCCCGCAGCACCGTGACCAGCGGCCCGTTCCCGGACAGGAAGACCGAGTGCTGTGCGTCCGCGTCCAATCGCTTGGTGGCGAGATTCAAGCCCACGAGCGTCTTGCCTGCCCCCGGAACGCCAGTGACGAAGATGATCGCCTTCTCCCGATTCGCCTTCGCGGAATCCGCAATCCGCTCGACGCATGCTGAAGTGGCGACGAGGTTCTTGGCCCCCGCATCATTGCGGGCGATCGACTCAACCGAATGCTCACGATAAAGCGCTCGTGCAGCCTCGATGATCGTGGGGGTCGGGCGATATCGACCCGAGGCCCACGCCTCCGAATCGATGATGGCCCCCTTCGCTTGACGCTCAGCGTCGAGTAGCAGCGTACGCAATCCCGCTGCATTGCATCGCGCGGGTGGATAGACATAATCTCGAAAAGGCACGCCGAACTCGTCGTCTGCGGCCTTGGCATCGGTCGCGACGAGGATTGGAAAGATCGCCGCGGCGTGGCTCGCTTCGTGGAAATTCTTGAGGTCGAGCGCGTAATCCCAAACCTGGTCAATCCCGCTCATGTCGAATTTCTTGGCCCCGACCTTGAACTCGATGACCACCAAGGCGGCGCCGAGGATCACGACCGCGTCGACGCGACTGCCGATACGGGGGACGACGTACTCCAGAGTGACCGACCCGTTCAGTCCCGTCAGTGCCTCGTGCAGGATGTCGATCTGCTCGCGCCAGGCATCGCGCTGCTCCTGGGTCACATCGAACTCGGAGCCCTCCGCCAGCGTCCCAAGAATCCCCGGCGCCGGCTCGGCGACGAAGTGGGCGATCGATCGGATCTCGTAGTAGCTCGAGGCCATTGATCTCAAGTTGGATCGGCGCCGCCGGCAGCGCCAGGCCTCCCGCTAGCGCGTTCCTGGCACCCGCGCGACATTCCTCGTGGAGTCCCACGATAGGCCGAGCCCCGCCCCATGCCCACCTCCCGCCGCACCTTCCTCCAGCGCTCCGCCGCCGCCGCGGCCGC
>CAXBQP010000002.1:0-145732 GCA_963978095.1 uncultured bacterium | reverse complement strand
AACGGCTTGCGGGGCGCGCCACCGTCCTTCGGGCGCTCGGCCCGCTCGGCCGCGGCGTCGGCGCGGGCCTTGATCTCGAGTCGCAACTCCTCGCGCCCTGCCGCGTGCGCGGCGGCGGTCGCTTCGCGTGCTTCTTCATACAACCGGAGCGCGGCCGCGGCGATCGCGAGGCCGTCGTGCTCGGCCAGCATCGGCTCCAACGCCAGCACTTCGCGCACGGAGAGGCCGCGGTCCAGGACCTGCTGCAAGGCCGCGCGCGTGGCGTCCTCTCGGGCACGGGCCGCGCGTGCCGAGCGCATGCGGTCGTACGGCACGATCTTCGCGCCCACCGCACGGGCCGCCAGCGTCCTCCGCTGGCGGGTCGTGACGAGCGCGACCATGCGTGCCGGATGCGCACCGAAGGCCGCGCGCAACTGTGCGGCGTCGGGGAGTCCCGCGAAGATCACCAGGGCCGTGTGGAGGGTCACCGCGCCACGGGTGACGGTCACGAGCGACGAGTCGGCCGGATATCCGAGCGCCTCGAGCGCCGCGCGGGCACGCCCTTCCTCGCGTGCGTCGCCGACGACGATCGCGAGCGACGGGGGGTCGATGTCGTCCAGCACCGCGGCCATCGGGGCCAGCGGCTTGCCCGCCTGGGTGGTGATCACCGAGATGGTCGGCGGCGTTCCTTCCGGGAGGGGGAGCGGTTCCGGCGTGGCATCGGCCATGCGACGGGCCCGGTGCAGATAGCGCTCGAGCAGGCTTTCCACGAACGGCGTCGCGTCGGCCGCGAGCAGCATGCGCGCGCCCTTCTTGGGGAGCTCCGCCATGAGGGTCGACAGCGCGTCGGCGTCGGACTCGAGTTCGTCGGCGGCCACAAGGATCACAGCGGCGACATCGCCGAGCTTGAGCGTCGAATCCGGGAGCAGGTCGGCCAGGGCGCGGGCGCGGCCCACGAGGACATGTGCCGGGCCCGCCTTGAGCATGCGACCCGCCCGCGCCGAACTGGTGACCGGTACCACGGCGACGCCGTGGGCGGCGGAGAGCAGGCGGAGCTCACGGGAGACGCTGTCGGCGGCTTCGTCATCGGGGACCACGACCAGGAGCTGCACCATGGGGCGCTCACGGTCGATGCGTTCCAGGGCGCCCGCGGCGCGCTGAGCCGCCTGAGTCCAGTCGGGGGCGAGAAAATGGGCCACATTGGTGCTACGGACGGCTCCGGCCGTCTCGCGTTCTTGCTCAGTCACTGCTACCTCAGATGTCAATGGCGCGGCATGCGCCGCAGGGATATCCTTCACCTTCAGCCGGTAAATCTAGCGAGTGGGATCGCCACTTGCGTACTGTCCCCCACGCTGACCTTTCGAATGTCGTCCGACCTCCGCTTCGTCCCGTCCGCGAACATCGCGCTATTGCGCGAGTCGGCCACCATTGCGGTCTCGCAAAAGGCGAAGGCGCTCAAGGCCGCGGGCCGCACCATCATCGATCTCGGGGCCGGTGAGCCGGATTTCGATACGCCAGCCTTCATTCGGAGTGCGGCCGCGCTGGCCGTGGAGCAGGGGGCCACGCGGTACACCGCCGTCGACGGAATCCTGCCGCTGCGGCAGGTCATCGCCGACCAGGCGAATGCGCGCTATGTCGGCGCCGATCGGGTGGCGGCCACGGACGTTGTGGTGTCCACGGGCTCCAAGCAGTCGCTCTACAACGCCTGCGTCTGCCTGTTCGGTCCCGGTGACGAGGTGCTGGTGCCCACACCGGCCTGGACGAGCTACTACGAGATGGTCGAGTTGGCACGGGCCACGCCGGTCGCCGTGCTCGGGGATCCGTCGAACGGGTTCAAGGTGTCGCCGTCGATGCTGGAGGCGCAGGCCACGACGCGGACCACGGGGATCATGCTGAACTCCCCCTCGAATCCGACGGGCTCGGTGTACGCGCCCGACGAGCTTCGCGCCATTCTGGACTTGGCGCAGCGCCGCGGGTGGTTCGTGATCAGCGACGAGATCTATCAGCGTATCGCCTACGAGCGGCCAGCGGCGTCGGCGCTGGATGTGGCGTCGGCTCGCGATCGACTCGTCGTGATCAACGGCGTGGCGAAGGCCTATGCCATGACCGGATGGCGGATCGGGTGGAGCGTGTCGTCGGCGCCGGTCGCCAAGGCGATGACGGCGTTCCAATCCCACACGACGTCGAACGCCGCCACGGTGTCGCAGCATGCGGCGCTGGCGGCGCTCGCGCGGGTCGACGAGGCCGATGTCGCAGTGCATGCGATGGTCGCCGCATTCCGCCAACGTCGGGATGCCGCGCTGGCAATCCTCGGCCAGGAGCCGCGGATCGAGGTGCTGGATCCGCAAGGGGCGTTCTATCTGTTCCTGCGCGCGCCGGCGGCACCGGGCGGCAGCCGCGACGGCGACGCATTCTGTGCGCGGCTCCTGGACGACGCGGGGCTGGCCATCGTCCCGGGGTCGGCGTTCCGCACCCCGGAATGGGTACGCGTCTCCTACGCGGCGGATCAGTCGGAGGTGGAGCGCGCGATGCATCTGCTGGTGAAGACGTACCGCGCGGTCCTCGCCGGGGACCGTTGATGCCGTTGACAGACTGCACGCGGTTCAGGGAAGACGCTCGATGTGTTCCCCGCAGGTCCGTGGTTCCTGCAGCTCCCTCCAGTCCCTGACGCGACATGATAACGACCATCGTGCTGGTGAAGGCCGAGCCGCGCCTGATTCCGACGTGTGCCCATGCGCTCGCGGGAATCGACGGTGTGGCGGAAGTGTATTCAGTGTCCGGTGAGTGGGACCTCGTGGTGATCGTCAAGGTGCCGGCGTATGAGGATATCGCGCGTATCGTCACCGAGCAGTTCCCGGAGGTCCCGGGGATCCAGCGCACCACGACGCTGACGGCGTTCCGCGCCTATTCCAAGGCGGATCTCGAGCAGGCGTGGGACATCGGGATCGAGTGATGATCGCCGCGCCCGACGACGGACGCGCCAGTCGCGCGGCGACCGTCGGGGTGTCCGATGTGTTGCGCGCGCTTCGCGCGGCGCCCGGGGCGCCGGCAGGGGGATGGCGGCTCGAGACAGCGGGAGCGCCGTCGCTGGAGCGATTGGCGCTCGAGATGGAGCCGCCGCGCACTGAGGCCGCCGTGCCGATCGAAGGGGAGACGCTCGCCGTGCGGGCGCTCGATCCGACCCCGCTCGTGGGAATCGCCGCGTTCCTCGATGGCATCCAGTCGACGCGTGTGCTGCAGTATCTCCCGGGCGGGGTGCCCGTGATCTTCGGCACCGTGGCGGCGGTGGTCCGCGAGCGGCGCGATCGCACCCTGCACACCTGGAACGGCGCGCCCGAACTCTCGACGCGCGTCTATCTCCCGCGCGCCGTCACCCCGACCGGACAACTCGCGACGTTCGATGCCGCCGGGATCCCGGTGCACGACACGCTCGATGGTGGCGATGCCGCCGAGGCCCAGCATCCGCAGTTGTTGCTGGCCCTCGCACGCACGGCGGTGCAACGCGAACGGGAGCGCCTCGAGACCGCGCTTGCGGAACGGTGGTGCGCCACGGGCGGTGGGGCGATCTATGTTGACGGAGGGATCTCCGGCGCGGGGGATGCGGCGCGGAGTCCGCGCGCGGTCGGTGTGGTGAAGTCGCATCGGACGCTGTATGCGGCGGGCGAGGGAATCGGCGTGGTGACGCGCCTGCGCGTCGGCGAGCGGACGACGGCGTTCGAGATCCGTTCGCCGCGCCGGACCGCCGTGGCCAGTTGGTACCTGCGCCTGCGCGAGGCCACCGACCCGATGTTCGGGCTGGTCCGCATCGAGATCGCGCGCGAGGGGTTCCGTGCCGAGCGTGCGGACTTGGTGTCGCGCTGGGTGCTGGCCGAGCGTACCCCACTGGCCCTCCCCGACCACCGCTGGCATGCGATGGCGTACGGGATTGCCGACTGCGAGCGCTATCTGCGCGCCATCGCGCCGTAGCGTATTTTCAGGGATGACTACCGTTCTGGGCCGCGTCGTCGCCACCGAGCGACGTCCCAACACGCCGCACGAGTTCCACTTCTGGACCGCGCTCGACTCGCCGGTCGGGATCGGGACGATCGTGCGCGTGGAGGGTGCGACCCCGGTGAACGGTGCGCTCCCGGTCGCGTTCGGCGTGGTCACGGAAGGGTTCGGTTACACCGACCTCGAGACGCCGCTTCACGATGTGCTCGGGCACGACGGACAGCCGGGCACCGCGCACCAGGCCCCGACGCGCCGCACGGAGATCCGGCTCTACACCGCCGCCGTGTTGCGTCACGTGCCCGAGGAGCCGCTCCAGCCCGTGGGCTCAGGCACGGTGCATCTCGCCGACGACCACGACGTGGCCGCCGCACTTCGCATGGACGGCTATGCCTCCGGGGAGAACCGCACCGCCATCCCGGTCGGACTGTACCGCGCCGGAGCGACGTCGTCGCCGGTGCACCTCGACGCCGATTTCCTGCTCGGCCCCGAAGCTGCCCACCTGAACATCAGCGGCGTCTCGGGATTGGCAACCAAGACCAGCGCGGTCGAATGGCTGCTCGCCTCGATCTTCGCGCATTTCCCCGAGAAGAAGGGGAAGGTTGCCGCCGTCTGCTTCAACGTGAAGGGGCCGGACCTCTGCTTCCTCGATCAGCCCGCCTCCCGGCTCGACGACTCCGATCGCGCGCTCTACGACACGCTCGGCGTCCCGGCCGAGCCGTTCCGGAACGTGAAGTACTACGCGCCGTATACGGCGCGCGGCTACGCACTCAACACGCTGCGGTCGAACGAAGCGCTCGCGCACAACGTGCACCCGCTCACGTGGGGGCTGCGCGAAGTGTTGCAGTTCGCGGAGGTCCTGCTCAACAAGGATGACATCGACGCGAAGGCCGATGCGCTCATCGATTTCATCAAGGAGCGCGTGGTCGACCAGCCGTTCAGCGACACCATGCTGAGCGAGCCGCACACCGTGCAGTCGTTCGGCGAGCTCGAAGCGTGGTTCCGCGACCTCCTTCAGATGATGGAGTCGAAGAACCAGGAGTCGTGGCGCACCCACCACGTGGCCACGATCCGCAAGGTGCGCAATCGACTCACCAACATCTCGACGCGCTGCCGCGGACTCGTGACCGACGACGGCTCGGTGAGTGATCTCCCGTTCGGGGCCTTCGAGGATCGGGCGGTGTACGTCGTTGACGTCGCGAACCTCGAAGAGGACGCACAGGACCTCATCTTCGCGCGCATCGTCTCGCAGTTGCGTGAGCGACTGGAGTCGCGCACGCTCGGCGTGGAGCACGTGGTGGTGTTCGTCGACGAACTCAACAAGTACGCGCCGAGCGACGGTCCGGACACCTATGTGCGCGCGATGCTGCTCGATATCGCCGAGCGGGGACGCTATCTCGGACTCGTGCTCTTCGCCGCGCAGCAGTTCCGCTCGCAGGTGCACCGCCGCGTGGTCGGCAACTCCGGCACGGCGCTCTTCGGCCGCATGGACCCCGATGAGCTCGCCACGCCGGGCTACGCCACGCTCACGCCCGCCACCCGTACCAAGCTGAGCACCCTCGAGAAGGGACAGCTGATGGTGCGCCATCCGCACTTCACCCAGCCGGTGTTCGTGCGCTTCCCGCGTCCGGCCGTGCTCTCGGGACGCGAAGGAGTGGAGCGATTCCCGCAAGCGCCCGAGCAAACGCTGGAGAGTGCGGTGACGCGGGCGTTGCGCCTGCTCGATCCCTCGGTGACGCTCGACTGGGTCAAGGAGAGCATCGCGCTCGCCGAGGAGGACGAGGTGATCCGTGCGCGCAACCGGACGCTGATGGCGAAGCCGGAGGACGTGAAGGGCTACTTTCGGTCCCAGCTGAAGCGGCGCGTGGCGCCGAAGTCCGCCGAATCTCGGCCACGCGTCGCGCCGCTCAAGAGCAGTCCGCCGGACGACCCCTACAGCTTCTGACGCATGCGGTGACGTGCGGACGGCAACGCACGTAGATTACGGCTGTGCGGCTCCTGCATCTCTCCGACCTGCATCTCGGCTTCCGGCAGTTCCAGCGCACGACTCAGACTGGCATCAACCAGCGCGAGGCGGACGTTGCGGACGTGTTCCGGCACCTCGTCGAGCAGGCCATCGCCTTGAAACCCGAGCTGATCGTGGTCGCGGGGGACGTGTTCCATACCGTCCGCCCGACGAATCCGGCGATCATCCATGCCTTCCTGCAGTTCCAGCGACTGGTGCAGGCGCTACCCGGCACGGACGTGGTGATGGTGGCCGGCAACCACGACATGCCGCGCTCGAGCGAGACGACCTGCATCCTGCGGCTCTTCCGTCCCCTCGGCATCCATGTCGTGGACACCGAACCGCAACGCTTGACGCTGCGCGACGGCGCCCTGTCGGTGCTCGCCGTTCCCGATCTTCCGCCGCACGACATCCATTTCGATCAGGATCCGAACGCGCGTTACAACGTCCTGCTCGTCCATGGCGAGGTCGAGGATTCGATTCCGCGGCACACCGAACGCGTGGGGCTGACGATCCCGCGCACGGTCCTCGAGGACCCGCGGTGGGACTACATCGCACTCGGCGACTATCACGTGTACAAGAAGGTCGGGCCCAAGGCGTTCTACTCCGGCGCGATCGAGTACACGAGTTCCAATCCGTGGGGGGAGCTGGCGGAAGAGCAGGCGCAGCGGCTCCCCGGGAAGTGGCTGCTCGAGTGGGACCTCGAGACGGCCAGACAAAGGCAGCACAAGATCAAGCGCTTTCGCGAGTTCCATGATCTCCCTCCGATCGAGGGGCGGGGGATGTCGTCCGCCGATCTCGACGCGGCGATCGCGGCGGCCGTCGGCGCGGTGAACGGCGGGATCCACGAGAAGGTGATCCGTCTGGTGGCACGTGATGTGCCGCGCCATGTGGCCCGTGAACTCGACCACAAGGCGCTGCGCGAGTATCAGCGGAGCGCGTTGCATTTCCATCTCGATACACGGCGCCCCGAGGTGTTGCGCCGTGAGGTTGGGGCGGGGGCCCCGGGGCGCCGCCCCTCCCTTGACGAGCTCCTCGCGGATCATCTGCGATCGCGGAAGCTGACCTCCGACATCGATCGCGACGACATGGTGCGGCTCGGCATGCACTACCTGCACGAGGCGGAGCAGGCCGGCGTCGTTCGCGACGCCCCCTCCACGGTGGAGGAGGGATGAAGCTCTCTCGCATCCGGCTCGTCAACTTCCGCCAGCACGCGGACACCACGATCGATTTCGAGCGTGGGCTCACGGGGATCATCGGTCCGAATGGCGCGGGGAAGTCCACCATTCTCGAGGCGGTGGCGTGGGCGCTGTACGGCGGTGATACCGCCCGCGGCGGCAAGGACTCCATCCGCTTCGTGCGGGCAGCGGCGCGCGCCCAGGTGCGCGTGGAACTGGAGTTCGAGCTCGGGGGACATCGGTATCGCGTGGTTCGCGGACTCACAATGGCCGAGCTCTACCTCGATGGTGGCGACCAGGCCATCGCGAACTCGGCGACCGCGGTGGGCGACGTGCTGCAGCGGCGACTCGGGATGAGCCGGAGCGAGTTCTTCAATACCTATTTCACCGGACAGAAGGAGCTGACGGTGATGGCGTCGCTCACGGCCGCAGAACGTGGGCAGTTCCTCTCCCGCGTGCTGGGCTACGAGAAACTTCGGGCCGCGCAAGAGTTGGTGGAGAATCGGCGTCGCGATCTCCGCAGCATCATCGCGGGCATCCGGCTGGGCATGCCCGATCCGGCGATCGTGGCTAAACAGGTGTCGGAGGCCGAGGCAGCGTTGGCGCGCGCGCACGAGCGGCTCGCGGTGGCCGAGTTGCAGCGCGCGACGGCGCAGAGCGCGTATGATGCGATCGCGCCACGCTGGATCGAGGCGCAACGCCAGCGCGAGACGCAGCAGCAGTTGGACGCGGATCTTCGGGTGGCGGATTCCCAACTGCAGTCGCTGCGGGAGAATGCCGATCGGATGGCGCGCGAGTTGGTGGCCGTTGCCACCGCGCGCGCGGCCTTGGCACCACTGCTCGTGGAACTCCAGCCATTCGCCGTCGTCCGCGAGCAGCTCGCCGCGGTCAAAGCCCTCGAAGCACAGCACCTGCAGCGTGCGGTGCTCAGTACACAGGAGTCCGAACTGCAGGCCGAGCTGTCGGCGGCGCGGCAGGAGCGCGAACGCTATTCCACGGCGCCGATCCTCGAGGAGGAAACCGTCCTGGCGCTCGAAGCCAAGGCCAGGGAACTCGAGGACGCCCAAGGCTTCCTCGAGCTGCGGCGCACTGAATGGGTACGGGACCGGCAAGAGGCGGAAACCAAGCGCAACGCGCTGCGTGCGCAGTATGCCGAGCTGCGTGACCAGCGCGAGCGGCTCGTCGACCTCGGGGAGCAGGGTACCTGTCCCACCTGCCAGCGGCCACTGGGTGACCACTATCGCCAAGTCCTGGACCTGCTCGATGGTCAGGTGGAAACGGTCGCTACGGATGGTGGCTATTTCAAGAGCCGCCTCGAGCAGCTGGAGGACATGCCGCCCGAGCTCGCGGCGCTCGACGAGCGCCGCAAAGTGCTGCAGGTGGAACATGCCGCGCTGGAAAAGAAGCTGGTACGCGTGCAAGCGGCGGTGGCGCAGCTGGAGCGCCTGGGGCGTGAGATCGCGACCAAGGAACTGCGCCACCAAGCCCTGTTGCAGCAACTGGAGGCGATTCCCGGCGGGTACGATGCCGTGGCCCATCAGGTGCTCGAGCAGCGGTTCGAGGCTCTGGCCGAGCTGTCCACGCAGGCGAATCGGCTGTCCCTTCAGGTGGATCGGGAATCCTCCTGTAAGCGTGAGCAGGACGGCATCGCGCGGCAGATCGCGGACCTCGACGCGCGCCGCGAGGACATCGTCCGTCGACGCCGCGACGTTCCGGGTACCGAGGAGGAGTTCACCGCGCTCAAGGACGCATATCGCGTCGCCGACAATGCCTGCCGCACGGCCGCGCTCGACACCGTGGGCGCGCAGGGCGCGGCCACCATGGCCTCAGAGGCGCTGGCTCGCGCGACGGCGACGCGAGCGGAGCTGCTGCAGATCGAGGCGCAGCTCGCCGAACGCGAGGCCGACAAGCGCATGCACGACGAACTGCATCGCGCGTACGCCGATCTGCGCACCGAGCTGAATCTCCAGTTGCGTCCCGAGTTGTCGGAGTTGGCAAGCGCGTTCCTGACCGAACTCACCGACGCGCGCTACACCGAAGTCGAACTCGATGACAAATACCGGATCGTCGTCCTCGAGGACGGCATCCCGAAACCGGTGATCTCGGGGGGAGAGGAGGATCTCGCGAATCTCGTGCTGCGGCTCGCGATCTCGCAGATGATCGCCGAGCGGGCCGGGCAGTCGTTCTCGCTGCTGGTGCTCGACGAGATCTTCGGATCGCTGGACGACACGCGACGCCAGAATGTCGTCGAGCTCTTGCGCGGACTCCAGGACCGCTTCGAGCAGGTCATCCTGATCACGCACATCGAGGGTGTCCGGGACGGGCTCGATCAGGTCATCGAGGTGACCTTCGATCCGAACAGCGGGGCGGCGACGGTGCGACGCGGCGCCTCGGCGCCGGTCGGCGTCGAGGCGCTCTGATGGCCATGCAGCCGGACACGCATGTGAAAGGCCAACTCCACGGCCCGTTCCCGATCCTCGAGCAGGATATCGGGCCTCTCAACGTGATGTTCAGCGAGGCCTTCACCGATCGCTATCGACGCGACGGCTTGGTGGGCGTGCGCGTGCCGCCCTTGAACCCCGCGATCTGGCGCTACGCGATCGAGAATGCCGACGCGGGTGCCATGCTCTGGCGCGACTCGCGCGGCGGGATCGTCGCCTTCAACCTCGCGCACCACTCCGGCGGCGAAGGATGGATGGGTCCGCTCGCGGTCCGTGAGGAGAGCCAAGGGCTCGGATACGGCAAGCTGATCGTGCAGGCCGCGATCGACCACTTGAAGGCGTCGGGGTGTCGCGTCATCGGGCTGGAGACCATGCCCCGAACGATGGACAACATCGGGTTCTACGCGTCATTGGGATTCGTGCCCGGCCGCCTCACGCTCACGATGACGCTGGAAGCCTCGCCATCGCTCCGTGCCCCGATGTTGCTCTCGGCCCTCGAGCCCGCCGAGCGCGAGCGTGCGATTGCGGCCTGTGCCGCCCTCGCCGGCCGCGTGCAGGCGGGTTACGACTACACGCGCGAACTGCGCCTCACCGCCGCACTCGGCCTCGGCGACACGATCCTCGTGCACGAAGATGGGCGCCTCGTGGGATTCGCACTGTGCCACAGCACGTCACTGGTCGAAGGGCGCGCGCGCGACGAGCTACGGGTGCTGAAGATCGTGCTTCAGGATGAGGCCGCGCTGATGGATTTGTTGCCCCTGCTCGCGGACTATGCGCGGCGGAGCGGCGCCGTGCGGGCCGCGATCCGCGTGCAGAGCGAGCACGCCCGCACCTTCCGGACGTTGATCGAGGTCGGCGCGCGCGTGCGGTGGACCGACCTCCGGATGTCGCTGAGCGACTACGAGGAGCGCGCGCCCGCCGCCGGGCTGCTCATCTCGAACTGGGAGATCTAGCGGCGGGACGTCGCGGCGGTGTCATCCTGCCGCTTGACGATGCGCCAAACGAGCAGAAAGACGCCGCCCGTCAGCAGGATGTGGATGTACCCTGGCGCCTCGAGCGCGAAGGTGCCCACGCCCCAGAGGATGAGCATGCCGATCGCTGCGATGATGCCCACGTCCATCGGGTCCGACTCCTGTAGGGGTTTGGTGCGTTGACGCGAAAGATACCGCATCCTACATTCCCGCACAGTAGGGGCGAAGAGGAATAACTTTTGAGCCGATAAGTCCTCCGAGTGGGTTCGATATCTTGGTTGACGCCATGCCCGCACGGCGGGAAGGCGGAAAGCTGGGTGAGGACCTCATACATTCGACAGGGCTTCAAAAACCCCTCTTCGTTCCACCTCCTGTGATCCCAGCTTCGCGGAACAGAAGCCCCGCCGTCAGTGACGGCGGGGCTTTCGTTTGTCCCACCATTCTACCATCGTGCGTCCATGGCTCTGCAAACCCGCCGCGCTCCCCGGTCCCCCGGTCTGTGGCGCTCTACAACGGGCGCGGTGACCCAGCATGTGCAGGTGCTGGGCGGGTCGCTCGCGGTGATGTGGGGTGTCTTCGGCCTCGATGCCCTGCTGGGCCATGCGCTGGATGTCTTCGGCGTGCAACCGTGGACGGAACGGGGACTCTGGGGAATCTTCGCCGCCCCGTTCCTGCACGCGAATCTCGCGCATCTGGTTGCCAACTCCGCGTCCTTCGTCGTCCTCGGCTGGCTCGTGTTGTTGCGGAGCACCCGCCATTTCGTCTGGGTCACGGTCACGGCGACCATCGTCGGCGGCCTCGTGGCGTGGCTGCTTGGCGTGCCAGGCAGCGTACACATCGGGGCGAGCGGCGTGATCTTCGGCTACTTCGGATTCCTGATGCTCGGCGGATGGTTCGCCCGCAGTCTCGGGACCATTGTGGTCAGCGGTGCCGTCACATTCCTCTGGGGCGGACTCGTCTTCGGCGTGTTGCCGGGGCAGCCCGGGATCAGCTGGCAAGAACACCTCGGAGGGTTCCTCGGTGGCGCATTGGTGGCGAAGTGGCTCTCCGGGCGCCGCTGAGGTAAGCTTCAGCCATGCCCGCCGTCACCGTCACGCGTCGCCTCACCTTCAACGCCGCGCATCGGGTGCACAACCCCGCGCTGAGCGATGAGGAGAACACCCGGCTGTTCGGAAAGTGCAACAATCCGAACTGGCACGGTCACAACTACGTTTTGGAAGTATCTGTGACTGGCGAGCCGGACCCGCGCACGGGGTACGTCGTGGACCTTGGGGAGGTCAAGCGGATCGTCGAAGCCGAGTTCGTGTCGCACGTCGATCACCGGAACCTGAACCTCGAGGTCCCCTTCCTGCAGGGAACCAATCCGACCTCAGAGAACATTATTCTGGCATGTTGGCGGCGCTTGGAGCCCGCCTTGCGGCCAGGCCGTCTGTCACGGCTTCGTCTGTGGGAAACGGAGAACAACTATGTCGAGTACGATGGGCGGTGAATCAAAGCGCCCCCCCCGGCGCGTCGATGCCGTGGACGATCCCTTCGAGGCGGGGCGTGAGGGCGGTGGCGATCGCTTGCTCGAGTTCGAGACGCTGATCCAGCGCGAGCTCGAACTGCTCGGCGAGAATCCGCAGCGCGAAGGCCTCGTGAAGACCCCGGCCCGCGTCGCCAAGGCGATGACCTGGCTCACCCGCGGCTATGAGATGGACGTGCTCGAGGTCGTCGGCGATGCGGTGTTCGAGGAGGAGCACCATTCGATGGTGATGGTGCGGGACATCGAACTCTACTCGATGTGCGAGCACCACATGCTCCCGTTCTTCGGCAAGGCGCACATCGCCTACATCCCGAACGGTCACATCGTGGGGCTCTCCAAGCTGCCGCGCATCGTGGAGATCTTCTCGCGTCGGCTGCAGGTGCAGGAGCGATTGACGGAACAGATCGCCACGGCCGTCGAGGATGTGCTGCAGCCGATGGGCGTCGGCGTCGTGATCGAGGCGTATCACCTCTGCATGATGATGCGCGGCGTCGAGAAGCAGAACTCCAAGACCCTCACGTCCGCGCTGCGGGGCAACTTCCGCGACGATGCGATGACCCGCGACGAGTTCCTCCGCTTGGCCCACGGGCCGTCGTCCCCTCTGCGGTGACACATCACGCGCCGCTCGTGGGGACGCGGGCGGTCGTCACGGGCGCCTCGCGTGGGGTCGGCGAGGCGATTGCCCGTGCGCTCGCTGGCGCTGGCGCCAGGGTGGCGCTGGTGGCGCGAGGCAAGGAAGCCTTGGATCGGATCGCCGGGTCCATCGGGCGCCATGGTGTCTCGGTTCCCTGTGATCTGACCGATGCGGCGGCCGTCGCGGCGGTGCTCACCGAGCTGCCGCGCCGGTTGGACGGGAGTCCGACACTGTTGGTGAACTGCGCCGGGGTCTTCCCCTTTGCGCCGATGCACGAACTCACGGATACCCAACTGTCCGAAGCGATCGCCGCCAATCTCGTGGCCCCGTTCCGGTTCATGCGAGGGCTGCTGCCGGCGATGCGGGCGGCCGGCGCGGGACATATCGTGACGATCGGGTCGGTGGCAGACCGCACCGCCTTCCCGGAGAACGGTGCGTACGCCGCGACGAAGTTCGGCGCCCGTGCCATGCACGAGGTCCTGCGCCTCGAGACCCGCGGGAGCGGCGTACGGGCCACGCTGGTGTCACCGGGCCCCACGGACACCGCCCTGTGGGATCTCCTCGATCCCGACGCGCGCAGCGATCTCCCCAATCGTGATCAGATGCTCCACGCGGACGATGTCGCGCGCGCCGTGCTCTTTGCGGTCACGCAACCCGCAACGGTCAACATCGACGAGTTGCGGCTCTCGCGGAGTTGAGCCGATGCACGTCGAGCTGATCGATCGGCTGCGCTGCACGGCGCCGCACGCCGATTCGTGGCTGGTGGCGCACGCGGATCGGTCCATCGACCGACGAATCCTGGAGGGAACGCTCGGCTGCCCGGTCTGCCGTCGAGAGTTCCGGGTGTCTGCGGGTGACGTATGGATGGGCGATGACGAACCCGCCTGCCGCCCCGCAGCGTTCGTGCCGGATGCCGGCACCGCGTTGCGACCCGCCGCGTTGCGACTCGCCGCGTTGCTCAATGTGGATGAGCGCGGCGGGCTGTATGTGCTGGATGGCGCCCTGGCAACGGCCGTCTCCCAGTTGAATCCCTTCGATACCGCGCGGTGGATCCTCCTCTCGCCGCCGCCTGGCGTCGAGGCCGACGCCACGATCCGCGGCGCTGGGGATCAGCTGCCGCTCGCGCGAGGCAGTGTGCGGGGCGTCGCCATCGATCGCGCCTCGTCGGCGTTCGCCATCGCTGCCGCCGCAGCCCTGGTGCAGGGCGGACGTCTCGTGGCCCCCGTCGCCACCGCGCGACCGGACGGCATGGAAGAGATCGCCCGCGACGCGGACCAGTGGGTGGCGCAGAAGGTGGCCGCGTTCGATGCGGCCGCGCTCGTCATTCCCCGGCGTGCGGCTCCGCGTACAGGGCATCAATGAGCGGCTTGTAGTCACGGTCGATCACGCGGCGCTTGACCTTGAGCGTCGGGGTCAGTTCCCCGCGCTCCACGGAGAAATCGTGTTCGAGCAGGGCGATCTTCTTGGGCGTCTCGTACCGCGCGAGCCCTTCCGTTTCCTTGGCCACTTCCTTCTCGATCTTGGCCTTGACCGTCGGCATGGTGAGCAGCTGTGCACGATCGGTCCAGATGATGTTCTTGCGGCCGGCCCACGGCTCGAGCTGATCGAAGTTCGGCACCACGAGCAGCACCGGGAACTTGCGCTTGTCGCCGATCATCACGGCTTGGCTGATGTACTTGTTGGTCTTGATCTTGTTCTCGATCGGCTGGGGCGCGATGTTCTTGCCGCCGGCGGTCACGATGATGTCCTTCTTGCGGTCCGTGATGCGGAGGAATCCCTCCTCCAGCACCCCGATGTCCCCGGTGTGGAACCAGCCATCAGCGTCGATCGCCTCCGCCGTCGCGACCGGATTGTTGTAGTACCCGCGCATCACGTGGGGGCCGCGCGTGAGGATTTCTCCATCGGTGGCGATGCGGACCTCCACGCCGTCGATCGGTTTGCCGACGGTCCCGATCCGGAAGGCGTCCGGGGTGTTGACGGCGATCACCGGCGATGTCTCGGTCAGCCCGTACCCCTCGAGAATCACCAGTCCCGCCGCGTAGAAGAACTTGTTGATCTCCGGGGCGAGCGGCGCGCCGCCGGAGACGAAGAAGCGCAGGCGTCCGCCGGTCCGTGCGAGGAGCTTGCTGAACACGAGCGTCTGCGCGAGCGCATACTGCCACGCCAACATCCCGAATGGTTCGCGACCCGCGAGCTTTTCGTCCGCCCACCGCTCAGCCACGGAGCGCGCCCAAAAGAAGATCCGCTTCTTGAGCCCACCGCCGGCCAACGCATTTTCGAGGATCCGGGCGTACATCTTCTCGTACAACCGCGGGACGGACATGCAGAACGTCGGACGCACCTCCTGCAGGTTGAGCGGCACCGTATCGATGCTCTCGGCGTACGCGATCGACGTCCCGGTGGCCCAGAACAGGTAATCCCCCATCCGCTCGAAGACATGCGAGAGCGGCAAGAACGAGAGGGCCACATCGTGCCCGGAAAAAGGGATCTTGGTGCGGCTTTCGATGACGTTCGACGTCAGGTTGCGGTGCGTGAGCATCACGCCTTTCGGCAGACCGGTCGTCCCCGACGTGTAGATGAGCGTCGCGAGGTCATCCGGCGCCACCGTGAGCGCGTCGGCCTTCCACGCCGCGGCGTGCTCGGGGGAATCCAACGCGGCCCCGCGTGCCTCGATGGACGCGAGCGTCAGATCGGTGCCCACGGCCAACGCAGGCAAGAAGGTGATGACGTACTTCAGCCCGGGGAGCTCGGCGCGAATCGACGCGACTTTTGCCGCCTGGTCCTGATTCGAGACGAAGATCGCGACTGCGCCCGAGTCGCGCAGGATGTGCGTGACTTGGTCCGCCGGCAGTGTCGGGTAGACCGGCACGTCGGCCATTCCCAGCGAGAGACAAGCCCAGTCGGCGAACGCCCACTCGGGGCGGTTTTCCGACAGAATCGCAACCCGATCGCCGCGGGCGAGTCCGAGGTCACGCAGGCCGAGTGCCACGCGACGTACCCGGAGCAGCACCTCCGCGTGGCTGATCGAGTGATAGCGCCCGTCACGCCGGACCTGGTAGGCATCCTGGCGGCTGAAGGTATCGAGCCCGAAGAAGAAGAGCGCGTTGAGCGTACCGGGCGTCGATGGAGGTGCGACGGAGGTCGGCGGCGAGGCGTCGGTCATGGTATGCTGATTCTACAGCATCTCGCGACGGGCGCCAGCACCCGCGCCACCTGATGGGGGGCCGGTCAGCTCTTCGGTCGCGTGATCAGGACGAAGCGCACCGGGGAGCCCCGAACCTGCGCGCCCTTGTAGCGTGCCGTGGCTTCGACGATCACCGAGTCCGGGTTCCCGATCAACCCCGCGGGGTGTACCCGAAGCCCGCGTGCCGTCAGTCCGGAGGCATCGGACGTGTCGACGACCGAGGGGATGGAGCCTTCCGTGAGCAGCGTCGCCACGGTGGTGTCCCCTTTGGGCATCGGGCGACCGTGATACAGGACGCGATACGACACGAGCCATCCCTTCGGGAACCTCACGCCACCCGAACTGTCGCCGCTCACGAGCGTCACCCCGATCCCGGTGCGCGTGTTGGTGGCCGGGACGTCGGGGAGCACATAGAACAAGGTGTCGCGGAGCTTGCTGGTGGCGTAGACGGTGTCGGGCCGTCTGGTGATTTCCAGCGTCCGTTGCACGCTCTGGATGCCGTTGATCGAGGCCACGAGTCGGACGGTCCCGTTGCGTCCTTGCGCCGTCACGATCCCCGCGCGCGTGATCGTCAGCCCAGTGTCGAAGGTGACGAAGTTGAACGACGCGCCGCTGATCACCGAGCCGATGCTGTTGTACGCGAGCGGATGCAAGGGCGCGACGACGCCCAGCGAGTCCCGGAGCGTGTCACCCGTGACGATGGCAGGGAACGCCACGGTGTCGAACTCCACGGAGACGGCGCGACTGACATCCGTGGTGACCGTGGTGCATCCCGCACCGATCGCCGCCGCGAGCACGAGCCCGAGCGGCAGGACACGTCCGCGCTTCACGGACGGAACCGCGCGGCGAGTCGTGTCGCGAGGTTCACATACGCCTGCGAGGCCGGGTCGGCAGGGCTCCGCACGACGGCCGGAACGCCGGCGGAGAACGCATCGCTGACCGCCGCGCTCCGCGGGATGGTGAAGTCGAACAGCAGCTTGGCCGGGATGTGCTGCCGCACGTGCGCCGCGGTCCGCTCGCACGCGGTGTTGCCCTCCTCGAACATCGTGAGGAGGATACCGTCGAAGACCAAAGTAGGGTGCGTCGCGACCACGCTCTGGATGCCGCGCAGAATCTGCGGAGTCGTCTGAAGGACCAGCGGCTCGCACTGGAGCGGCACGAGCACGCGATCGCTGCATTCCAGCACGCGTCGGCTCGCCGCCCCCAATCCCGGCGGCGTGTCCACCACCACGATGTCGCACCGCTCGCGCGCCACCGCCAGCATCTGCGGCAGCACATCGCCGACGGCGATGGCACTGGCGTATTCCGCATGATCCGCCTCGTCCGCGACGCTTCCCACGAGCATCACGCGGAGCCACGGGAGCGTGGTCGGCAGAATGACGTCGCGGAGCGCGACCGCTCCGCGCAGGTAGTCGGCGAATCCCACGGTCGCGTGCCCCTGACGGAGCCCGGCGCCGAAGCGCACCGACCCCTGCGGATCCACGTCGACGATCAGCGTCTTGAGTCCCCGTCGCGCAAACGCGGCCGCCAGATTGACGGCGGTCGTGGTCTTGCCAACTCCCCCTTTCTGACTCACCACGGCGAGAATCGCGCCCACCCTATCCCTCGCTCGCCGCGGTGCCACCGCCGACCGTGCCACCGGCTGTGCCACCCGATGTGTCGCCGGCCTCGTGGCGGAGTTGATCGAGCGTCGACTGTGCGTGCCGGATCCAGCGCTCGGCTTCCTCGCCGGTGGGCGGCTGCCTGAGGAAGGCCGCCAGATGCTTCTCCGCGCCGGCGGCATCGTTGCGTTTGATCAACAGAAAGGCCAGTCCGTAGTGGGCGCCGGACAAGGTCGGGTCGATCTCCAGCGACCGTCGATAGGCGCGCACCGCTTCTTCCAGACGCCCAGTCCGGGAGAAGGCGATGGCCATGTTCTGGAGGACCTTCAGGTCGTTCGGATTGTCGCGGAGCGCGAGCCGGTACGAGGTGAGCGCGGCGTCGTAGTCCCCCTGGCGCTCCAAAACCAGCGCCTCGGACAGATAGTCGAGGCGCTGCGGTCTGGGGCTCGAGTCGGAGCTGCCACCGAACAGGCGGCTCAACCAGGACATAGCGGGGCGGGGGCAGGGCAAGGGGACGGTCGGACAGCGGGGGGACACTTCCCCCACACAATGACGCGCCGCTCCCCCTCAACGGCACAAGCTAGGGGGACTCGTGAAGGCGAGCAACCTGGACGAGGCGTGGACGGCGGTCAGGGAACCCCTGAGTACCCGTGCGCGCGCGCCGGCCATAGCTTCCGGTATGCCCACCAACCGGTCGCCCCGCCCGCACAAGGACCCCTTCGTCGTGGACTGGCCTGTCTTCGGCGAACTCGCGCGCGCCCTCGCGCTCAAAGTCGCCCGGGAGTTCGACCCGGAGGTGGTGATCGGGGTGGCCAACGCCGGGGTCGTGCCAGGGGCGGTCGTCGCAGCCATTCTCGACCGGCCATTCCACTCGATGATGGTGAGCCGGCGGTATCGCACCGAGACCGTGCGCGCGACCCCGTCGGTGTTCGGCGAGGCCCCCTCCGATGTCCGGGGCAAGCGGGTCCTGATCGTCGATGAGACCTGTGATTCGGGCGACACGTTGCGCCTGGCGATCGCCGCGATCGTGAATGCCGGGGCGGTGGAGTTGCGAACTGCCGTCAGCTTCAAGACGGGGAGCTTCGTCCCGGATTTCCACGCGCTCGCCCTCGAGAGCGCGATCGTCCTGCCGTGGGATCGGGAGATTCTCGTGGACGGCGAACTGTCGCCGAATCCGAAATACGAGGGGTTGACCTAGTTCGCGACGGTGCGAACCGCGACCCCGTAGGCGACGCCCGTCGCCATCTGGTCATAGATCGCATTCAGCACGCTTTCGCTGCCGATCAGGAAGCGGCAGCGCGATCCCCCACTCGATCGGCACTCGACCTCGAGTGCCGCAAGCGGCGCGTCCGCCACCTGCCCGAAGAAGTCGGCGAGGAGCGCGCTCGAGTAGTGGCACCCTGGGTGTGGCAACGCGGCCCCGGCCTCGGCCTCTGCCCAGTCGGGCGCGTCGACCGTCGCGACCACCCCATCGAGTGCCGAGATCGTGACCTCCCCCCAGCCGCTCTCGCGGAAGAACTGGGCCGCCACGTCGCGGAACTGCTCGAGGTCCAGCGTCGCGGCGGAGGCCACGCCTCGGGCCCCACTCCAGCGCTCGAACGCGGCGAAGACTGCCGTCCCTGCCGCGAATCCCCCCGCCTGCAACCAGGCGGCGGCCGCGTCCCCTGCGCCACGCCGCATCGCCGCGCGCAGGGCGAGGAGCGCCTCGCGGGGAACGGCGACGAGTGCGTCGGCGGGCAGGTCGATCGGAGTGGTCACGGTCTCAAAGAAAGGCTCAGCGCCCGATCCGGCGCAAGAGTTCGGCCTCGTCGATCACCTCGGTGCCGAGCGCCCGCGCCTTGTCGAGCTTGCTGCCCGCGTCGGCGCCGACGACCAACAGGCTGGTGGCCTTGGAGACGGAGTCGGTCACCTTGCCGCCGGCGGACTGAATCAGCTCCTTGGCTTCATTGCGACTCAGCGTCGGGAGCGTGCCGGTGACGACCACGGTCAGCCCCTTGAACACCGATGACACTTCCGCTTTTTGCGGTTCGACGGTGTTGATGCCGACGGCTTTGAGTCTCTCGAGCAACCGCTGAACGTGCGTGTCCGCGAAATAGTCATGGACGGACGCCGCGATGATCGGCCCGATGCCGTGGACCGCCTCGATGGCGTCCGGTCCCGGCATGGCCGCCGCGGACAGTTCATCCAACGTGCCGAACTGTCGCGCCAGCAACTGCGCCGCCTCCGCCCCGACATGACGGATCCCCAGTCCGAAGAGGAGTCGTGAGAGCGGTTGCTGCTTGGAGGCGGCAATCGCCTCGACGAGCGCTTGGGCACTTTTGGCCGCGAACCGCTCGAGTTCCGATACTTGCGCAGCGGTGAGCTGGTAGAGGTCGGCCGAGTCGTGGACCAACCCGCTCTCCACCAACTGCTCGATGCGCGCGGTGCTGAGGCCGTCGATATCCATCGCGCCGCGCGAGGCGAAGTGGACCAAGGCCTCGAGGCGGCGTCCCGGGCATCGGTCGTTCTCGCAGAAGATGTCCTTCTCGTCGCGACGCACCTCCTCGCCGCACGACGGACAGACCTCCGGGAACGCCGTGCGTGCGGGGGGATTCGCGGGATCGCGCTTCTCGGGGACCGGTCCGATGATCTGCGGAATGACCTCGCCGGCGCGCTTCAGCAACACCACGTCACCGACCCGCAGGTCCTTCTGGGTGATCAACTCGAAGTTGTGCAGCGTGGCATAGCGGACCGTCGTCCCCCCGACCTCGACCGGCTCGAGCACGGCGTACGGATTGATCTTCCCGGTCCGGCCGACATTGACTTCGATGGCCACGAGCCGCGTCTCGGCGATGTCGGGCGCGAACTTCCGCGCGATTGCCCAGCGCGGGACCCGGCCGCCGACGACTCCGAGTTCACCCTGCAGCGCCAGGGCGTTCACCTTTACGACCAATCCGTCGATCCCGAAGTTCAGCGCGGCACGCGTGGTGGACTCCACTTCATGCGCGTGCGCATGCACCTCGGCGAGCGTCGCGCAGCGCTTGCGGTGCGGCGCCACGGGGATGCCCCAAGCCGCGAGCGTCTCGAGCAGCTCCCATTGCGTGCGGAACGGCAGCGTGGCGCTGCCCGGGACGGCAAACGCGTAGCCGAAGAAACGCAGGGGACGAGCGGCGGTGATCGCCGGATCCTGTTGCCGGAGCGAGCCGGCGGCACTGTTGCGCGGGTTGGCGAAGACGGGCTCCCCGGCTTTCGCGCGCTCTTCGTTGAGCTGCTCGAATCCGTCGAATGGGAAGTACACCTCGCCGCGGATCTCGATGACCGGCGGGTGTCCGCTCCCCTGGAGGCGGAGCGGTATGCCGCGGATCGTGCGCAGATTCGCCGTGACGTCCTCGCCGACCGTTCCGTTGCCGCGCGTGGCCCCCGTCACGAACACGCCGTCGCGATACGTGAGACTCACCGCTGCGCCATCGATCTTGAGCTCGGTGCAATAGCCGTCGGCGGCGACCGCCCCGCTCACGATCTTCACGGCGCGACCATCCCAATCCTCGACCTCGGCATCGCTGAAGGCGTTGTCGAGCGATATCATCGGCACGAGATGCGCGTGCTTCGCGAAGCTGGTCGCCGGCTCCGCGCCCACGCGCATCGTGGGGGAGTCGAGCGTGCGCAGTTCCGGGTGGTCGCGCTCGATCGCCTGCAGCTCCCGGAACAGCAGGTCGTAGTCGCGGTCCGACAGCGTCGGGCGGTCCAGCACATAGTACTCGTGCGACGCCCGCTCGAGGCGCTCACGAAGTTCGGCGGCGCGCGCGGCGGCGGTCACAGTTTCCGCAGCCGATCGGCGGCGAGTCGCTGGTACACCTCATCATTGAACTCGCGGACCGGTGCGGCCAGTACGGCCTCATACGTGGCACGCGCTTTTGCCTTCAGTCCGCGGTCGGCGTAGATCGCGGCCAAATCCATGCGGTGCACCAGCCGGTCGGGGTCCAACGCCACCGCCCGCTCCATGAGTCGCTGCGCTTCGTTCCAGCTCGCCACCTTGAACATGTCCGTCTTGAAGAACGCACGCGCCAGAGTGCGGGAGATCACGTCGGTGCGCATGACTTCGGCATGCCACATCCCGAGCACGTGCAACGCCCCCGCGTTGAGGGAATCACCGCGGAGGGACGCCAGCGCCTCGGTGCGCACCAGGTCGGCGAACTTGATGCGGTCGCGCGCACTGACGCTCAGCGCACGGCGTCCCGCGGCGCGTGCCAGCGCGAAATGCCCTTCCGTGCCAAGGGGATTCACCTCCGCTGCGCGGCGGCCGAAGGCTTCCGCCCGGGTGAGGGCGTCGTCCTGCGCTTTTCCCTTGCCGTACGACTCGGCGAGATCCACCTCGGCGCGTGACGCTTTCCAGAGCGCGTCGTAGTTCTTAGGTTCCGCTTGGAGCGCCGCGCGATACCGCTCCAGTGCCGCGGGTACCTTGCGGAGCGTGTACTCGTGGTCGCCGAGCGCGATCTGCTCACGCGCAGTGGTTTGCGACCACGCCGGATGCGCGGTCGCTGCCGATGCCGCGACCGCGATCATGCACCAGACGACTGCTGTCAACTGCCGACCCAAGGTCATGCGCCACCGTCACGGAAGAAGCCCAGCACCCTCTGATAACGTTCGCCATCCCCGCGGACGGGGTCAATGACGCTTCGCGACCTCATTGAATGCAAGCGTGACGGCGGAGAGATTCCCGCCGCCGAGTGGCACGCGTTCACGCGCGCGCTGGCCGCGGGAACTTTGGCCGACTATCAAGTGTCGGCGCTGCTCATGGCAATCTATTTCCGGGGGCTGACTGCGCGCGAAACCACGGCCCTCATGGACGGCATGCTCGCCAGCGGCCGATCGCTCGACCTGCGCCATTTGCCGGTGGGCCGCGTGGACAAGCACAGCACCGGCGGCGTGGGCGACAAAGTCTCGATCGCGCTCGCGCCGATTGTCGCTTCGTGCGGCGTCGCCGTCCCCATGATGTCCGGGCGCGGCCTTGGCCACACCGGCGGCACGCTCGACAAGCTCGAATCGATCCCCGGATTCCGCACCCGGATCCCGTTGGCCGACGCCACGCGGCAGCTCGAGCGACTTCACTGCGCGCTGATCGGGCAATCCGCGGAGATCGCGCCGGCGGATCGTGTGCTGTATGCCCTGCGCGATGCCACGGCGACGGTCGAGAGCATCCCGCTGATCTCGGCGTCCATC
This sequence comes from uncultured bacterium, assembly GCA_963978095.1. Lineage (GTDB taxonomy): Bacteria > Gemmatimonadota > Gemmatimonadetes > Gemmatimonadales > Gemmatimonadaceae > Fen-1231. Next base: position 123,028 of record CAXBQP010000002.1, on the reverse strand, counting down.
ATGAGCAAGAAGATGGCGGAGTCGCTGACGGGACTCGTGCTCGACGTGAAGACTGGGGCCGGTTCGTTCATGCCCGACCTCGACGACGCGATCACGCTCGCAGAGACCATGATCGCGCTCGGCGCGCGCCACGGCGTCCCCGTCGTGGCACTGCTCACCAACATGGATGCGCCGCTGGGTGAGGCCTGTGGCAACGCCAACGAGGTCGCAGAAGCCATCGACCTGCTCAAGGGGAGAGGCCCGGCCGACCTGCGGGAGCTGACGCTGCGCATGGCCGCGGAGATGCTGGTGCTCGGCGGCGCCGACGCCACCCGTGAGGCCGGCTATGGCCGCGCGCGGGATGCCGTGGACTCCGGCGCGGCGCTCGAACGGTTCCGCGCCATCGTCGCCGCGCAGGGTGGTGACCCGCAGGTCTGCGACGATCCGACCGCGCTGCTGCCACAGCCCGCGCTGCGCCTCCCGTTCCTCGCCGAGAGCGATGGCGTCGTCCAACGCGTCGAACCGCGCGCGATCGGCAGAGGCATCACCGCCATGGGGGGTGGGCGCACCACGATGGCCGATGTGGTCGATCCTGCGGTGGGCTTTCGCATCACCACGCGGCCGGGCGACACGGTGCGGACTGGCGACACGCTGGCGATCATCGAGGCGCGGGACACGGAGTGTGCGGAGGCAGGGCGGGCCGCGTTGGCGGGCGCGGTGGTGATTGGTCCAACCCCTGTCCATCCCCGGCCGTTGATTTCGCACCGCATTACGACTGGCGGAGTGGAACAGCTCGCCTAGATTCATGAGGATACGGCCGAATCAGGGGATCCGGCCTCCGGAACTGGAAATACAGGGAGCGCGCACGATGGAGAAGTTCGAGAAGATGGCAGCGCAAGGCGCGATGACGATGGCTGGCGGGATTGTCGCGCTCTACGCACTGCTGTTGTTCGTGTGGCGCCCAACCGCGACCAGCGGAGCGCCGGGCGCGACGGGCGGGATCACGCCGCTGTTGTGGACCGTGCTGGCCATCGCCATGGCCGTGCCCGTGACGATCCTCGCCGGAGCGCACGTAGCCTTCGCCCGCGATCTGAAGAGCGGCGCGAAGCCGATGCACTAACCGTCGAACGCAAAGACCACGCCGGCGCTCCAGCGCGCGGCGTGGTCTTGTTGCATCTCCCCTGGAGCCGACCGTCGCCGGCCGTGCTCAGATGTCGAGGTTGCTCGCGAACTTCGCGTTGGACTCGATGAAGAGGCGACGCGGTTCGACTTCGTCGCCCATGAGCGTCATGAAGAGGTCGTTGGCGTGCACGGCGTCCTCGACGGTGACCTGGAGGATCGTGCGAGTCTCGGGATCCATCGTCGTCTTCCACAGCTGGTCGGGGTTCATCTCGCCGAGACCCTTGTAGCGCTGGATGTTGATGTTCGTTTTGTTGGCATCCCCGCTGCCAAGGCGCTTGGCGATCTCCTCGCGCTCTTCCATGTCGTAGGCGTAGTACTCCTCCTTCCCCTTGGCCACGCGGAAGAGCGGGGGCTGTGCGATGTACACGAAGCCCGACTCGATCAGTTGCGGCATCTGCCGGTAGAAGAAGGTCAGCAGGAGCGTGCGGATGTGGGCGCCGTCAACGTCGGCGTCCGTCATGATGATGATCTTGTGGTAGCGCGCGTTCCCGATCTGGAACTCGTCTTCGCCGATCCCCGCGCCGATGGCGGTGATGATGGTGCGGATCTCGTCGTTCGAGAGGATCTTGTCGATGCGCGCCTTCTCGACGTTCAGGATCTTGCCGCGAAGCGGGAGGATCGCCTGGAACATGCGGTCGCGTCCCATCTTGGCCGAGCCGCCCGCCGAGTCACCCTCGACCAGATAGATCTCGCACATCGCCGGATCGCTCAGGGAGCAGTCGGCGAGCTTGCCCGGCAGGTTGCCGACGTCCAGCGCCGACTTCTTGCGGGTCAGGTCACGCGCCTTGCGGGCCGCCTCGCGCGCACGGGCCGCGGAAAGCGCCTTCTCGAGGATCGTGTTCGCGACGCGCGGATGGTTCTCGAGATAATCGGCGAGCCATTCGTTCACGACCGACTTGACCGCGCTCTCCACTTCGGAGTTGCCGAGCTTGGTCTTGGTCTGTCCCTCGAACTGGGGCTCGCGGACCTTCACCGAGAGTACCGCGGTGAGTCCTTCGCGGACGTCATCGCCGGTGAGCTTGATGTCCTTGTCCTTCTTGGCGAACGACGACTTGTCGAGATGCTTGTTGATCACGCTCGTGAGCGCCGACTTGAAGCCGGTGAGGTGCGTGCCGCCCTCGTGCGTGTTGATGTTGTTGACGAACGAGAACATCGTCTCGCTGTAGCCGTCGTTGTACTGCACGGCGAGCTCGATCCCGATGTCGTCCCGCTCGGTATCGAGGTGCACGATGTCGGTGTGCAGCGCCTTGCGGCTCTGGTTCAGATAGGCGACGAACTCCTTGAGTCCGCCCTTCGCATGATAGTGCTCGGACCTCTCCTGTCCCTCGCGCTCGTCGGTGAGCGAGATCATCACACCCTTGTTCAGGAACGAGAGCTCGCGCAGGCGCGACGACAAGGTGGTGTAGTCATAGACCAACTCGGTGAAGATCTCGGCGTCCGGCTTGAACCAGACCTTGGTCCCGGTCTCCTTGGATCCAACCTTGCCGAGCACTTGGAGCTTCGTCGTGGTGTCGCCACGCCTGAAGTCCATGTAATGCTCCTTGCCGTCGAGCTTGACCCAGACCTTGAGCGTCTCCGACAAGGCGTTCACGACGGACACGCCGACGCCGTGCAGACCGCCGGACACCTTGTAGGAGTTCTTGTCGAACTTGCCGCCGGCGTGGAGCACCGTCATCGCGAGCTCCACACCCGGCATCTTCTCCACCGGATGCATGTCGACGGGGATCCCGCGGCCGTTGTCCTCGACCGTGATCGAGTTGTCCCCGTGGATCGTGACCTTCACGCTGTCGCAGTGTCCGGCGAGCGCCTCGTCGATCGAATTGTCGACGACTTCGTACACCAGGTGATGCAGGCCACGACCACTGGTGCTGCCGATGTACATGCCCGGGCGTTTCCGTACCGCCTCGAGGCCCTTCAGTACCTGGATGTTTGAGGCACCGTAATGGGAATCGGCAACGTCGTTGGTCTTGGCCATTGGACTCGCAGAAGGGGGCTGATCGGGGGGGCGAACGCGCGCGGATTCCGGTGCGAATAAATGCCGAATCGCCGCGCTCAGACGCAACACCGAAAATTAGACATCGGAACGCACGTGCGCAATCGCCGTCGCCGCCGTGCCAACAGCCCGCAAAGAGCCGTCCCCCAAGGACTTACCGGCCGTTCGTCCTCCCGCTCAGGGGAGGAGCTCCCACCGAATGCGCGTGACCGCCGCCGGCCCCGGACGCGCGTTGATTTTGGCGACCAGCGTGCGCTCCATCATCGACAGTTCCTGCATCCATCCGTGCGTCTTGACGCCGACGAACAACGTGCCGTCCTCCGTGAGCATGCGCGGCGCCGTCACCCCGGCGATCTGGGGGCCGACGATCGTCGGCCAGTCGACCAGCACGCGCGCGCGTCCAACGCGGCCGTCAAGCCCGCTCTCCTTCAGGAAGCTGGCCAGCGCGTCGCCGATGCTGCTCGGTGTGCGCTTGGGGCGCGCGTCGCTCATCGCGGGCTCATGCGGCGCGCACGGGGGTGAAGATGCCGTCGACCACGCGCCACCGTTCGAGGCGGGTGAAGCCGTCGGGGATCTCCTCTTCGCGCGGAACGCACAGCACGGTCTGGCCGAGCCCGTGCGCGGATGCCGCGTCGATCAGCGAGAGGACGCGCTCGGTGCGCCGCCGATCGAGTTCGGCGAACGGATCATCGAGCAGCAGCAGGGGCTGCGCGCCGCGTGTCCTGAGGGTGGCGGCCTCCAACAGCCGCAGCGCGATGGCGGCGGTGCGTTGTTGACCCGCGGAGCCGACAGAGCGCAGGTCACGGCCGTCGAGGGCGATCGCGAGATCGTCACGATGCGGGCCGGCGTGCGTGAGCCCGCGGCGAATGTCGTGCTCGCGTCCCCGGTGGAGGGCGTCGGCGAGTGCGCCGCGGAGGTCGGAGGCCTCGGCGAGCGACGACCCGTACGCGAGCGTCATCGGCGCGCGTTCGCCGATGGCGTGAACGAGGCGCGCGAACTCGTCCGCCTGCGCCGCAATCCACGCGCGCCGCTCGTGAACGAGCACGGCGCCATGTTGCGCAAGCATCGGCTCCCATGCCGCGACCGACGCCGCGGCCGCTGCACGGCGGGCCGGACTGCGGGCCGCGTCGCGGAGCGTGGCGTTGCGACGCGCGAGCGCCGCTCGATACTGCCGAAGCGCCTGCAGATAGGGGGCGGAGGTCAGCGCGAGGACGATGTCGAGGTAGCGTCGGCGTTCGGCGGGGGCCCCTGCGACGAGAACGACGTCGGCGGGTGAGAACCCGACCGATGGCAACGCGCCGAGCGCATCGGTGAGTCGGGTGATCTCGACGCCGTCGAGCGTCACCTTCTTGCGCCCCGCACGATCGGAGCCGGCGCCACAGGCTTGCGCCGATGCGCCGTCCATCGTCGCGCCGATATGGAAGCCCGTCGCACCGAAGCGGATCAGGTCGCGGTCCCGCGCCCCGCGCGTCGAACGGAGCAGTTCCAGGTAGGCGATCGCCTCGAGCAGGTTCGTCTTGCCGTGTCCATTCTCGCCGATGATGGCGACCCCGTCGGCGGGAAACCGCAGCTCCGCCGCGGCGATGTTCCGGAAATCGCGCAGGGCCAACGACGTCAGGGTCACGCGCGCACCCCGGGGGGCCGTGACGGGCGTCCCGGCATCGCGTGACGATACGGCAGGAGCGGTCACGCCCGGCTCAGGCGCCGCGGAAGTCTGGCGCGCGCTTTTCGAGGAACGCGGCGGTGCCTTCCTTCATGTCGGCCGTGTTCGCGAGCCCGCCGAACCGCGTGGTCTCGAGCTCGAGCGCCTGATCGAGCGCGAGATCGAGGCCCCGGTCCACGACGTCGATCGCCGCGGCCAGCGCGAGCGGACCATTTTTGAGCATCGCGGCCGCCATCGTGCGGGCACTCTCGAGCAGCGCCTCCGGCGCGACCACTGCGTTCGCGATGCCGAGACGGTACGCCTCGGCGCTGTCGATCGGATCACCAGTCAGCAGCAGCTGCAGCGCCCGGCCACGTCCGACGAGCCGCGCCAGCCGCTGGGTGCCGCCGTAGCCTGGAATGAGTCCCAGCTTGACCTCGGGTACGCCGAGCTTCGCCGCGCTCGACACGATGCGGATGTGGCAGGCCAGCGCGAGCTCGCAACCGCCGCCGAGGGCGAACCCGTTCACGGCCGCGATCACCGGTCTCGGACCACGCTCGATGGATCGGAAGACCTCCTGTCCGATGCGTGATGTCTCCGCCAAGGCGGTCGCGTCCTGCGTGGCGATCGCCCCGATGTCCGCACCCGCGACGAAGGCCCGTCCGGCGCCGGTCAGGATGATCGCCCCCACCGCCGGATCCTGCTGCAGATCCGTCACGCACCGCCCGATCTCACCCATCAGCGTGGCGTTCAGGGCATTGAGTTTGTCTGGACGGTTGATCGTGACGGTAGCAATGCGGTCCACGATCTCGACACGAAGCATCTCGAAGGACATGACGGGGCGACCGAAAAGAGGTGAACCGGAAATCTATCCGCGAATGCCGCAGCGCGTCGGCGGAGGTTAGGTTCCACGTGTGGAACCCATCCGAGCCGTGCAGTGGTCGCCTGCGGGTGACGCGCTTCGCATCATCGACCAACGCCTCCTTCCGGACGCGTGTGTCGAGCGCGACCTGCGCACCGTCGAGGACGTCACGGACGCGATCCGCACGCTCGCGGTACGCGGGGCGCCGGCCATCGGCGTGGCAGCCGCCATCGGTGTGGTGGCGTCGCTCCTTCCGTTCCGCGACGACGATCCGCCGCTGTTCCGGGCGCGGCTGCACGCGCACGCAGCGCTCATCGCCGGCACGCGCCCCACCGCGGTGAATCTCGCATGGGCCCTGCGCCGGATGCTCGATGCCGCCGCCGCGCGACCGGTGGCGACGACGGCGGGGCTGCTTGACCTCCTGCGCCGCGAAGCCACGGCGATTCTCGACGAGGACGTGGCGATGTGCCGCGCCATCGGGTCCCATGGCGCGACGCTGATACCGGACGGGAGTCGCGTGCTGACACATTGCAATGCGGGCGCGCTCGCCACGGCCGGCATCGGAACGGCACTCGCTCCGGTGTATGTCGCGCACGCCGCCGGACGCGCGGTGCAGGTGGTGGCGGACGAGACCCGCCCCCTGCTGCAGGGAAGCCGGCTCACGGCGTGGGAACTCGAACGCGCCGGCGTACCCGTCACCGTCATCACCGACGCCATGGCCGCGAGCCTGATGCGCGCCGGCGAGATCGACATGGTCTTCGTCGGCGCCGACCGGATTGCCGCCAATGGCGATGTCGCCAACAAGATCGGGACGTACAACATCGCGGTGATCGCCCGGCATCACCGCGTCCCGTTCTACGTGTGTGCGCCGTGGAGTACGATCGATCACGCGACACCCTCCGGCGACGCCATCGAGATCGAGCAGCGCCACGCCGACGAAGTACGCCGCCTGCGCGACATGGCGGTCGCACCCGCCACCATCGCCGTGCGCAACCCGGCCTTCGACGTGACCCCGCACGAGTTGGTGACGGCCGTCGTCACCGACCGCGGCATTTACCGTGCGCCCTACGCCTTCACCTTCCCGCACCGCGGAGGCGCATGATGCGCGCCGTCCTGGCCATCGATCAAGGGACCACCGGCTCGACCTGTCTGGTGATCACCGAGGACGGGAGGATTTGCGGGCGGGGCTATCGCGAGATCACGCAGTATTTCCCGGAGCCCGGCTGGGTGGAGCACGACGCCGACGAGATCTTCGTGCGCACCATGGAAGCGGCCCGCGATGCGATCGCACAAAGCGCCGCCGGCGGCATCCTCCCGGACGCGATCGGCATCACCAACCAACGCGAGACGGTGCTCCTCTGGGACCGTGCCACGAGCGTCCCGATCGGGCGCGCGATCGTCTGGCAGGATCGCCGCACCGCCGCCCGCTGCGCCGCGCTGACCCCGCAGCGGCAGGCGATCGCGGCGGCGACGGGGCTCGTGACCGATCCGTATTTTTCCGCGACCAAACTCGAGTGGCTGCTCGAACACCGGCTCGGGGTCGCCCCGCGGCCGCTGGACACGGTCGCGGCGGGCACCATCGACAGCTGGCTCATCTGGCGCCTCACCAATGGCGCCGTGCACGCCACGGACCCGACGAATGCGTCGCGCACGATGCTGTATGACATCGATGCCAAGTCGTGGAGTGCGCCGCTCTGTGCGCTGTTCAACATCCCCATGCACCTGTTGCCCGATGTCCGCCCGTCGAGCGGCTCGTTCGGTGTGGCCGCGGCCGAGCATCTGGGTCGCGCGTTGCCGATCTGCGGCGTCGCCGGCGACCAGCAGGCAGCGCTATTCGGGCAAGGGTGCTGGACGGCAGGGACGAGTAAGAACACCTATGGGACCGGCGCTTTCTTGTTGCTGAATACCGGCGTGAAACGACCGGCCGGCGGGGACGGGCTGCTGACGACCCTCTGCTGTGACGCGGACGGTGCGCCGGCCTACGCGCTCGAAGCCAGCATCTTCATCGCCGGCGCCGCGGTCCAATGGCTCCGCGACGGGCTCGGCGTGCTCGAGCGCGCATCGGACTCCGAGGCGATGGCGCGGGGGCTGCGCGCGAACGATGGCGTCTACTTCGTGCCGGCACTCACCGGACTCGGGGCGCCGGTCTGGGAGCCCGACGCCCGCGGGACGATTGTCGGCCTTACCCGGGGGACGACGCGCGACCATCTGGTGCGTGCCGCGCTGGAGTCCATGTGCTTCGGGACGGCGGACGTCCTGCAGTCGATGCGCGCGGCGAGTGGCGCACCGCTCGACGTCCTGCGCGTGGACGGCGGGGCCGCAGCCAACCACTGGATGCTGCAGTTCCAGTCCGACGTCCTGTCGGTCCCGGTGGAGCGCCCGGACATCGTCGAGACGACGGCGATGGGGGCAGGCGCGTTGGCGGGGATCGCGGCGGGGGTGTGGCCGAGTGCCGACGCGTTCCTCACGGCGCGCACCTACCAGCGGTTCGTGCCGGGCGAAGGCGCGCTGCCCGCGCAGCACGCGCTGCGTGGCTGGCACCGGGCGGTGCGCGCCGCCGTCGCGTGGGCGCGCGATGCCGGGTAGCGCGCCATGAACTTCGTACTGGTGTTCGCGCTGTGGGGCGGCCCCGCGCCCACGCCCGCCGCGCCGGGTGACCGGTGGTTCGGCCCGGACAAACTGCTGCACTTCACCGCGTCGGCGGTCATCCAATCGGTCGCGCACACTACACTCCGGTCGCGAGGCATGCGCTACGGTCTTGCGAGCCGAGGCGCGGCGGGCATGACGGCCGCGGTCGGCATCGGCAAAGAACTCTGGGATCGAGAACGGCACGCGGATTTCAGTCTCCGCGATCTCGCCTGGGATGCCATCGGCGCGGCCTCGGGGGCCGTGCTCATGCGGCAATTCGATCGGTGATGCGCGCATGACGACGCTGGGGCAGTGCGCACTCTGGGGCGCGTTCCTCTGCGCGGGAGTCGCCGCGACGCTCGCGACGCTCGCCGGCGCCACGCGACGCTCGGCATGGCTGCCGGGGGCGTCGTGGGCGCTGAATGGGGCGGCGGTCCTGTCGGCGCTCGCTCTCGGCGTTCTCGCCCGACTGCTCATCGCGAGCGACTTCTCCGTCCGGTACGTCGCGACCTTCACCGCCTTCAGCTTGCCGGATGCCTTCAAGCTCGGCGCGATCGCCTCGGGCCCTCCCGGCGTGCTTCTCCTCTGGTCCACCGGACTCACCGCCGCGGCCGGGATCGTCGCACGCCGTGCCCTCCACGAGGAGGGGCGGCGCGGTGCGATGCTGCTGCTCTCGCTCGCGGTGACCGTGCTCTTCGCGCTGATCCTTTGCGTGGTGCAATACAATCCGTTCACGTCCATCGATCCCGCCCCGATCGACGGGCTGGGCATGGAACCCGAGCTGCAACGCGCATCGATTCTGCTGGCCAACCCGCTCATCCTGTTCGGGTTGGGGATCGCCACGACGACCGCGCTCGTGGGTGCATTGACGGCACTGGATCGCCTGTACGCGGCGCGACTGACGGTGCTCGTGCGCCAGCTCGTCGCCCTTACCGAACTCGTGCTGGTGCCGGCGATCCTGCTCGGCCTCCGCGCGGCCTCTCAGGTCGGCGTTGGCGGCTTCCGCCTGTGGGATCAGTTGCATTTCGGTGCGGTCATCGTGCTCGTGGTGGCGCTCGTCACCTCGTGGGCCACCACCCCCCGCGTCGAGGGCGGGCTCGGCGCCTTCGCTCGCCGCGTGAGCGTCACGGGAGCGCTGGTGGCGCTGCTCGGCCTCATGCTCGTTCCGCTGCGTACGCAGCGTGAAGTCGGTCTCCGCGATGGCCAGTCGACCACGATGACGGATCGGTTCGGCCGTGTGTGGACCTTCACGAGCCAAGGCACCAGTCGTTTCGAGCGTCCGCCAAACCAGTATGTGCTGGCCCTGTCGCTGGCCCCGCGCGTCGGGTCCCGGCGGCTTCCGCTGATTACCGCCGAGCAGCGCGAATATGTGGACGGACGCGGCGACTCCCGCTACGAGCCGATGATGACGACCGGACGCGCCACCGGTGTGCTCGTGGATGCACAACTCGCGCTGTTGGACATCGGTCCGGCCGGCGCCACCATGAAGATCACCTTGTGGCCGCTCCGCGTGCTGCTGGAGATTGGCGCCACCATGCTCTGGATCGGCGCCCTGCTTCGATTGGCGGTCGCAGTCGCTGACACGCGAGACGTGGACCGTGCCGAGGAGCAACGGCGCGATGCGGCGGCGGAAGCGGCCGTCGCCCGGTGGTCATCCCGGGCGTCCTGAGCGCCCGCCGCACGACCTGTTGGTGAAACGCTAGCGCAGGACTTTGGCGAAACAATGTTTCTCGCCGACCAGGATCTCACTCTGATCGAGCGACTGGTAGCGCACGATCTTCTCCGGAAACCGCGACAGCGCCGAGCGGGAGAATCCGCAGGAGAGGAAGAGGTCGTCCGAATACGAGACGGCGAACAGCTCCCGGTACCCGCGGGTGCGCGCCAACCGTTCGGCCGCCGCGATGAGCACCTTGCCGTGACCGATGCCCTGCGCGTCCGGCGAGACGGCGAGCGAGATCAGCTCCACCACCGAGGGCGAGTACTCGTCCAGCGCGACGCATCCGACGATCCCGCCGTCCGCGTCGCGCAGCACCCGATAGTCCTGCAGGTGCGCATACGCGAAGTTCGGCGAGCGCGGCAGTGTGAGCCCCTGCGGGGCGAATCGATTGTTCAGGTCGACCACCGCCTGAATGTCCGTCTCGTGCGCCACTCCGATCTGCATCAGCGTTCCACCACCTCGAGGCGCCGGAGCGCCGCGCGTATGGGGACGACCGTCGCAGCGACGCACAGCAACGCCGCGGCGGTGAATCCCATGATCATCTCCGTCGGATCCGCAGGCGTGCCGAACGCCTCCGCCGACAGGTAGCCGTAGACCGGCTTGGCCTCCAGCACCACGACGATGCCGATCAGCGTGATCGACGCCATCATGAACAGCAATCCGCCGAACGACGTGGGAATCTGCGCGGCATTCTCCGTCTCGTACTGCGGGAACAGCGTACCGAACGCGATCGCCATGCCCGAGACCGCGAACGTCAGCAGCGTGATCGACAGCACCGACACGAGGAACATGAACGCGGACACCTGCAGGAGGTAGTCCGTGACCCCCACGATCCCAATCGCGAGCACGAGCAAGGGCGCGGTGCCGACCCAGAACTTGGCCCAGAGCAGGTCGCGCACCGGCATCGGGCTCGACCGCAGGAGCCACAACGTCCGTCCCTCCAACGACACGCCGGGAAAGATGAAGCGCGCCGCGATGGAAGCCAAGACGAACCCGGCGAGCACGAGGTTCAGGAACGGGATCACGTTGACGAGAAAGAAGGTGACCCCTTCGCCGTGCAACGGCAGGAACTTGATGTTGAACACGTACACCACCACGAGCACCGCGAGCAGGATCAGCTGCGACCACTGCGTCGTATCGCGGAAGAAGAGGCGCAGTTCCTTGACGACCAACTCGCGACGCAGCACGCCGAGCGGGGCGAGCAGTTGCTGGCCGAGCGCGCTCCACCGTCCGGCCTGGATCACCCGTTGTGCGCTCTCCTGGGCTTTGCTGAACCCGTGGAGGTACAGCGTGCGGTGCAACAGCGCGCCGCATGTCACGGCGACTGCGGCGGTCGTCCAGAGCAGGTACAGGGCGAGCCAGTCCTGATGCCCGGTGAGCGCCCCCATGATCGTCCGCTGGGCCCACTCGCTCGGCAGGAGCGGCGACGTCGGCGTGCGGAGGACGGAGACGAACTCCACCAGGGACCGGAACCCTTCGGGGCGCGCGAGGCGCTCTGGCCGCACGAGCCGGAAGAGCAGGACGATCCCCGCGGCCGTCACGCCCGCGATGACGCTCAGGATGTCGCGCGTGCGTCGTGCCGGAAAGACGTTGACCAGGAGGAGGGTCAACGCGCTTCCCACGGCTGACGGCAGCACGAGGAACGGAACGAAGACCGCGACCGCGAGCAACGGGAACGCCCATCCGCCGCGGTACGCGATTCCGTACGCCGCCAACATCGGGATCGCCATCAACGCGACCATCCAACTCGAGGCGAGCACCGTCTCCAGCAACTTCGCCAGATACACCCGCAGCCAATCGACCGGAGCCGATACCAACAGGTCGAGATCCTTCGCGAGGAAGAAACTCGACAGCGCGGTGATCACGTTCGAGAGCAGCAGGATCGAAAAAAAGGTGACCAGCATGAGGCCCAGCAACTTGCCGGCCAGCAGCGGACCGATCTCCTGCACGCTCTTGAAGTAGGCGAGCAACCGGTACAGCACGGCGAAGACCACGCTCCAGAACAGGAGGCCCACCACCCCCAACAGCGCGACGCGCGTCCCGCGGCCATCCGCCGTCGACACCGTGCGCGCCCTGGCCGTGAGCCACTTCGGCGTCAGGACGTGCAGCAGTGGCGCGTCAGGCAACGCGCCGGTCGGCACGCCGTCGTGCGCCGCGACGTGCGCCGCGGCGTGCGGACGATTCGCGGGAGCCGTCACGCGTCCAGCACGTCCACGAGATTCCGCGCCGCCCGCTGGCCGGTGAGGCGCAGGAAGATCTCCTCGAGACCGCTGTCGTGCGCCGAACCCGACCGCAAGTCGGCCATCGAGCCGCACGCGACGATGCGCCCTGCATGCATGATCGCGATCCGATCGCACAGACTCTCGGCGGCGTCGAGCGTATGCGTGCTCATCATGATGGTGTGTCCCCGCCGCGTGTACTCTCTGAAGAGATCACGGAGGATCTTGATCGACTTGGGGTCGAGTCCGACATGCGGTTCATCCACCACGATCACGGCGGGCCGGTGCACGAATGCGCTCGCGATGATGAGTTTCTGCCGCATGCCGTGCGAGTAGCTCTCCACGAGTTCGTCGCGCCACTCCTCCAGGTCGAAGAGCGCCATCAGCTCCCGCGCACGGTGCTCGATCTCGGCCCCCGACTGGCCGAAGAGCCCGGCCACGAAGCGGAGGAACTCACCCCCGGTCAACTTCTCGTAGATGAACGGGCGGTCCGGGATGAATCCCAACTGCGCCTTCGCCGCGATCGGATCCGCGGCCAGATCGATCCCGGCGATCCGTACCGTCCCGGCCGTTGGTTTGAGGATGCCGGCGATCATGCGCAACGTCGTCGTCTTTCCGGCGCCGTTGGGGCCGAGGAAGCCGAAGAGTTCACCGGCCGGAACCGTGAGGTCGATCGCATTCACCGCCGTGAAGGAACCGTATCGCTTGGTCAGTCCGGTCAGTTCGATCATCGGGGACGTCGGAGGGAGGGTCATCGGACGGCGGTCACGTCGATGTGCAGGGTACCGATCAAGCGGAGCAGCTCGGCTTGGCGCGCGAGTCCTCCCACCACGAAGCGGAGGTGTGACGCGTCCGCCGGGAACTGTCCGAACGTTGGATCCACCGCCACCCAGTTGGAGAGCCAGATCTCGGGCCACGCGTGGTAGTAGAACTTGCCGTTGACGTACGCGAGCCCCGTCGCGATCCGTGCGGGGATTCCCGCGGCCCGCACCAAGGCGACATAGAGTTGCGTGTGCTCGTTGCAATCCCCCGTCCGCGTGCGAAGCACGTCGAGCGCGTTCGGGACGCTCAGCGTGACCGCTTTCTTGAGCGAATCGAACACCCATCGGTTCACCTTCTCGGCGACCACGCGCGGGTCGCGGTCGTTGCCGGCGATTCGCACCGCGAGCGATACGATGCGGTCGTCGCTCGCTTGCAGGAGTGGCTCCGTCGCCAGCTCGGCGCGGAATCGCGCACGATCGAGGGTCCCCTTCCCAGCAAGCGACCACGTCGCCACGAGCGCGTCGGGTGTCTCGCGAACGACGCGTAGCTCATGGGCGCGGAGCTGTTGTCGCCCGCCATCGAGATCGTACCCGGTCAGATCCACGCCGCGCAGTCGCACGGAGAGCGAGCCGAGGCGCGCCCGCCCAAGCGCGGCGCCGGCGCTGATGGCGGACCGGTCAATGATGTCGTTCGCGCGCGACCCGGCCGCGGAGACCGCCCGACGATCGCGCGCGATGCGCCAGTTCTCGAACGCCATCTGATACGGGGCGCGCTGCACCGTAATCCCGCCGGGCTGCGTGCTGGCGACGATGCGGCCCTCGCTGTCGATCCAGCCGGTGAAGCCGCTGCCGTTCGTCGGTTCGAGCCGCCACGCCCGGGTCGTGTCCGCGTGCGCTGCCACCCACTCGGCACGTCCTTCGTCGTACGTGGCGCTGTCGACGAGCGTGAACAGTGACTCCGCCCGCACGGCGATCGCGAGGTCGCGCGACAGCATCGCCTGCGGATCGAACGTCGGAACTCGGTAGCTCTTGCCGACTTTCGGCGTTTCGCCCAACGCGATCACCAGCGGGACGAGGGTAGGCAGGAGAATCGGTCCGCGCACCGCGATGCGCTGGCTGTCCGGTGGCGTCGGCCCGCTGCGCAAGCTGAAGACCACGGCGCTGTCCCCATCGGTGCGGCCACCCACATGAAGCGGGGTCCCCTGCGTCTCGACCTGCAGGTCGAAGTTCTGCAATGCCAACCCGCGCGTCAGGTGAATCACCGATCGGGCACTCGCCCGCTGCGTGCTCCCGCCCACCGGCAGATCGGCAATGAACCAGTCCACGACTTCGATGCCGGACGCGAGCGTATCCAGCGTGTTGGACGCGAAGCCGATCCGTTCGCCGCCCTGCGATACCACGAAATAGCTCGCACCGGGACTCAAGCGCAGCGCAGCATCGGCCAGTCGCGCCGCGGTCCCCACGAAGAACTCGCGGCGAACCAGCACCGCGACGCCGGCCAGCCACGCCACCACGATCACGACGGCCGTCAGCCCACGCCACCGTCCTCGACGGCGTGAACGCGCGAGCGGCTCCGACGACGGCACGCGCCGACGCTCCCGGTCAGCCGCGCTGGACGTCGCGAGCGCGGCGATAGAACGTGGCGGCGTCCGCCGAGCGTCCAAGCCGGTCCAGGACCATGCCAGCGCCCTTCCACGCGCGCCAGTTCGTGGACTCGAGCTCCGTCGCGCGCTCGTACGCCGCCAACGCCTCCGGCCAGCGATCGAATCGGCTCAGCGCCTCGCCGAGGTAGAAATGCGCCGACGCCGACGACGGATCGATCTTCACCACACGCGTCAGCGGCTCGATCGCCTCGCGCCATTTGGCGCGGCGACAGGCAAGAATACCCTGCAGCAAGAGCACGTCCGTGTCGTCCGCGCGGAGCTTCGCGGCGCGTTGCAGCTCCGCCTCGGCATCGTCGAAGCGAAGCCGGCCCGCGAGGATGGTGGCCCGGGCACACCGCAGGGCGACGCCGTCGGCGCCCGCCTCGATGGAGCGGAGCAGCACACTCAGCGCTCCCTCGATGTTCCCCCGCTGATCCAGCGCCGTGGCAAGCGCGATGGCCACGGCCGCCTCGCTGGGCTGCGCCTCGTGGACGCTTCGCAACTCGGCGAGTGCCGGAAGGGGAGTCGCCGCCACGGGCTTCGCGTCACCCGCGCGCGGATTGCCGAGCTGAAACTCCCCAGAGCCGTAGCCCGGCGGGCGTCCCTCCGACGCCGGACGCAGCGCGGCGGGCTTGGGCGGAATGGCCGGCGCCGCTGGCGCCACGGGCGCGCTGGCCGGCATCGGCGCGGGAGGCGCGGGTGGTGCCGCGCGCAACTCGGGTGTCAATGAGGGCGCTGGAGCCGTGCCGGCGAGCAACGCCGCAGCACGCGCATCAAAATCGTCGCTGACATCGAACGACCACTCCCCACACACCGGAGGTTCGCGTGGGGGCGCGTCCGCGAGCAGGGTGCCGACGAGCGAACGGTCTACTCCCGCCGGTGCGAGGTCGAACACTCCAAGAGGCAGCTGCTCGGAATCGGAAGAATGCACGCCGGAGGGATACGACAACGAGGGGATGAAATGGGGGGAGGGCGCGGAACCGGTGCGGAGCCTCCCTCCAATCTACGTGCCCACCCGGCGCAATGCCGAGGGGCGACGAACGACGCGCCATCAGAAACTTCTGGTGTTCCCGCGCTTGTCCCGGTGAGGTGCCGTCCCCAGTTTTATCAGGCTATGCCCGAAGACGCGCTGATCGTTCGCGGAGCCCGCGAGCACAATCTCAAGAATATCGATGTCACCATCCCGCGCGACCGCCTGACGGTCATCACGGGATTGTCGGGCTCGGGCAAGAGTTCGCTCGCGTTCGATACCATTTTCGCGGAAGGACAGCGCCGATACGTCGAGTCGCTGTCCGCCTATGCGCGCCAGTTCCTCGGCCTGATGGAAAAGCCGGACGTCGATGCCATCGAAGGATTGTCGCCGGCCATCTCGATCGAGCAGAAGACCGCGGGACACAATCCGCGTTCGACCGTCGGCACCGTCACCGAGATTCATGACTACCTGCGTTTGCTCTACGCTCGCGCCGGTACGCCGCACTGCCCCAACTGCCATCGCCCCGTCGAACGGCAAAGTGCGGGGCAGATCGCCGATACCATTTTGAGTTGGCCCGAGGGGACGCGCATCGAAGTGCTCGCTCCCCTCGTGCGCGGTCGCAAGGGTGAGTTCAAGGATCTCTTCGAGTCGGCCCGCAAGCAGGGCTTCGTCCGCGCCGTCGTCGATGGCACGCTCATCGAGCTGAGTGATCCACCGACGCTCAACCGCCGCGTCAATCACGACGTGTCCGTCGTGGTGGACCGGCTCGTCGTCCGCCTCGAGGATCGCGGCCGACTCGCCGATTCCGTCGAGACGGCGCTCCGTCTGGCGGACGGACTGGTCGAACTCGTACGGCACGCGGACGACGCCTCGACCGAGCGCCAACTCTTCAGCGAGAAGTACGGCTGTCCCACCTGCGGGCTCTCGCTCCCGGAACTGGAGCCCCGGCACTTCTCCTTCAACTCCCCGTTCGGCGCCTGTCCCGCGTGCAGCGGTCTCGGCACACGGCGTTCCGCGAGCGCCGAACTGGTGCTGGGCGATCCCAGCATCTCGATCCTCGAAGGGGTCGTGCTCCCCTGGGGTGAACCCGACGGATATCTGCGCAAGGTCATCCTCCCGGGGCTCGCCAAACAGCTGAAGTTCGAACTCAACACGCCGTGGGGAAAGATCCCGGCCAAGGCGCAGGAGACCCTGCTCCATGGCCACGCGAAGAAGAAGGGCGAGCCGGCCGCCGAGGGACGATGGGAGGGCATCCTCGCCAACGTGCAGCGCCGGTACCAGGAAACCACCAGCGACGCGATCCGCAGCGAACTCGAAGAGTACATGCTCGTGGGCGAATGCCCGGAGTGCCACGGACTCCGCCTCAAGCCGGAGTCGCTCGCGGTCACGGTCGCGGGACGCAACATCGGGGAGTTCGGCGAGATGTCGGTCAGCGACGCGCATGCGTTCGTCGAATCGATCCCGCTGCGCGCCCCGGGCAAGCCAGGCCTCGACCCCGGGATTGCCGGGCCGATCCAGAAGGAGGTGCGGGAACGCCTTCGCTTCCTCGTCGATGTCGGTCTCGACTACCTCACGCTGAATCGCAGCGCCGAGTCCCTCTCGGGCGGCGAGGCGCAGCGCATCCGGTTGGCGACGCAGATCGGCTCGCGTCTCGTGGGCGTGCTGTACATCCTCGACGAGCCGAGCATCGGCCTGCACCAGCGCGACAATGCCCGACTCCTCGTCACCCTCAAGCGCCTCCGTGATCTGGGCAACACGGTGCTCGTCGTCGAGCACGACGAGGAAACGATTCTGGAGGCCGACCACCTGATCGACCTCGGGCCCGGGGCGGGGAAGCATGGCGGCGAGGTGATCGCCGCGGGCACGGTCGCCGAGGTCATCGCGAATCCCGCGTCCATCACCGGGCAGTATCTCTCCGGTCGGAAGAAGATCGAGTGGAAGGCGGAGCGGCGTCCGCGTGATCCCCGTCGTGTGCTCCGGGTCGAGGGCGCCACCGAGCACAACCTGCAGAACGTCGATCTCGAAATCCCGCTCGGCCTGTTCGTGGCCGTCACCGGTGTGAGCGGGTCCGGGAAGTCCACCCTCGTCGAGGACATCCTGCAGCGGAGTCTCGCCCGGCACTTCTTCCGGGCGCGCGTCATTCCGGGTGCGCACAAGCGTATCACCGGGCTCGAACATCTCGACAAGGTCATCGACATCGACCAGAGCCCCATCGGCCGCACCCCCCGCTCGAACCCCGCGACGTATACCGGACTCTTCACCCCGATCCGCGAGCTCTTCGCGGAAATGCCGGAGGCCAAGCTGCGCGGCTACGGCCCGGGGCGCTTCTCCTTCAATGTGAAGGGCGGGCGGTGCGAAGCGTGCCAAGGCGACGGACTCGTGAAGATCGAGATGCACTTCCTCCCGGATGTGTACGTCACCTGCGAGACCTGCAAGGGGAAGCGCTACAATCGCGAAACGCTCGAGGTCCGGTTCCGCGGGATGTCGATCAGCGAAGTGCTCGAGCTGACGGTCGAGGATGCGCTCGCGAACTTCGAGAACCAGCCCCGCATCGCGCAGAAGCTGCAGACGCTCAACGACGTCGGGCTCGGCTACATCCACCTCGGGCAGAGCGCCACCACGCTCTCGGGCGGTGAAGCGCAACGCGTCAAGCTCGCCACCGAGCTGAGCAAGCGCGACACGGGCCGCACGCTCTACATCCTGGACGAACCCACCACGGGGCTTCACTTCGAGGACGTCCGCCTGCTCCTCGAGATCATGCACCGGCTGGTCGATCGCGGGAACACCGTGCTCGTCATCGAGCACAATCTCGACGTCATCAAGACCGCCGACTGGATCGTCGATCTGGGACCCGACGGCGGAAGTCGCGGCGGTACGATCGTCGCCGCGGGCACTCCCGAGGACGTCGCGAAGGCGAAGCGCTCCCACACCGGTCACTACTTGTCGCAGATCCTCGGGAGGCGCTGATGGTCTCACTGCTCGACATCATCGGCCCCGTCATGGTCGGGCCCAGCAGCAGCCACACGGCCGGTGCCTGCCGCATCGGGCTCCTCGCGCGTGGACTGGTGGGCGGCACCTTCGAACGCGCCCGCATCGAGCTCCACGGCTCCTTCGCCCGCACCGGTGAAGGGCACGGCACCGACAAGGCGATCATCGGCGGGCTGCTCGGCTTCCGTCCCGACGACGACCGCATCCGGCAGGCGCTGGAGATCGCCGAGAAGGAAGGCCTCGACTTCAGCTTCGAAAAGACCACCATCCGCGACGACGCGCACCCCAACACCGTGCGCATCACCCTCGACCGCGCCCACCGCCATCACTCGCTCATCGGCGAGTCGATCGGCGCGGGGCGCATCCGCATCACCGAGATCGACGGATATCCCGTCGAAGTCAGCGGAAGCCATCACACGATCGTGCTCGTGGCCGAGGACATCAAAGGCTCGATTGCCCGCATCGCGACGTTGCTCGCCGAGGACGGGGTCAACATCGCCACCCTGCGGCTCACCCGTCAGCAGCGCGGCGGCGATGCGTTCATGGTGATCGAGGTCGACGAAGAACCGGGGGAACAGGTCCGCGACGATCTGCGTGCGCTCCCCTGGGTCCGCTGGACCCACCGCCTCGACAAGGTCAGCGCCTAGTGTATCGCGCACTCGCCGACGCCATCCGCGACGCCGAGGCCCAGGGCAAGTCCCTGAGCGAGGTCGCCCTCGAAGCCGAGGCCGCCGATCAGGCGCGCCCGATCGCCGAGATCCGTGACGCGCTGCACCGCGCCCTCATCGTCATGCGCGGCGCGGTGGAGCAGGGGGTCGTTGGCGATCTCACGAGTGCCAGCGGACTCGTCGGGGGCGACGCGGCCAAGCTCATGGCCAGTGGCAACGGCCCGCTCGCCAACACGCTCTTTCGCGATGTCCTCGCCCGCGCACTTGCGGTTCAGGAAGTCAACGCCGCCATGGGAGTGATCGTCGCCGCCCCCACCGCGGGTGGGGCTGGCGTTCTCCCCGCCGTGCTCACGGGGATCGCCGCCGCGCGCGGCATCGGTGAGGCGGCACTCGTCAGCGCGCTCGCAACGGCGGGACTGATCGGTGCCGTCGTCGCCGAGCGCGCCTCGCTCAGTGGCGCCGAAGGGGGCTGCCAAGCGGAGACCGGCGCCGCGGCCGGCATGGCGGCTGGCGCCGCCACCGAGATGCTCGGGGGTTCGCCGAGTCAGGTGGGACATGCCGTCGCCCTCGCGCAGCAGGGGACGCTGGGACTCGTCTGTGACCCGCTCGGCGGGCTCGTCGAGCTGCCCTGTGTGTTCCGGAACGCCACCGGGGCCGCGATTGCCATGGCCGCCATCGAGATGGCGCTCGCCGGCGTGACCTTCGCGATTCCCGCCGACGAAGTGATCGACGTGATGGGCGACATCGGACGCGAGATGGACGTCCGCTACCGCGAGACCGCCGGCGGTGGACTCGCGGCGACCCCCACGGGACGTCGGCTCGCCCGCGAACGCCTCGTGCAGATCAAACGCTCCTGACCGATCGCCGATGCGCCGATTTCGCCTCCTGTACGCCGCACTGCTCTGTGCCGTCGCTCAGCGGGGAACGGCGCAAGCGGTGGTCAGCGGCTACGTCTACGACTCCCTGCGCACCAAGGCGGCGCTCGTGGACGCGAGCGTCGTCATCACCGAGCTCAACCTCTTCACCACCACCGACGCCAGCGGGCATTTCACCTTCGCGCAACGGATTCCCGCCGGGACCTGGTCCGTGACCTTCCTGCATCCGGTCCTCGATTCCCTCTCGATCGCGGCCCCGACGCAACAGTTCGTCGTCGCCGATACCTCGGCACCCCTCCTCCGGCTGTCCACGCCGAGTCCGAGCGACTTGGTGCGTCGCGTCTGTCCGAACGCCGAGCCCGAAACCGGCCTCGTGCTCGGCACCGTCCGGGACGCCACGACCGGTCTGCCGGTGCCCGGGGCGCAGGTCCAGACCGAATGGGTCGAGGTGGAGCTGCACAACGCGATGCGCCGCAACCCGCGGTCGGCCACGACGCGGACCCTGGCGACCGGAGCATACGTGCTCTGCTTCGTGCCGACGGACATCAGCACCGAACTGCGCGCTTCGCGCGACTCGGCGCGCACGGGCCCGGTCGAGATCTTTCTGAACGACCGCGTCGTCCTGCGCCGCGACTTCGTACTCAACCTCGACGGCAGCGGCCGCACCGCGCTCAGCGGTATCGTGCGCGCCGCCAACGGAAAGCCCGCAGCCGACGCGGCCGTGTCGGTCGGGCCGGGCATCGTGTCGACGCGCACCGATGCCCAGGGGCGCTATGCCCTGCCGAATGCCCCCGCAGGTACGCAACTCATCGAAGCCCGCGTGATCGGCGCCCGCCCGGCACGGATGAGTGTCGATCTCGAGGCCGAGATCCCGAAGCGGGTCGATATCGATTTCACCACGGCGGTGGTCGAACTTCCGATGGTCGCCATCAGCGGCAAACAGACCGCGCGCGGCCGGTTCGCCGAGTTCGCCGAACGACAGAAGACCGGGTTGGGGCAGTACATCACCGCCGATGAGATCGAGCGCCGCCAACCGGCCGACATGCTCAGCCTGCTGTCGCGCGCAGGCCTCACGTACAGCATGTCACGCGACGGCAAGCGCAACCTGCTGATGCGAGGGTCCTCAAGCAACAACTGCGCTCCCACGTATTTCGTGGACGGCATCCGATGGATGGGGGGAACGTCCGGGGCGGGCGGGGCCATGTCCGGCGGGGCGACCGGCGGGACCAGTGCCATCGAAGACCTCTCCAACTTCTTCCGCCCCGAGGAGATCCGCGCCGTCGAGATCTACAAGGGCTTCGGCTCCATCCCGACCCAGTACGACCCGGCCAACGGGTGCGGCGTCGTGCTGATCTGGACGCGCTGAGCCTCGCCACCGCGCCCCCTGAAGCGCCGCCGGGCGGCCCCTCTCTGGCGCAATCCGCGTGTCGTGGTGAAACTTCACTGGGGCAGGTCTCCGTAGGGAGGCCTGCATCCAACGGAGCACACCCATGGTCACGCAAGAAGACATCGAGCACTTCCTCGACCGACTCGCGGCCGACGGCGCCACGCACACCGAAATCGGCCCGGGCATCTGGAACATCAAGCCGGCGGGCGAACTCGACTTCGGCGTGGTCGTCCATCGATCGCCGCCGGTCGTCGTGCTCCGCGTCAACGTCATGGAGCTTCCGGCTGACGCCACGCAACTCAACGCCCTCGCGCGTCGTCTGCTCGAACTCAATGCCACGGATCTGCTCCACGGCTCCTACGGCATCCAGCAGAACACCGTGGTCCTCACCGAGGCCCTCGAGTTGAGCCATCTCGACTTCGAGGAGTTCCTCGCCGCCTACGAAAGCATCACCCTGGCGCTGGCGTCGCACATTCGCGAGCTCGCGTCGTACCGAGAGGCTCGCTGACGATGGGTATTTTCGACCGCATCGCGACGTTGTTCAAGTCCAACATCAATGACCTGATCTCGAAGGCCGAGGATCCGGAGAAGATGCTGGACCAGATCCTCGTGGACATGCGCAATCAGTTGACGAAGGCCAAGCAGCAGGTGGCCTCCGCCATCGCCGACGAGAAGAAGTTGAAGGACCAGGCCGAGGCCGAGTTCAAGGCCGCCGCCGATTGGGAGAGCAAGGCGATGCTCGCCCTCAAGGAGAATCGCGAGGATCTCGCGCGGCAGGCGCTCGTCCGCCAGGGCGAGCACCAGAGCCACGGCGAGCAGCTCCACGCCACCTGGGCCGCGCAGCAGGCGGAAACGGAGAAGCTCAAGAACTCCCTGCGCGACCTCAACGACAAGATCGAAGAAGCCAAGCGCAAGAAGAACCTCCTGCTGGCTCGCCAGCGGCGGGCGCAAGCCCAGCAACAGATCGCCGAGACCATGTCGGGGATGAGCGAGAACAGCGCCTTCGACGCCTTCGCCCGCATGGAAGCGAAAATCGACACCAACGAGCGCATGATCAAGGCGAGCGCCGAGATCAACGAGGAGTTCTCGGGCGATCGCTTGGCCAGCGATTTCAAGCAGCTCGAGAAGGCCGCGGGTTCGGCCAGCGCCGAAGACAAGCTCCTGGCCCTCAAGCAGAAGATGGGTCTCTTGCCGGGCACGGCCTCGGCACCCCGCCGACTCGGCGCGGGTGAGGAAATCGTGCAGGCCGAGATCCGGGACAAGCAGTAGCGGTGATGGCGCGCGGAAGCGGCGCACCCGCCGAGTCCCGGCTGGTGCAGCTGGCCCCGGGGCTGGCGGGGGTCATCATCGTTGCGACCCTGGTGGTGCTCGCGCAGAGCGTCGCGTCGATCCTGCTGCTCTTCTTCCTCGCCGTACTCCTCGCCGTCTATCTGGATGCCGTCCGCGATCTGTTCCAGTCCGGGCTCAAACTCCCGGTCCGCGTCGCGTTCATGGCGGCGGTCGGCTGTTCCGCCGTGCTCGCCTGGATGCTCTGGGCGCTGCTCGTGCCGCCCGTCGTCGAGCAGACGCGACTGCTGGTCTCGCGCTTCCCGGAGATCGCGGCCAACTGGAAGCTGCAGCTCGCGGCGCTCGTCACGCGGTATCCCTTTCTCGACCCGTACATCGGCGCCGAGCACCAGACGGAGCTCATCCAGACCGCCCTGAGCGAGGCGCAGGGGTTCGCGAGCGGACTTCTTCCCAAGGTGTTCGACCTCGTGCACGGCGCCATCGAGATCGTCTCGGTCGGGGTCATGGGACTGTACATGGCGCTGCATCCCAAGGAGTACGAGGCGATGGTCGTGGCCGTCACCCCGCCCGCGTATCGCGATGCGACACGCGATATCCTGGCCGCGCTGAGCAAGACGCTGCGCTCCTGGGTCCTCTCGCAACTGCTTGCGATGACGGTCCTCGGCGCCCTCACCGCGATCCTGTTCTACTTCGCCAAGGTGCCGTACTGGCTCACCTTCGGGATCTTCGCCGGGGTGGCCGCCATCGTTCCCTTCTTCGGAACGCTCGTCTCCACCGTGCTGCCGGCTCTGTTCGTACTCGGCGGCGAAGGGGGGATGGCCGGAGCGGTCGTGGTGACGTTGATCGGCGTGGTCGTGCATCTGATCGAAGGGAATCTCGTCGCGCCCCTGATCATGCAGCGCGGCGTCCACCTCCCGCCGGTCTTCTCCATCATGGCGGTGCTGGTCGTGGGGCAGGTGCTCGGCCCCGTCGGCCTCCTCGTGGCAGTCCCGCTGCTCGCCGTGATGATGGTTCTCGTCCGCACGATTCTCATTCAGCGGGTGTACGGGGATACGCAGTCGGGCTAGTTTTCAGGCGTGCCGGAACTCCGCCTGTACAACTCGCTCACGCGCCAGGATGAACCGTTCGCTCCCGCGGACGGCCACACCGTGCGTCTCTACACCTGCGGTCCGACCGTGTACAATCCCGCGCACCTCGGGAACTTCCGCACCTTCCTCTTCGAGGATTTGCTGCGGCGGGTGATCCGGTTGCGCGGGTGGAACGTCGAGCAGGTGATGAACCTGACCGACGTCGACGACAAGATCATCAAGCGCGCCACCGAGCAGGGGAGGACCATCCGCCAGGTCACGGACCCCGTGGTCGAGACCTTCCATGCCGACCGCGAGTTCCTGCGCGTGCAGCGCGCCGAGCATTATCCGCGCGCCACGGACTACATCGCGGAGATGATCACGCTCGTCCAGCGCCTCGAGGCGAAGGGCGTGGCCTACAAGGCCGACGACGGCTCGGTGTACTTCGCCATCGACAAGTTCCCGGCCTACGGCAAGCTCTCGCGTCTCGATACGCGCGAGATCAAGTCCGGGGCGCGCGTGTCGCAGGACGAGTACGCCAAGGAGAATGCGCAGGACTTCGCGCTCTGGAAGTCGGCCAAGTCCGAGGACGAGGCGTGTGAGGCCGCGTGGGATTCCCCGTGGGGGCGCGGGCGTCCGGGATGGCATCTCGAGTGCTCGGCGATGGCCATGGCCATCTTGGGCGAGACGATCGACCTGCATGCCGGGGGCATCGACCTGATGTTCCCGCACCACGAGGACGAGATCGCGCAGAGCGAGGCCGCGACCGGCAAGCCCTTCGCGCGCTGCTGGTGCCATGGGGAGTTCCTGCTCACCGACGGCACCAAGATGGCCAAGCGTGTCGGCAATGTGGCGACCGTGGCGGATCTCCGCGCCAACAAGGTGAGTCCGGCGGCGTTGCGGCATTTCGTGTTCAGCACGCACTATCGCAAGCAGTTGAATCTCTCGGGCGAGGCGCTCGAGGCGAGTCAGGAAGCGGTGCGGCGCGTGGGTGATTTTTCCGACCGTCTCGAGCGGGAGTCCGCGGGCACGCCGGAGCTGGCGCATCTGGCGGAGACGTTGATGATCGAGGCGACCGCCGCGCTGTACGACGATTTGAACGCCCCGCGGGCCATGGCCGCGCTCTTCGAGTTCATCAGTGCGGCGAATCGCGAGTTCGACCGTCGCGGTATCGACAAGGGCTCCTTGGTTCGCGCCCGGGAGGTCTTTGCGCGGGTGAACGCCGTGCTCGATATCGTGCCTGAGCGCGGCGTGGACGACGCCGCGCTGGCGGCGTGGGTGGAGGAGCAGCTGCGGCAGCGTGCGGAGGCGCGTGGTCGCCGGGACTTTGGGCAGGCCGACGCGATCCGCCAGGCGATCGAGGAGAAGGGGATCGCGATCGAGGATGCCGCCGGCGGGACGCGGTGGAAGGTGGTGCGGTAGGTGTGCTGGAACGGGTCGGCCTGGACGTCTGCCGCCCCTGATTCGCCGATGTAGCTCAGTTGGTAGAGCACCCGATTTGTAATCGGGCGGTCGCCGGTTCGATCCCGGCCGTCGGCTCTGACCGCGTGACTCAGAAGATCTTCTGTGTCAGAGCATTCTTGACGTAACACGAGTTGTACTGCGTCGTCTTGTTACCACGCAGTTCGTTGGGCTGGGGCGTCTTCCCGAGCTTGTAGTCCAGCCCGGTGATCAAGGAGCCTTGGATGGAACTGCTCCCATCGGTGTTCACATACCCACCGGTCACGATGAGTCCTTGGAAGAGCGAGTTTCCGGTCAGCGTCGCGTTCCCCACGACGATGACGAGTCCCCGCACCAGGTAGTTCGGGAAGTTGAAGGTGCCGCCCGAGTTGTTGATGAAGATCAATGGCCACTTGGTGGGATTCGACGTGAAGTACGAGGCCGCCGGGAAGCCGGATCCAGAGGCGCTCACCGTGAAGTCCGGTGTGATCCCCGTGCCCTTGGACAGGCTCGACCAATTGATGGGGATGGAGTCGGCGGCCGCCGACGAAGTCAGTGCCAGCGTGTCCAGCTTCTGCGATCCGCTCAATTTGTTGGCGTTTCCCTCGAAGCCGTTCTTGTCGAGCGCCCGCACCGGCACGCTGATCGCCGCCACGCTTCCCGTCCCACCGGCCGACTTCGCGCAGCTGTCCGTCCCACTGACCGAGCCGGCATTCCCGTCGATGTTCACCCCGTTGGCCGCGGTCCATGCGCCTTGGATGCTCCAGGTCACACTGCCAGCCGACGGTCCCCGTGCCACGAGGGACACGGTGAAGTTCGCCGCCGGTTGTCCCGCAACCTTGGCGCGCGAGATGACCGCGTGGGAGCGCAAGAGGATCAGCGCGGGGACCGGGGACGCCGCGGGCCGAAGGATCGTCGACGTGACGTCATAGTACCCGTCGCTGACGGTCACGCGCACGCTGTCATTCGCCGTCGGCACCGCCGCCAGTCCCAGGGCCGCGCGGTCGCCGACGGCACGCTGCAAACCCGACTCGGCGAGCAGGCGGGCGCGCAGCAGCTCGTCCCCGTTGTCGTTGAGCCGACGCTCGGTGCGCATCAACATCACCCCTGTGGCGATCGCGCTCGTCAGGATGAAGAGCACCAGGATCACTACGGGCAGCGCGAATCCACGGGGCGTGGTGCGCGTGACCATCAATCGGTCCGGTTCCGGAAGAAGATGGCCGATGTGATCGTGACCCGCTCTGGTGAGGCGCGCCCCGCCGTGCGATGCGGGCTGAAGGCCGCCGCGCGCACCTGAACGCCGCGGATCGCCGATGCCGCCGGCGTGGTGGCGAGCGCGGTGTCCGAGGCCGCTGTGTAGTATCGGAACGTCGCCGCCGTATCGAACGGGGCCGCGATCTCCTGGGCCGTGCCCGCGCCGACGCGCCGGTACAGCCCGCGGCGCGTGGCGAAGAGCGTCGAGCTGCTGAACCGGTAGGTGATCACTTGGTACAGGAACATCGGCGCGCCGGCGCTCCCCGACACCCCACTGACCGACACGTAGGTCCCACCGGTGGGAGCCGTGAGCCCGATGCTGGTGCAGTTCGCCCCCGTGCCCGCTGACGGGGTGGTCGACGAGTTGGTGTAGCTGTAGGCCCCCGTCGCGGACGTGTCCTTGATGGCGAAGCCCCCGTAGACCGCGCTG
Organism: uncultured bacterium; assembly: GCA_963978095.1. Lineage (GTDB taxonomy): Bacteria > Gemmatimonadota > Gemmatimonadetes > Gemmatimonadales > Gemmatimonadaceae > Fen-1231. The sequence goes on along the minus strand of CAXBQP010000002.1, from coordinate 96,033 downwards.
GACTGCGCGGCCGAATCGCCCGGGAACTGCAACATCGTGCCGCTCGCGCAGAAGACGCCCGACGCGTACGGGACGCGGACGGTGATCGAGTCGTTGGAGGCGGCGATCACGCCATTCACGCCGCCTGCCGTCGCATCGACCATCGCGAGTTCCGTCTCCAGCGCTTGCATCGCGAGCCGGGCGACCGCTCGAGCTTCCTGGCGGTCGTTCACGCGCGAGAAACCGCGGAGTTGACTCTTCAACATGCTGCTCGCCGCGGCACCGAGGATCGCCACCATCACCAAGGTGATGAGGAGCTCGATCATGCTGAATCCGCACCGGCGCATCCCGCGCCGCGGTGGCCATGGCGTCGTGGCGACCACGGTCAATATCCCTTGCTGTTGTTGGACCACGTGGTCGGGTAGGGACGCAACGCGCCGGTCGGTGCGGTGCTACGCGTGAGGATGACCGAATCCGGCCGGATCGCGGCATCCGTCGGAGTCCAGACCACGGTGACGGTGCGCGTGGTCGATTGCGAGCTCACCGAAACGCACACTCGGCTTGGCGTCGTCTCCGTGGTGAGGGTGCGACAGCCGGCGTGCGCACTCACGGAGTCGTATGGCAATGACGCCATGCGGTTCGAAACCTCACTCTCCGTCCCATACCGCGCAGCGCCCGCCGCCACGACCCTCAGGCGGCGCGAGAGTTGCGTGAGGACCGACAGATTCACGGTGGCGATGACGCCGAAGAGGATAACGGCGATGATCACTTCAAGCAGTCCCGCCCCCCGTCGGGGCCGCTCGCGCACCGGCCGGATCATTGCCGTGTGATCTGCCCTGCGATGGTCGAGCGGAGCTGCCGGGAAAAACTGCCGTTCGCGATGGTCACTTGGAGCGCATCGTCCGCCAGTCCCGTGGGGAATATCGTGATGCCGGTCGCCGGCGACAGCGTCACGCGCGTGACCGAAAGGTCGGCCGCTTGTCCCAGATAGCGGGCGCTGAGTGTGATGCCCGACGCCCGGTCCTTCGTGAGCAACTGTTTCGTGGTGCCGTCGTAGGTCAGCGTGACCGGCCGTCGCGTGCGCGCTGCCAGCGCGAAAGCGTTGGCCATATCACTGCCGACCACAACCTCGAGAGCGGCGATACGTGATCGAGCGACAGTCGTGCCGATACGCGGCATAGCGATCGTCGCCATCATCCCAACGATCACCACGACGACCATTGCTTCGATGAGCGTATAGCCCGCACGATGGCGACAGGAAACGGGCAAGTTATTGACAGTTGGAAGAGCAAGTGAATCAGAGGGACGAAATACTACAGAAAAGTGCGTGGATTGTAAACAGTCGGCGTCGATTTCGGAGCTGAAAAGGAGGCCATTCTCCCCTGAAAAGTCGATTCTCTACAATTTTGTAACACTTCATTGCCGTCGGCCCGAATGCGGGTCGGCTCGGAGGGGGGGGCGAGTGAGCGACCACCCTCGGTGCCCGCTGTGATTCGTAGGAACGCCTGATGCATTCTTGTCCGTGCACAGGTCACGTTCCTGTACTTTCCCCATTGACCAAACCCTTGATTCAGCTTATCTTACTTGGCTCTGGCCGCAAAAGCCTGTTTTTCGTTGTGGCGGCAAGTCAGGTCAGGGACGCCCTTTGGCGAACTGAAGTCGCGGTTTTGTGAGGGTGGGGTACCCAAGTGGCCAACGGGAGCAGACTGTAAATCTGCCGGCGCAAGCCTTCGAAGGTTCGAATCCTTCCCCCACCATCGGAGCGGGATTCGCAGGAGCTGGCGCAAGTGGCAGATCGAGTGCGTGAGCGGTCGAGGGACGTGTGGGCGGGCGGCAGTGTGCGGGAGTAGCTCAGCTGGTAGAGCGCAAGCCTTCCAAGCTTGATGTCGCGGGTTCGAGCCCCGTCTCCCGCTCTGGTGGTCGCAGGATGTTGGATTCAGTCGTCGGTCGACGATCGGTGCGTTGGTGCGCACGTTGCACGCATAGCTCAGTCGGTAGAGCACATCCTTGGTAAGGATGAGGTCATCGGTTCGATCCCGATTGCGTGCTCTGAGCAGGTGCTGGTGAAGGTCGAACTTTTGTTGAGGACGAAGGTCATGCCCCGCGAAAAGATCATCCTCGCCTGCGGCGAGTGCAAGAATCGGAACTACTTCACGACCAAGAACAAGCGCACCCACCCGGAGCGCGTGGAGTGGAAGAAGTACTGCCCCCGGTGCGACAAGCATCAGGTGCACAAGGAGACCAAGTAGTGGCCGTCGCCGAGGTCCCGAAGGCGAGTGTCCCCCAGCGCCTCACGGAGTTCTATCGTGAGGTGGTGGTGGAGATGAAGCGCGTCACCTGGCCGGATGTGCCGCAGGTGCGGCAGCTGGCCATCGGCGTGGTCATCCTCTCGCTCTTCATCGGTGGCGTCATCGCGCTCATGGATCTGCTCTTCCAGAACCTCCTGGTGCGCTGGATCCCGGCGCTCTTCGGTGGTTGACGTGACGCATCACTTCTACGCCGTGCAGACGACCTCCGGCCACGAGAACAAGGTCCGGAACCTGCTGCAGCGCAAGATCGACGGCGATCCTGCGCCGGCGGAGCTGCGCCTCATCCGGCAGGCCCTCGTGCCGACCGAGCAGGCGGTGGAGATCAAGAATGGCAAGAAGGTCACCGTCGAGCGCAAGGTCTTCCCGGGCTACGTCCTCGTCGAGATGGTCGTCGGCGAGGAAACGTTGCACACCGTCGGCAGCATCCAGGGCGTGATCAAGTTCGTGGGCAAGGACCGTGATCCGCAGCCGCTGCGTCAGGACGAGGTCAACCGCCTGCTCGGCCGCGCCGAGGAGGCGGAGGAGGTCGCGCCGAAGGAGGAGATCCCGTTCCTCGTCGGGCAGGCCGTGGCGATCACGGAAGGGCCCTTCACGGATTTCAATGGCACGGTCGAGGACGTCATGCCCGACAAGGGGAAGGTCCGGGTGAGCGTCTCGCTCTTCGGTCGTCCCACGTCGGTGGAACTCGATTATCTCCAGTTGCGCGCGCACTAGGCGCGGCTGGTGCTGGTGGTTGGTGCAGGTCAACTGAAGGTGTTCGTGCCCTTGCGCGGGGCAGCTGAGAACCAGCGAGGAGCGCACCCGTCGGCTACCACAACGACGCTAATCACACCGTGGGAGTCAGCGGACATTCGCGGGGCAGGGTCCCCGGCGCATGCTCCGCTCTACGTGTCTAGAGGAGTTCCATGGCAAAGAAGGCCGTAGGATTCGTCAAGCTGCAGATTCCTGCAGGCAAGGCGAACCCGGCCCCTCCGGTCGGCACCGCGCTCGGACCGCAGGGAATCAACATCATGGCGTTCTGCAAAGAGTTCAACGCTCGGACGCAGGGCCAGGATACGATTCTCCCGGTCGAGATCACGATTTTCGCCGACAAGAGCTTCACGTTCATCCTGAAGACGCCGCCTGCTGCGGTGCTCGTCAAGAAGGCCGTGGGGATCGAGAAGGGCTCGGGGCAGCCGAATCGCAACAAGGTGGGGACCATCACGAAGGCTCAGGTCAAGCAGATCGCCGAGCTGAAGATGCCCGACCTCAACACCGAATCGATCGATTCCGCCATGCGCATGATCGCAGGCGCGGCGCGCTCGATGGGTGTGGAGGTTCGCGACTGATGCGCACCCACGGGAAGAAGTATCGCAAGGTCGCCGAGGGGCGTGACCTCAACGCGGCGGTGGCCCCCAAGGCCGCGCTCGAGCAGGTGAAGGGCGCCGCGTTCGCCAAGTTCGACGAGACCGTCGACGTGGCGATCCGCTTGGGTGTCGATCCGCGTCACGCCGACCAGATCGTGCGTGGCACGGTGGTGCTCCCGGCCGGCACCGGCAAGACGGTGCGCGTGCTGGTGATCGCCGTCGGCGACAAGGCGAAGGAAGCCGAGGCCGCCGGCGCGGATTTCGTCGGCACCGACTACATCGCGAAGATCAAGGAAGGCTGGATGGATTTCGACGTGCTGATCGCGACGCCGGACCAGATGGGGCAGATCGGTGCCCTTGGTCGCGTGCTCGGTCCGCGCGGACTGATGCCGAACCCGAAGGCGGGGACGGTGACGTTCAACGTCGGCCAGGCCGTGAAGGAGACGAAGGCGGGCAAGATCGAGTTCCGCGTCGACAAGGGAGGCAACGTCCATGCCGCGATCGGCAAGGTGTCGTTCCCGCTCGAGTCGCTGGAGACGAACTTCACCGCCCTGATGGACACCATCGTGCGCTCGAAGCCGAGCGCGGCGAAGGGCGTGTACGTGAAGACGGTGGCCGTGTCCAGCACGATGGGCCCCGGCGTCCGTATCGATACCACCCCGTACCGGTAACCGACGATGAAGCGATCCGACAAGGAACAGCTCGTCGCCGAGCTGAAGGACAAGATGGCGGGCGCGAACGCCCTGTACTACACCGACTTCACGGGGCTGAACGTGAAGCGGATGACCGAGCTCCGTCGCCAGTTCCGCAAGGCGGGCGTGGACTACGTCGTCATCAAGAACACGCTGGCGCTGAAGGCCGTGAACGAGAGCGGTCGCGTCGGCGTGCGGCTTAAGGGCCCCACGGGCGTCGTCGTCGCGAAGGATGCGGTGGTGGCGGCCAAGATCCTCACCGACTTCGCGAAGGCCAATGATTCGCGTCCGGAGGTGAAGGGGGGGATCTACGAGGGCGCCACGGTGGATGCGGCGCTCGTGAAGAAGCTCGCCTCGCTCCCGACCCGGGACGAAGCGCTCGGCCAGTTGCTCGGCTGCTTCAACAGTGTGCTCTCGATGTTCGCGCTCACGCTCGAGGCGCGCGTGGCGCAACTCGAGGCCGGTTCCAATCCCCAGGCGTCTGCCTGACCAACAACGCCCCAGGCTGTCCTGGGGGATTCTTCACGGAGATATCTGACAATGGCTAATGCGACTCTGAGCAAGGACGAGATCCTCGACGCGATCGGCAACATGTCGGTCATCGAGCTCGCCGAGCTGATCGATGCGTTCAAGACGAAGTTCAACGTGACCGTCGTCGCCGCGGCTGCGGCCCCGGCGGGTGGCGCGGGTGCGGGCGGCGGCGGCGCAACCGAGGAGCAGACCGAGTTCACGGTCACGCTCAAGGATGCCGGCGCGAAGAAGATCCAGGTCATCAAGGTGGTGCGCGAGCTCACCGGCCTGGGCCTGAAGGAAGCGAAGGACATGGTCGACGGCGCCCCGCAGGTGGTGAAGGCGGGCGTGTCGAAGGACGAAGCCGCGTCCATCAAGGCCAAGCTCGAAGAGCAGGGCGCGACGGCCGAGATCAAGTAAGGCGGCAGGTTCTCGTGGCCGGCTGACCGCGACGCGGCAGCCGGTCACGACATCCTCCCCCTCACGTGGTCTCGCCGTCCATGATCGCATTCGCACCGACGTACAACTGAAGTTCCGTCCGTCCCGCTCCGCCGCGCGAAATCCTCGCGCGCCGGGGGCGGGCGGCTTTCGCCGTCCATCGGCCGAGCCAGGGTTGATATGATCAAGCAAATTTCGTTCGGGAAGCTGGAGTCGGGCATGGACATGCCCCATCTCCTCGACATCCAGACGCGCGCGTTCGAAACGCTGCTCCAGTTGGATGCGGCCTCGCACGACCGCGAGGACGTCGGACTCGAACGGGTCTTCAAGGACCTGTTCCCGATCACCGACGTGCACGAGAACTTCTCGCTGGACTTCAAGCGCTACACGCTGGGCGAGCCGAAGTACTCCGTCGAGGAGTGCATCGAGCGCGACATGACCTTCTCCGCGCCGCTCAAGGCGACCCTCGCCCTGACGGTCTTCGAGGAAGCGGCCGCCGACGGCAAGAAGCGCATCAAGAACCAGATCGAAAAGGAAGTCTACCTGGGTGAGCTGCCGCTCCTCACCGCCCTCGGCACCTTCGTGATCAACGGAGCCGAACGCGTGATCGTGAGCCAGCTGCACCGGTCGCCGGGCGTCGTGTTCGAGGAGAGCACGCACCCGAACGGACAGCGCCTGATCTCGTCGCGGATCATCCCGTTCCGCGGCTCGTGGGTCGAGTTCACCGTGGACATCCACGATGTGATCTACGTCCACATCGACAAGAAGAAGAAGTTCCCGGCCACCGCGCTCCTGCGCGCCTTCGGCTTCGGCAACAACTCCGACATCCTCCGCCTCTTCTTCGCCGTCCGCGAGCTGGACCTGACGAAGAAGCGCGAAGGACGCGCGGAGAACCGTGAGGTCGTCGGCGCGATCATCGCCGAGGACATCGAGCTGCCGGGCGAGGCCACGGCCGAGGACGCGCCGAAGGCCAAGACCAAGAAGGCCCGCGCCGAGCGCGAGCGCAACGAGAACTCGCTCCTTGTCAAGGAAGGGGACGAGCTGACGGAAGAGGTGTTCAACCGCCTTCGCCGCCAGAAGATCGACAAGGTCAAGGTGTTCGCCAGCTACGGCAACGTGGACCTCCGCGACGAGCTGGACGCGATCGAACGCGAGGAGCGCCCGACGCCGCGCGTGCTCGCCGTCGATGCCATCGATCCGGAGACGGGCGAAGTCATCGCCGAGGCGGGACAGCAGCTGAAGGAGATGCTGGTCAAGCGCCTCCGCAAGCACGGGCTGCTCCAGGTCCAGTGCTTCGTGCCGAGCGGCCGCGCCGAGAGCACGCTCATCAAGAACACGCTCGCCAAGGATCCGACGCACGACGAGGACATGGCGCTGAAGCAGATCTACTCGCTGCTCCGTCCGGGCGATGCGCCCAACAAGGAGACGGCCAAGCAGGCGCTCGATCGCCTGTTCTTCAGCCCCAAGCGGTACGACCTCGGCCGCGTGGGCCGCTACAAGATCAATCAGCGCCTGCGCCTCAACACGCCGGCGAGCCAGACGGTCCTGACCAAGGACGACTTCATCGCCATCATCCGCTATCTCGTGGAACTCCACGAAGGGCGCGGGCATGTGGATGACATCGATCACCTCGGCAACCGTCGCATCCGCTCGGTCGGCGAGCTGATCGCCAACCAGTTCTCCGTCGGCCTCTCGCGCATGGCGCGTCTGGTCAAGGAGCGCATGAGCATCAATCAGGACACCGACAAGATCGCGCTCGACGACCTCGTCAACGCGCGCACGGTGTCGGCGGTGATCCAGGCGTTCTTCGGGTCGTCGCAGCTTTCGCAGTTCATGGACCAGACGAATCCGCTGGCCGAGTTGACGCACAAGCGTCGCCTCTCGGCCCTCGGACCGGGCGGCCTCACCCGTGAGCGCGCCGGCTTCGAAGTTCGTGACGTGCACTACTCGCAGTACGGGCGCATGTGCCCGATCGAAACGCCGGAAGGTCCGAACATCGGCCTGATCACGTCGCTCGCGTGCTTCGCGCGCGTGAACGACCTCGGCTTCATCGAGACGCCGTACCGCGTGGTCAAGAACGGCAAGGTCACCGACCAGCTCGCGTGGCTCGATGCCAACAAGGAAGAGGACGCCATCATCGCCCAGGCCAATGCGCGCCTGAACGACGACGGCTCGTTCGTGGATGAGTTCGTGCTCAGCCGTCAGCAGGGTGACGTCCCGTTGGTCCAGCCGAACCGGATCGACTACATGGACGTGGCACCGGAGCAGGTGGTGTCGATCGCCGCGGCGCTGATTCCGTTCCTCGAGCACGACGACGCCAACCGTGCGCTCATGGGATCCAACATGCAGCGCCAGTCGGTCCCCTTGTTGAACCCGCAGACCCCGTACGTGGGGACCGGCCTCGAAGAGACCGTGGCCCGCGATTCCGGGGCGACGATCATCGCCAAGCGCGCGGGCGTGGTGACGCGCGTGACGGCGGACGAGATCATCGTGGATGCCGGCGCGACCGCAAAGGGAGACGGCGAAGCGCCGCTCGCCCGTCTGGGCGCGCAGGACCGCTACCGGGTGAAGAAGTACTGGCGCACGAACCAGGACACCGCCATCAACCAGCGTCCGATCGTGAAGCTCGGACAGAAGGTGAAGGCCGGTGAGGTCATGGCGGACGGCGCGGCGACGCAGCACGGTCAGCTCGCGCTGGGCAACAACGTGCTCGTGGCCTTCATGCCCTGGTACGGACACAACTTCGAGGACGCCATCGTCCTCTCCGAGCGTCTGGTGAAGGACGACGTCTATTCGTCGATCCATATCCAGGAACTCGAGTTGCACGTCCGCGACACCAAGCGCGGCCAGGAAGAGATCACGCGCGAGATCCCGAACGTCTCCGAAGAGTCTCTCATGGATCTCGATGAGCGCGGCATCGTGCGCATCGGGGCCCATGTGCGCCCGGGCGACATCCTCGTCGGCAAGATCACGCCGAAGGGGGAAACGGAGCTGTCGCCGGAAGAGAAGCTGCTCACCGCCATCTTCGGCGAGAAGGCGAAGGACGTGAAGGACTCGTCGCTGAAGGTGCCGCCGGGGATGGAGGGCGTCGTGATCGACGTCAAGATCTTCTCGCGCGTGGAAGACGGGGTGGTCGAGAAGGATCGTGGTGAGCGTATCGGCGAGGTGCGCCGCCTCGAGGGTGAGGAGAAGGTGCGCGTCAACGACGTGCGCGACGCCGAACTGAAGGAACTGCTCATCGGGCAGACCGTCGCCCTTGCCCTCAAGTCGGGCACGGTCGAGGAGGCGCTCGCGCCGGGGACGAAGCTCACGGCCGACGTGCTGAACGGACTTCGGCTCGCGACGCTCGACCTGAAGACCTTCCGCGTCGAGGCCAAGAAGGTCAACGACGACCTCCGCGAGATCATCGACGCCGCCAATCAGGTGAAGGCGAAGATCGAGGAGAAGGCGGAAGAGCGCATCGACCGCATCCTGCAGCCGGATGAACTGCCCCCGGGCGTCATCCAGCTCGTGAAGGTCTATCTCGCCGAGAAGCGCAAGATCTCGGTGGGCGACAAGATGGCCGGCCGTCACGGCAACAAGGGTATCGTGGCGCGCATCGTGCCCGAGGAGGACATGCCGTTCCTGCCGGACGGTCGTCCGGTGGACATCGTGCTGAACCCGCTCGGTGTGCCGTCGCGCATGAACGTGGGACAGATCCTCGAGACGCATCTCGGGTGGGCGGCGCGCATCCTGGGCTTCTACGCCAAGACGCCGGTCTTCCAGGGCGCCACGGAAAAGGAAGTCGGGCTGCTGATCCGCCTGGCCTCGCTCCGGTGGTCGCACGAGGCGCTCGACCTGCGGACGGCGGCGTTGGAGATCTCGGACAAGGAGATCAAGACGTTCCTGTCGGATCTGCGTCCGGCCATCGGCGAGGAGAAGGTGGAGCTGTTGCACGACGCGGACATCAACGACCTCAATGCTCGCGGGATGTCGGCCGAGACGAAGGACGTCTTCCATCGCGTCCGGGACTACATCGCGGCGGCGGCGAAGGAGCTGGCCGAGCGCGAGCATACCGACCTGAAGCACGCCATCGCGTTCCACGAGGCGGAGATCGCCTCGGAGGAGGTGTCGGCGGCGGCGAAGGCGGAGTACAAGAAGGCCCTGAAGGAGCTTGAGAAGCGCGACGCGCTCTCTGCTCCGGAGCTGCTGGAGTCGATGGGACTGCCGGCCCTCGCGGCGACGCTCGGCAAGAAGAGCGAAGCCGACGTGGATGCCGCGAGCAAGGAGCTGATCACGCGCGCCGGGTTGATGCCTGGTGGCAAGATCGCGCTGCGCGACGGGCGCAGCGGCGAGAAGTTCACGTCGCCGGTGACGGTGGGCAACGTGTACATGCTCAAGCTCAGCCACCTCGTGGATGACAAGATCCACGCGCGCAGCATCGGACCGTACTCGCTCGTGACGCAGCAGCCGCTGGCGGGCAAGGCCCAGTTCGGTGGTCAGCGCTTCGGAGAAATGGAAGTGTGGGCGCTGGAGGCGTACGGCGCGGCCCACACCCTGCAGGAGATCCTGACGGTGAAGTCGGACGACGTGAACGGCCGGTCGCGCGTGTACGAGGCGATCGTGAAGGGGCAGAACCTGCCCGAGCCGGGCACGCCGGAGTCGTTCAACGTGCTGGTGAAGGAACTGCAGGCGCTCGGCATCCACGTCACGATGGACGCAAACGCGGAGGGCGGATACAGCGGCCTTCCCTTCAGCGCTGGTGAGGAGTAACCCATGATTGATTTCCGCAACGCGCGGGACACCCGCGCTTCCGCGTTCGACTACATCCAGGTCCGCATCGCCTCGCCCGAGGAGATCCGTGGACCCCGGGACAGCAAGGAGCGTGAGCGGCTGGAGATGGCCGGGCTGCGCTCGTGGTGGAGCTGGGGCGAAGTCACGAAGCCCGAGACCATCAATTACCGTTCGTTCAAGCCCGAGAAGGATGGCCTCTTCTGCGAGCGCATCTTCGGTCCGGTCAAGGACTGGGAATGCCATTGCGGCAAGTACAAGCGCATCCGCTATCGCGGCGTGATCTGCGACCGGTGCGGCGTCGAGGTGACCCTGAGCAAGGTCCGGCGTGACCGCATGGGGCACATCGAGCTCGCCGTGCCCGTCGCGCACATCTGGTTCTTCAAGACGCTGCCCTCGCCGATGGGCAACCTCCTCGACCTCACGCTCCGTGATCTCGAGAAGGTCGTGTACTACTCCAACTATGTCGTCATCGAGCCGGGCGAGCAGGAATGCCGCACGAACGAGTTGCTCGACGAAGAGCAGTACCTCACGCTGCGCATGAAGGCGAAGGAAGAGGGCGATACCGCGTTCCGCGCCGAGATCGGTGCGCCGGCCGTGCGCGAGTTGCTCATGCGCCTCGACGTCGACAAGTTGGCCGACGAACTCCGTGCCCAGGTGGTGACGGAGACGTCGCAGCACAAGAAGAAGCAGACGCTGAAGCGCCTGAAGATCGTTGACGCCTTCCGCAACTCGGGGGAGAACTCCGAGATCCGGAATCGCCCGGAATGGATGATCATGGACGTGATCCCGGTGATTCCGCCGGATCTGCGCCCGCTCGTTCCGCTCGACGGCGGCCGTTTTGCGACGTCGGACCTGAACGACCTCTACCGTCGCGTCATCAACCGCAACAACCGCCTGCAGAAGCTGATCGTGCATCGCGCGCCGGAGGTCATCCTCCGGAACGAGAAGCGCATGCTGCAGGAGTCGGTCGACGCGTTGTTCGACAACGGGCGTCGCTCCAAGGCGATCCGTGGGCGCGGCAAGCGGCCGCTCAAGTCGCTGTCCGACATGCTGAAGGGCAAGCAGGGCCGGTTCCGTCAGAACCTCCTCGGCAAGCGCGTGGACTACTCGGGCCGTTCGGTCATCGTGGTGGGCCCGGAGCTCAAGCTGCACCAGTGCGGCTTGCCCAAGGCCATGGCGTTGGAACTGTTCAAGCCCTTCATCATCCACAAGCTGGTGGAGAAGGGGATCGCCGAGACGGTGAAGCGCGCCAAGAAGATCGTGGAGCGCGAGAGCGAGGAGGTCTTCGAGATCCTCGAAGAGATCATTCGCGACCATCCGGTGCTCCTCAACCGCGCGCCGACGCTGCATCGTCTGGGTATCCAGGCGTTCGAGCCGGTGCTCGTCGAGGGCAAGGCCATCCGCATCCATCCGCTCGTCTGCGCGGCGTTCAACGCCGACTTCGACGGCGACCAGATGGCCGTGCACGTGCCGTTGTCGTTCGAAGCGCAGCTCGAGTGCCGGGTGCTGATGCTCTCGGCCAACAACATCCTGAAGCCGGCGGACGGTCGCCCGGTCGCGGAGCCCTCGCAGGACATCGTGCTGGGCTGCTACTTCGCGACCAAGGCCCCGACGGGCTTCGACGAGCTCGTGAAGGACAAGAAGAAGGTCGCCGCGTTGCGGTCCTTCACCAAACCGGCGGAAGTCGAGATGGCGATGGCGCTCGGGCACCTCACAACGCATTCGGCGTTGCGGTACTACGTGGTGCGCAACGGCACGGCCGAGTGGATGGTGACGACCGCCGGGCGCGTGCTCTTCAACGAGATCACGCCCGTGGAGTTGCCGTACCAGAATCGCGACATGAAGAAGAAGGCGTTGTCGGAGCTGGTGTTCGAGTCCTACCGGCATGCCGGCCTGGCCTCGACCGTCGGTTTCCTCGATCGCCTGAAGGAGTTCGGATTCCGGAACGCCACGCGCGGCGGCGTCTCGATCGGCATCGAGGATCTCGAGATCCCGGTGGAGAAGGAGCAGCTGCTCGAGGAAGCCTCCACGCGCGTGGAGCGTTTCCAGAAGGCGTACTCGACGGGCAACATCACCAACGGCGAGCGCTACAACAAGGTGATCGACACCTGGACGCACGCGAACAACGACATCGCCGATGCGATGGTCAAGCGCATGCGCGAGTCGCAGCTCGGGTTCAACCCCGTGTTCATGATGTTCGACTCGGGCTCGCGTGGTTCGCGCGACCAGATCCGCCAGCTGGCCGGCATGCGTGGCCTGATGGCGAAGCCGCAGAAGAAGCTCACCGGCGGCATCGGCGAAATCATCGAAAGCCCCATCAAGTCGAACTTCCGTGAAGGCCTCTCGGTGCTCGAGTACTTCATCTCGACGCACGGCGCCCGCAAGGGCTTGGCCGACACGGCGCTCAAGACGGCCGACGCCGGGTACCTCACGCGTCGTCTCTGCGACGTCGCGCAGGATGTGACGATCACGGAAGAGGATTGCGGGACGATCCTCGGCCTCGAAGTGGCCGCGCTGAAGGAAGGCGAGGACATCATTGAGCCGTTGTCGGAGCGCATCGTCGGCAATGTGGCGGCGGAGGACGTGGAAGACCCGCAGCTCCTGGACGACGCGGGACGTCGCGCCATCCTGGTCGAAGCCGGCCAGATGATCAGCGAGGAGACCGCGAGGACGATCGAGGAGTCGGGGATCGAGAGCATCAAGATCCGCAGCGTGCTCACCTGCGAGGCCAAGCGTGGTCTCTGCCGGATGTGCTACGGACGCAACCTCGCGACCATGGCGATGGTCGATACCGGCGAGGCGGTCGGCATCATCGCCGCGCAGTCCATCGGTGAGCCTGGCACGCAGCTGACGCTGCGGACCTTCCACATCGGTGGTACGGCCTCGCGCATCGCCGAGAACACGGCCCGCAAGTCGAAGGTCGCGGGCTTCCTGGAGTTCGGCGATCGCCTGATCTCGGTGACCAACGCCGAAGGCCAGCAGATCGTGACGTCGTACGAAGGCGAGATCTTCATCCGCGCCTCGGCCGACAAGAACGCCGGTGTGGCCGCGCGCCTGCAGGTGCCGCTCGGTGCCATCCTGATGGTCAAGGACGGCGAGGAAGTGAAGAAGGAGCAGGTGCTCTTCTCATGGGATCCGTACACGAACCCGATCATCGCCGATACGGCGGGCACCATCCGCTTCGTCGACCTGGTCGAGGAAGAGTCGGTCAGCGAGGAGCTCGACGAGCTCACCGGCCTCCGTCAGCGCGTGGTCATCGAAGACCGCGAGAAGAAGCTGCACCCGCACATCGAGGTGTGGCAGACAAAGGGCGGGAAGGAGAAGCGGATCCGCGACTTCGTCATCCCGGTGGGCGCGCAGCTCATCGTGGAGGACGGCAGCGAGATCACGGCCGGCACCATCCTGGCCAAGGTCAACCGCGAAGCGTACAAGACCCGCGACATCACGGGCGGTCTGCCGCGCGTCGCGGAACTGTTCGAAGCCCGTCGCCCGAAGGATCCGGCGACGATCTCCGAGGTGGACGGCGTGGTACGCTTCGGCGAGATCAAGCGCGGCAAGCGTGAGATCTTCGTCCAGCCCACGAAGTCGGACAACACGCCGGACGAGACGCAGGAGGCGCAGCTGTACGAGGTGGCGTCGGGCAAGCATCTCCGCGTGCACGAGGGTGACCGCGTGCGTGCCGGCGACCGTCTGTCCGAAGGCCCGGTGAATCCGCACGACATTCTCCGGATCAAGGGCCCCCGCGCGGTGCAGGAGTACCTGCTGAACGAAGTGCAGGAGGTGTACCGCCTGCAGGGGGTGAAGATCAACGACAAGCACATCGGCGTGATCGTGCGTCAGATGCTGCAGAAGGTCCGTGTCGCCGAGCCGGGGGAGACCGAGTTCCTCGAGGGCGAGAACGTCGACAAGGCCGCGTTCCGCGATGCCAACGACCGGGCCAAGAAGAAGAAGCAGAAGGCCGCGACGAGCGAGCCCCTGCTGCTGGGCATCACGAAGGCGAGTCTCACGACGCAGTCGTTCATCTCGGCGGCGAGCTTCCAGGAGACCACGCGCGTGCTGACCGACGCCGCCATCCGCGGGGCGAAGGACAACCTGCTCGGCCTGAAGGAGAACATCATCATCGGCCATCTGATCCCGGCCGGCACGGGGATGTACCGCTACCAGGAAGTCGACATGGACATCGAAGCGCCCCCGGCGCCCGAGATGCCGTTCGATGCCTTGGCCGCGATCCCGAGCGCGGTCGCCGCGGCGGCCGATGCCCCCTTCGCGCCGTTGCCCGACGAGCTCTAAGCTCGGCGGGGGCGGCGAGCGGTACCACGGCGGTCACGAAACGGCGTATCCCTGCGGGGGTACGCCGTTTCGCCTTACGGGATCACCGACCAGGATGCAGATTCTTCCTCCATGACCCCACCCGAACGCACGATTCCCCGCCGCGCCGTCGCGGCGTGGATCCTCTACGATCTCGCCAACGTCATCTTTTCCATGGGCGTGATCTCGCTCTACTTCTCGCTGTTCGTTCGGGAGAAGGTGGGGCCCGATCGCGCAGATCACGTCTATGGCCTGCTGACATCGCTGGCGATGGCGGTGATGTTCGTACTCTCCCCCCTGCTGGGCGCGATGACGGATCGTGCACGCCGGCGCATGCCATTCCTGGTGTGGGCCACGATTCTCGCCTGCGGCGCGACGGCGTTGATGGGCCACGGCTCGTTCCGGCTCTCGGCATTGCTCTTCGTGATTGCCAACGGCGGGTATCAGGCGGGGGTACAGTTCTACGATTCCCTGCTCCCCGAGGTGACCGACGACACCAACCGAGGCCGCATCACCGGACTCGCGGTCGGACTCGGCTACATGGGGTCGTATATCGCCGTCGGCATGGGGCTCTGGCTCAAGTCGCAGCATCCCGGGGAATCATTCCCCTTCGCGATGTATTTCCTGATGATCGCCGGGGCTTTCTTCCTCTTCGCGCTGCCGTGCTTCGTGTTCGTCAAGGAGCGGGGGAACCCGAATCCGCGTCCGATCTTCCGGTGGTCGGCGGTCCTCGAGTCCGTCAGGCAGACGATGGTCACGCTCAAGTCAGGACAGCAGTATCCCGGACTGCTCCGCTTCCTGCTGGGCCGCGTGTTCTACACCGACGCCATCAATACCGTGATCTCCTTCATGACGTTGTACACGGTCAACGTCGCGGTCTCGACCGGACTCACCAAGAGCCAGGGCGAGCAGCAGGCGAATCTCGTGCTGATGTCCGCCATCACCTGTGCCATCCTCGGTGGCGTGACGTGGGGGTTCGTCGTGGACCGGATCGGTCCCAAACGCACCCTGAACATGGTCCTGACCATTTGGTGCTGCGATTTCGCCTTTGCGTCGCTGGTCGGCCTCCTGTCGCTTCCCATCAGCGGGCTGTACGCCACCGCCTGCCTTGCCGGGCTCGCGCTCGGCGGTACGTGGGCGGCCGACCGGACGTTGATGCTGCGCCTGAGTCCGCCCGATCGCATCGGCGAGTTCTATGGACTCTACGGCATGGTGGGTCGTTTCTCGGCGATCTCCGGACCGCTGATCTGGGCGGCCATCACCTATCTGCTCGTCGAGCGGAATCGACGTCCCGGGCTCAGTGAAGACCAGCTCGCGACTCTCACCGCCAAGGGGGAAGCGGTCGCGGTCATCGCGCTCTTGCTCATGGTGTTGATCAGCCTCGTGATTCTGCGCAAAGTGACCGACGAACCGCGGGACTGGACTACGCGCGAGACCGCGTAGGCGGAGGGGCGCATGCGCGAGCGGCGGTGGAACGATCCCTGCACGCGACCGGACGGGACTGGCCGTCGGACCGTCCCGTGAAGATCGTCGTCGGTGCCCTCACGGTGGCCCTGTTCGCGGTGCTCGGGCGTGTGGTGTGGCGCCGATTCACGCGTCGTGCCGCCCTCCGTGCCGTCCGCCGATTCCGTGCGCGCATCGATCGATTCAAACTCACGAACAAGACGTACATCGCCGAAGCGCTGCTCGGTGACGAGGCTGTGGCCGCGGCGGTGCGTGCCCACGCCGACGCGCATGGGGTGGCGGCCGCGCTGGTCTGGCGGCGGGTGCGGAGCTATGTCAACGAGATCGTACCCGTCTTCAACCTGCTGGCATACTACCAGTACGGGTACAATCTCTCGCGCATCCTGCTCAACGTCTTCTACAAAGTGGAGGTGACGCACGTACGCGCCAGCGCGTTCGATCGGCTGCCGCGCGAGAGCATCGTGATTTACGTGATGAACCACCGCTCCAACGCCGATTACGTGCTGGCGAGCTACGCGCTCGCGGGGCAAGTGGCCATCTCGTACGCCGTCGGGGAGTGGGCGCGGGTCTTCCCGCTCGAATACCTGTTCAAGAGCTTCGGGTCGTATTTCATCCGCCGTCGCTACCGTGAGCCCCTGTACCACACGGTGCTCGAGCGGTACGTCCAGCTCATCACGCGCAACGGGGTGACGCAGGGGATCTTTCCCGAAGGTGGGCTGACCCGCGACGGCAAGCTGCGACCGCCGAAGATCGGCTTGCTCGATTACGCCTTGGGCGTGGCGCGCGAGCCCGGGTTCATGCCGCGGATGTATGTCGTACCGGTCGCCATCAACTTCGATCGGGTGCTCGAGGACCGCTCGTTGCTGCGGGAACTGCGGGTGCAAGGCGGCGACCGCCCGGCGAGCCGCCTCTCGCAGCTCTCCGAGGTCCTGAGCTATGCCGGCTGGAGCATGGTCCGTCTCGTCTCCCGCCGGTGGAGGCGCTATGGGACCGCCGCCGTGGTCGTTGGCGAGCCGATGCCGCTCGCCCCCTGGTTCGACCGTCTGGCGGAGCGGGGGGAACCGTTGTTCGGACTCGATCGCACACAGCGGCTTGGGCAGGTACAGGAGTTGGCCGACGATGTGATGCGACGCATCGGTGCGATCATTCCGGTCACCACCGTACCGCTGGTCGCCGCCGCCCTGCAAACATTTGACGCCGATTTCGTCACCCGCTCCGCGTTGCTTGACCGCATCGCGGAGATCCGCGACTCGCTCCAGCACCACGGGTGCCAGTTGGTGGACTGCCATGCGGCCCCGGCCGAGATCCTCGAGCGGGCCTACCAGTTGCTGCGGATGCGGCGGGTCATCGCCCGGACGGGGGAGGGATTCCTGATTCTCCCTAGGGGGAGGGAACTGGTCAGTTATTATGCAAACTCGATCGCCCACCTGCTTGGGGAGTTCGAGGTCGCGGTTCGAGCGCGGGACGCGCTCCCGGTGCACGCGGTCGTGGATCTCTAGGCGGTGCTTGCGGGAGAGGGCTCCGGTGCGGCACTTTAGTACTGGCATGAAACAATACACTTCAGCCCCACGCCCGACGGATGAGCAGTAGGCATTGGGCGCACAGCCAGCGTGCGCAAGAGAGCGTTCCCGTTCCCGGGAATGCCAGCACGGTCGTGATGTATGCCGGGATGTGTTGGACCGCGTCGCTGACGGGAGAGGCCGACGACGGGACGGCGGATGCGTCCGGCATGCCCCTCGATGTCGAATGTCGGCGCGCCATGCAACGGCTGCGGACCGCGCTGTCGACCGTCGGTACGGTGCTCGACGATGTCCTGATGCTCACTGTTGCCCTGCGCGATCCCGGCCAGCTCGCTGTCTTCGATCAGGTGCTCGCCGAGTTCTTCACCGCGCCCTTTCCGGCGCGGACGTTGATCGGCGCGCCGTTGCAGGGGGCGGTGTCGGTGAGTGCGCAGGCGGTGTGCCGCGCCGAGGGGGTGTTGCGGCGTGTCGGCGCGGATCGGGTCTCCAAGGAAACGCTCATTTGAGCGCGCCGTTGCGCCCGCATGTTCGTCGTTGATCTCATAGGCGGCATCGGCCGCCGCGCACGGAACACCGGTGCCGCTGGGGTCGTGGCGGTCCGCATGTCGGGTGCCGTGCTGCGTGCGGGGGCCTCGCTCCCGCGCGCCGCGCTCGGGCAGTGGTGGGGGGCCTTTGCGCGGCAGATCCAGTTCACGGCGTGGGATGCGCTGACCCTGGTGTCGGTGCTGGCCGTGCTGTGCGGCGCCATCATCATCGGTGAAGCCAACGCGCAGGCCGTGCGTCTGGGGTTGGCCGACACCATCGGCCGGATCGTCGTGGCGGCCGGTGTGCGCGAGATCGCTCCCGCGCTCACGGCGCTGATCGTCGCGGGGCGGACCGGCACGGCCATCGCCGCCGAGCTCGCAAGTGCGCGCGCCCTCGGCGAAGCGGATGCGCTCGACGCGTTGGGAGTGGATATCCTGCAGTACTACGTATTGCCGCGTGTGGTGGGTGTGGCGGTCGCGGCCATGGCGCTGACGCTCGTGTTCGATTTCGCCACGTTGTTGGGCGGATTGATCACCGTACAACTGCTCCAGCAGATGTCGATCGACGCATATGTCCAGTCCGTACGTCTCGCGCTGAGCGTGAGCGACGTCTACGAGGCCATCGGCCGCGGTCTGCTGAACGGGGCGGGGATTGCGATGGCGTCGTGCGTGTCGGGGCTAATCGCGCGCCGGACCGCGACGGAAGTGCCGCGCGCCGTCAGTCGTGCCATGATGTGGTCGTCCGTGGTCGTCATCGGCGTGGCTGCCTTGGGGATCATGTTGCGGGTGATGACGTGAGTGCCATACTCGCCATGACCGATGTGCGTCCCGCCACACCGAGCACCGAGTGGTCGGATGCGATCACCCTGAATGTGCCCAAGGGGACGTGGACGGTCGTCCGCACGACGCCGGAGCGGTCGCATTTGCTGGCGCGGATCCTGATTGGCGCACAGGCGATCGCGTCGGGAGAAGTGGTCGTGCTCGGGCGGCCGATTGGCAAAGTGTCCCGCACGGAGCGTCGGTTGCTGCTGTCGGATATGGGAGTGTTGCTGGATCCTGCGGGGCTGCTGAGCAACTTGTCCCTGCTCGACAATCTGGTGGTGCCGGCGGTGTTCCGCGGCTCCAAGGGCATCTCGCTGCCGCGTCAGCACGCCGTTGATGTGTTCGAGGAACTGGGTATCGTGGACTACGCGGCGCGTCGACCGGCCGATGTGGCGGAAGATGTGCGACAACTCGCCGCGGTCGGGCGGGCGTTGGTCGGGAATCCACGCCTGCTCGTGCTGGAGAACCCGATGGCGTCGGTGCGGTCGCGGGCGGCGGGCGATGTCTGGCGCATCTGCCGCGCGCTGGCCCCGACCGCGATCATCACCTCGTTCCGTCGCGACGAGATGTTGTACGACGTCGCCGACGATCTGTATCTCTGGGATTCTGCAGGACTACGCCGAGCGGCAGTGGAGGCCTCAGCATGAAGTGGGAGCCAGCGGATCTCCGCGCGGGGATCATCGTGGTGGCGGCGATCGGGATCGCGGCCTGGTCGACGATGTGGCTGCGTCGATCGCAGGTGGTGAAGGGTGATGAGTATTTTGCCGAGTTCGACCGGATCGAGGGCATCGGCCTGCAGGCCCCCGTGCAACTCCAGGGGTACACCGTGGGGCGGGTGGCGGGCATCACGCCGCGCGCGACGCCGGATGGCCATATCACCTTCCGCCTCCGCTTCCTGGTGGATGAGGTGGCCGGTGTCCGGCTGCCCGTCCTCGCCGGGACCAAGGCGCGCGTGCAGCCGCCGGCGGTGATGATCGGCACGCCGGTGATCGTGCTCGAACCGCCGGTTGGCGGCGGGTCGGCGCTTCCCGTGGGGAGCACGCTCCCGTCGTTGCCGACCAACGCGATGATGGATCAGGTTCAGAAGTTGGTGAACGATGCCGGCGGTGATGTGAAGAAGGCGCTCGCCCGCACCGTGCTCCTGCTCGACAGCTTGACCTCCACGCTCGCCGTGGTGAAGGGTGCCGCGCAGCACGGGGCGATTGTCGCCGAATCGGCACAAGTGTCGTTGCCACGCGTGGCGCGCAGCGCCGAGTCTGCCATCGGGCACGCGGATTCGCTCCTGCGCGAGTTCCGCACCATCACGCCGCAGACCAAGCGCATGCTGGATTCGTTGCAGCAGGTGATCGCGACGGCGGGGGTGGCAACACGATCTGCAGCCGGGACGCTGAAGGATACCGACCCGCAAATCCGTCGGATCGTGGCGAATCTGGACTCGGTGTCGGTGACGATGAAGGTGCTGACGCGCGAGTTGAGCCGGAAACCGCTGAAGTTCTTCAGTGGGGTGCCGGAGGCGGCGGAGCCGATCAGTCCGGTGAAGAAGCCGTAGGCGCCCACCTCGCGGGAGATGCCGGGCAGGTGCTTTGTAAGTCGTTGGGACAGGACGACTTCCGGGCCTTGATTCTGGCATTCTGACTGGCTATCTTACGAGTCTGTTCCGTGCCGCCCGTCGGGCGATTCACGTAGAATCAGGATGTCGAACATTTCGTGAAGGCTCACGTGTTGGTGAGCCGAAGGGTAAGATGCCGACGATCAACCAGCTCGTTCGCCAGAGCCGGCGCCCCGTGTCCGCCAAGGACAAGGCGCCGGCGCTCAAGGCGAATCCGTTCAAGCGTGGGGTGTGCACGCGCGTGTACACCACCACCCCCAAGAAGCCGAACTCCGCGCTCCGCAAGGTGGCGCGTATCCGTCTGACCAACGGCTTCGAAGTCACCGCCTACATCCCGGGCGAAGGGCACAACCTGCAGGAGCACTCGATCGTGCTCATTCGCGGTGGCCGCGTGAAGGATCTTCCGGGTGTGCGCTACCACATCGTGCGCGGCAAGCTTGACGCCTCGGGCGTCAACGGCCGCAACAAGAGCCGTTCCAAGTACGGCACCAAGAAGCCCAAGGCGGGCGCCGCCGGAGGTAAGAAGTGAGCCGCCGCAAAAAGAGTGTGAAGCGCACGATCCTCGCGGATTCGCGCTACGACAGCCAGACGGTCAGCAAGTTCATCAACGTCCTGATGTATCAGGGCAAGAAGTCCACGGCCGAGCGCATCTTCTACGGGGCGATGGATCTCGTGGAGAGCCGCACGTCGCAGCCGGGGGTGAACGTCTTCAAGCAGGCGCTCACGAACCTCAAGCCGGTCGTCGAGGTCAAGAGCCGCCGTGTCGGTGGTGCCACGTACCAGGTGCCGGTCGAAGTCCGTCCGGAGCGCCGTACCGCGCTCGCGATGCGCTGGCTGATCAGCTATTCGCGCGACCGCAACGAGAAGTCGATGGCGGAGAAGCTCGCCGCCGAGACGATCGCCGCGAGCAAGGGCGAAGGCAACGCCGTCAAGAAGAAGGAAGACACGCACCGCATGGCCGAGGCCAACAAGGCCTTCGCGCACTATCGCTGGTAGTCGCGTCGTCCGGATACGATACGCGCCCCGTCGGCTTGCCGACGGGGCGCGTTCTCGTTGGTGGGTACGCCCCGGGTTCGGGACTCAGTTCACGGCGAGCGAGTCGACTCGGGCTTTGACGTCGCTGAACGGCAGGAAAATCGAGATGCGGCGGTTCTCCGGTGCGTTCGGCTCCTTCGGATTTCGCAGTCGGGTATCGGCGTAGCCGCGGACCTCCACGATTCGTGTGGGATCCAGCGAGGCGTCTTCCAGCATGCGCCGCGCGGCGTTGGCGCGGTCGGAGGACAGCTCCCAGTTGCTGTAGCTGGCGCTCGCGCCGTAGTGGCTGGCGTCGGTGTGACCTTCCAGTACGACCGGGTTGCGCAGCGCGCTCAACTCGGACGCGATCAGCACGAGGCCGACCTTCGCGGCCGTGCGCATCTGTCCCGAGCCGCGCGCGAAATACGAATCGCCGGCTTCACCTTCAATCAGTTCGATGCGCAACCCGCCCTCGTTGACCGTCACCTCGAACTTGGCGGAGCCCAGGGAGCCGCGGGCGGAGTCGAGGCGGGCGCGGATCCGGTCCGCGGCGGCCTTGAACGACTTCTCCTCAGCGACGCGGATCATCTGTTTGACCTGCGTCGGGTTCAGCTGAACCGGCTTGCTGCCATGTCCGATCGGACTTTGCCCCGGCGCCGAGCCCTTCATGTTCGGGTTCGGGTTCGAGAAATAGCTCTCGATCGACTTCTTCGTGGCATCGTCCATCCCGACGATCCACATGACCATGAAGAAGGCCATCATCGCGGTCACGAAGTCGGCGTACGCGACTTTCCACGATCCGCCGTGGTGCGCGTGCCCAGCCTTCTTGATCTTCTTGATGACGATCGGGCGTTTCGGAGCGGTCTTGCTCACGGTCAGGCCGCCCGGTTGCGGACCATCGATTCGAGTGCGGCGAACGACGGACGGTCCTGCGGTTCGATGCCGCGGCGTGCGAACTCCACGGCGGACATCGGGGAATCGCCGCGGGCGTAGGCCAGGAGCGCCGTCTTGATCACGAGCATGTAGGCATGTTCGGAGGCGATCCGGCCCTCGATGGCCTGCGCGATCGGCCCCATGACGCCGTATGACATCAGGATGCCCAGGAAGGTGCCCACGAGCGCGGCGGCGACTTTCTCGCCGACCTCGGACGCCGCCCCGCCGATGGACCCCATGGTGATGATCACGCCGAGAACCGCGGCGACGATGCCGAATCCCGGCATCGCGTCGCCAACCTTGGTAATGGCGGACGGAGCTGCCATCGCCTCGTGGTGCTGCTGTTCGAGGTCCGACGAGATGATCTCGTCCAGGTGGTGGTTCTCGACCGCGCCGGTGAGGAGCACCTTCAGGGTGTCGCACAACAGGGCAACGGCCTGGCTGTGGTGCATGAACATCGGGTGCGCCTTGAAGATGTCGCTCTTCTCGGGATCGACGATGTGCGACTCGAGCCCCACCAGGCCATCCTTGCGGGCCTTCTGGAACACCTTGTAGAGTACCTGTAGCAGGTCCTCGTAGGATGTGGAGTTGAAGGGATTGGGCTTGAGCAGCCCCAGCGTCATCTGTACGCAGCGCTTGATCGTGGCGGGAGAGTTCCCGATCAACATCGACCCGAGCGCGGCTCCGCCGATGATCAGGAACTCGTTGACCTGAATGAGCACCGCGAGTTTTCCATGCTCGTTCAGGTAGCCTCCGAGGATGCTACCGAAGACGACAATGACACCGATGATCAGGAACACAGCGACGCTTCCGTGTCGAATGGGGGCGAGGACCTCATGTCCACGCTTCTAGTATCGGCCGGTCCGCGAAATTCTCCTGCAGGAGCCTCGAACGGTGAGTAACGAGCGTATCCCGAGCGCGCTGGCGGCAGATTCTGCCGCCGCCGCGGCATGGATCGAGACCTCCGACGCGGTCACGCGTGGGCTGACGCACTCCTTGGGGAATCGGCTGTTCTCGGTATGGAGTATCGGCACGGCGATGCGTGAGCGTGCGGCTGAACCGCGCTGGGGCGAGGCCTTCGACGCCGAGATGGCTCGACTCGAGGCGCTGCTACACCTCTTTCGGTCGCTGGCGCTGGACGGGGAGGAGGAACTCGAGCCCATTGCGCTGCCCGATGTGCTCACGGTTGCGGTCGCGTTGCTCGGGCAGCATGCGGATGTGCGGGCGATCCCCGTGCAGCTTCCCAGGCAGCTCCCCGGGGAGCTGCCGGACGGCTCCACGGTCGGTGCCGACGACGGGGGCGCGGCGCCTCCGTCGGTTGCCCCGGTCTTGGCACGCCGGAGTTCGCTGATTCAGGCGCTGCTGTTGCTGCTGACGGACGCTGCCCGCGAGTCGCCGGACGAAGGCACGCCCGTCGTCGTGCGGTATCCCAGGACGGTATCGGACGAGCTCGTATCACTGGAGGTGATGCGGACGGCGTCCGGCAGCCCGAGCGGGTTGGTTCGCGCGGCCGACATGCTGCTGGCCCATGCCGGAGGGGCAGTGGCGACGGGTGGCGATGTGGCGGGCCGTCTCCTGACGCTCCCCGCCTTGGCCGCGGCGCGGCGGGCGCTGGCGGCGCGGGCGCTCAGCCCTTCGTCGGGTCCGTAGGCTCGACGACGTTGGATCGGATCGTCTTGACGGGGGCGATTTGCAGCCACTCCTTCTGGGCGGCCATCGCGCGCTGATTCTCCTGCTCGATATCGACCATGATCTCGCCGCGCAGAATCCGGACATCGCGCGGCGCGTCGATCCCCAGCCGGACCCCCTTGCGGTCACAGCTGAGCACGACGATCCGCACGCCGTCACCGATATGGATCACATCACCCTCATTGCGGCTGAGTATCAGCATGGGCGGCGGCTCAGTTCTTGGAGCTGAGCAGCGTCTGAATCATCTGATCCAGCGCGGCGGAAACTTTGGCCGCGGCCGCATAGGACTGCTGAAAGCCCATCATCTTGACGAGTTCTTCGTCCGTGTTCACGCCGATCGCGGATTGACGACGGCTGGCCGCCTGGTCGGCGAGGGTGCCGTACACGGTCGCATCGGCATCGACGGCGCTCTTGGTCGACGCGGTCTGCGTCACAAGGCTCTGATACATCGAGCCGAAGGAACCGCCGGTCGCGCTGGGTGAGAGGTCGCGGAGCGCCGCCATCGACAGCGCCGCGCTGTTGTCCCCTTGGGCATTCGGCAAGGTGCCGGTGACGATGGCCGAGGCATCGTTCGCGACCAGATCCGACAGCGTGATCTTGGCGGCGAGCATCCCTTCGGGGGCGGTCGAGAAGAACGGCACGCCGGTACCCTTGGTGGCCGGCGACCAACCGGCGGTGTGCACCGCGTTGACATCCTGCACCAACGCCTTGGCGAGGGCATCGAGCCCGTTCTGCGCCGCCGGGATGTCGGAGTTGAGGGCTTGGAGCATGCCACCGATCTGTCCACCGAGATCCGGGCCGCCGAAGTTGGCGCCCATCACCGACACCGCGATCGGCGGGCCATTCTGCACGGTCATGGGGCTGACGTGCGGGCCACGGACCATCTCGTCAGAGGCGACGTAGAGACTCACGGTGCCGTCAGGCGCAGTGTTCACGGTCGTCTGCACGAGCTTGGACAACTGATCGATCAGCCGGTCACGGGTGTCGAGCAACGCGCTGGAGTCGCCGTCGTTCGGAGCCACTCCGCCCAGCTGTCCGTTGATGTTCCCGATCTGCCGGCACAGCTCGTTCACCTTCGACACACCGTCGAGCACCGCGCTCCGGCAAAGATCGTTCACGTTCGTGAGTTGCGCGGCGTAGCGATTGAACGTGCTGGTGAGGGCGAGCCCCTTTTGCTGCACGGCGGTCTTCGTGACCGAGTCGGTCGGCGTGTTGGCGAGGTCACCCCACGCACCCCAGAACCCATCCATGGCCGCGGCCAAGCCGTTGTCGGACGGTTCCCCGAACACGCTTTCGATGCGCCCCAGCGTCTCGGCGCGTTGCTTGCTGTGCGCGGCCGGCCCATTCTGCAAGCGAACCGACCGATCGAGCAGGGCATCGCGCACGCGAAGGGTAATGTTATCGCCGGTGGTGGGCGATACTTGAACCGAGAGGCGTGAGTAGCCGTCGACCGTCGCGCTGGAGATGTTCTTGGAGATGATGCTGAGGGACTGCTGTTGCGTCGCGAAGGCGCGCCGCACGCTGTCCATGACGCCACCAAGATCACTGCTCATACGCGCCGGTCCAGGATGGAACTGTTGACGGTCGCGGTCCCTTGGGGGCGCACCGTGGAAGCGTAGGAGACCGAGCGGGAAGTCGGCGCTCCACAGAGCGCCCGTACCTGCTCGTCTCCGACATCGATCGCCGAGCGGAGCACGCGACGGTTGATCTGCACGTCACGCTGCAACATGCGTGCCGAATCCGCGAGCTGTTCGGCCGCGGCGCGGACTTCGTCCGGTACGTTTCCGCCGAAGTACTCCTCGAGCGCCGGGATGCTGAGATCATCGCCTTCGCCCAGGATATGGTTGATGGTCCGACGGCGCTTGCGGGCCTCGCCGAGCGAGAGCAACAGCCGATGCGTCACGAAGACGGAGTCGTCGACCCCTTCGATGTCGCTGTCGGCCACCGCGGCCCGCTGACGGTCGAGCACGTCGCAGAGATCGTGCAGCAGCTTGGCTTCCGTCTGGAGCGCATGCGTCAGGGCGCTGATGGCGCCGGCACTGTTGGCGACAGCAGACGGTGCCATAGGTCCGGCGTGTAGCTGGCGGTTCGGCATCATCGACGGAGGTCCACGGGAGACGGCGAGCGGTCGGCCTGCCCGGTGACTTGGGCGCGGAAGTGCGCGACCATGGCCTCGGCGGGACCGTGCTTCCACTGTTGGGGCAGCTTGTCGGCGAGGTTCTGATCCAGCATGCCGGTGAACATGTCTTCTCCGGCACCACCGGATGTGAGACCGTCCTCCGGCACCGTCTCACGCATCGCTTTGAAGAGCTGCTGGACGAAGACACCCTCGAACTGCTTGGCGGTACGCGTCAGCCGTGCGAGTTCCTTGGCCTTCGGATCGACCGGCGCAACGCTCCCGGTGGCGGCAGTGCGGATCATCGGACGACCACCTCGGCAGAGATCGCGCCGGCATCGCGGAGCGCGCCGAAGATGGCGGCGATCTCGGTGGCCGTCGCCTGCAGCGCGTGCAGAGCCGATGCTACTTTTTGAACGGAGGTCCCGGCGGCCATGCGAACCTCGCCGGCCACCGTTGCGGTATCGGAGTTGCCGCCTCCGCCGATGCTCAGCGTGAGCCCACCGTGCGTGACGGAGGCTTCGCCCACCGTGATGTCACCGCCGGCGACGATGGTGCCGCTCCGGCCGTCGATCGTGACGCGGGACGTGCGCGGCGCCCGGATGCGCAGATCACGGATGAACGCAAGCGCCGCCGGGGATCCGTTCGCGGTGTCCTTGAGGACCAGCCGAATCAGCCCCGGATCCTCGACGACGGCCTGCTTGGGTGCGCCCAGGGCGGAGTCGATGACCGCGGCGATGCGCACGGCAGTGTTGAGATCCGGGTCCTTCAGCAAGAGTCGGTCATTGGCCACCGCTCGCGGCCGGGGCAGCTCGGCTTCGAGCACGCCACCGTCCAGCACACGTGCAGTGGTCTGGCTGGCGCCATTGGCAACGGGACGCGCGTCGCCGCCGCTCACGATCAGCGCGCCCTGCGCGCCGGCCATGGGACGCCCACCCGCGTCAGCAACCAGGGGCGTCATCCAGAGAACGCCGCCGCGCAGCGACTGCGCATCACCAACCGACGACACGCGCACTTCGAAGCGTCCGCCTGGACGCAGGTACGGGGACACTTCGGCGGTCACGAGCACGGCCGCGACGTTGCGCGTCCGGAGCACTTCCGCGGGGACTTCGACATCGAATCGGCGCAGCAGGTTCACGATCGACTGCACCGTCTGGCGCGAGCCGGTACCGCCGGTCACACGGTCGCCGGTGCCATTGAGGCCGGTCACGAGACCGTAGCCCATGAGGCGCGTCGGCGGCGCCGCGTCGGCAAGTACGAGATCGCGGATGCGGGCATCCTGCGCGCCCGCCGGCCGTCCGGCCAAGGCGATCAGCCCCAGCGCGAGGGCCGCATACGGAAGCGCGCGACGCGTGATCACGGCCAGATCGCCCCGAGTACGCGGGTCACAATCCCTGACTTCGGAGCGCCAAGCGCCCCCTTCTGCACATAGTTGAGTTCGGCGTCGGCGATTCGTGCCGATTCCACGGTGTTGGTGCCCACCGAGATGTCCTGCGGGCGTACCCAACCGCTGAGCACGACGTCCTGCTGGTTCTTGTCGACGTTAACCGTCTTGTGCCCCGAGATCTTGACCATGCCCGAGGGGGAAACGGCGACCACGCGGACGCTCATTTCGCTCTTGAAGGTGTTCTGCCGAGCGGCGGATCCACTCTTGTTGGAGGTGCCATTGTTGTTGACGTCCATCCCGACATTCACGTTCGGCGTCAGGCCGGTCGGTGAGGCGGGCGGGCGCACATTGAGTCCCATCGACTTGTTGCGCGTGTCGGAGGCGTTGTCGGTCACCGTCGCGGCCGCCAAGGTGCGTTCGTCGATCAGGACGGTGATGATGTCTCCCACGCCGAAACGCACGCGGTCCGACGTCCACGAGGAGCGAACCGGCGTGTCAAGCGTCGTCGAGTCCATCACGACGGGCTTCGCGGGCTGCGCCGCGGCTCCACGGGCCTGTGCCTCGAGCGCACGCGACACCAGCGGCATGGCGACGAGCATCGCGAGGCACTGAGCGGTCCGGAACGAGCGGGAGAGAGTCATGAGAGATCAATCGTCAGTCTAAGGAAGTCGAACGGTCGCCGGTCCCGTGACCGTGCCCGTCACTGCTCGCTGCGCGTCAATGCGCACCCGCACTTTGTCGCCCAACGATCCTGCGGCGGTCGCGATGCCGTCCCGACTGACGACGACGCCTTCCACAACCGCTTCCAACCGAACCCGGCTTCCGGTGGCCACCAACAGGCGCTGACCGATCGCCGGCTCCTTGAGCACCTCGCCCTGCCGCACGATGCGGCGAGTGATCCATCCGTCGTACCGCTTGGCGTCGGCGGACGAATCCGCCACGATATCGGTAGATGCAAGCACTGTGCCGCGGGCCATATCGCGCGCGGCACGGAGCTCCTGCGCCGAGGCTCGACCGGCCCACAGCGCAAGGCCGAGGGCGGTCACGACCGAACGGGCACCGAAGTTCATCGAATCAGGTTGTTCGAGACTTCCGCCATCGATTCGCTGTTCTTGATGGCCTTGGAGTTGACTTCGTATGCGCGCATGGCGCTGATCATGTCGACCATCTCCTGCACGATCTCGACGTTGCTCCCTTCGAGATACCCCTGCTGGACGCGGCCCAAGCCGTCGTCCTGCGGGAAGCCGGTGGTCGGTTCGCCGGCCGCGGCCGTCGCCTGGAAGAGGTTGCCGCCCATGGACTGGAGCCCGGACGGATTGGCGAAGCGCGCGAGTTCGATCCGGCCGACCTCGGTGAGGTTCGCCGAACTTCCGGTCGTGACGGAGACGATGCCGGTCGAGGAGATGTTCACCGACGACGCATCGCTCGGGATCTTGATGCCGGGGGCGACGGTGAGCCCTTCGCTCGTGACGAGCGTCCCCTGATCGCTGATCTGGAACGAGCCGTCGCGCGTGTACGCGAGCTGCCCGTTGGGCATGTTGATCTGGAAGAAGCCGTCGCCCTGGATCCCGATGTCGAGCGGACGTGATGTCTGCTCCATGGCGCCCTGCGCGTTGTTGCGCTCGATGCCGGCCAGTCGGGTACCGCGTCCGACCTGGATGGCGGGGGTCATGGTCGCGTCGGTGTTGCTGACGGTGGTCGCGCCCTGCACGGTCTGGTACAGGAGGTCGACGAAATGCGCCCGGCTCTGCTTGAAGCCAGTCGTGTTGACGTTGGCCAGGTTGTTGGCGATGACTTCGGTGCGGGTCTGCTGGGCCATCATGCCCGTGGCAGCGGCGCGGAGTGCGGGATCCATGGTTCTCGTCCTCGAGGAGCGGGATTAGACGGGCTTGCCGAGCTCGGTGGTCGCGATACCGCGCGCCGAGTCGATGGTGGTCATGACTTTCTGGACGCTGGCGTAGGCGCGCTGGACGGCGATCATGTCGACCATCGCTTCCACGGAGTTCACGTTGGACTCCTCGCGCATTCCTTGGCGGACGGTCCGTTCGGCATCGCCGACCGCGGCGCGCCCGGCGGGCGCGGTGAACAAGCCGTTCCCTTCGTGCTGCAGCTTGGAGCCCGCGGGCACGTCCTCGACGCGGAGCTTCCCGATCTGCGTGCCATCGGCCATGACGGCGCCGCTGGACGAGAAGGTGAGCGATTTGACCGTCTCCGGCACGAGGATCGGCGCGGTGGCACCAGCGTGCGCGTCCGTCTCGCCGAGGACCGGGTTGCCGGTCACGTCCACGAGCCGGCGCGCTTCGTCGATGTGGAGCGCACCACTGCGGGTGAGCTTCTCACCAGTCGGCGTCTGCACGACCAGGAAGCCCTTGCCGGCGATGGCGAGGTCCAGCGGATTGTTGGTGGTGGTCAGGGTGCCGGCCCGCAGATCCGTGGCGGTCTCTGCCGTCGGCGTGCTGCCATCGGCCAAGAGCCGCGCGAAGGCGCGTTCCCCCTTGAAGCCGTCGGTGCTGACGTTGGCCAAGTTGTTCGCAACGACTTCCTGACGACGCTCCAGATAGCGGAGCGCTGCTGCCGCGTTGTCGACCCCAGTGGGCCGGATGCCGATTCCCATCGTGACCTCCGAATGTTGCCCTATGCTAGAGCAACACCCGTGCCACGATTTGAATTCTGCAAGTTGTTGTTTTTCAGGCGGTTAGAAATCTGATGCGCCGGAGCACCGGCATGTGGCGCGGTGTGGGACGCGGCAGATGCTGCCGCCGTCTTGGGCGCGTCTGGTACGTTCTTCCGCGGCACCGCGCCGGGCAGGGTGCACCCCGCGATCAGCATCGCGACGACATCCCGCGGCAGGCCGGTACGCTGGGCAATCGTGCCGACTGCGGCCCCCGTGGCGGCGAGCGCCTTGGCGGTGCGATGGGCCGTCCGTTGCGCGGTGCGGCGACGACGCACCACGAAGGGGGAGAAGAAGCTGGCGACGGCACTGGATGCATACTGCGACATTTCGGCGCGGCTCATGCGACTTGCTCCCGGAGCGGCTTCATGGTGGTCCGCAGCTTGCCAAGGGCTTTGCTGCGGATCTGGCTCACGCGCGACTCGGTGAGTTCCAGGACGGTGGCGATCTCGTGCAGCTTGAGTTCTTCGTAGAAGTACAGCGTGAGGACGATCCGCTCCTGTTCCGTCAACTTCTGGAGCGCCTCGCGGAGAACGGAGACTTCCATGTCGAACGTCAGGGACTCCTCGACGTCGAAATCATCCGCCCCGGCGAGCACCTCGGAGGGCGACGGTCCGGTGGATTCGTCGTCGCTCGACGTCCCCTGATCGAGCGGAACGTGCACCGAGCCTTCGCAATCCGCTTCCCACCGCCAGAGCGTTTCCAGGTCGATGCCGAGTGCGGCCGCGGTTTCGCGGTCGGACGGCGTGCCGCCGCTCTGCCGGGCGAGCGATTCGCGGGCCGCGCCGATCTCGCGCGACTTCTTGCGCACCGAACGGGGGACGATGTCCTGTCGGCGGAGTTCGTCGAGGATCGCCCCGCGAATGCGAGGAGCGGCAAAGGTGCTGAAAGCGAGTCCGCGGTCGGGTTCGAAGTTCTCGAGCGCCGACATCAGGCCGATGGTGCCGCAACTCACGAGCTCATCGTACTCGGCCGAGGACGCCAGGCCGCGCGCGAGCTGGCGCGCCACGAAGTGCACGAGCCCCAAGTGCTCGGTGAGGACGCGCTGACGGGCGCTTTCATCACCGGCAGCGAACTGGGTCCAGATGCTGGTATCGTCCATCGCGTCACGCTCTCCGTAGGTGTCGTCGCGTGTCCGAGAGTGCCGAGGCATCCCGGTCGAGGTCATTCAACAATCGTCGTGCGAGGGTGCGAGCCGCAGCCGTGGCTGAGGCGGTTGGGTCGACATGGTCGAGGGAGCGTCCGGAAAGGACGGCCCCTCTGAGGCTTTGGCAAGCAGGAATCGTGCCAGCATAGCCCAGGTCACGACCCAGGAACTGCTCGGTCGCCATGGAGACGTGCTGGAACGCCGTGAGTGCGCTGACATCGTCGTGGCCGTTCACGAGCATTTCGACGCGCGCGTCGGACACACGTTGCGCGAGCGCTTTCACCAAGGCGTAGGAGGCAGCGAGCGCGGCGGGTTCGATGCCGCTGACCGTGACATACCGAGCGGCGTGCGTGCTGGTGGCGGCCACCACGGAGTCGAGTCGCGATCCGGCATCGACGATCATGACGTCGAAGGTGACGGCCATCGGCATGATTCGCCGGTAGAAGGCGCTCCGCTGCACCGGGGTCGTGCGCACCGATGCGATACGGTGACGGACGCTGCCGCCGGGCAGCAGCGCCAAGCGGTCGGCAACCCAGATGATCTCGCTGTCGGGATCTTCCTGGCGCAGCAACGCCTCGCTGGCGGAGGGAATCCCGAACAGATGATGGAGCGCGCCGATGGCGTCGTCGCCGTCGACGAGCAACGTCCGGCGCCCGGCCTCGGCCATGCCGATGCCGAGCAAGGCGGCGATGGTGGAGGCGCCGCTGCCCCCTTTGCCGCTGCCGACGACAACGGTCCGGGTCGAGGCTTCACGCCAGGACTCGGGGGGACGGTCGGCGACGTACCGGCGGAGTTCCTCTGCTTGGATGCTCACGCGGTTGCCGACAGTTCCGGAGCGATGGTCAGGGTCGGGAAGATGCGGGGGCCGGCCGGATGCAGGTCCGCAGGGACTTCCTGGCCGTCCGTCACGTAGCGCATGGGCAGCTCCAGGGCAGCCGCGAGATGCGCGATCTCGGCATCGTTGGGCACTTCATCGAGCTTGGTGAGCAGCGCGTGCGTCGGGCGCACGCGCCGGTAACTCTCCAGGAGCCGTGGCGCGAGGTCGAGTCGGGTGGTGGCGGGCACCACCAGGTGCGTCTCGTCGGGCGCCAGCTGGCGGAGCATCCGTTGCCACTCACTGTCCTGCCCTTTGGGGCCGCGGCCGGGCGTGTCGACGATCACGATGTCGCAGCCCGCGAGGCGCTTGAACGCGTCCGCGATCTGCGCCGCTTCGAAGATGACTTCGAGCCGGAGCTCCGCGGCGTCCGCGAACCCCCCGAGCTGCTCGATCGCGCCGGCGCGATAGGTGTCCAACGAGATAAGTCCGACCTCGCGACCCACGAAGGTGAGCTCGCTGACCGCCAGCTTGGCGACCGTGGTGGTCTTGCCTGCACCGGTGGGCCCGATCAGCGAGACCACGAACGGGCGCTGGCCCCCGCTTCCCGAGCGTCGCGCGGCGACGCGCGGCGGCTCGGGATTCAGGAGTCGGCGGAACTGCTGGATGTCGCCGGCGTCCGCGGCGACGACTTCGTGCGCGGTCCCAAGTCCCTCGCGGACGACACGCGAGTGCGTGATCATGGCATCCGCGCCGAGGGCGTGGCGTGCCATGGCGAACGCCGCGGTCAAGTCGGCGGCGCGGAAGGTCTCAAGCCGCATGCTGCATCTCCCACATCGCGGTGGTGTTCAAGTTGACGTACGGGGGCAGTTCGGCGAGCGAGAGCACGGGAAGCGCCGGGAGCACCGGCTCCACGAACCGACGGATGCCGACGCGCAGCCCGGGCGGAACGATCAGCGGGAGCGGACGCGCGTCCGGACTCGTCGCGGTCAGCGTCTGCAAGTCGCGCAGCAGATTCGCCAGCGTGTTCGGGGTGATCATCGTTTGACCGGACTGCGCGGCGCGTGGCGTGAAGAGCGACATGAGCGCGGCTTCGAGACGGGGGCCAAGGGTGACGCCGCGCACCGTGCCGTCGGCCTCGGCGTACTGCTGCGCGATCACATTGCCCAGCGCGCGGCGGGCGTGTTCGGTCAGCTGTTCCGGGTCCTTGGTCGTGTCGGCCGCATCGCCGACCGCTTCGAGGATCGTGATGAAATCGCGGATCGGCACACGCTCGCGCAACAAGCGCTGCAGCACGCGGTGGAGCGTGGCCAGCGGCACCTTGCTCGGAATGAGATCGTCCACGAGCGCAGGGTGGGTCTTCTTGATCGTATCCACCATCTCCTGGACATCCTGACGGCCGAGCAACTCGGCGGCGTTGGACTTGAGGGTCTCCATGAGGTGCGTGGCGATCATCGTCGTGGACTCGACGACGACGTAGCCCATGGCCTCCGCATCGCTGCGGCGCGTCGGCGCGATCCAACGCGCCGGCATGCCGAAGCTCGGGTCGGTCGTTTCGAGTCCGTCGACCACGTCGATCACCGCGCCGGTGTCGAGCGCGAGGAGGTGGCGCGGCATGATCTCGCCGCGGGCGACTTCACTGCCGCGGAGGCGAATCACGTACTCGCTCGCCGGGAGTCGGACGTCGTCACGGATGCGGATGGCCGGGATCAGAATGCCGAACTCCACCGCGGCCTGCTTGCGCAGCAGGCCGATGCGCTCGAGGAGATCGCCGCCCTGTGATTCGTCCACCAAGGGGATCAGCGCGTAACCGACTTCGAGCTCGATGGGGTCGAGCTGGAGCAAGTCGCGCATCGGATCGGCGACTGGCGGAGCGTCCTCCACCGGCGCCGCCGCCAGGGCTTCGGCCGTCTCCCGGGCGACGCGCTGCTTCTCGGCGGCGCGGCCGAGGAAGGCGAAGCCGCCAGCCAGGGCGAGAAAGGGGAGTGCCGGCAACCCTGGCACCAGCGCGAAGATCGCGAGCACGGAGCCGGACATGTACATCACGCGGGGCTGCCCACCGATCTGGCGCACCAGCACCTGCCCCAGGCGGTTCCCGCCGTTCGAGTGCGTGACCATCAGGCCGGCCGCGGTCGAGACGATCAGTGCGGGAATCTGCGCGACGAGACCGTCACCGACGGTCAGCATGGTGTAGGTCGAGGCGGCCTGCCCGATCGGAAGTCCCTTCTGGACCACACCGATGAAGATGCCGCCAAGAATGTTGATCGCCGTGATCAGCAGCCCGGCGATGGCGTCGCCTTTCACGAACTTGGAGGCACCGTCCATCGCGCCGTAGAAATCGGCGGACTGCGAAATCACCAAACGGCGCTGGCGCGCCGTCGCTTCGTCGATGAGCCCAGCGCCGAGGTCGGCGTCGATGGCCATCTGCTTGCCGGGCATGGCGTCCAAGGTGAAGCGGGCGGCAACTTCTGCCACGCGCCCGGCACCTTTGGTGATGACGATGAAGTTGATCCCCACCAGAATCAGAAACAGGACGAGTCCCACGGCGTAGTTCCCGCCGATGACGAACTGCCCGAATGCTTGGATCACTTGCCCCGCATGTCCTTCGGACAGGATCAAACGGGTGGAGCTCACGTTCAGCGCGAGGCGGAACAGGGTGAGCAGGAGCAACAGCGAGGGAAAGGAGCTGAACTCGAGCGGGTCACTGGTGTTGAGCGCCAGCAGCAGCACCACCAGCGAGATGCCGATCGAGAGCGAGATGAACAGGTCGAGCAGGATCGGCGGCAGCGGAACGATCAGCAGACCGATGAGCCCCACGATGGCGATGGCAGCGCCGACTTCGGCATTGCGTCCACTCTTGGGATCGACGATCGGCAGGGCTGCGGCGGTCATGCGTCAGGAGTTCGGGTCCAAGTCACGGGCTTGCCGGCAGCGGCACGCTGTCGCAGCACGAAGGCCAGGATCTCGGCGACAGCCGCGTACAGCTCTGCCGGGATCATGAGCCCCACGCTCGCAGATGCAAGCAAGCCTCGTGCCAGCGGTCGGTTCTCGATCACCGGAATGCCGTGTTCAAATGCTAACTCCTTGATTTTCAATGCGATAAGCTCTTGGCCCATCGCCAGAACGATTGGTGCTGGCGCCTCGTTCGGATCGTACCGGAGCGCGATGGCGATATGGGTCGGGTTGACGATGACGACGTCGGCCTTGGGGACCGCGGCCATCATCTGGCGCCGGATGCGAGCCCGCGCAATCGAACGGACGCGCGATTTGAGCATCGGATCGCCTTCATTCTGCTTGGATTCGCGCTTGACCTCGTCTTTCGTCATCCGAAGCCCCTTCAGGTGCTGCCAGAACTGCCAGCCGTAGTCGGCGCTCGCGAGCACCAGGTACGAGAGCCCGGCGGTCGTGAGCAGCTTGACCGAGTAACTCTGGACGGTGCCGAGCAGGCTCAGGGGATCGCGCGCCGAGAGGTCCATGAAATCGGGCCATGCGGCGGAGAGGGTCTTCCACACCGCGGACCCGACAATCGCGAGTTTGAGCAGGGATTTTCCGAGATCCACGACGGCTTGCATCCCCAGCATGCGGCCCGCGTTCGACATCGGATTGATGCGCGCCCACTTCGGGGCGAGGGGGATGAGCGTCAGTGTCCCTCGCCCCTGCAGCGCGCCGACCGAGAGCGCGGTGGCGGCCAGTCCCGCGCCGAGAATCGCGACGATGGTGAGCATCTCGCGACCGGTGGTTTGAAGCAGGCCCAGTGAGGCGCCGGAGTCGCCCGGGTGATCGCCGATGGCGCGAAGTCCCGTCGCGAACAGGGACATCAGTCGCGACGAGATCGACGGCATCACGGCACTGACGGTGGCGGCGGCACCCAATAAGGCGACCGCCACACTGAGTTCCGGCGATCGCGGGATACGCCCCTCATCGGCCGCTTCTTGTGCGCGTCGCGGTGTGGGGGCTTCTGTTTTCTCTGCTTCGGAGTCCGCGCCGTCAGCCATGGTGGGGTTCCGAGATCACCCGTGGACGAGGGTCAGCCCTCGCACAACATCACCGAGCATGGAGTCGTAGATGCCGTTCCAGCCGCTCATGAACCGGGCGATGGCCGGCAACGAGGCAAAGAAGGCCAGCAGACCTACCGTGATTTGGATCGGGAAGGCGACGGTCAGGATGTTCAGCTGCGGGGCAGCGCGGCCGAGCACGGCGATCGCGACGTTGGCGAGCAGGACGCAGGCGATCACCGGCGCGGCCAGCCGCACGCCGATGGCGAACATCGCCCCGCCTTCGAGGAGGAGCGCCTTCGCACCGGATTCGAGGGCCAAGGGCACACCGACCGGCAGCGCGAGCGTGCTGTCGGCGAGCGCGGAGAGCAGGGAGGTATGCAGGTCGAAGCTGAGCATCAGCGTGAGCACGAGCACGCGCGTGAACGCACCGAGTACCGGCAACTGCGAATGGTCGGTCGGGTCGAGGATCGCGGCGCCGCTGAGGCCGATCTGGATGGACATCACGTCACCGGCCGTTTCCGCGGCCCCGATGAAGAGCGCGGCGCCGAACCCGATCGCGAACCCGATGATGGTTTCGGACAGGAACGCCGTCGCCGTCATGGCTGGGACGCCATGAACCGAGGCGAGGGCCGCGGGTTGCAGCAGCACGGTCAGCACGACCGTGAGCGCGACGCGTGCCTGACGTGAGACGAGATTCGAGGAGAACGACGGGGCGACCAGCATCATGCCACCCACGCGAGCGCCGAAGAGGGCTAGCGTCTCCGCCGATCCTGGCGCGAAGGGGTCGAACGCCGCGGCGACCATCAGTGTGCCAGCGACGGGATCGAGCGCAGCAGTTCGGTGGTGTACTTGCCGGCCATCTGGATCATCCACGGCAGGCCGATCAGGAAGACCATGGCAACGGCCATCAGCTTGGGCACGAACGCCAGCGTCTGCTCCTGGATCTGCGTCACGGCCTGCACGATCGACACCAGCAGCCCCACCACGAGCGCGACCATCAGCATGGGGGCGGCGAGGGTGACCGCCATGAGCAGCGCGTTGCGGGCCAGGTCGACGATCGCGGCGTCGTTCATCAGTTGAAGCTCTGGACGAGGCCTTGGATCACGAGCGACCACCCGTCGACGAGCACGAAGAGCAGCAACTTGAAGGGCAATGCGATCATGGCCGGCGGCACCATCATCATGCCCATCGACATGAGCACCGAGGCCACGACGATGTCGATGACGATGAATGGCAGGAAGAGCGCGAAGCCGATCTGGAAGGACGTCCGCAACTCACTCGTGACGAACGCCGAGGTCAGGACGACCAAGGGGACATCCTGCACGCTGGCGACCGGGGCCTGACGGCTGATCTTCATGTAGGTGGCCAGATCGGTCGAGCGGACCTGGCGCAACATGAAGGCGCGAAAGGGCTTCACGCCCTCGCTCAGCATCTGGGCCTGTTCCATCTTGCCGTCCATCCACGGCTCGAGCGCGGTCCTGTTGACGTCGGACAGCGTCGGCGCCATGACGAACCCGGTGAGCAACATCGCGAGTCCGGCCACCAACTGCGTCGGCGGCGCACTTTGCGCGCCGATGGCCTGCTTGAGAAAGCTCAGGACGATCATGATGCGCGTGAAGCCGGTCATCATGAGGACCAACGTGGGGAGCAGGGTGAGCAGCCCCATGAGTACGATCACACCGACGGTGCCGGACAAGCGCAGGCCGGAGGCGTTCTCGCCACCGACGCGCAGGTCGATCTTCGGCGCGAGCTTGGTGATCATCGTATCGGCTCGGCCGGCGGTGGCGACCGGCTGGATCGACGGCGCGGCTGGGGGCGTCGGCTTGGCGCCGGCTTTGGTGGTGGCGGCCGCTTTCGTGACCGGCTTCGCGGCGGCCTTGGTCGTCCCCTGCGCGCCGGCACTCTGGACGGCGACGGCCACCACCAGGGCAAGTGGAACCGAACGCTTGATGGCGGTGCGAAGGATGGTGCCGAAGCCCGCTGGGGCGTTGGCATCCGGACCGCCCACGGTGGTCGATGCGTCGGCGTTGTCGTCTCCCCGTGAGGGGTTGAGCGCTTGGGCATCGTCCGTGACGTCGGCGATGCGGCGCACCCCCCCTTCGCCGGTTGATACGGCGACTACGCGGCTTCCGATGCGGACGATCGCGATCCCTTGGCGCGGGCCGATCGCCAACCGCTGCTCGACGCGCAACGGGAGCGGCGCAAGTCCCGTCGCGGTCGTGACCGACAACCGCTTCAGCAGCCGGAGGGTGACGAGGAGCAATCCGAGGACCAAGCCCAGCGTCCCGAGGACGCCGATGAACGACGAAACCGTCATGGCCCCGGTCGTGCGGTCGTGCTACGCCGCGACGTCGGCCAGCGCCGACGCGCCGAGGAGCCGCGTGATGCGGATCCCGAAATACTCGTTCATGACGACGACTTCGCCTTCCGCGAACCGACGATCGCCGACATAGACATCGATCGGTTCGCCAGCCAGACGGTCCAGTTGCACCACGGATCCGCGGCCGAGGTTCAGGATCTCCTGGACGGTCATCTTCGTGCGGCCCA
Source organism: uncultured bacterium (assembly GCA_963978095.1). GTDB lineage: Bacteria > Gemmatimonadota > Gemmatimonadetes > Gemmatimonadales > Gemmatimonadaceae > Fen-1231. The sequence goes on along the minus strand of CAXBQP010000002.1, from coordinate 57,423 downwards.
GTTCAATCGAGACCGGCAGCGAGAGGTCGAGCATCATCGACAAGGGCACTTCCCCGGTGATCGAGGTGCCGGGCGCAAGCTCTTCGTATTCGGGCGTCTGCGTGAGATCGGACATGATGGGCGTCGGAGTGACGAGTTTAGCGCGACGTTGCGTCGACGTCTTCGGTGATTCGTAGAGCGAGTTTCGTGCCAGAGCGGCCGGGCACACCGCGATAGCGCGGTTCATCCCCGACCCAGAGTTCCATCGGCGTGTCCGCACTGATCGGCGTGGCCATGACGCCACCGACCGGCAATCCGAGGACCATGCGGAAGGGAAGGGTGAAACGCGGGAGGCGCGCCGAGACCTCGACGTTCGTGCTGCGCAATGTGCCTTCCGCCCGTTCACGGGTCACGCGACGCTCATCGTCGCTCCCGGACATCGGCTTGACGCGCTGCTGTTCGATGGACGAGAAGAACGAGTCCAGCACGCCGAACGGGAGGCAGATCGGAATCAACGCGCTCTCGCCATCCGCATAGAACTCGATGTTCGCCACCAGCACGGGGTCCTGGCGGCTCCCGGCCTGCACCATCTCCGGCACGGACTCGAACGAGGTGATCTCGATCTGAAGCGGCACGTAGTCCATCCAGATCTCGGACAGCAAGCTGCCGATGCGCTCGACGACCAGCTTGACTGTCATGCGCTCGATCACGGTCAACGTGCGGGAGAGGGCGGACGATTTGCCGGCACCGCCGAACAGGCGATCCACCACGAAGAACGAGAACAGGTCGCCGGAGTTGATGACCCCCTTCTGGCCACCGGCGTTGACGATCTCGAAGCCGAAGCTCGCGCACGGCACCGGCAGGGTCTGGGTGAACTCCCCGAAGGTCTTCTGTTCGACACTCAGCAGACGGAACTCCACCTGCTTGCGCACGCGGCCGATCAACCACGCTTCGAGCGACTTGCACAGGCGCTCGAAGATGGCTTCGAGCGTGCGCATGCGGTCGGTCGAGATACGGTACGGGCGGTTGAAATCGTACGGATGAACCGTGACGGGCTTGGCCGCCTTGCCGCCGAGGGTCGCACCCGCCGACAGGGTGTCGCGCGCCTCGCCCGCGACGTCCGAAGGATTCGACGCGGGCGCGGTCACTGGAGCACGAACTGCGGAAAGTAGACGCTCTTCACGGAACGACCCTTGAACAGCGAGTCGACGGCGGAGAGGATGTCCTGTTTGAGCCGGTCGCGATTGCCGACCTCCGAGAGGTCATTGATTGAGCGGCTGCCGAGAACGCGCAGGACGATGTCCCGCACCTCGGCGTCCTGTTCCTTGACGCGCGCCGCGGCGCCCGTGGAGTTCATCGTGAGGCCGACGGACACCAGCAGGAAACGCGAGCCGTTGGAGCCCGCCGGATTCAGGACGAGGTTCTCGATCATGTGCACGTTCGACGCCCCTTCTTTGCCCTCCTTGCCCGAGGGCGCTTCCGCCTCCGCGAGCTTGGCGGAGTCGGCGGCAGTCATCGTACCGATGTGCATCGATGCGGCAAGCTTGGGTCCGATGACGAAGCTCCCAGCCGCGGCGCCGACAAGGATCCCGATGAGCGCGGCTGCGATGATAGGCATCATGCCGGGCTTCTTCGCGGGCTGCTCGGCGCCTTCCGTGGCGGTGTTCGGGACTGTCATAGTCTGGGCAGGAGTAATCGGGTGTCTTTCTGGGGCGATAAACAGCAAAGGCCGTGCCAGAGACAGCACACCGCCGGCAATGACTGATAAATCATTGACATACAATGACTTACAGTGTGATATTTCAGGAAAAGCGAGCGCTGTCCGGGGTGCCTTTCACTCATGCGGCAACTCTTGCCGACCGGCGCATCGAAATAGCAGAACGCCGCCCTCCGGTGGAGGGCGGCGTTCTGGCGGCGCCGTGATCAGCGCTTGAGCAGCATGATTTCCTGCAGCATTTCGTCCGACGTCGTGATGACCTTGCTATTGGCTTGGAAGCCACGTTGCGCAACGATCATCTGCGTGAACTCGCTGGCCAGGTCCACGTTGGACAGCTCGAGCGCGCCGCTCGTGATGCTCGACGGGCTGCCTTCGCCGGCGAAGCCGAGGACGGGGCTGCCGGAGTTGGCCGAGGCCTGATACATGTTGTCGCCGGCACGGATGAGTCCGTCGGGGTTGTTGAAGTCGGCGAGCGACACCTGGGCCAGCGTCAGCGTTTGACCATTGCTGAACGATCCCGAGATTACGCCGTTGCGGTCGATCGTGAAATCTTGCAGCAGGCCGGAGGTGTAGCCGTCCTGATCGCGCAACACGGCGGTGGTCGGAGAGGCGATGTCGGTGAGTCCGTTGACTCCGCTCCCGGGGTCCACGTTGATGATGACGGGCTTGGCGCCCGGCGGCGCGAAGTTGATTGTGCCCGGGCTCGGCGCGGTCAGCATGCCATCCGGGCCGAAGCTGAGCACACCACCGCCGGAGATCGAATCTGCCGGAACCTTGGCGTCGGTGAGACTCTGCGGGTCGACCGCCCACGTCCACTCCGAGGTGCCCGACTTCCACAGGTTGACGCGCACGTCGTACTTGTTGCCGAGCGAGTCGTAGACGGTGAGCGAGGACTCGCTCCAGGACTTGGCGTTGACGGGATTCGCGCCGGTGGTGGCGTTGAACCCCTCGGCGCTGCCTTGGTACGAGCTGGTGTCGAACACCGGGGCGGAGGCATCGAGGTTGCCCGACAGCTTCATGGACGTGGTCGCGTGCGCGGCCGTCTTCTGCCCGAAGGGCAGCACGATGTCGCCGACGCTGGTGCCCAGGATGCCATTGGTGGCGAGACGACCCTGCACCACGGCGCCGGTCGGCGGCGCGATGAGCGTGCCGTTCCCATCCACTTGGAAGTTGCCGGAGCGGGTGTACAGTTGCTGATTGCCGGAGCGCGTCACGAACATGGCGCTGCCGGTGATTGCGAGGTCCGTGTTGCGCCCGGTGGACTGGAAGTTGCCCTGCGTGAACGACGTATCGATGGCGCCGATCGTCGAGCCGAGTCCGAGCTGCATCGGATTCGAGCCGCCCTGACCAGTCGTCGGGGCCGTGGCGCCCTGCAGCATGTCCGCGAACCCTTCCTTGAAGGTCATGCGGCCAGACTTGAAGGCGAGGGTGTTCACGTTGGCGATGTTGTTGCCGATCATGTCCATCATGGACTGGTGGTTCTTCAGTCCCGCGAGTCCGGTGTTGAGCGAGTTCAGCATGGAGATCCTCGGTGCGGATTAGTTGGTCGCGTGGACGGAGAGCACTTGTCCGATCGTGTACTGCTTGGAACCGCTGCTGACCACTGCACCATTCGTGCCAAAGCCGATGCCGTCCACGTGGGCGGCGACGGTGGCGGTCGGATGCGCGATCGTTTGCGTGCTGCCAACGCCATTGGTCACATCGAAGACGACCTTGTAGTTCCCCGCCGGGAGCCCACTGGTGAGCGAATCGAGGGACACGTTCTGCTGACCGCCGGAGACACGTCCCACATGCTGCGTCGCCACGGTGTAGCCATTCGCGTCTTCGAGTCGTACGGTGAAGTCGCCACCGCCGGCGCCAACCATCGTCGACGCGGTCGTGGTCGGAGAGGATCCTCCCACCTGCACGGTGTCGTCCAGGACGGTGACGGTCTTGCCGAGCAGGCCGATGGCCGAGGAGTTGTTGACCGTGTTCACGAGCGTCGCGGAATCCGAGGCCTGCGTCGCCATCTGTTGTGAGATGTTGGTGAGCTGCTCGAGCGACGAGAACTGCGCCAACTGCGCCGCCATCTGGGAACTGTCGCTCGGATTGAGCGGATCCTGATGCTGCATCTGGGCCACGAGCAACTTCATGAAGTCGTCCTTGCCCAGCATGGTCTTGGCGGCCGCGCTCGTCGTTGCCCCGCTGCTGGCAGCGGTCGAACCGATCATCGGGATGGTCATGGCTGGGATCCGGTGGTGCCGCCGGTGCGGCGACGGGAAGGAGTCGGGGCAAGGTCGCCATTGGCGACGAGCGCGTTGAGCAGGTCGTTCGTCGTCGACGCGGGGCCGCCGGTGCCGCGCACGCGCAGCGCATCCATCGAGAGGCCGCGTGCAGCCAGCGTCTTGCCGAGTTCGGCGGCCCGCAGGCCGATCTGGGCCGCGAGTGTGGGGTCCGCGAGGTCGATCGTCGCGCCCACGCGCGACCCGATCGTCCCGATGCGGATCCGGTCCTCGCCGCCGGCGCCGTCGTCGACGCGGAGCAGCATCTGATTCATGGGCTGAGCGGCACGGGCATCCTGCAGCGCCAAGACGCGATCCACGCGGGCCGCGGCATCGCTGGGCAGCGGCGCGACGAACCGCGGGGCACTCACACCGCCGGTGTTGACCGGGCTGCCGAGCTGGGACACCAAGGCCGGCTGTGGCGTTCTCGTGCCGCTGCCACCGTTGCCGGCGTTCGAGCCCTCGTTACGCGAGTCGGAAGAGGAGCGCGACGAACGCGACGACTTGGTGGACCGAACGGAGGCGCCGGCGCCCGTGGCGGCCGCCGCCGTGCTGTCAGACTTCGACGCAACGCCAGGGGTCGCGATCGTGGCGACATGGGCCACCTCCGCGACATCCGCCACCTGGGCGACCGTGGCCACCTGTGCCACCTGTGCGCCTTGCGCCAGCGAGGCCTGTTGACCGGGGGCCGCCACGCTGATCTCCGCGCCAAGCACTGACGCGCCGGTTTGCTGCTGCAGGGTACCGAGATTCAGTTCGACGTGGCCAGGGTCCTTGGCGCCGAGCGTCCGAAGCCCTTCCTCATTGGCGATCTGTTGCATGGCGGCGTACTGGCTCGCCGTGCCGCCTGCGACCACGAGATCCGCGGCCAACCCGGACGAATGGCGCGAGTTCTGGGTCCAGGTCACCACCGGGCCGCTCGTCGAGCGCCCCTGGTCATAGAGCGCATTCTGTCGCGTCTGGCTCCGCCAGGTCTCGGCGATCGTGACATCGGCGCCGGTCTCGCCCTTCACGCGCTGCACGACACGCGCCAGCTTGCTGCGGAACTCCGGCTGCAGGAGTGCCGGATCCTTGAAGACGATCGACGGATCACTCCCCGCAGCTTCGCGAGCGGCTTTTTCCGTGATGAGCGCATCGACCCGGGTGGTCACGCCAGACGATTCGAGCGAGGCACGAGCCAGCAACGCACGCAGGGCACTCGTCCCGGAGCTCGTTTCACCGGTGGAGCCGGACGCGGCACGCTCGGCGTCATCCTGTTCGCGGCGCTTCTTTTCCGCCTTCTCGGCGTTGGCTGCATCCAGATCGTCGGTCTCACGAACCCGTGTGGCGCGGTCCAAGGCACCGGCAAAGGCGCTGGACGAGGTTGCGCCACTCAGCGCATCGGCGAAGGCGTCGGCCGTCGGCGCGACCGGTGCGTTGACCGGAACGAACGACGGGATGCTGTTCACTTGCCGCTCGCGGGTGACTTGAGCGCGGACTTGCTGATGGCGGCGGCGCGTTCCGACGGCAGGAGCGCGAGGATCTCGGCCGCCCGCTTGTCGTTGACCGCGCCGAGGATGCGCGACACATCGACGTCATCGAGGTGCGCGAGCACCTTGGCGGCGTCCTTGGCGGACATGGTGGCGAAAATCTTGGAGAGACGGCCGCTGGGCAGCACCGCGTCACCGCTCTGCAGCGGGCCGGCCAGCAGACCGGCCGTCGGCGGCTTCAGCTCGGGCGTGGTGCTTCTCTTGTTGACAACGGCAGTCGCGACGGGCGTCTTGGCGGCAGGGGTTGCCGGGACGGTGGCGGGTGTCGGGGCGGCGTGGGACGCCGACGCCATGATGCTGTCCGCGGTGGTGCTGTCGGCCACGCGCTTGGCCTCTGCCACACGCTTCAGGGAGTCCGCGGCCACGCGCGCGAGGCTGTCGTGGACCACTTTCGCTTTGGCCTGAGCTTCCGCCGCCGCGGCCTTGGCCTGCGACACGGAGAGCGCGGAGGTACCGGATGCGGCGGCAAGGAGTGCCGCGGCGAAGGGAATCAGCAGTCGTTTCATAGGAGATCGGAAGGGTCCGACTCCTGGTTATGCAATTTCTGTGCCGTCCCGTCGCTTCTGGGCAAACTCGTCCATGGCGACCTGTTCGGACCGGGCCGCGGCCTGTTGCCAGCTGTCCAAGGCGCGCGCTTTCAAACGTCCAAGCACGCGGCGTTCCTGAATGGCCGCGTTGAGGACCTCCCGGCGGGCCAGCGTCGTGCTGTGGCATGCGGTCAATCGCTCGTCGGCGTGCGCGATCCGGCGGTCCGCATCCTCCACCAACATCGCCACTTGGCGCAAACTCGCCACGGTCGATGAGTCGCCGGCCCGCAGGGTCAGCGACTCCTGCGTGCGCACACGGTGCATGGCGAGCGCCGCCTTGGCTTCATGCGCTGCCGTCTCCGCATTGCGGGCCTCCGCGAGGGCGATGGCAGCGGCCTCCTCCGCCTTCTGTCGGAGCGACAGCAATCGCTCGAGACGGAAGGTGAACCGGTCGGATTTCACGAGGGACGCGCGGTCGACGTGTCGATCGCGCCGCCGAGCGCCAGCAGGTCGTTCGTCGTCTGCTCGAGGGTCGAATGCTCGGTGGGTGCCTGCTGCAGGTACGACACCATCGGCTCCCGGAACTGGATGGCGGCGTCCACATGCGGATCGCTGCCGCGCTGATAGGCGCCGACCATGATCAGGTCTTCCTTCTCGCGATACGCCGCTTCGGTGCGTAGCACGGAACGCGCAGCCGCCTGATGCGGCACGTCGGTGACGAGATCCTTCACGCGACTCTTGCTGTCCAGGATGTCGATCGACGGATAATGCCCCGCGCTCGCCAGTTTCCGCGTGAGGACGATGTGTCCGTCGAGGATCGAACGGGCAGCATCGGCGACGGGCTCGTTGAAGTCATCGCCGTCGACCAGCACGGTGTAGAGTCCGGTGATCCCCCCCGTGGCACCGTTGCCGGCGCGTTCGAGCAGGCGCGGCAGATTCGCGAACACCGAGGGCGGGTAGCCCTTGGTGGTGGGGGGTTCGCCGACGGCCAATCCGATTTCGCGCCAGGCCATGGCCACGCGCGTCACGGAGTCGATCATCAGCGTCACTTGCTTGCCCTGGTCGCGGAAATACTCGGCGATCGCGGTCGCGACGAGCGCGCCACGCGCACGCACGAGGGCGGCCTGATCACCGGTCGCGACCACGACCACGGAACGCGCGAGTCCTTCAGGACCGAGGGAATGTTCCAGGAACTCGCGGACCTCGCGTCCACGCTCGCCGAGGAGGGCAATCACGTTCACGTCGGACTTGGCCTGGCGGGCGATCATGCCGAGGAGCGTACTCTTGCCGACGCCCGAGCCCGCGAAGATCCCGACGCGTTGGCCGCGCCCGATCGTCAGCAGCCCGTCGATCGCGCGGACACCGGTCTCGAGCGGTTCGTTGATCATCTGGCGCTGCAGGGGATTCGGCGGCTCCGAGGTCAGCGAGACGCGCTCGGTGTTGCGCAGCTTCGGTCCCCCGTCGATGGGCTGGCCGAGTCCGTTGAGTACACGGCCCAACAGCTCTGGCCCCACTTCGATGCCGAAGGACCGTCCGAGCGGCGTCACCATGGCGCCGGGATGGATGCCGTCGAGTTCGCCGAGCGACATCAGGAGCAGGCGGTCGCTGTCGAAGCCGCAGACTTCGGCCAGCACGGTGCGACCGTCCGTGAACGACGAGAGCTGACAGATCTCGCCGAGCCCCAGGTCGAGGCCGGCAACCTCCACGACGAGCCCGGTCACGCGAATGACGCGACCGTTGGTGGCGAAGCGGGGCATCTCCCCGACGCGGCGGACGAGGAGCTCAGGCACCGGTGTAGGTCAGGCGGCGGTAGATGCGCTCCAGCGCGCTGTCGACGCGCGCGTCGACGATGCGCTCACGGCCTTCGACCATCGCGCCTCCCGGTGCGATGCGCGCATCGGCGATCCAGCGGGCGTTGTTGCCGCGCGCGGCCCCGGGCAACGGATGGTCGTGGGCGGAGAGCGACTCGATCACCGTCAGGTCGCGCGGGTTGACGCGGACGCGCACCGGCTGGTCGATCGGGAAGGCTTCGAGCGCCCGCTCGATCAGCGAGGAGACGACGGTGACGTCCGTTTCCATCTCGCGATCCACCAAGTGCCGGGCGATCGCGGTCGCGAGGGCGATGATGTTCTCCTCGATCGCACCCTGCCACCGTTCCTCGGAGGCCCGGATGTCGTCGATCGCGTCGGACGCGGCGCGCAAGGTCGGGGCCAAGCGCGCCTGTTCGGCCATCTCTCCTTCCAGACGCCCGGCCTGATACCCGGCCTGCCACGCCTCCTCGATCGCGAGTTCCTGGGCCGACGGCCCGGGATCGACGGGGGCTTCCGCGGCAGTTTCCTTTCGGAAGGCGCCGAAGTCGTCGAGCGACCACGCGCTGGGCGCGGATTTCCGAGCCGACGGGTTACGCGACAAGGTCGTCGGCGCTGGCGCCCAGCACGATTTCTCCGGCCTCCTCGAGCGTACGGATCTGCGCAACGATTCCCATCTGCGCCGCTTCGACATCCCGCATGCGGACCGGTCCGAGCATTTCCATCTCGTCGGCCAACGCCCGGGACGCGCGCTGCGACATCTGGCCGATGATCCGGGTCTTCAGTTCCGCGCTGGCCCCCTTGAGCGCCAGAGCGAGGGTCTTGTTGTCGATGTCGCGCAAGATGCGCTGCACCGAGCGGTCGTCGAGGCCGATGACATCTTCGAACACGAACATCAGGTGCTTGATCTGCTCGGAGAGGGTGAGGTCCCGGGCGGCGACCTGCGCGAGGATCTCCTTCTCCATGGTGCCCTGCATCAGGTTGAGCACCGCCGCCACCGCGGCCGGGCCACCGGCCGCCGACATGCCCTGCTGGATATTGAGGTCGGTGTCCGATCCGAGGGATCGCTCGATGAGCTGCAGCATCTCCGGCGAGACCTTTTCCATCTTGGCCATGCGGAACGCGATGTCCGCCGCATTGGTCGGGTCGATTTCCTTGAGCACCGCGGCCGCCTGCTGCGGCATCAGATGCGCCAGGATCATGGCGACCGTCTGCGGATGCTCATTGCGGAACATCGTCGCGACCTGCTGCGGATCGGCGTTCCGCAGACGCCGCAATCCGGTGGAGTCCGCCAGCTGACTCACGACCCGCTTCAGGATCTGCTGCGCCTTCTGTGTCGTGAACGCCTTCTCGAGAATCTCACGGGCGTAGTCCACGCCCCCGGAGTTCAACGCTTGGGAGGCGACGGAGGTCTCGATCCACTCCAACAGCACGCCTTCGGCCTCTTCGGGCGCGAGACGATCCATGCGCGCGATCTCGAACGAGATGGCCTCGGCTTCCTCAGGCGACAACTTCTGCGTGATCTTGGCGGCGCCCTCGGCGCCCAGCGCCATGCAGAGGATGGCGGCTTTCTGCCGTCCCGAGAAGGTCTGCTCGTCCGCGAGCGTGGCGAAGGCCGTGTTGGCGCGCATCGACCTCACGAATCCTTGAGCCACGACTTCACCAAGCGCGCGGCCGCATCAGGGTTCTCATCAACGGTCTGGACGACACGGTCACGGATCTGCGTGTCGGCGATGGGGAACGAATAGGCCGGTATGTCCACCGGACGCGGGGGGGGCTGGCGCACGAGCGCGGGCGCGGGTTCCGCCGGGGCGAGCGCCAACGTCGCCGCGATCGGCACCGCGGCCGGCGTGCGGAGCGAACGCAAGGCCATCATCCCCATGCCGAACGCCAAGAGAAGGCCGACCACGGTCAGCGCCGGGCGTTCGAACGGTTGCATCTTCTCGGCGAACGTCGGAACCGGCGGTACCGACGGCTTCGCCCGTTGCACTGGCATCGGCAGGCTCACCACGCTCACGGCGTCGCCGCGCGTCGAGTCCGCGCCGAGTGCGCTGCGCACGAGCGTCTCCAAGCGGGCGAGCTCCTCGGGAGAGCGCGGCGTGTAGCGCGGGATCGTATCGGTCGGGCCCGTGCTGGGCACCGGTGCGTCGGCGACGAGCACCGCGACCGTCAGGCGGCGGATGTTGCCGATCGCGCCACTGAAGATCTCCGTGCTTTTCGTGTTCTCGTAGCTGCTGTTCACGTTGGTCGACCCCGCGCCGCCTTGGGCGCCCGGGACGATCTCGGCCTTCGTCTCCGACGCGAGCGCCTGCTTGTCGGGATCGACGGAGAGCGTGGTACGCTCGATCTTGTCGAAGTTGATCGCGGCCGCGACCTGGACCCGGCTGTTCCCCGGTCCCACGACTTGCGACACGAGATCGGAAGCTTTGCGCTCCAGATACTTCTCCACGTCCTGCTGGACGCGGAGCTGGCGGCTGGTGAGACCCGCGCCCGATCCGTCGGCCGGCTCGGACCACTGCTTGCCCGTCTCGTCGTGGATGCTGACGTTCTCCGCGCTCAGTCCGTCCACGCTCGAGGACACGAGGTGCGCGATCCCCTGGACGATGTCCTGTCCCGGCTGTGAGGCGTCCTTCAGGGCGATGAGGACCGACGCCGTCGCCGGCCGCTCATTGGCGGCGCGAAAGCCCCCTTGATCCGAAATGGCGATATGCACTTCGGCGCGCTCGATGCCGCGCATCCGGCCGATGGTACGCTCCAACTCCCCTTCCAACGCCCGGCGATAGTTCACGCGCTGCGTGAAGTCATTCCAGCCCCACGACGGTCGATCGAAGATCTCCAAGCCCGGGCGATTTCCGCCCGGCAGCCCGTCTTTCGCCAGCGTCACGCGGGCACGCGGCAAGTCCGTCTGCGCGACCAGGATCTCCGCGCCGCCACGGTCGAGCTTGTACTTGATGCCCGCCTGATCAAGCCGGTCGGTGAGTTCGGACGCGCTCTGCAGCGGTACCCCCGTCACGGCCGGTACCCAGGTGGGCTCCGTCGCCACACGGGAAATGACCAGGATGACGCCCGCCACGACCAGCCCAACGGCACCGATCATCACGCGGCGGGGACCACCTAGCTTCTGCAGGAGATCAGGCAGCATGACGATCAGCCCTGCATGTTCGCGAGGGACTTGTAGGCGTCCGTGAACTTGTTGCGCACTTCAATGAGCATCTGCAACGAGATCTGCGCTTCTTCCGTCGCGGCCATCACCTGATGCAGTTCGACATTCTCGCCGCGCAGGAACGCGCCCAAGGTGTCGGACGCCTTGTCCTGCTGCGCGGAGACGTCATTGATCGCTTTCTTCAGGGTATCGCCGAACGACGGACCATCCGCGACCGGAATCTGACGGGCGGCGGAGTCACCACCGCCCAAACGGCCGGCACCGATCCCCTGGTTCGCCCCCGGGACCGACAACCCCTGACCGAGGCCGGAGTTCGAAAGAGACTGTGTGAAGCGCGACACCGCAGCGCCAATCGGATCGCTCATGATCAGGCCCGAATGTCGATACGACCGCCACGGGCGGCGGGCGCCGGCGTGGCCCGGGCACCGCTCAGCATCACGCGGCTGTAGGTCAGCGGACCGGACGTCACCGTCCGCGCAAAGAAGTTCCGTTCCTCCGAAGTCAGCACGCTCCACAGCCCCGGGTCCGTCCCTTCCGGCGCCCGCGCACCGAGCGTCGGAGCCGCCGACGCCGTGGAGGCGTCCTTGGCGCTGCCATTGGTGAGCGCGGTGGCCAGGGTATTCGCGCCATTGGCGCCGTTCGCGCGTGCCGGGGTACCGACGCCGCTGTTGGCGGCGGTATCCGGGCGCGGCGCGAGCAGCGAGGAGGCGGAGTTGGTCAGGGCGTTGATGCTCATGGAATGGCGATCCTCAGATATCGATGGCGCGGCGAAGCATCGACTTCGCCGCCTGGAACACGGTGGCATTCGCCTCATAGATGCGCTTGGCATCCATGAGGTCGACGATCTCATCGGTCACGCGCACGTTCGGATACCGGACGTAGCCGTCGGTGTTGGCATCCGGGTGGCTCGGGTCGTACACCAGCGGCCCTTCAGTGGCATCTTCAACAATGCCCGTGACCTTCACGCCGCCCGCGGGCACATCCCGACCGGTAGCATCGGCCAGTGTGACATCCGCACTGGCCAGAGCGGCGGCGGCCGCGCCGCGGCCCTGCGCCAGCGCTGCGGCATCGTTCGGGCCCGCATGGGCGACTCCGGTGTCAGCCGCGGCCGTCATCTCCACCAAGCGACGGCGGTACGGTCCGCCGCCTTCGGTCCGAGTCGTTTCAGCGTTCGCGATGTTCGTCGCGATCGTCTCCATCCGGAGACGCTGCGCGAACAGGCCGCTCGAGGCGATGCCGAGCGTCCGGAACATCGGGCGCTGCGACGAGCTGTTACCGGTGGGATTGATCGGGCCGGGCATGGCTTACTTCTCCCGCAGGGCTTCGCGCAGCCCAGAGTAGGTCTTCTCGAGCAACTTGGCGGTCGCCTCATAGCGGAGCTGTTCGTCCGCGAGGCTGACCATTTCCGTCTCAAGGTCGATCGGTGCACCCTGCGCGGCTGGCTGGCCGGGAATGGAAAACTGCGCATTCTGGGCCGACGCCTGCGCAACGCGGTCGGCGATGCCACGCGAGCGCGCGGCGCTCACGTCGAGCGCTGACTTCAGCTGATTGGCCATCGAGGTCCTGCCGATGAAGCCGACTGACACGAGTTGCTCCGGAGGGTGACGGGGACTCCATATGCAACTGTGGTGCCACGGCATTTCGGCCGTCGGTTCAACTGCCGGATTACGCTTCTAACTTGTTATTTCGCAGATTCTTAGCGGGTTTCGCCGGGTACTCGATCATTCGACCGTTTGACCCTGTCGGATGCAGAAGGGGCGGCACATTGTGCCGCCCCTTGGCGAACCCGAGATATTTCTCTCAACGGTTAGTCGTCTTTCTCTGGGGTGTTGAGCTTGTTGCGCAGGGTCCGAACACTGATGCCGAGCAACTCGGCGGCCTTGGTGCGATTCCCCTCCGCCGCCTCCAGTGCCCGCGCGATGAGCTGTTTCTCTGCCTCGTCCACATTGAGCGACCGAAGGGCGAGGGAAACGGGCGAGCCCGCGTCGGCGGACGGAGGGAGCAACGCCGGAGGGAGCAACGCCGGAGCTGACGGGCTGACCGCCGAGCTGCTGGCCGGCGTGAGGCCGTACCGACTCGCATCGAAGGCGTGGGCTTGGACGATTCCGTCCGCCGTGAAAATGACGGCGCGCTCCACGGCGTGCTGCAACTCGCGCACGTTGCCCGCCCAATCCATCGATTGCAACAGCTGGATGGCCTCCGGCGCGATCCCGGTGATGTTCTTTCCGATCTCGCTCGCCGTGCGCACCGCGAAGCGCTGCGCGAGGATGGCGATGTCTTCCTTGCGCTCGCGGAGCGGTGGAATGAGGATCGGGATCACGCCAAGGCGGTAGTACAAGTCGCGCCGGAAGGTGCCGGCTTCGACCTCCGAGGCCAGATCCCGGTTCGTGGTCGCGATGATGCGCACGTCCACGCGAATCGGCACGGTGCCACCGACACGCTCGAACTCCTGCTCCTGCAGAACGCGCAGCAGTTTCGCCTGGAGATCGAGTCGCATCTCGCTGATTTCGTCGAGAAGCAGCGTGCCTCGGTGGGCGCGCTCGAACGCCCCTTCCACCCGTTTGACCGCCCCGGTGAACGCGCCCTTCTCGTGGCCGAACAGGGCGCTCTCGATCAGTCCCTCCGGCAATGCGGCGCAGTTGAGCTGGATGAAGGGATGGTCACGCCGGTTGCTCTGATCGTGCACCGCACGCGCGAACAACTCCTTGCCCGTGCCGCTCTCCCCTTGCAACAAGACGGTCGCGCGGGTCGGGGCGGCCATGGTCACCGTCTGGAGCACCCGCCGGATGGCTGCGCTCTCGCCGATGATATGCCGCTCACTCCGGAACTCGTTCACCTCCCGGCGAAGCGCCTCATTCTCACGGCGCAGCCGCACGAATTCCAAGGCCTGGTCCACGGAGAACTGCAGTTGCTGGGGGCGCACCGGCTTGGTGATGTAGTCGACCGCCCCCGCCTTGATGCTCGAGACCGCGTGCTCGATGCTGGCGTAGCCCGTGAGCATGATCAGCGGGACGTCGATCCCGTCCCGCGCCAGGATGCCCAAGAACTCGATCCCCGAGATCCCCGGCATGCGGTAGTCGGAGATGATGAGATCGATGTCGCCGCGTGCCAACACCTGAAGCGCTTCGCCGACGTTCCGGCACCCCACGGTCTGATGCCCCGCGCGCTGCAGCGTGTCTTCGATGATCATGTCGACCGATGGTTCATCGTCGACGAAGAGGATCGTGGCCATGCGGTCTGGTTGACGGAAGTCTGGCGTGAACCTTGCAAGCTAACGCCGGAGAAGGGCAAAATACAGAAGCCGAGTCTCCGGTATCTCCCCACTCCCCGCATGCGACTGCTCGTCCTCAACTGTCACGAGGGCTGGATCCATCAGTTGGATCGACTCAACGAGGAGTTGCACCTCGTGGTCGACCTCCCTGGGCGACGTATCGCGGGATGGGACACGCGGATGCGGCCGCTTCCGCGCGGTGCGCGAACCCTGCGTCTTCCCGAGGCGTTGGCGGGCGAGGGGGGGCCATGGGACCTCGTAATCTGCCACAACATCACGGATCTGCTCGACACGGCCCGGATCCCGGCCCCCAAGCTGCTGGTCATCCACGAGACCATCGAAGGGCGTATCGCCCAGCAAGGAGCGGAGATCTCCCCTGCAGCGATGCAGGAGCGCCTCCGACAGTATCTCGCCCTCCAGGGCGCGGACGCCGTGGCGGTCACTGACCTGAAGGGGCGATCCTGGGGAGTCCCAGGCACCGCGCTCCGTCACAGCGCGGACGTCGCCGACTACTATCCCCCGACCTACGAGCGGGCTGCGGGGTTGCGCGTTGCCAACCACGTGGTCTCCAAACAGGTGTTTCTGGATTGGGACTTCCACATCCAGAGTTTTCACGGACTTCCGGTCACGCTGGTGGGCCACAACCCCGAACTCGGGGTCGAAGCGGCGGAGAACTGGGAGGCGTTGAAGCGACTGTTCGCCGAACACCGGTTCTACGTTCACACGGCGAATCCGTCGTACGAGGACGGCTTCAACATGGCGATGTGCGAGGCGATGGCGGCCGGGCTGCCCGTGATCACGAACGCACACCCGGGGACGCCGATCACGGACGGCGTCGACGGATTCGTGGCCCGAAGCCCGGACGAGGCGCGTCGCGCCGCCGAACGCCTGCTGGTCGACCCGGCCCTCGCGCGGACGATGGGGGCGGCGGCGCGCGCGACCGCCATCCGCGAGTTCGCCCCGGAGGGATTCGAACGTCGCTTCCGCGCGGCCATGGCCCGTGCACAAAAGAAATACCGCCGTCGAGCCCGGAAGGGCGACGGCGGCTGAGTCGAACCCGCAACGGTACTCGCGCCGATGGCGCGGCCGCGCGTCAGCCGATGCGATCCACCACGAGCGAACGGGACGCAGCGGGGCGAGCGGTGTACCGCGAGGTCGCAGACGTCGCCTGGCCCAGCTGACCCAGCTCACGACGTATGCTCTGCATCCGCTCGGCGATCGTGGTGAGCAACGCCGCGTGCGATTTCAGGGCGCGCGCGCACGCCTCATCCACCCGTTGCCGCGCCGACGTGCCGGCGGGAATCGCCACCGGTGAGATCGACTCGATCACCGAGGCGGCCTGCTCCAGCGAAAGCGCCAACTGCTCATCGCTCGCCTCGGCTTCGGCGCGGGCGCGGTCGCAGAGATCGGCGGCTTCGTGCAAACGCAGCGCGGCATCTTCGGCGATCACCACGGGGTTCATGCGACTTCCATCTGCGGCGCGCGGGCCGCAATCTCGGCGAAGGCATCACGCAACTCCCGGATCTGTGCGGTGAGACGCTCCAGCAGGCGCACGTCAGGGGCAATCCCCATGGTCTGCAACTGCCCGAGTTGGAAGACGTAGATCGACGAGAGCTGGCGCGCGATCGCGCCACCACGGTTGAAGTCGAGAGACGCCAGCAATTCGCCGAGGATGTCACGGGACTTCTCGAGCGCCGGCAAGAGCACGTCCGCCCGCGAGGCGGCGGCGGCGACGCGCGCGCGCGTCATCGCGGCGATGAGACCGTCAAAGGTGATGATCAACAACCGCTCGGGAGCAGCGGAGAGGATCTCGGTTTCGCGGTACTTGTTGGTGGTCATCCCGGGGTGGCTCACGCGTCGGCTCCTGTGGTGTCTCTCACAGTATCGACTACTTCGACGAACTCTGAAGCGCGTTGATCTGCGAGCTGAGCGCGTTCCCCATGCTCTGCGCCTTGGACATCGCGGATTCCATGGCGATGAACTGCTTCGTCAGGGCAGCCTTGCGTGCATCGAGTCGGGTTTGGATGTCCGCGATGCGCTTGTCCAGTGCACTGGCCTGCGTGTCCGCCGTGTCCGCTTGCGTGGTAGCACTGCCGGTGCCCGTCGCCGAGATCGAATCCGCGATCGAGGCGAGCTGCCCGCCGACGCCCAGGCTCAGCGCCAGCGTCCCCACCGCGCGAACCGCGGACCCGGTGTACTGGATCGTCACCCCTTCACTCGCGTCACCCTTTGCACCGGTCAGGAACTGTCCTCGGCCGATCCCCGCCACCCCGTTGATCGTGCCGACCACGTCGGTTCCGGCGTAGGTCCCGGCGGCGAGCCCGAGCGAAGCGGTTCCGTCGCCGCCGGCGCCCGGCGTGTACCCGATCGTGAATCCGCTCGCGGACCCCGCATCGCTGCCGACGATGCGAAGTTGACTGCCCGCCGTGCGCGACGCCGAGAGGCGCATCCGCTGCGCACCGAACAGGCCGTTCAGTCGCTGCACGATGCTGTCGAGCGAGTCACCATTCGAGAGGGTGATCGCGCCATGCAGCCCCGTCGAGTTGTCGGCGATGGTCATCGTGTCGGCCGCGCCGCTCGTCGCGTACGTCGACAGCGCCGCTCCGGTCGCGTCCGCCGGAGTGGCGACATGCGAAATAGTGATCGGATAGGGCGCGCCGGCTGACGTCGCTTTGGCCGCGGTGCGCGCGCTCACGAATGACACTTCCGAATCCGACGGTGTTCCCGTCATCGTGAACAAGCGCTTGATGTCGTCGAAGTTCGTCGCGAGCTTGGCCTTCAGGGTGGCGGCGTCGAGCGAGAGCGTGCCTTTCGAATCGTGCTGCAGTCCGGCGGTGGCCGCCGTGAGATAGCTGCCGGACAAGCCGGTGACATTGCCGATCAGGCTCGACGTCAGCGAGGCGCCCATCGAGCGGAGGGTGCTGTTGTTCGCGAGTGGTCCGCCGGCGGCCCCGTTCCGATCGATGAACGTGCGCACGGCGTTGTATGCGGTCGCAAAATCTGTCAGGGTCTTGGCAATCGCATCGGGGTCGCGCGCGATCGACACATCCACAGCCGTCCCCGGCTCGGCGGAGGTCAAGGAAAGCGTCACGCCACTGATGGCGTCGCTGATGGTGTTGGTGCCCCGCGTCACGTACTGCCCGTCGATCATCAGCTGGGCATCCGCGCCCGCCACCAGTTGGCGGCTGCGCCCCGTGGTGCCGTAGCTGCTCGAGATCGCCCCGAATGATCCCGTCCCGCCGGACGCATGCGTCACCGACAGCGACATGGACAGCCGGGAATCACCGGCGACGCCATCCGTCAGCGTGAGCTGCCCCGCACTGATGGCGGCGTTGGCGGCACGGCTGTTCGCGCCGTAGCCGGACTCCGATCCATTGATGGCGCTGAGGAGATCACCCACGGTGCTCGTCGCCGTCACGGTGAAGCTCTTGCTCACGGTCGAACCGTCGCCGCTGGTGCCGCCGATCGCGATCCGATCACCGGTCGCCAACGCCATCGACGTCCCATCCATGACGAGGTTCGCGAGCGTGGTGGCCGCATCGGCGAACGCCCCGGTCGCCGCGTCGGTGAACGTGGCGGCGCTGCCGAGCACCTGCGTGATCCCCGCGCGTCCCGGTTTGGTGAAGCCGAGCGCGGCGAGCGTCGCGGTGCTGTTGGACGGATCGGAGGGATCCGTGTCGATCGTCGCCGTGGTCGTAAGCCGGTAGACGGACCCGCCGCTCAAGGACTCGGCTTTCACCGAGGCTGAGCCGGCATCGCCGGTGGCGGCGTTGATCTTCTGCGCAACGGTGGCCAGCGAATCGACGGAGAGGTCGATGTGGATCACCTGGCCATTGACCCGGAGACTCGATGGGCCGGGCAACGGGATTCCGAGGAGCGTGGCGATCGCGGCCGTGCTGCTCGACAGCCGGTTGGTTTGCGTCGCGCCGGACGCCGAGCGATTCGTGACGGTCGTGCCGTCGGTCAGCCCGAGCGCTTGGAGCGTGCCATTGCCATCATCCAGCATCTCGACGCCGGAGGAACCGGCGGTCGCGCTGGTGAGGACGAGCCGCGCGCCGCCACCCGTCGAGAGCAGGGACGCCGACACGCCGCTCGGCGTGGTCCCTGCGTTGGCCGCGTTGATCTTGTCGCGCAGGTTCGTGAGCGAATCGGTCGCGGACACGGTGACCGCGCGGCCGCCGAGCGAGAGTTGACCCGACAGCCCGAGCGCGGCGGTCGCATCGGCGACCACGTTGCCACTCACCTTTTCCGCCTTGGCGAGCGACATCACTTCGACCGAATACGAGGCAGGGACCGCCCCGGTGGTGGCCGACACGCCAAGGAGTTCGCGACTCGACGATGCGCTCTTGGCAGCCTTGGCCTGGAAGAGGTCGAAGGAACTCGGATCGCGCAGCGCGCTGGCGGCGGTCTTGAACTGCCCGACGACGCTCTGGAACTGATGCCAAGCGGTGCTCTGTGACTGGAGTGCCGCTTGACGTTTCTGCACCGGGCTCAGCGTACGTGCCGATTCCGCGGCCATGATCTGATCCACCATCGATTGCCATTGCACGCCGCTGGCGAGCCCTTGAACGGAGCCGGCCGGCGAGGACGTGGATGAGCCGATGGGTGATGTCATGTGAGGGCCAACGAAGGGAAGGAGCACGACGCCCCCGGAACCATGCTCGGTCCCGGGGACGTCGTGTGATGGAACTCCGGACTACTGGCCAGAATCAGCCGAGGAGCTTCAGGATGCCCTGGCCGGCCTGGTTGGCCTGGGCGAGGATCGCGGTGCCGGCCTGCGCGAGGATGTTGTTCTTCGAGAAGGTCACCATCTCGTCAGCCATGTCGACGTCGCGGATCGTGCTTTCCGCGGCCGAGTAGTTCTGCACGGTGGTCTTCAGGTTCGCCACCGCATTCTCCATGCGGCTCTGGCTGGCGCCGATGTACCCGAGGGCCGAGTTGACCTTGCCGATCGCGGTGTCGAGAGCGGTCAGCGCGGACTGCGCGTTGGAGAGCGTGTCGACCGTGGACGAGCCGACGCCGAGCGTGGTCGTCGAGAGATCCATCTTGCTGCCGTCCACCGCCAGGGTGTCGTTGCCGGTGTAGTCGCCCGAGGCGCCGACGAGGAAGGTCGCCGAGTAGGTGCCGTCGAGCAGGGCGCCGCCCTGGAACTTCGTGCCGCTGACCGTGCGATCGATTTCCGCCGCGAGCTGCGTGAACTCGTCGTTGATGCGACCGCGGCCGTTGCTGTCCACCGTGTCCGACGCGGCCTGCGTCGCGAGCTCCTTCATGCGCTCCAGCATCGTCTGCACCGACGAGGCGGCGCCTTCCGCGATGCTGTACACCGAGTTCGCCTGCTCCGCGTTGCGCGTGGCCTGGTTGTAGGCGCGGATGTCCGAGCGCAGGACGTTCGCCGTGCCGAGGCCGGCAGCGTCATCGGCCGCGCGGGTGATGCGGAAGCCCGAGGAGAGCTTCTGGGTGGAGGCTGCAACCGCGTTCTGGGTGTTGGTGAGGTTGCGGGCCGCCGAGAGGGCACTGACGTTCGTGTTGATGCGCATGGTCTTGCTCCCTAGTGTGTGTTGGAGGGAATCCGTTCCCTCGTGAGTCGATGCACGGTGCATCGCCTCCTGAGTCCATTATCGTCAGACTCGTCTCGAACTTTAGCGCTGATTCGCCACGCGTTCGAAGTTGCGTTCACTGCTCCTGCGTTCACTCACTCTATATCGACCGATGTCGGATTTTCTGAAAAGCGCGTGCTGAACTTCGAGCGTCGCGATCCGAACTGCGACGGCGCTCGCATGCCGCTCTTACGCGATCTTCGTCACCGGCAACGATTCGCGGATGCCCCACGGGCCGTCACCGAGCACGAGTTGCATGCCGCGGCGTCGTCCGTGATTCAAGAGCAACGGGCCCTGCAGATTCGCCGTCGCGTGCTCGCCCGGACGTCCCGGCAAGGTGACGATCGCGTAGACCGCGACTTCATTCGGCTGTCCCGCATCGAGACGACGCACATCCGAGTCGCTCAGCTCCACCGAGTATCCTTCGAAGGCGAGGAACGGATCCACGAGCAGGAAGGCGAGCCCCGAGCGATCGACCGACTGCAGCCATGCCGTCCCCTGCTTGGCACCGGTGATGAACACCCAGCGCTGGCACGTCGGGAATCCCGGGATGCCGGCGGGGAAGTCCACGAACGCATCGTCGGCCACTGCGAGCGGGCCGAACAACTCCGACTGGATCGTCGTCATCCGCATGGTGACGTCAGATTGCATGTCGTTCATTTGAGGTAGTCGGTGAGTGAGAGATTGAGGATGCGTGACGTCGCGGCCATCGCTGCCTGATACGCCGTCTGTCGTGACGTGAGCATGGTGATGGCGGCTTCCACATCCACATCCTGCAGCGTCGACGTCGATGCTTGCAGCTGCTGGGAGAGCGAGGACAAGTTGGAATCCGCGAGTTGCAACTGACTCGCGCGCGCGCCGACTTCGCCGAGTTGGCTCTGGACCTTGTCGAAGGCCGCGTTGGCCTCGCCGATCAGGGACTGCAAACGCGGCACATCATTCGAAGCCAAGGCCGCGGCCATGTCCTGCAGGGTCTTCAACGGTCCGGCGCTGCTGGTCCCGAAGACGGTGGCGCCATCGTGCGTCGGCGTCAGTTGCTGTCCGCTTCCGATCTGGACGGCGCGAACGCCGGTCGGTTGTCCGGAGACGGCAAAAGTCGCTGAGGCGCCGGTGGTATCGATGGTGTAGGGTGCCGTGCTGGACGAGGTGCCGCCGAACAGATAGTCGGCGCCATCCTTGGAGTTGCCCAGGTTCACCGCCTGCGCCAGGAGCTGGCTGATCTCCGTGCCGGCGGCACTGCGGGTGCTGGCGCTGGCGGTTCCGGTCGCCTGTGCGATGCCGAGTTCCCGCGCACGCGTCAGAATGTCTCCCAACTGATTCAGGGCGGACTCTTCCAGGGTCGCCCGTGATGTCGCGAGTCCGACGTTGCGTTGATACTGGGTGACCGCCCGTAACTGGCTCTGATTCTGCATCACGCCGTGCGCGGCGGCCGGATCGGCCGACGCCTCGGTGAAGCGCTTGCCGCTCGAAATCTGCTGCTGCGCCGCGTCGACCTGTCCGCGGAGCGCACTCAGATTGAGAACGGCGGAATCGCTGATGCTGAAGTTCGTGACACGCATCGCAGGAGCATCCCTCAACGGGTGGTGGCGGACAAAGCTGCCGCCTCGACAGGGGTTTCCGCACGATTCGTGCCACGGCGCTGGAACTCCGCCCCCAAACCGAATCGCTCCCCCCTGACCGGCGCCGATCCTCCACACCGGGAGCACCCTGGGGACTCCACCAGTCGACCCATAGTTCGTGCATTAAATGTATGTGCCCCCCTTCCGGCGGTCCGATTGCGCCGCATGCCTAAAGTCTTGCAAGCATTGGGCCGACATATCAGGCATGGATTCCTTCACCATGACTCTCATCCGAACCGCGAACGCCGACGTGCGGCCGCAGCCTCGGCTCGTGAAGCCGACCGCTCCGCCATCGGCCGCTGTTCGGGTTTCATCGCTCGACGTACGTGTCGGTGCGCGTGTGACGGATCACCTGACGGTCAACTATCCGGCACTTCGCGAGGCGCTGCGGCAAGAATCGCCGAGTGCCAAGCCGCTGCCCGGCGATTTCGGGAAGGAACTCCAACGCATACTCGACGAGCTGAAGGCACGCTTGACGAACGGTGAAGCCCCGCTTGACGCGGTCGAGGCTGTTGCCTCCACGTACACGGCCTTGCCGGCCAAGGCGGTGGATCAGGCCCGGTCCCCGCTGAGCGGACAGCCTGGTGTTCATCCCGTCGCCCCTCCCGGCGCCCCGTCCAGCCGGTCCTACCTCCGGCTGACGAAGTGAAGATATATCGGCGACAGGTGCCGCCCGGGGCGCGTTGGGGTGGGCTCGTGATGCTTGCGACCCTCTCGGACGCCAGTCCGGATCTCAGCGCGTCGGCTGGTTCGTCGGTCACGGGGACCGGAGGGGATCGCGGGCCGGCGGAGCAACCCAGCTGGTCCGTGGCGGATATGATCGCGCTCGCCACGACGCAGGTCAGCCGTCAACCGGCGATGTTGCGAGCCGCGCGTGCCCGAGCCTCGAATGTGCGTGAACAGGCTGCGGTCGCTTTGGCTTCGTCGCCCGGAGCCGGTGCGGCCTTCCCCCTGGACGGGGTCATGGCCGCCTCCAGTGGCGCTGGCGCGGATCATGCAAGAAGTTTCGAAGTCCGTTACTAGCGCGCCAATCGGACCGTCATGCTGAGCGGCCGCTAAAGTTTTCACGCCGCGTGTCGATATTGCTGGTACAGGAGGAAACATCGAATGAAGATCGGAAACATCGGCACCCAAGCGTCAAAGCTCGCCGCCAACACCGTCAACCGCGAAACGGCCAAGCCGAGCGCGCCGTCGGTGGCGTCTCCCGTTGCGGCCACTCGTGCGCCCGCGCGCGATGCCGTCACCCTCTCGGCCGAGGGGCTCGCCATGTCGAAGGGCGATGCCGCGAACACCGCGCGGTTGGCGGAGATCCGCCAGCGGGTCAACCAGAAGGCCTACGACTCCACGGCGGTCCTGGACTCGGTCGCTCGTGCGATCCTGAAGTCCGGCGACCTCTAGTCGTCATCTGTTTTCCTTTGTCCTTACTGAGATTGCCATGACGCCCGCTCGCATCGAAGAGATTCTGTACAACTCCGAAGTGGCGCTCCGCGCCGTGGACCTTGAGGTCTCGACGTTGCGGGCGGTTCCAGCCCGCGATGGGACCAGCGGCTCGCTGTCCTGGGGGAGCGAGGCGTCGGGCGGGGCGGTCAGCGAAGCCTGACGCAGGAAGGGGGGAGAAGGGGCGCCGTCCGGATGGGCGGCGCCCTGTTTCATTTAGAGGAGGCCTGAGCCGTTCGGAGGATCCCGGAAGGCTGGGGTCCCCCAGCGGTTGACTTAAGGGCCGCTCGCGCTATCTTACCAAGGCTCTGGCAAAAAGTGACTCGCGCCTGAGCAAAACCGGTGAACTGCGTACCGGGACTTATGGGCTCGCCAACGTGCGGATGGTGTACGTGCACGCGCGGGGATTGTGGGATCAGTCTACCGAACGTTTCCGCTCTGTGCGGACACCGAGGTTCCCGAAAAGCAACGCAGGACAATTCGACGTCGGAAGGAATCGTGGGAGCTGTTGCTCACGATTGCCGTTGCCACTTCCGGCGCGCCGAGGGTCCCCGTTCGCGCAACAGTGGCGAATGTACCCGGCGAGAGCGGATGGATACCAATCCTGCCGTCGCAGCGATGCTCATGTTGCGCGCGATCAGGGTGACTGGTCCAGCCGCATTTTTGCTCCCGGAGGCTCGGGGGCGCTGTTGGGCCGAAGGCGTGAAGACGAGTACCCCTACCTCGCGACGGGACAGTCTGCCGCGAACGACGCAAATACGGGATTTCGATTACGATGGCTCGCGAAACCGAACTGAAGTACTATCGCAATATCGGCATCATGGCCCACATCGATGCCGGGAAGACCACGACGACTGAGCGCATCCTGTACTACACGGGAAAGTCGCACAAGATCGGCGAGGTGCATGATGGTGCGGCCACGATGGACTGGATGGAGCAGGAGCAGGAGCGCGGCATCACGATCACCTCGGCCGCCACGACCTGCTTCTGGAAGCGCGCGGGCGACAGCCATGTGATCGGCAATCAGACGGGCCCCGAGTACCGCATCAACATCATCGACACGCCGGGCCACGTGGACTTCACCGTCGAAGTGGAGCGCTCGCTCCGCGTGCTCGACGGCGCGGTCGCGTTGCTCGACTCCGTGGCCGGTGTGGAGCCGCAGACGGAGACGGTGTGGCGCCAGGCCGACCGCTATCTCGTGCCGCGTCTCATCTTCTCGAACAAGATGGACCGCGTGGGTGCGAACTTCGATCGTTGCATGTCGATGATCAAGGACCGCCTCTCGAAGGACGCGTATCCGCTGCAGCTGCCGGTTGGCTCCGGTGAATTGTTCACCGGCCACATCGACCTGATCGAGCGCAAGCAGTACATCTTCGACGAAGCGACGCTCGGCAAGACGTTCACGGTGGTGGACGTGCCCGACGACATGAAGGAGATCGTCGAAAAGGCGCGCCATGAGCTCGTGGAAGCCGCGGTGCAGCACGACGACGAGCTGATCGAGAAGTACTTCAGCGGCGTGGAGCTGACGGTCGAGGAGATCCGTCACGCGATCCGCGCGGCGACGATCAAGATGAAGTTCATCCCCGTGCTCTGCGGCGCCTCGTTCAAGAACAAGGGGGTGCAGGCGCTGCTCGACGCCGTCATCGACTATCTGCCGTCACCGCTCGACGTGCCCGCGATCCAGGGACACCTCCCGAGCCACGACGCGACGTTCGAGACGCGCGAAGTGAGTGACGATGCGCCGTTCGCCGCGCTCGCGTTCAAGATCGCGACCGATCCGTTCGTCGGGAAGCTGACGTTCTTCCGGTGCTACTCGGGGACGATCAAGGCCGGCTCGTACGTCTACAACGCGTCGAAGGACAAGCGCGAGCGCGTCGGGCGTCTGCTCCAGATGCACGCGAACAAGCGTGAGGAGATCGAGGAAGTGCGCGCCGGCGACATCGCCGCCGCGATCGGCCTCAAGGACACCCGCACCGGCGACACGATGGCCGATGAGGAGCGTCCGATCATCCTCGAGGCGATGAAGTTCCCGAACCCCGTGATCGACGTGGCGATCGAGCCGAAGACCAAGGCCGACCAGGACAAGCTGGCGATCGCGTTGAACAAGTTGGCTGAGGAAGACCCGACGTTCCGCGTGCATTCGGACGCCGAGACCGGCCAGACGATCATTTCGGGGATGGGCGAGTTGCACCTGGAGATCATCGTCGACCGCATGATGCGCGAGTTCAAGGTCGATGCGAACGTGGGCCGCCCGCAGGTGGCGTACCGCGAGACGATCCGCAAGAGCGTGCAGAAGGTCGAGGGAAAGTTCGTCCGCCAGTCGGGCGGCAAGGGGCAGTACGGCCACGTGGTCATCAACATCATGCCGGCCGATCAGGGGCAGGGCTTCGTGTTCGAGGACAAGATCGTGGGCGGCGTGATCCCGCGTGAGTTCATCAAGCCGGTGGAAGCGGGCATCAAGGAAGCGCTCGAGAACGGCATCTACGCCGGTTACCCGATGGTGGACGTGAAGGTCGAGCTGGTCTACGGCTCGTACCATGACGTCGACTCGAGCGAAATGGCGTTCAAGATCGCGGGGTCGATGGCGGTGAAGGAGGGCGTGCGGTTGGCGTCCCCGGTGCTGCTCGAGCCGGTGATGAACGTGGAAGTCGTGTCGCCGGAGACGTATATGGGCGACGTGCTCGGTGACATCTCCTCGCGTCGCGGCAGGATCGGCGGCATGACGCAGCGTGGCGAGGCGCAGGTCATCTCGGCGAGCGTTCCGCTCAGCGAGATGTTCGGGTACTCGACGAAGCTCCGCTCGATGTCGCAGGGGCGCGCGGTGTACTCGATGGAGTTCGCGCACTATGAAGAAGTGCCGAAGGCGAAGGCGGAAGAGATCATTGCGAAGGTGAAGGCATAAGCAGGGCACGGGAGGGCAGGGGATTTTCAAGCGCAGTATCACCGGTTTCCATCAACCAACCAGCAGCAGGATTCGACAATGGCCAAGGCAAAGTTCGAGCGCAATAAGCCGCACGTGAACGTCGGAACGATCGGTCACGTGGACCACGGCAAGACGACGACCACCGCGGCGCTGACGAAGGTGTCGGCCGACCTCGGCTACGGCACGAAGTACGTCGCGTACGACCAGGTCGCGAAGGCGTCCGAGTCGCAGGGCCGTCGTGACCCCACGAAGATCCTGACGATCGCCACGTCGCACGTCGAGTACGAGACGGAGAACCGTCACTACGCGCACGTCGACTGCCCGGGCCACGCGGACTACGTCAAGAACATGATCACCGGCGCGGCGCAGATGGACGGCGCGATCCTCGTGGTGAGCGCGGTCGACGGCCCGATGCCGCAGACGCGCGAGCACATCCTGCTCGCGAAGCAGGTGAACGTGCCGAAGATCGTCGTGTTCCTCAACAAGTGCGACCTCGTCGAGGACGCGGAGTTGCTGGATCTCGTCGAGCTCGAAGTGCGCGAACTGCTCTCCAAGTACGGCTTCGACGGCGACAACGCCCCGGTCGTGCGTGGTGCGGCGATCAAGGCGATCGAAGGCGATGCGGCCTGGGTGGCGAAGATCAAGGAGCTCTACGACGCGCTGGACACGTACATCCCGGAGCCGACGCGCGAAGTCGACAAGCCGTTCCTGATGCCGGTCGAGGACGTGTTCTCGATCACCGGCCGTGGTACGGTGGCGACGGGCCGTATCGAGCGTGGCAAGATCAAGGTGGGCGAGGAAATCGCCCTTGTCGGTTTCCACTCGGACAAGAAGTCGGTCGTTACCGGCGTCGAAATGTTCCGCAAGCTGCTGGATGACGGCCAGGCCGGTGACAACGTCGGTCTGCTGCTCCGCGGCGTGGACAAGAAGGACATCGAGCGCGGCATGGTGTTGGCGAAGCCGGGGTCGATCCCTCCGCACACGAAGTGCGAGGCCGAGGTGTACGTGCTGACGAAGGACGAGGGCGGTCGCCACACGCCGTTCTTCAAGGGGTACCGCCCGCAGTTCTATTTCCGCACGACGGACGTGACGGGCTCGATCGAGCTCCCGGCCGGCACGGAGATGGTGATGCCGGGTGACAACATCCAGATGACCATCGAGCTGATCACGCCGATCGCCATGGAAGAGTCGCTGCGCTTCGCGATCCGCGAGGGCGGACGCACGGTGGGCGCTGGCGTCGTGACGAAGATCCTCGCGTAAGCGGAACCGGACCTACCGGCGCCGTCGCAACGGCGGCGCCGGGCGGGTCTCTTCACTGAGAGTAACATGGCTGGCAGAATCCGTATCCGTTTGAAGGCGTTCGACCATGCGGTGATCGATCAGGCCGCGGGTGACATCGTGCGTACGGCCGAGAAGACCGGGGCGCAGGTGTCGGGGCCGATTCCGCTCCCGACGAAGACGCAGCGTTGGACCGTGTTGCGGTCCCCGCACGTCGACAAGAAGTCGCGTGAGCAGTTCGAGTTGAAGACGCACAAGCGGGTGATCGACATTCTCGATTCCCGTGCCCAGACGGTGGACGCGCTGACGAAGCTCGATCTGCCGGCCGGTGTGGACGTCGAGATCAAGGTTCAGTAGCACCTAGCAGACGTACCGCGCGCGAATGTCGTCGGGGAGTCGTCCCCGCATCGGTCGCGCGGCACGCCACAGTCCAACGGCAGCCATCCGGTGACGGTGGGACCGGGCCGTGACTACGCCATGAGGAAACAATGATCGGCATTATCGGCAGAAAGCTGGGGATGACCCAGATCTTCAATGCGGCGGGGCAGCAGATCCCGTGCACGGTGGTGGAGGCCGCTCCGAATCCCGTCACGAAGGTGATGACGAAGGAGGTGGCGGGCTTCGATTCCATCGAACTTGGTTTCGAGTCGCAGCGCACGGCGCGCGACTCGAAGAAGGGCGAGCGGACTCCCAAGGGGAATCGCGCGGCCGCGGCGGAGCTCGGACATGCGGCCAAGGCCGGCTTGTCGGCGGCGCCGGCGGTCCTCCGTTCGTTCCGTCTCGACGACGCGCCGGGGAAGAACCCCGAGGTGCCGTCGTACAAGGTCGGTGACGTGATCACGGTCGGCGTGTTTGCCGAAGGGGACACGGTCAAGGTGACCGGCACCTCGAAGGGCCGCGGGTTCCAGGGTGTCGTGAAGCGCTGGAGTTTCGGCGGTGGTCCGAACACGCACGGCAACACGAAGCATCGCCGTCCGGGCTCGATCGGACCTGGCACGGACCCGTCGCGCGTCATCAAGGGCAAGAAGATGCCGGGCCACTACGGTGCCGAGCGCGTCACGCAGACGCACCTTCGCGTGGAGAAGATCGACGCGGAGCGCAACCTGATCTACATCCGCGGCTCGGTCGCCGGTCCGAAGAACGGGATCGTCCTCGTCCGCAAGCAGGGTTAACCGATGGCTGATACCATGAACCTCGACGCAGCCGCGTTCACCGCTCAGGGAACGCCGCGCGACCGTATGTCCCTTCCGGGCACGGTGTTCGACGGGACGGTGAATGTTCCCGTCATGCACCAGGCCGTGAAGGCGTACTTGGCCAACCAGCGCCAGGGCACGCACAGCACGAAGACGCGTGGCGAAGTGATCGGCGGCAACCAGAAGCCGTGGAAGCAGAAGGGGACCGGCCGCGCCCGTTCGGGCTCGACGCGTTCACCCGTCTGGGTCGGCGGCGGTACGGTGTTCGGTCCGCGTCCGCGCAAGTACACGGAGACGGTGCCGCGGCAGGTGCGCGCGTTGGCCCGCAAGAGCGCGTTGAATGCGCGTGCGGGTGAAGGGGCGCTGCACGTGATCGACGCGTTCCAGTGGGACGCGCCGAAGACCTCGCGGATGCTGCAGTTGCTCGCCCGTCTCGAGCTCACCGGCAAGAAGGTGCTGGTGCTCACCGACGGGGTGAAGTCGAACGTGTTCCTCTCCGGCCGCAACCTGCCGAACGTGCACGTGATGCCGTACAGCGACGTCTCGACGTACCACATTTTGTGGTCGCACACGGTGCTGGTGGAGTCGGCCGCTCTGGGTGAGGCGCTTGCGCCGATCGCCGAGAAGGAGGTGGCGAAGGTGAAGGTCCGCAAGGCGGCGCCGAAGGCGGAGACGAAGGCGGCGCCGGCGGCGAAGGCTCCTGCGAAGAAGAAGGCCGCTGCGCCGAAGGCCGAAAAGGCTGAGAAGGCTCCGGCGGCGAAGAAGAAGGCCGCTGCGCCGAAGGCCGAGAAGGCTGCGGCGCCCAAGAAGACCGCCGCGAAGCCGGCGGCCAAGAAGAAGGGGAAGTAATCAATGGCAACGCTCCTCCGTACCATCGTGCGCCCGATCGTCACCGAGAAGAGCTCGGCGGCTTACCAGGATCGTGGCGAGTACACCTTCGAAGTGCATCCGGACGCGAACAAGCAGGCGATCAAGCAGGCGATCGAGTCGCTGTTCGGCGTCAAGGTGACGGGTGTGTGGACCTCCCAGCAGCGCGGCAAGTTGAAGCGCGTGGGAACCCGCTCCGGCCTCCGGCCGCGCTGGAAGAAGGCCATCGTGACGCTGAAGGCCGGCGACACGATCGAGATCTTTGAGGGCTGAGGCATATGGGTATCCGTCAGTTCAAGCCGGTCACCAAGAGCTCGCGTTTCCGCTCGGTTTCGGACTTCGACACGATCACGCGTTCGACGCCTGAGAAGTCGTTGGTCGAGCCGAAGCCGAAGAGTGGCGGGCGTGACAATCATGGCCACATCGCGATGCGCCGCATCGGTGGTGGTCACAAGCAGATGTACCGCATCATCGACTTCAAGCGCAACAAGTTCGGGGTGGTCGGCACGGTGAAGGAGATCGAATACGATCCCAACCGGTCGGCCCGGATCGCGCTGATCGAGTACGCCGACGGGGAGAAGCGCTACATCATCCACCCGAAGGGGCTGAAGCAGGGCGACACGGTGGTGTCGGGGCCGGGCGCCGACGTGCGCAACGGCAACGCGCTGCCGCTGAAGGAAGTCCCGCTCGGTACCGCGGTGCATTGCGTGGAGATCACGCCGAAGAAGGGTGCGCAGATGGCGCGTTCGGCCGGCACGAGCGTGCAGGTGGTGGCGAAGGAAGGGGAGTATGTGACGTTGCGCATGGCGTCGTCGGAGATGCGCATGGTGCACGGCACCTGCTTGGCCACGATCGGTGAGGTCGGGAACGCGGAGCACGAGCTCAAGTCGGCCGGCAAGGCCGGAGCGAGCCGTTGGGCGGGCAAGCGTCCGAAGGTCCGCGGTGAAGTCATGAACCCCGTGGATCACCCGCACGGCGGTCGTACGCGCGGTGGTCGCAACGTGGTGAGTCCGTGGGGCAAGAAGGAAGGCGTCAAGACGCGTAACAAGAAGAAGCCGTCGCAGCGCCTGATCGTGCGCGGACGGAAGCGCGGCAAGGCGACCCAGTAACCGGGATACGAGACTATGGCGAGAAGCATCAAGAAGGGCCCATTCGTCCAGGACAGCTTGATGAAGCGCGTCCAGGGCATGAACGCCCGCAACGAGAAGAAGGTCATCAAGACCTGGTCGCGCGCCAGCACGGTGTTGCCGGATTTCGTCGGGCACACGTTCGGGGTGCACAACGGCAACAAGTTCATTCCGGTCTACGTGACGGAGAACATGGTGGGACACAAGCTGGGCGAGTTCTCGCCGACGCGTTTGTTCCGTGGTCATACGGCAGCGGGCGCCGCGGCGAAGCCGGCGGTGTCGGCGGCACCGGCCAAGGCGCCGGCCGGCAAGGGAGGCAAGTAACCCATGGCCGGAGCACGCGCGATCCAGCGTACGGCGCGTCAGTCGCCGTACAAGATGCGCTTGGTGATCGACCAGGTGCGGGGGATGAACGTCAATGAGGCGCTCGCTCTCCTGAAGTTCAGCAAGAAGCACGCGGCGAAGCAGATCGAGAAGGTGCTGCGGAGTGCGATCGCGAACGCCGAGCAGGCGGCGCGGAACGCGAACAGCTCGCTCGACGTCGACGCGTTGTATGTGACGCACGCCATCGTGAACGAGGGACCGAAGCTCAAGCGCTTCACCCCCGCGGCGATGGGACGTGCCACTCCGGTTCACAAGCGCACGAGCCACATCGACATCATCGTGTCCGAGAAGGAAGGGCGATAATGGGACAGAAGACCAATCCGATCGGCTTTCGCCTCGGCGTCTCGAAGACGTGGCGTTCGAAGTGGTATGCCAAGAAGGACTTTCCGGCGCTGTTGCAGGAGGATGAGCTCCTCCGCAAGTATCTGAAGGCGCGTCTCTCGGGTGCCGCGATCAGCGACATCACGATCGAGCGGA
This sequence comes from uncultured bacterium, assembly GCA_963978095.1. GTDB lineage: Bacteria > Gemmatimonadota > Gemmatimonadetes > Gemmatimonadales > Gemmatimonadaceae > Fen-1231. The sequence continues at coordinate 26,266 of CAXBQP010000002.1, read as the reverse complement.
AGCCGGGGAAGGTGGTGGTGACGATCCACACCGGGCGTCCGGGTGTCGTCATCGGGAAGAAGGGTCAGGCGGTGGAGGAGCTGAAGAACGAGCTCCAGCAGCTGACCGGGAAGGAAGTCGGGGTGAATGTCGAGGAGATCAAGCGCCCGGAGATTGAGGCGCAGTTGGTGGCCGACAACATCTCGGCGCAGTTGGCGCAGCGCATCTCGTTCCGGCGCGCAATGAAGCGTGCCGTGCAGAGTGCGATGCGGATGGGCGCGGAAGGCATCAAGGTCAAGTGCAGTGGTCGTCTGGGCGGCGCCGAGATCGCGCGCGTCGAGGGCTATCATGAGGGGCGGGTGCCCCTGCACACGCTGCGGGCCAACATCGATTACGCCACGAGCACGGCGAAGACGACGTTCGGGACGATCGGCGTCAAGATTTGGATCTTCAAGGGCGAGATCGTCGAGGACCGTCGTGGCAAGACGTACTCGACGGACGCGTAAGGGAGGAGACGACTAATGCTCGCACCGAAGCGCGTGAAGTTCCGCAAGATGTTCAAGGGGCGTACCAACGGGATCGCGACCCGTGGCGCCGAGGTGTCGTTCGGGCACTTCGGGCTGCAGGCGCTGGAGCCCGGCTGGGTGACGGCCCGTCAGATTGAAGCGGCCCGAGTGGCGTTGACGCGTCACATCAAGCGTGGCGGCAAGGTGTGGATCCGGATCTTCCCGGACAAGCCGATCACGAAGAAGCCGGCCGAGACCCGCATGGGCAAGGGCAAGGGCTCGCCGGAGTTGTGGGTGGCGGTCGTGCGTCCGGGGCGCGTGATGTTCGAGATCGAGGGGGTGGAGAAGGAGTTGGCGAAGAAGGCACTGGGCCTCGCTGCGGCGAAGCTCGGGGTCAAGTCGAAGTTCGTGGCCCGCGAGGAGGCGCACACCGAATGATGAAGGCTTCGCAGATCCGCGAGCTGTCGGCAGCAGAGATCGCAACCCGCATCGCGGAGTTGGAGCGCGAGCGGTTCAACCTGAAGTTCCGTGGGGCGACGCAGACGTTGGACGATCCGCTTCGCCTGCGGGGGATTCGCCGCGACATCGCGCGGCTCAAGACGGAGCTGCGCGTGCAGCAGGCCGCGCCGGCCGGTGCGGCGCGAAAGGCGGGAGGTAAGTGACCATGGCTGAGATCCAGAGCGCCTCGACGGCCGCGCGCGGTGCGCGCAAGACGCGGACGGGGCTGGTAGTGAGCGACAAGATGGCGAAGACGGTCGTGGTCCAGATCGAGCGTCGCGTTCCGCATCCCGTGTACGGCAAGATGGTCACCCGGACGAAGCGCCTGAAGGCGCACGACGAGGAGAACTCGGCGAAGACGGGCGACACCGTGCGCATCATGGAGACCCGCCCGCTGTCGAAGGACAAGCGGTGGCGCGTGGTCGAGATCGTCGAACGCGCGCGCTAAGGGAGACGACAAATGATTCAGCAGGAGTCGATGGTCAAGGTGGCGGACAACTCGGGGGCGAAGACGGCCCTGGTGATCCGCGTGCTGGGCGGGACCCGCCGGCGCTATGCCGGTCTTGGGGATATCGTGATCGTCGCGGTCAAGAACGCCCTGCCGAACGGCACGGTGAAGAAGTCCGACGTGGCGCGTGCCGTGGTGGTGCGCACCGTGAAGGAGACGCGACGGAAGGACGGGAGCTACATTCGTTTCGACGAGAACGCCGTGGTCATCATCAATGACAATGGCGAGCCGCGGGCGACGCGTATCTTCGGTCCGGTGGCCCGTGAACTGCGCGACAAGCGGTACATGAAGATCGTGTCGCTCGCGCCCGAGGTGATCTGACATGCGTACGCACGTTTACAAGAAGACCCTGGGGAAGCGGAACCGCACGCGTCACGTGATCAACGCGGAGCGTGAGGTGCTGCACGTGGCCAAGGGCGACACCGTGAAGGTGGTCCGTGGCGACGACAAGGGGAAGGAAGGGAAGATCATCCGCGTGTACCCGAAGACGGGGCGTGTGCTGATCGAGGGGATCAACATTGTGAAGAAGCACCGGAAGGCGCGGACGGCGGAGGAGCAGTCGGGGATCATCGAGATGCCCGCGCCGGTGCATGCGTCGAACGTGATGCTGAAGGACCCGAAGTCGGGCGCACCCACGCGCGTCCGCGCGCGGATCGACGCCGACGGCACGAAGGAGCGGATCAGCGTGAAGTCTGGTGACGCGTTCCCGCGTCCCACCAAGCGCTAATCCGAGGACTGAGATCAGATGGCGACCAAGGAAAAGGACCAGAAGAAGGGCGGGGGCAAGCGTCAGGCGGCCGCGGCGGCTCCGCGTCCTCCGCATGCGGGTGTTGACCTGCCGGTGCCGGCACCGCGACTCCGCGCGTATTACCTGAACACGGTTCGCGCGAACCTCTCGAAGCAGTTCGGGCTGTCGAATCCGCATGAGATCCCGAATCTCGAGAAGATCGTGTTGAACGTCGGCATGGGTGAGGCGATCAAGCAGCCCAAGGTGCTGGACACGGTGGTCGAGGAGTTGTCGATCATCGCGGGGCAGCTGCCGGTGCGGAAGAAGGCGAAGAAGTCGATCGCCAACTACGGGTTGCGTCAGGGGCAGGAGATCGGCGCGAGCGTGACGCTGCGTGGCAACCGGATGTGGGAGTTCCTGGACCGGTTCGTGACGACGGCGATCCCGCGCATCCGCGATTTCCGCGGGTTGTCGACGCGCGCGTTCGACGGCCGTGGCAACTACAGCCTCGGCGTGAAGGAGCAGATGATCTTCCCGGAGATCAACTTCGATCAAGTTGAACAGATCCACGGGATGGACATCACGTTCGTGACCACGACGAACAAGGATGACCAGGCCTTCGCGCTGTTGCGCGAACTCGGTATGCCGTTCCGCGGCGACGACAAGCCGATCGTCGTTCATCACTAAGGGATCCGACCATGGCGAAGAAGAGCAGCACGGAGAAGAACGACCGCCGGAAGAAGATGACCGCTCAGTACGCCGCGAAGCGCGCGACGTTGAAGGCGGTCATGCAGAATCCGAAGTCGACCGACGAGGAGAAGGCGGCGGCGCAGGTCAAGTTGCAGAAGTTGCCGCGCAACTCGGCGCGTGAGCGCATCCGCAATCGGTGCTCGATGACCGGTCGTTCGCGCGGGTATGTCGCGATGTTTGGCTTGTCGCGCATGGCGTTCCGGGAGATGGCGCTGAACGGCCTGATCCCGGGTGTGCGCAAGGCGAGCTGGTAGACGCAGGACTGTTCGGACCCATCGTACCAACCATTCACTTCCTGCAGGTCCGGTCGGAGACGTCCGGAAACCACAGGAGACAAGGACATTCATCATGAGCATGACCGATCCAGTGGCCGATATGCTCACGCGGATCCGCAACGCTTGCGGGTCGAAGCACCGTCGCGTGGACATTCCGGCTTCGAAGTTGAAGCTTGAGATCGCCCGGTTGTTGAAGGAGAACAACTTCATCGCCGACTACAAGACGGTGGAAACGGACGAGGGGCGTCCCGTGTTGCGCGTGGTGCTGAAGTATGCGCATGGCGGGCAGTCGGTGATCCGCGAGCTGAAGCGTGTGTCGAGCCCCGGGCTCCGCACGTATGTCGGCGCGACGGAGATCCCGCGCGTGCGCAACGGGCTTGGCGTGGCGATCCTCAGCACCTCGAAGGGGTTGATGACCGACCGGCAGGCGCGCGCGCAGCGGACGGGTGGTGAGCTTCTCGCCCTCGTCTGGTAAGGAGACGCCATCATGTCGCGTATCGGGAAGTTGCCCATCGAGATCCCCGCGGGCGTGACCATCACGGTGACGGGTTCGGCCGTGACGGTGAAGGGTCCCAAGGGTGAGCTCCATCGGGTGTTGAATCCGCAGATCGGTGTGTCGGTCCAGGGGAACGTGTGCACGGTGACGCGTCCGTCGGACGAGCCGATGCACAAGTCGCTGCATGGGCTGTCGCGCACGCTCGTGGCCAACATGGTCGAGGGTGTGACGAAGGGCTATGTGAAGCAGCTGGAGATCTCCGGCGTCGGTTACAAGGCGGAAGTGAAGCCGTACGGGTTGCTGATGTCGCTCGGATACTCGCACACGATCGAAGTGAAGGCCCCGAAGGGGATCTCGCTGACGGCGCCGCAGCCGACGAATGTGGTCGTCGCGGGCGCGGACAAGGAGATTGTGGGGCAGGTGGCGGCCGAGATCCGGTCGTTGCGCAAGCCGGAGCCGTACAAGGGCAAGGGTGTCAAGTACGCGGGCGAAGTCATCCGGCGGAAGGCCGGCAAGGCGGGAGGCAAGTAATGCCAGGGAAACGAGTACCCAAGGGTCGTGCCAATCTTCGGACGCGGCGTCACATTCGCGTGCGCGCGAAGGTGAAGGGGACGGAGGAGCGTCCGCGGTTGGTGGTGTTCCGTTCGGACAAGCACATCTATGCCCAGTTGGTGAACGACGTCGTGCAGCGCACGATCGCGACGGTCACGGATTCGGGATTGACCGGGAAGAAGACCGAGAAGTCGGTCGAAGTCGGGAAGCGCATCGCCGAGAAGGCGAAGGCCGCCGGCATCAGCAAGGTCGTGTTCGACCGTGCCGGCTACCAGTATCACGGCCGCGTGAAGGCGGTGGCCGACGGTGCCCGCGAAGGCGGGCTGGAGTTCTAAATGGCGGATAACGAAGAGACGACTCCGGCGGCGGCTCCGGCCCCGCGTATGGGTGGCAGCGCGCGCAGCGGCGCCAACCGCAACGGTCCCCGCGGTCGCGGCGGTCCGGGCGGTGGTGCGGGCGGTGCGCGTGGACGTGGTGGCCCGGGCGGTGGTGCTGGCGGCGGCGGTGGTGCCGGTCGTGGCGGCCCGGGGGGTGGACGTGGTGGGGGAGGTGGCCGTGGCCGCGGCGACCGTGGGGGCCCGGGCGGACCGGGCGGACGCGGGGAGGAGGGATCGGATCTCGTCGAGAACGTGATCGCGATCAACCGTGTGGCCAAGGTGGTGAAGGGTGGCCGCCGCTTCTCGTTCAGCGCGATCGTGGCGGTGGGCGATGGGCAGGGCAAGGTGGGGATCGCGACCGGCAAGGCGAACGAAGTGTCCGAAGCGGTCCGCAAGGCCGTGGATGCGGCGCGCCGCCACATGGTGTCGATCCCGATGACCGGGTCGACGATCCCGCACGAGATCGTCGGGGCGCATGGGGCCGGCAAGGTGTTGATGAAGCCGGCGGCTCCGGGTGCCGGTGTGATCGCGGGTGGTGCGGTGCGTGCCGTCATGGAGTGCGTCGGCATCAGCGACATCCTCACGAAGTCGTTGGGTTCGACGAACCCGCACAACATGGTGCTTGCCGCGATGCAGGGCCTTCAGGCGCTGACGACGGTGGAGCAGATCGCGCGTGAGCGTGGTGTCGAGGTGTCGTCGCTCGGCTACCGTTCGCGTGCCAAGTCGAAGGAGGCCGCGCATGCCTAGGACGTTCGTGTGGCACCGCTCGCGTGGTCCGAAGACCACGCCGCCCGAGACGTTGACGTCGGGGAAGGTGCTCATCAAGCAGGTCAAGAGCGGCATCGGGCAGACGGCCCGGATGCGCGCGAACCTTGAGGCGCTCGGTCTCAAGCACCATCAGGACGAAGTCACGCAGCAGGATTCGCCGTCGCTGCGGGGCATGATCAAGCGGGTGCGTCACCTGGTGACGGTCACCCCGGTTCAGGAGTAATCCCGTGTCGAACGAGAAGATCGGACTTCATAACCTGGCGCCGGCGCCGGGCTCGCACCGGAACCGCAAGCGGCTTGGCCGCGGCCCGGGGTCGGGCACGGGCAAGACGTCGGGCAAGGGGCACAAGGGCATCAAGGCGCGCGCGGGCCATCACGGCCACGGCGGCAACAAGCCGCACTTCGAGGGCGGTCAGATGCCGATGACGCGCCGCATTCCGAAGCGCGGCTTCACGAACCCGTTCCGGATCGAGTCGCAGGTGGTGAGCATTGCCGATCTGGCGCTGCTGGCCGCGGGGACCGAGGTGACGCGCGAGTCGTTGGTCGCGGCGGGGCTGATCAAGAGCGCGAAGGGACCGGCGAAGCTCCTGGCCAATGGCGAGATCACGCATGCCGTGACGGTCAAGGGACTCAAGATGAGTGCGCAGGCTCGCGAGAAGATTGTCGCGGCCGGCGGAACGGTCGAGGCATAACATGGCTCAGGCGAATCCCGCGGCGGCGGTCGCGAACATCTACCGCACGCCGGAACTCTGGGAGAAGATCGTCTTCACCTTCATCTGCCTGGTGGTGTACCGGGTGGGCTCGCACGTCGCCGCTCCTGGCGTCGATGTGCAGGCGATGGTGGATTTCTTCCAGAACCAGTCGAAGGGCGGGGGCCTGCTCGGCCTCTATGACCTGTTCGTCGGCGGGAACCTCTCACGCGCCACGGTCTTCGCGCTCGGGATCATGCCGTACATCTCCGCGAGCATCTTCGCGCAGATCGCCGGCGCGGTGATCCCGCAGGTCGACAAGATGCAGAAGGACGAAGAGGGGCGGAAGCAAATCACGCAGTGGACCCGGTATGGCGCGGTCGGCCTGGCGATGGTGCAGGCGTGGGGCTTCGCCCTGTTCACGGAGAGTGTGCAGGGGGCCGTCGGGACGCCGGGGGTGGGCTTCAAGCTGCAGATGGCGTTCATCCTCACCACCGGCGCGATCTTCGTGATGTGGCTCGGTGAGCAGATCACGGAGCGTGGATTGGGCAACGGTGCGTCGCTGCTGATCTTCTTCTCGATCGTCGAGCGCTTCTGGCCCGGGATCATCGACACGTTCAAGTATGTCAGCACGGGGGCGGTGCCCTTGATCGGGCTCGTGGCGCTCGGTGCCATCATGCTCGCGGTGGTCGCTGGTGTGGTCGGGATCACGCTCGCGGCTCGTCGCATCTCGATCCAGATTCCGCAGCGTACGATGGCCCGTGGTCGTCAGCGCGAGGCCGCCAAGAACTTCATCCCGCTCCGCATCAACTCGGCGGGCGTCATGCCGATCATCTTCGCGAACTCGCTGATCGTGGTACCCGGCGCGCTGGCCCAGGTGAGCGGGAGCGAGAAGCTTCGCGATTTCGCGGACTATCTCGCGCCGGGGACTTGGCTGTACTTCCTGCTCTCGGCGACGCTGATCGTGTTCTTCACGTACTTCTACACCTCGATCATCTTCAATCCGATCGATCTGGCGGAGAACCTGAAGAAGCAGGGCGGCTTCATCCCGGGTGTGAAGCCCGGAAGCAAGACGGCCGAGTACATCGACCATGTCGTGAGTCGGATCACCCTGCCCGGCGCGATCTTCCTGACCATGATCGCGCTGATGCCGATCTGGATCGCGGATCTCATCAACGTGCCGTTCAAGTTCGGCGGGACTTCGTTGCTCATCGTCGTGGGCGTGGCGCTCGACACGATGGCGCAAATGCAGCAGCATCTGTTGCTGCGCAAGTACGACGGCTTCATGAAGAAGGGCCGCGTCAAGTTCCGCGGTCGCTCGGCCACCGGCGGCTTCTAGAGTCAGGAGCGTACCATGATCGTCGTGCTGCTCGGACCACCGGGCGCCGGCAAGGGGACGCAGGGGGAGCGGATCGCCGCGGCCCTCGGCGTCCCCAAGATCGCTACGGGGGATGTGCTCCGTGCTGCGGTCAAAGCCGGGACCACGCTCGGCCTCGAGGCCAAGGGTTTCATGGATCGGGGCGACCTTGTGCCCGATGCCGTGATCCTGGGCATCATGAAGGAGGCGCTCAAGGCGCCGGAGCAGGCGTCGGGGGTGATCCTCGATGGTGTGGTGCGTACCGTGCCGCAAGCGGAGGGTCTTGCGGCGGTCCTGTCGGAGCTCGGACGTCCGCTCGACGCGGTGATGCTCTTCGAGATCGCCGACGAGGTGCTCGTGGCGCGGCTCAGCGGGCGTACGGTCTGTGAGGCGTGCCAGATGCCCTTCACCGGGCGCATGCCTGGGGAGACGCACACGGAGTGCGTGCAGGAGCCCAAGGGGACGCTCGTGCGCCGCAAGGACGATGAGCCCGACGCGATCCGCAACCGTCTGCGGGTGTATCAGGAGCAGACCGCGCCGGTGATCGCGTGGTATCGTGCGCAGCAGGCGCACGTGGTGTCGATTGATGCGGTGGGATCGCTGGATGCGGTCCAGGGCCGGGCGCTCGCCGCTCTCGGCCGTACGTGATGCTCCAACTCAAGTCGCCACGCGAAATCGATACGATGGCGGCGGGCGGTCGGATTCTCGCCGAGGCCCACCGTGCTGCCCGCGACGCCATTGCCGCGGGGGTCTCCACCTGGGAGATCGACCAGGTGGTGGAGGATTTCATCCGCTCCCAGGGAGCGGTGCCGAGCTTCAAGGGGCTCTACGGCTTTCCGGCGAGTATTTGCGCGTCCGTGAACGAAGAGATCGTCCACGGGATCCCGAACAAGAAGAAGATTCTTCGCACGGGGGATATCATCTCGGTGGACATCGGGGTGTTCTTCGGCGGTTTGCACACCGATTCCGCGCGAACGTACGCCGTCGGGCCGATCGATGCCGAGACGCAGCGTCTGATGGCGGTGACCGAGGCATCGCTCGAGGCGGGGATGCAGGCCGCGGTGATCGGCAATCACGTCGGGGATATCGGACATGCCGTGGAATCGGTGGTGAAGGCCGGTGGCTTCACCGTGGTTCGCGATCTCGTCGGGCATGGTGTGGGACACATGATGCACGAGGAGCCCCAGATCCCGAATCATGGCAAGCCCAAGCGCGGGATGCGTTTGGTGGCCGGCCTGACGATCGCGATCGAACCGATGGTGAACGTCGGCACGGACAAGACGCGCACCTTGTCTGACAAGTGGACCGTTGTAACCGCCGATGGCAAGAACTCGGCGCACTTCGAACACACGGTGGCGGTGACCGACGCTGGGCCGGTGGTGTTGACGCGGTCGTAGGCTAGTCGCCGATCGCGGCCTCAACGGCTGCGGTGGCTTGTTGGGCGAGCGTGTGCGTCTCCACGACCAGCGCAGCAGCGGCAGAGCTCAGGGGCTGTCCTGCGGCTTTGTCGGCCATCGCGGACACATTGATGCGTACGTTGTACGCGGCCCCGCGACACGCCGCCTCGGCGAGCAGCGCGGCGACGCCGGCATCGCTGACGGCGTTGCTGTTCCCGTGATGTGCGCAGGTGACGGCGAGCGCGGCGACCTCTGCGCAGGCGCGCGCGGTTTCGAGCGGGATCTCGGCGGCCTTCATCAGGGCGGCTTGGATGGCCGCGTCGCGCACGGTGGTCTGCTCCGGGGTCTCCTTGGGGAGCTTGTAGGCGTTGCTTACGAGCGCGTACGCGTCGGCGTCCTCCTTCACGAGCGCGGAGAGTCTATTCCCGAGCGAGACGGCCGTGAGGGCGAGATCTTTCATTGCGCCGTCGACGGCTGCGTACTTCTTGCGTCCGACGGTGAGCCCGGCCACCATTTGCGCGAGTGCGGCCGCGAGCTGACCGGCCAGCGCACTGACTGAACCGCCGCCCGGCACTGGGGCACTGCTCGCGACGCTGGCGACGAAGCCGCTCAGCGACTCCCCGCCGCCCAAGGCCGCGCGCACTTTGTGCTCGAGCACCATCGACGTGGAGAAGTTCGGGAGCCGGATGTGGCGCGCGGCCGTCTCGAAGAGGACTTTCTCGGGGACGAGCCCGACGAGCTCGCTCCAGGTCGGGGTGACGCCGCGCGCCTCGGCTTCCATGCGTACCATGTCGTACGCGCGGTAGAGCGGGGTCTTGTCGGTATCGACGAGGTTCATGGAGACCTGCGCCTGGCCGTCCACTTCAAGGCCGAGTCCCTTCACGAATCGGAGTCCCCCGCTCGAGCCGCGCACCGCCTTGGCGACTTCCTTGGCGACGTTCACGTTCTCGGCGCCACCGAGGTAGACGTTGTAGGCCACGAGGAAGGGGCGCGCGCCGATGACGGTGGCGCCAGCCGTGGGGTGGATCGCGTGGGGTCCGAAGTCGGGGACGCGATTCGGATTCGTCCCGATCTCGGTGCGCGCGAGCTCGAACTCGCCGCGGCGAATGTCGGCGAGGTTCTCACGATCCGCGCGCGTGGCGGCTTTTTCGTAGAGGAAGACGGGAATGCCCAGTTCAGTACCGACCTTGGCTCCGAGCTCGCGGGCGAGGGCGATGCAATCGTCCATCGTCGCCCCTTCGAGGGGAATGAAGGGGCAGACGTCGGTGGCGCCGATGCGCGGATGTTCGCCCGTGTGTGCAGTGAGGTCGATGAGCTCGCGGGCCTTGGCGATGCCGTTGAAGGCCGCTTGGACCGCGGCTGTGGCTGGTGCGACGAACGTGACGACGGTGCGGTTGTGGCTCGGATCACTCGACGTATCGAGGATCACGACGCCATCGACGCTGGCGATGGCGGCGGTGATGGCCTCGATGACCTCGGGGCGACGCCCCTCGGAGAAGTTCGGCACGCATTCGACGAGTTTCATGATCGCGGATGGGTCAGGCGTTGAGGGTGTCGAGCAGCCAGCGGTGCATCGGGGGATTCCCGGCGACGATTGACGTGTGGGCGACGGCCGCCGGGGTCCCGGACACCGTGGTCACGATGCCACCCGCTTCGCGCACGAGCAAGGTCCCCGCCGCGAGATCCCACGGGGCGAGCATGTTCTCCCAGAAGGCGTCGAATCGGCCGCAGGCAACGCTGGCCAGGTCGAGCGCGGCGGCCCCGGGGCGGCGCACTCCTGAGACCCCGGCCATGACGCGCGACATCTGGGCTTGGTAGGGGGCGATGTCGGTCGGGTTCTTGAAGGGAAACCCCGTGCCGATCAGCGCGCGCGCCGGGGTGTCGATCGTCGAGACGCGAATCGGGATGCCATCCAGGGCGGCACCGCCGCAGAGCACCGCGGTGAACTCTTCGTTCGCGGGCACATCGATGACGACGCCGGCGACCAGGATGCCGTCGTGGAGGACGCCGACGGATACCGCATACTCCGGATACCCATGGAGGAAGTTCGTGGTGCCGTCGAGCGGATCGGCGACGAAGACCGTCCCGGCGTCCATGGTGGTGCCATCGAACTTTTCGGCGCTCTCTTCGGCGAGGAGGGCGGCGTGCGGCAGGTGGGCGGCGACGACCGCGCGGATGGCGGCTTCGGCGGCGAGATCCACTTCACTGACGAAGTCGGTTGCGCTCTTCTCCTGCCAGGTGATGGCGGCCCGGCGTGGCGTGGCGTCGCGAATGACCGCAGCGGCCTCGCGGGCGGCGGCGCGGGCGACCGTGAGGAGCCGGATTCCAACCTCCGGATCGGTCTGGGCCGGTGCTTTGGCAGATTGATTGGTCATGGTCGCAACCGTAACTTCAGGGTATGACGCGCATCTTCAGCGGGATCCAACCGTCGGGCGAACTGCATATCGGAAATTACCTTGGCGCCGTGAAGAATTGGGTGGCGCTGCAGGATGAGGCCGAGGCGTTCTTCTGCGTGGTAAATTATCACGCCATCACTGTGGCGTACGCGCCCGAGGAGTTGCGGCGCCGGACGTACGAGATGTCGGTGGGACTGCTGGCGGCGGGGATCGATCCGGCCAAGTGCTCCCTGTTCGTGCAGTCGCAGGTCCCGGAGCATGCGGAACTCGCGTGGATCTTCAACACGGTGACGCCGCTTGGCGAGTTGGAGCGGCAGACGCAGTTCAAGGAGAAGGCGTCGCGGCAGGAGCAGGTGATGGCGGGGCTGTTGAACTATCCCGTCTTGCAAGCGGCGGACATCCTCTTGTACCGCGCCGACACCGTTCCCGTGGGAGAGGACCAGATCCAGCATCTGGAGTTGTCGCGGGTCGTGGCGCGCAACTGGAATGCCCGGTTCTCCCCGGACGTGCCGTATTTCCCGGAGCCGAAGCCGCGGTTGACGCCGACGCGACGGATCGTCGGGCTCGATGGGCAGGCCAAGATGTCGAAATCGATGGGCAACACCATCGGATTGCTCGAGGAACCGACGGCGATGTGGGACAAGTTGCGGCCTGCGGTGACGGACCCCGCGCGGCAGCGCAAGACGGACGCCGGTACTCCCGAGAACTGCGCGACGATCTTCCCGTTGCACAAGGCATTCTCGCCTGAGGCGACGGTCGCCGAGGTGGAGGCGAACTGCCGTGGCGCGCAGTGGGGATGCATCGACTGCAAGAAGGTATTGCACGCGAACATGGTGGCCGAGTTGAATCCGATCCGGGAGCGGGCGTCGGCGTTGATGGCGTCGCCGTCGATGGTGGCGGATGCTCTCGACCATGGCGCGGCGAAGGCGCGCGCCGTGGCGCAGGCGACCATGACGGAGACGAAGGAGAAGATGGGATTACCGCTGGCATGACCCCACGTCGGTTGGTGGTGGATCTGCGCTCCCGCACGCAGGCGTACCGGATGCCCGATGCGGTGGCGGCGACGCTTGTCGCGGCCACGCCGCCGGGCTGGCACACGCATGTGGTGGAGGCGGACACGGATTCGTTCGGCGACGGGTCGCAGTCGCCGAGCGAGGAGGCGCTCCGTGAGATCGCGGACGCCGAGGTGTATCTCGGTTTTGGCATGCCCAAGCCGCTGTTCGCGGCGGCCAGGAAGCTGCGGTGGATCCATACCGGGACGGCCGGCGTGGCGTCGTTACTGTTCCCGGAGCTGGCGGCGAGCGATGTGCTCCTCACCAACTCGCTGATCTACGGTCCGACGATCGCGGAGCACGTGTTGGCCGGGGCGATGCAGTTGTTGCGCGGCTTCGATGTTGCGGGGACGTTGCAGCGTCGCCGCGTGTGGGATCCGGCGCCGTTCGCGACCGACGAGACGCGGTTGCGCGAGTTGTGCGAGTGCCGGGTGGTCGTGGTGGGGGCTGGCGGGATCGGTGCGGAGGTCGCGTGGCGGTTCGCGGCGCTCGGGGCGACGGTCGTCGGGTCACGTCGCCGATTGGGGGCGGGGACGCCGCCGGGCTTTTCCCGACTGTTCCCGCTCTCGGCGATCGACGCCGAGCTGCCGCACGCCGATGTCTTGGTGCTGGCCGCGCCGCTCACTCCGGAGACCCGGCAGGTACTGACCGCCGCGAGGCTCGCCCTGCTCCCGCGCGGCGCGGTCGTGTGCAATGTGTCGCGGGGGGCATTGGTGGACGAGCCCGCGCTCGTCGCCGCACTCGGTTCGGGGCATCTGCGCGGAGCCGTGCTCGATGTGTTCGCACAGGAGCCGCTCGTCGCCGAGAGCCCGTTCTGGGGGATGCCGCAGGTGCTGGTGACGCCGCACATCGCGGGCGTCTCGATGCGGAAGTATTGGGAGCGGCTGACCGCGCTCTTCCTCGAGAACTGGGCGAGTTATCGGGCGGGGACGCCGATGCGGCACGTGGTGGATCGCGAGACCGGGTACTGATCTTCTCCAACGGATGACATCATGACTGTGAAGCTGAGCGGGATCTTTGCGCCGATGATCACGAACTTCCGCGCCGGGAGCGAGGACCTCGATCTTGAGGCCTTCGGCCGGAACGCGGCGGCGCACGGCGCGGCCGGCGTAGGCGGGCTCGTGATCTGCGGCTCCACCGGCGAGGCCGCATTGCTCTCCGAGTACGAACGGGTGGCGGTGCTCGAACAGGCATGCAAGTCGGCGACGGGGGGGAGCACGATCCTGATGGGATGCGGCGGCGAGTCGACGCGTCAGACGATCCAACGCGCCAAGGACGCGAAAACGGCGGGCGCGCATGCCGCGCTGGTGGTGGCCCCGCACTACTACTCGAACGCGATGCATGAGGGCGCGCTCCGCACGCACTACACGCGTGTCGCCGACGCGAGTCCGATCCCGGTGGTGTTGTACAACATCCCCAAGTACATGCATTTCAAGCTGTCGCCGGCCTTGGTCGCGGAGTTGGCGCAGCATGAGAACATCATCGGGATCAAGGACAGCTCCGGTGATCTCGAGTTGCTCGGCGGGTATCTCGCCGCGCGCGGGGATGATTTCACGGTGTTGACCGGGAATGGCGGGCAGATCCATCCGGCGATGAAGGCGGGGGCGAAGGGGGGGATTGTGGCGGTATCGATCTTCGGTGCGGAGCTGGCCGTGGCGATCTACGAGGCCACCGCTCGGGGCGACGACGCCACCGCGCAGCGCCTTCAGGACCGGATGAAGCCGCTGGCGGTCACCATCGTGGGTGAGCTGGGGGTGGCCGGCGTGAAGGCGGCGGCGGAGCTCGTGGGTCTCTCCGGGGGGCCGGTGCGTGGGCCGCTGACCGACCTGGACGCGGCGGGGCGGGCGCGAGTGCGGGAGCTGCTGGTCGCCGGGGGGCTGCCGGTGGCGGAGTGACGGCCGTTCGCTGAAGGTGGGGCGCCGGTCCCGCGGGTCAGGACCGGCGCCCGAAATGTTGCGTTCGTTCGGGTCAGGACTAGATTTCGTCAACGCCCAAGGCATCCGCCGGGGCGTTTTTTGTTGCCCGCGAGCGGGCCTCCCAAGGGAATGCCGGACCCATGTTCGATACCAATATTCGCACGCTCGTGGTCGTCGGCGCCCAGTGGGGCGACGAGGGGAAGGGCAAGCTCGTGGACGTCCTCGCCGAGAAGGCCGACTGGGTGGTTCGCTACCAGGGGGGCGCGAACGCCGGACATACGGTGCACATCGGTGACCGGTCGACGGTGCTGCACCAGATTCCGAGCGGGATCCTGCATGCCGGCGTGCGTTGCGCGATCGGCAATGGGGTCGTGCTCGACCCGGAGACGGTCTTCGTCGAGGTCGACGCGCTTGTCCGCGACGGGGTGGACGTCGAGGGACGGCTGTACCTCAGCGACCGTGCGCATCTGGTGATGCCGTACCACAAGCTGGTCGACAAGGAGAGTGCCGCGAGCAAGGCGATCGGAACGACTGGACGCGGCATCGGGCCCGCCTACGAGGATAAGGTCGCGCGGCGCGGGATCCGCGTGCTCGACCTGCGGCACCCGGAGCGGCTGCGCGCGCTCGTGGAGAAGGGGACGGCGCATGCGAACCAGCTGCTCGCGGGCTTCGGCAGCGCGAAGCGTGCGGACGCCGAGTTCACGCTGGCGGAGCTGGCCAAGCTCGCGCCGCGTCTCTTGGCGATCGCGGAGGATGTGGGGCTCACGGTGCATCATGCGCAGAAGAGCGGGGCCGCTGTGCTGCTTGAGGGCGCGCAGGGATCGCTGCTCGATGTCGATCATGGCACGTATCCGTTCGTGACGTCGAGCAGCACGACGGCAGGCGGCGCGAGCATCGGCGTCGGGATCGGCCCGCGCTCGATCGACGCGGCGCTCGGCGTGGTGAAGGCGTATACGACGCGCGTGGGCTCCGGGCCGCTTCCGACCGAGTTCGACGACGCGATGGGCGAGCGCGTGCGTGCGCTTGGCAACGAGTTCGGCGCCACGACCGGCCGGCCGCGCCGGTGCGGCTGGTTCGATGCGGTGGTCGTCCGCTACGCCGTACGGGTGAACGGACTGACCTCGCTCGCGGTGACGAAGCTCGACGTGCTCGACACGATCGAGCGGATCGGGCTGTGCACCGGCTACGAAATCGGTGGCGAGTTCGTGGAGGAGTTCCCGGGAGACATCGCCGAACTCGACGGCGTGGTGCCGCGCTACGAGTGGTTCGACGGGTGGATGTGCTCGACGGCCGGCGCCCGCACGCTCGCGGACCTGCCGGCGGCGGCACGCGCCTACCTTGACCGGATCGAGGCGCTCGTGGACTGTCCGATCAAGTACGTCTCGGTGGGGACGCGGCGCGACCAGATCCTCGAGACCGGGATCGTCGGGGGATGAGCGGCAGCACGGCCGTCGTGCCGGTGGTGATCGTCGGCGGCGGGCCCTGTGGGCTCGCCGCCGCTGTGTCCATGAAGCAGGCGGGGATCGACGCAGTGGTGCTCGAGGCGGGATGCGTCGTGAACTCGATCATGGGGTACCCGACGTACATCAGTTTCTTTTCCACCGCCGAGAAGTTGTCGATCGGGATGCCGTTCGTCGTCTCGACCGACAAGCCGACGCGTCGCGACGCGCTCGCGTACTACCGCGCCGTCGTGCGGCATTTCGATCTCGCCGTGCGTCAGTACGAGGCGGTCACGCGCATCGAGCCTCGCGACGGACTTTTCGTGGTGCACAGCGCGCCGCGCGGACTCGGGCCTCAGGAAACCAAGGCCCGTGCGGTGATCGTGGCCACGGGGTACTTCGGCACGCCGAACCGCCTCGATGTGCCGGGAGAGGATCTCCCGCATGTGACGCATGAGTACCGTGAGGGGCACGAAGCTTTCCAGCGCACGGCGCTCGTGGTGGGCGGCGGGAACTCCGCCGTCGAGGCGGCGCTCGACTTGTACCGCGCCGGTGCGAAAGTCACGGTCGTCCATTTCGGGCCGACTTTCGACAAGAACATCAAGCCCTGGGTACGCCCGGACTTCGAGGGGCGCGTGGCGGATGGCGACATCGCGCTGCACTGGAACACGCGGGTGACGGCGATCACGCCGGACGCGGTGCTCGTGGAGCGCAACGACGTCGCGGAGCGGATCGCCGCGCAGCACGTCTACCTCATGACCGGCTATACGCCCCGACCTGAGCTGCTGGCGTCGGTCGGGATCTCCCTTGACCCGGTCACCGGAGTCCCTCCGCACAATCCGAAGACGATGGAGACCGCCACGCGCGGGGTGTTCATCGCCGGCGTGCTGGCGAGCGGATTGGACGCGAACAAGATCTTCATCGAGAATGGCCGCGTGCACGGCCCCATGATTGCGCAGGCCCTGCTGGAACGGCGAGATTTCACCGCATGAGCGCATATCCTGACGTGATGGACACCCTCGTGTCGCTGGCCAAGCGGCGCGGTTTCATTTTCCAGTCGAGCGAGATCTACGGCGGCACCGGTTCCGTGTGGGACTACGGGCCGCTCGGTGTCGAGCTCAAGAACAACGTCAAGGCGCGGTGGTGGCAGACGATGGTGCGCGAGCGCGATGACGTCGAAGGTCTCGACGCCGCAATCCTCATGCACCCCAAGGTGTGGGAAGCGAGCGGGCACGTGAGCGGGTTCAGCGACCCGCTCGTGGACTGCAAGGCGTGCAAGGCGAGGTTCCGCGCTGACAAGATCCAGGACACGGCCTGCCCGCGAAAGCCGAGCAAGAAGCCCGGAGAGCACGGGGACTGTCAGCTCACCGAGCCGCGGCAGTTCAATCTCATGTTCAAGACGTTCATGGGACCGGTCGAGGACTCGGCGGCCGTGGTCTATCTGCGCCCCGAGACGGCGCAGGGGATCTTCGTCAACTTCCTGAACGTGCAGCAGGCCACGCGGCAGAAGGTGCCGTTCGGCATCGCGCAGATCGGGAAGGCGTTCCGCAACGAGATCACCCCCGGGAACTTCACCTTCCGGACGCGCGAGTTCGAGCAGATGGAGATGCAGTTCTTCGTCGAGCCTGGCACCGACATGGAGTGGTTCGAGCGATGGAAGGCGGCGCGCCTCGAGTGGCACCTGGGCCTCGGCCTCTCGCGCGACCGGCTCGAGTTCCATCAGCACGAAGCGAACGAGCTCGCTCACTACGCGCGCGCGGCGTTCGACATCAACTTCGACTTCGGTGGCTCGCTGGGCTTTCAGGAGATCGAAGGGGTGCACAACCGCTCCGACTTCGACCTGAAGCAGCATCAGGAGTTCAGCGGCAAGCGGCTCGAGTACGTGGACCAGGCCGCGAACAAGCGCTACCTGCCGTACGTGATCGAGACCTCGGTCGGCGCCGATCGCGTGACGTTGGCGACACTCGTGAACGCGCTGCGTGAGGAAGTCGTCCCGGGCGAGACCGAGGGGCGCACGCTGCTCGCGCTGCATCCCGCGATCGCGCCGATCAAGGCCGGCGTGTTCCCGCTCACCAAGAAGGATGGGCAGCCGGAGATGGCGCAGAAGCTCGCCGCATCACTGCGCAAGCAGTTCCCCGTTTTCTACGACGAGGCCGGAGCCATCGGCCGCCGCTATCGCCGTCAGGACGAGGCCGGGACGCCGTTCGGGATCACGATCGATCCGGATTCAACGGCCAATGATGACGTGACGATCCGCTTCCGCGACGACATGGGGCAGATCCGCGTCTCGACGTCACAGGTGGCGAAGGTGATCGGCGATTACCTGGCCGAGGACCACGCGACCGCCGAGGCGTCGAAGGCGGGTCGGTAACGCGTGGACGAATCGGTGCTGGGCCGGGTTCGGGAGCGCGGTGAGCGCTTTCTCGAGGAGATCTCCGCCGAATACCACGCGGCGTCGGCCGGGCACAAGCCGGACGCCCTGCTCCAGCCGATCTATGCCAAGCATCGGGAGGCCTTCGGCGAAGAGGCCTTCGCGACCGTTCATGCCCAGTACCGCTCGACGGCGGCCGCCAGCGAGGAGCACCGCTCCGCGCGCCTGTTGCTCGACTGGCTGATCGAATCCCGCACGGGTCAGCTTCTGGCCCCGCTCGACGAGCGCGAGATGGCGTGGGAAGGCAGCGCCGTCATCCGGCTGCCCGACGGGACCGTCGAGCCGTATCAGCGCGCGTCGATCACGATCGGGAATACGCGCGACGCGGCGGCGCGTCGTCGATTGGACGATGCCCGCGCCGCACTGGTGCAGGCAGAGTTCGCGCCGATGCGCCGGGAGAAGCTCGAACGTGAGCATGCGTGTGTCGCGGCGATCGGCGTGGCGCCGACGTACAACGCCACGTTCGAGGCGCTGTCCGGGATCTCGCTGGATGCCTTGCGCGTCGAATGCGAGACCTTTCTGCGCGATACGCAGGCCATGTGGGATGACGTGCTGCCGGAGCGGCTCTCGGCCGGGCTCGGCATCCGGCCCGGGGAGGCGACCCGGGCCGACGCGCTGGCGCTGATGCGTGTGCCGGAGTTCGACGCCGCGTTCCCGGCGAGCGAGATGGAACGGGCCGTGCGACGTCAGGTGACGGAGATGGGCATCAGTCCCGATGCCGAAGGTCGGGTGCGGTACGACACCGGCGAGCGGGAGGGCAAACGCTCGCGCGCCTTTTGCGCGCCGGTCCGGATTCCCGATCTCGTGCATCTCGTGTTGCGTCCGCATGGC
This sequence comes from uncultured bacterium, assembly GCA_963978095.1. Taxonomy (GTDB): domain Bacteria; phylum Gemmatimonadota; class Gemmatimonadetes; order Gemmatimonadales; family Gemmatimonadaceae; genus Fen-1231. The sequence continues at coordinate 7,322 of CAXBQP010000002.1, read as the reverse complement.
GGGCAAACCGATTGGCAGACGTTGCTGCACGAGTTGGGGCACGCGCTGCATTTTGCCAACATGCAGGCGTCGCTGCCGTTCGAGTTCCGGTGGTTGGGCGACAACTCAATCACCGAAGGCTATGCGATGCTGTTCGATCATCGCCTGCAGGATGCCGGATGGTTGGCGCGGTATTCAGGGCTCGGGACGCGGGATCTGCCGCGCTTTCTGCGCGCGGCGGGGTTCGAGGAACTGCAGTTCCTGCGTCGGTATTCCGCCAAGCTGATCTACGAGATACAGCTCCACGCGGAGGGTGCGAATTGGGGATCGCTCCCGGATGTGTATGTGGAGACACTGACAGGCGCGACGGGATTCCGGTATCAGCGCGCCGATGCATTCGTGGATGTGGACCCGCGTTTCTATGCCGTGCGCTATCTGCGGGCGTGGCAGTTGCAGGCGGTGCTCGCCGAGTCGTTGGTCGAGCGGTTCAATGACGATTGGTGGCGCAATCCGCAGGCTGGGCCGTACCTCGTGCAGGAGCTCTTTGCGCATGGACAGCGGGAATCGGCGCAGGAGCAGGCGACGCGCGTGAGTGGGAAGCAGTTGTCGTTCGCTCCGCTCGTGCGGGCGATCGAGCGGATGTTGACCTGATCGGAGGAGTTGAGGATGCCGACGTTCTATCTGAATGGCGATTACGTGCCGCGTGAGCAGGCGCTCATTCCCGTCGAGGACCGCGGGTTCATCTTCGGTGACGGCATCTACGAAGGGGTGCGCGCCGTCGAGGGGCGTCTCTTCGAATGGGATTTGCATGCGGAACGGATGGTGCGCGGACTCGCGGGACTCAAGATCAACTTCGGGGCGGCCGAGGTCGATGCGCTCCGTGGCGTCTGTGAGCGCTTGGTGCGGGAGAACGGGCTGGACGACGCGGAAGCCTTCCTGTATCTGCAGGTGACGCGTGGTGCGGCTCCGCGGACCCATCATTTCCCTGCGCGGGGGACTCCGCCGACGGTGTTCGTGTCAGCGACGCGATTCGTGGTGCCGCGCGCGATGCGCGACGATGGCTGCTCCGCCATCACGTTCGAGGACATGCGTTGGTCGCGCTGTGACTGGAAGACGGTCAATCTGCTCGGCTCGGTGCTCGCGCGGGAGTCGGCGCAGGAGGTCGGCGCGTATGAGGCCATTCTGCATCGCGAGGGTGTTGTGACCGAGGGAGCGGCGACGAATGTGCTGGCCGTCATCGACGGGGTGTTGCGGACGCATCCATTGACGCCGCGGATCCTGCCGGGCATCACGCGGATCGTGGTGATGTCACTCGTCGAGGAACTCGGAATCCCGCATCGTGAGGTCGCGTTCACGCTCGACGAACTCGCGCGGGCGTCCGAAGTCATGCTCTGTGGCTCGACGACCGACGTGACGCCCGTCGTGCGCATCGACGGCACTCCCGTCGGGACCGGGGCGCCGGGGCCGATCACCAATCAGTTGCGTGCGGCGTTCGAAGCACGGCTCTATGCGCTTGCGGCCGCGGCCCGCTGATCGCGCGGCCGTCTGATCGCGCGGCGTGGCGCTGGCGTCGCAGGAAAGTGCGATAGCGGACGTCGCCGTCAGGCGACTCGCCGTCAGGCCCATGGCCTCCGCCGCGCCCCCGGTCGCCGAGGAGCAGGAAGGAGACCGCGTCCGGCGTAACGGTCAGGGGAACGGGATGCCGTACGGTGGCGTACGCGTGCAGAGGCGGCCATGCCGGAAAGTACCAGGGAATCGGCTCGTCGGGGACTGATTCCGCGCGTAGATTTCGGTGTGCCTCGTCGCCGATACGCCGCCCGCCCAGTTCCGGTGCCCCCCGCGGCACCGACCGCCGCCGACCATGAGTTGGGGGCGATTCGTGAACTGCTGCATACGATGTTGCGCGCGGACCATCCGGAGGAGGTGTTCCAGCATGCGCTCGATCGGGTGATTCCGTTGGCCGGAGCGTCGTTCGCGTCGGTGTATCTCGTGGACGGCGCGTCGGAGTTGATGCGGTTGGCGGCAGCCGGCAACTGGCCGGAGGCGATGCGCCCCTGGCTCGGGAGCGCGCGTGTGCGGGTCGGGTTCGGCCCGAGTGGCGAGGCGGCGAGCGAGCGTCGGACGATCGAGATCCCGGATGTCTTTGCCGACCCGGAGCTCGAGGACTGGCATGAGGTTGCACGCGAGCTCGGGTTCCGCGCCATCGTGGCGCTGCCGCTGCAGTCAGGCACCACGGTCCTGGGGACCGTGGCGTTCTATTTCCGGGAAGCGGGTCAAGTCGCGCTCTCGGTCCGGGCGTTCCTGCGCACCGTCGCCGAGCTGTTGGCGGCAGCGGCGGACAAGGCGCAACGGCTCGACGACCTTCGGCGCGCGGAAGCGGCCGTGAGCGAGACGACGGCCGAACTCGCGCGCGCGGACGTGGCCATGCTGGACGAGCGTCGCGCGCGCGAGGCGCTCCTCTTAGCGATTGCCGATGCCGTCACGGAATCCCACGCGAGCAACTCTGGGGTCGGGGCCACAGTCGCGGCGCTCGGCGACCTCGCCGAGGCGATGCGGGGGACGTTGAGCGTCGAGTTGGAGGAATTCGACCCCCGCGTACCGCTGCGCGATGCGATGAAGCAGGCCGCCGGGCTCGCGGAGGGGGTCGGCCTGATCGTCGAGGAGCCCGTCCTCGCGCAGCCCCCGATGTGCAGCGATCGAAAGAAAATCGCCCGTACCCTCGTTACCTTTCTGGAGTCCGCCTATCGGTCGCCTGGTGTGACCGAGGTGCGGGCGGCGATCCACGTGGCCGGAGAGACGGCCGTGTATCGTGTGTCTGGCGGCGAGGGGGCTCCGCACGCGTTCGGCGCGGCCGTGGCGAACGCCACCGCTCGCGCGTTGGGTGGGCGGATTCTCGCCGATGCGGCCGGCGGGATTCGCGTGGAGCTGCCGATGCAGTGCCCGGCGGGGGGCAGTCCGCCGGTTCCGGATGGTGTCTGACCATCAGCGATCCGAACTTTTTTGACGAGAACGCGTCGTGGCCAATCAACAGCGCAACCGCACCTTGCAGCAGACACACACCACGCTTCGTGGTGACGAAGTCCTCGCGTCCGCCCGGGAGTTCTTTGCTCGGGAGTCCGGGATCTATTCCGCCTTTCTCGAGAAGGAAGGGCCGACCTTCGTGAACTTGCGCGGTCTTGGGGGAGAAGAGATCGTCGTCGGGGTGAGCGATGCACCGGGGGGGACGGCGGTGACGGCGTCGTCCTACATGTTCGATCAGCAGGTCGCGCGCTTTCTGGCTTCGCTGCCACGCACGGTGGCGCCGGTGACCGCATGAGTGGCGTCGCGGTGAAGCGCCCGTTCGTGACCGCGCTACGGAGCCGCCCCGGGATCACCCGTGTGGGGGAGGGCGCGTCGCGCATCACATTGCGGGTCGAACTGCAGGAGCGGTGGGAGACGCTGGCGTTCGACTGCGGCTCCGATGCGTCGGTGCTGGCGCTGAAGCAGGCGGCGCTTGCGCAGTTCGGCATGACCGATGTCCCGGTCGAGGATTTCGTGCTGAAGTTGCGCGGGGGGGAGATCGGGCAGGAACAGGAGTCGCTCGCGGTGGCGGGTGCTCGGGACGGCTCGACGTTGCTGCTCGGGTTCCGACGCCGGCGTCCGGTTCGCTGAGCGTGACGGGAGGCGCGGAGCGTTCGCCTGCTGAGCGCGACGCGCTCTTGGCCGCGGCCGGACGACTCCGGGCGGAGGTGGCCAAGGCGATCGTGGGGCAGCAGGAGGTCCTCGACGAGATCCTCATGGGGCTCGTCGCCGGTGGGCATGTGTTGCTGGTCGGCGTCCCCGGGCTGGCCAAGACGATGATGATTCGTGCGGTGGCCGAGGCGATGCAACTCGACTTCCGCCGCATCCAGTTCACCCCGGACCTCGTCCCGAGCGACATCACCGGCACCGAGTTGCTGGAAGAGGATGCGAGAAGTGGGCAACGCACTTTCCGCTTCGTGCAGGGTCCTGTGTTCGCGAACATCGTGCTCGCCGATGAGATCAACCGCGCGCCGCCGCGGACGCAGGCCGCGTTACTCGAGGCGATGCAGGAACACCGGGTGACAGCTGCCGGCCAGACGATGCGTTTGCCCGAGCCGTTCTTCGTGCTCGCGACGCAGAATCCGATCGAGCAGGAAGGGACGTATCCGTTGCCGGAAGCACAGCTGGATCGCTTCCTGTTCGACGTGCGGATCGGATATCCCGCCGCCGACGATGAAGTCGCGATCCTGCGCGCGACGACGGGGCGGGAGCGCGTCCCGCTCACCCCGGTGCTCACGGGAGACGAAGCCCGGGCGCTGCAGCGGCTGTCGCGCGACGTGGCCGCCTCCGAGGCCGCGTTGCGTTATGCGGCGGCGCTGGCGCGGGCGACCCGTCCGGATGACGTGACCGCCACCGATCTCGTGAAGCGATACGTGCGTTGGGGCGCCGGGCCGCGTGCCGGACAAGCCTTGATCCTGGGTGCGAAGGCTGCGGCGTTGCTGGCGGGACGGTTCGCCGTTGCGCCGGAAGACATCCGTCGCGTGGCGCGGCCGGTGTTGCGGCATCGGGTCTTGCCGAATTTCGCTGCCGAAGCGGAAGGCGTGACGTCGGAGCGGGTGGTGGAGGATGTGCTGGCCCGCGTGTCACCGCCGCGCAGCGATCTGACGGTGTAGCGCATGGTGGTCGGCCCGTACGGCGCGCTGCTCGAGTCCGTGCGTGGCGTTCGCTGGCCCGCACGGCGCGCGGTGGCCGGCGGCGCACCGGGCGCGCATGTGGCGCGCAGCCGTGGGGTCGCGACGGAGTTCGTGGAGTACCGTCCGTACCGTCAGGGGGACGACCCCCGGCGTCTGGATTGGAAGCTGCTGGCGCGGAGTGATCGCGCGTTCATCCGGCTCGCGCCGAATCGTGCCGTCCTGGGGACGCTGCTGCTCGTCGACGCGTCGGCCTCGATGGATTTTCCGCCGCGAGGCGTGGGGTCCGGTAGCGCCTCCAAGTGGCGCTGCGCACGCGCGTTGGCCGTCGGCTGCGCGGCGATCGCGCACGCTGGGGCGGACCCGGTGGGCGTCACCGTGGTCGGGGGCGGAGGGGTGTCACGACTCGCGCCGCGCACGCGACGCGGGGTGGTGGCCGAAGTCGCGCGAACCCTCGATGCCGTCACGCCGGAGGGACGGGCGGCGCTCGAACAGGGATTCGCGGGGGCGCCAGCGCGGGTGCTGGTCGTCACCGATTGTCTGGGCGACGTCGGGTCGCTCGTGAACGCCGCTCGGGCGCACGTCGTCGGTGGAGGCGAGGTGTTCGTGGCGCATGTGGTGTCGCGCGGCGAGCTGGAGCCGTCGGCCGGTGTGCAGATCGTCGTGGACCCCGAGGATGCGACGGTCCGGCGTCCGTTGTCGGACGCGACCCGTGCCGTGTATCGCGATGCGTTCGACGCGTGGCGGCAGGACACGGCGCGGAGCTGGCGCGACGCGGGCGTCGGTTACGCGGAGGTCCGTGACGACGATCCGATGGATGTGGCGATTCGCCGCATCGTCGCGCGGCTCACATGAAGTTCGCCCTGCCGTGGGCGCTCGGCATCGCCGGTGCGGCGTCGATCGTGGCGGTGCTCCTGCACCTGATCGCAACGCACCGGCCGCAGGCGGTGGTGCTCCCGACGGCGCGGTTTGTGCCCGAGGGCGCGGCGCGTGCGGCGTCACGCACCACGAGGCCGACGGATCGCCGGCTGTTGGCGCTTCGCGTGCTGGCACTGCTGCTGCTGGGCGCTGCGATCGCCGGGCCGCGTCTGACGAACGGCCGAACGGCCCTGGTGCGGGTTTTCGTGGCCGATGCGTCCCGCGCCGCGCAGTCGGACGTCCGCGACTCCGTGCGTGCCTTGTGGCGCGCCGGGGACGCGGTCGTGTGGTTCGATTCGTCGGCGCGAGCCGCGGCGGATTCGGCGGACCGTGGGCCGCGGAACGGTGCCGACGCGCCGGCGCCCACCGATGTGCGCGGGCGGCTGTCAGCCGGAATCATCAGCGCGCATCAGCACCGGCGTGCGCGGTTGGCGCGCGCGGACTCCGTCGAGCTCGTGATCGTTTCGCCCTTTCTGCGTGAGGAGATGGATGCTGCGGTCGCACCGCTGGCGGCCCGCTGGGCCGGGCGCGTGCGTGTCGTGCGCAGTCAACCGTCCCCGTCACCGCAGCGAGCGGTGCGCACGATCGGGTCGGAGCCGAACGCGAACGACAGCGCAGCGGCGCGCTCCGGGACGACGGTCGTCGTGTGGCCGAATGCGGGCGGCAGTGCGGGCGGCAGTGCGGGCCCCGTCGCTCCGGCGCTCGCGGATGCGGTCTGGGCGCGCGATGTGACGGTGGTTGCGCCGCTCGTACGGTTGCCCGCGGCGCACACGGGAACGATCGTCGCGCGGTGGCGCGACGGCATGCCCGCCGCGAGTGAGACACCACTCGGCGCTGGCTGCCTCCGCCGCGTCTCGATCGGCGTGCCGCCGACGGGAGATCTGCCGTTGCAACCGTCGTTCATCGCGCTGCAGAAGATTCTGGAGTCCCCCTGCGGAGGCCACCGTGAGGTCGCCTCCGATTCCACCGTGCACGTCCTCGCCCATCCGTGGCCCGCGCGCGGCGTGTCGACCGACGAGGCGCCGGTTCCGAGGCCGCCGGTTGCATCGACGCTCACGTTGTTTGCGTTGGCGCTCGCCGCACTGCTGCTCGAACAGGTGATGCGTGCCCGAGCTGGGGGTGTGCGATGAGCAGATCAGACGTCGCATGGCCGCGGGCTCTGGGGCGCGTCGCGAACGTGGCCGCCACGCTCCGGCTCGTGCGCGCGGCCCGGCAGTTGCTGCGTGCAACGGCATGCGTGCTGCTCGTGTGGGGCGCTGCTGCCGTGCTGGATACCTTCGTCGACCTTCCGTTGGTGGTTCGAGAGTGGTTCCTCCCATGTGCGGGGATCGCGGCCTTGCTGCTCCTGTGGCGCGGGCGTGCTGCGTTCGGGCGGATTGATCCGACTCGTGCTGCCCTTTGGGTCGAGGAACAGGACCCGTCGCTCCAGTATGCGCTGGTGACGGCGATCGACCCGGCCTACGAGGGTCGCGTGCCGGAGCTCGAGGCGCGCGCCGCGACGACTCGGGACGACGTGCTGCTGCGTCGCGGCGCCTGGCGAGCGTTGCGATTTCCCGTCGCCGTGGTCACGGGCGGTATCGTGGCGTTGGTGGTGCTGCCGGCGGGGAAACGGGGGGCGATCTGATGCGACGGTTGTTGCTTCCCCGGGAGTGGGGACCGCTGCGGTTTTCGGAGTTGTGGGTGGAGGGCGATGAGCTGCTCTATGTGCACTCGTCGCGTTTTTCCGAGAAGTAT
>CAXBQP010000001.1:0-169075 GCA_963978095.1 uncultured bacterium | reverse complement strand
AGTTCCTTATCCGGCTGGCGGCTCTGCATCTGAACGGCTGTTAAAGGCAGTTGTAGAGATGTTGTCTCGTTCCAGAGGATTCTGTTACTGCTAGTTTCCGTCAACGAAATTCTCAAAGCTAACTCAGGCGAGTGTGAAGGTCTCGGGAGACCCATAATCATGTGAAACATGCCCATGGAGGCATTCGGATCTAGTTGAGTTCCACTGGATTCGCTGACCGTAATCGTTATCCGATAAGGGGCCGATTGCCGGTGGCCAAGATTCACTACCTGGGCATATTCGGACAGTTGTGATTGCTTTTGTAGTTGCCATATACCATTGCTGGAGAACTCCGCTCCGACCTGCTTTTCGATGGCATTTGCGATTTGCGCCATTTGGTACTGCGCGCTGTGAGCATCTTTCGGCTGGTAATCGATACTCAGCAGGGCAGGTCTACGTAGCCGCGCTTCCGGCGGCATGCAATTCCTGCTCGAAGTGATGGCTGCAACTGTATCGATCACGATGGATTCGCGTGGCTTGTCGTTTTCAAGATACGCGTTGATCCGTATGCCTCTGACTTTCAAGTCCGAGGTAATCAGCGAATGCTCACGAAGGCGCCCCGACTCATCAACCCACGACATGCCGCGGACGCGAACTTCGGACTGAAGGGCGCGATTAATCAGCGCATTTCGTATAGCCTCAAGTCGCACCTCGGCACTTTCGCCGGCGTCGCCGTCGCCGGCCGTGGCGGCGGCGCTGCCGAGTCCGATGCGGTCAAGAAGATCTTCGACATCATCGGCATCAAGATCCCGGCGCAGGGTGGCGGTCGCGGTGGCAACTTCGCGGCCTTCGCCGGCGGCGGGGCGGGGAACTTCACGGCGGGCACGGGCGACTACCTCGTCACCCTGACCGTCGGGAGCACCACGCTCAAGCAGAAGCTCCACGTGGAGCGCGTCAGCGGCGGGGACGATGCCTTCGGTGGCTTCGGCTTCGACGACGAGGACCACGACAAGACCGACCGCAGCCACTGAGCGGATCGGGCAGGTCGAAAGAACACGACGGGGGGCAGCCGATGGCTGCCCCCCGTCGTGCGTTCCTAAGCCGACCCTCAGCCGTGGAAACTTCCTGGAATCGACGGTCGCGGGACCCGTGGGTCCGAAATGAACCCACCTTCCAAGAACGGCACGAAGTGGTGAACTTCCACCGGTGACCCTTCCTCGCCTGCTCTCCCTATTCGTATGTCTGCTGGTCGCCTCAGTTCACGCGGCTGATGCCCAAGGCACCACGCCACCGCCGCCCGCACCCGCGGCAAAGCCGCTGACCTTCGCCCAAGTCGCGGCACTGCCAGCCCCTGCCGCTGACGCGCGCCTCGCCTATGGCCCAGATTCGCTTCAGACAGGCGAACTGCGACTGCCGAAGGGGAAGGGGCCCTTTCCGGTCGTTGTGCTGATCCACGGAGGCTGCTGGCTCTCCCAATACGATGCGCACTATGTCTCGGCGATGGCAGCGGCGCTCGCGGCGGATGGATTCGCGGTATGGACTCCGGAGTTCCGCCGCGTGGGGAATCCCGGCGGCGGGTATGACAACACCTTCCTCGATGTCGCGCGCGCTGTGGACTTCGTGCGTGACATGGCACGAACTCGGGCACTCGATACCTCGCGGGTCGTCCTCGCGGGGCACTCTGCCGGTGGACATCTCGTGCTCCTGACAGCGGCTCGCAAGACGTTCAAGGCCTCGCATCCCCTCGCGACCGCCTCCCCCCTGCCGATCGCCGGCGTGGTGTCCATCGACGGGATCACCGATCTCGCGGGCTATGCTGGAACCAGCGGGTGCAACGCGGCCGTCCCCCAGCTCATGGGCGGGATGCCCCCGCAACAGCTGGAGCGCTATGCGCTCATGTCGCCCAGCGAGTTGGTGCCGTTACGCGTGCGGTCTCGCATTGTGCAAGGGACGCTGGATGTGACGGTTCCGATGAGTCAGGCCACGAGTTTCGTGGCCAAGGCGGCCGCCGCAGGCGATGACTCCCAGCTTGTCTTGCTTGACCATTCAGCCCATTTCGATCCGGTGGCTCCCATTTCCGCAGACTGGCCTGCGGTGCTGAATGCCATCCGCAGCATGTCCAGAGGCCACTGATGCCGACCACACTATTTCACGATCGCGATCTCGAGTTCCTGTTGTACGAGCTGCTGCACACCGACCGGCTCGTCGAGCGCGAACGGTTCGCGGACTACAGCCGCGAGGCCTTCGACGCCGTGCTCCAGACGGCGCGCCAGATCGCCGAAGAGCACTTCGCACCGCACCGCACGCGGAACGACCAGGAGGAGCCGCGCGTCGAGAACGGCGTGGTGGTGATCGTCCCCGAGGTGAAGACCACGCTGCGCGCGGTGGCCGAGGCCGGCTTCATCGGCGGGACGCAGGACGCCGGGCGCGGCGGGATGCAGCTCCCGCATGTGATCGCCTCGGCGAGCATCGGCTACATGGAGGCCGCGAACATCGGGACGGCGTCATACCCGATGCTCACCGCCGGGGCGGCGAATCTCATCGCGGCGTTCGGGTCCGAGGCGCAGAAGGATGCCTGGCTCCCGCCGATGTTCGAGGGGCGCTTCACCGGCACGATGGCGCTCACCGAGCCCGACGCCGGTTCCGCGCTCGCCGATCTGCGCACCGCCGCCGCTCCGCAGCCCGACGGCAGTTATCACATCACTGGCACCAAGATCTGGATCTCCGGTGGCGACCACGAGCTCAGCGAGAACATCGTGCATCTCGTGCTCGCGCGCATCGCGGGAGCCCCTGAGGGAGTGAAGGGGATTTCGCTGTTCATCGTGCCGAAGAAGCACGTGAATGCCGATGGCACCGTGGGCGCGACCAACAACGTCACCCTCGCCGGACTCATCCACAAGATGGGATGGCGCGGCACGACGAGCACCCTGCTCAACTTCGGCGAGCACGGCCCGTGCGTGGGCTATCTCGTGGGCGAACCGCACAAGGGGCTCGCCTACATGTTCCACATGATGAACGAGGCGCGCATCGGCGTCGGACGCGCGGCGGCGGCGATGAGCTACGCCGCGTATTTGCACGGGGTGGAGTATGCGCGCACGCGTCGGCAGGGGCGCATCCCGGGGGAGAAGGATCCCTCGAAGCCGCCGGTCGCGATCATCGAGCATGCCGATATCCGGCGCATGCTGCTACACGCCAAGACCGCGGTCGAAGGGTCGATGGCGTTGATCCTCACCTGCTCGCGCCTCGTCGACGAGCAGGAGACCGCACCCGACGAGGCCGCGCGCCATCAGGCCGGGCTCCTGCTCGAAGTGCTCACCCCGATCGCGAAGACCTGGCCCTCGATCATCGGGCAGGAGGCCATCAGCAACGCCGTGCAGGTGATGGGCGGCTACGGCTATGCGCGCGAGTACCCGGTGGAGCAGCTCTATCGCGACAATCGCCTCAACCAGATCCACGAGGGCACCAACGGCATCCAGTCGCTCGACCTGCTCGGCCGCAAGGTCACGCAGGACAAGGGCGCGGCCTTCAAGGCGCTCGTCGGCGAGATGCAGAAGGCCATCGCCGAGGCGCAGGGGACGGGTGTGGCCGATCTCGCCGCCGAGCTCGCGAAGGGCGTGGAGCGGATGGTCGCGACCACGAAGGCGCTCGTAGGAGCGATGCCCGCCGATCCCGCGCGCGCCCTCGCCAACGCGAACATCTATCTCGACCTCGTGAGCCGCACGGTGTACGGGTGGCTCTGGCTCCGTCAGGCCACGATCGCCGATCGGGCGCTCGCGACCGAGGAAGGGAAGCGCGAAGCGGCATTCTACCGCGGCAAGCTGCACGCCGCGCGCTATCAGATGACTTGGGAGCTCCCGAAGACCGAGTCCGATGCGGCGCTGTTGCAGCGCATCGACAGCGTGCCCTTCGATATGCAGGACGAGTGGTTCTGATCCGCGCACCACGGCTCACACGGCGCGTTCGCAGGATCGCGTTCGCCGGTGCGGCCCTGGTCGGCCTCGCGGCACCGGCGGTAGCACCGGCTGTGGCACAGCGCGCCGCCTACGCGAATCCGGGAACCCTCCAGATGTCGCGCCGCGCGCCGGAGCATTTCCGCGCGCGGTTCACGACCAGCGTCGGGGATTTCACTGTCGACGTCACGCGCGCCTGGTCCCCGCGTGGCGCAGATCGCTTCTACAACTTCGTCCGCACGGGATACTACGACGGCCAGCGCTTCTTCCGCGTACGCAAGGGTTTCATCGTGCAGTGGGGGCTGCACGGCGATCCGGCGATCATCGCGCCGTGGAAGAACGCGGTCCTCCCCGACGAACCGCGACAAGTCAGCAATGTGCGCGGCACCATCGCCTACGCCTTTACCACCGCGGGCACGCGCTCCACGCAGATCTTCATCTCCACGGGGGAGAACACGCGCCTCGACGCCGAGGGTTTCGCGCCGTTCGGGCGCGTCGTCGAGGGGATGGAGGTCGTCGATCGGATCTTCTCGGACTACGACGAGAGCTCCGGGGGCGGCATGCGTACCGGAAAGCAGGGGCCCCTGGAAGCCGGCGGAAATGCGTGGCTCACCGCCAACTGGCCGAAGCTGGATTACATCGCGCGCGCGCGCCTGCTACCACCCCCCGTCCGCCGGTAATGCGGGCGGGGCCGCGGACAGTCAGTCCCGCTGGCGCACCAGCGGAATGGTCCCCTGCGGTGTGAGCGCGACCAGGTTCTCCCCCTCGACCCGTAGGCGCATCGCGGACGGGCTTCGGAGGTCGAAGGTCTGGAACTCGGTCTCCGAAATCGCGAGGAGTGGCGTCGGAGCGAACGGTTGCGCCGCGATGTCGATCAAAAAACCGGCAGGGCCCCACGTGTAGAGGTTCGTCGCGACACCACGCTCGAACGTGATGCGAACGGTCGTACGCTGCTCGGCACGCCCGGCGGGCACGGTGCCGAGCACGTCCAAGGACCGGAATGCGCCGAATCGCTCGACCCGCGATGCCATCAACTCCCGCTCGCGGCCAGCAACGGCGGCGGAGTCCTCCCCCTCGCCGATGGCGCGCACCAGCGGGCCCACGTTCCCCGCGAGCACGGCTCGGGCGATCGTATCCGCGCGGAGGTTCAACGTCGGCGCGACCCGGCTCGATGCCGTGTCTCCGCTGGTCAACAGGACGAACGCACGCTGGCCGCTGGCCTCGGCCACGAGTCCGCCCGCCCCACCGCGAAGGACGAGTGTCGATCCATCGGCGAGGCGATACCGCCCGCTCATGCGCTGGACGGCAGTCGGCGTCAACGTCACGCTGACGGGTGGAAGCGCGTACGGCTCTCCGAACACGATGTGCTCGAGAGCACGCGCCATGGGCGTCGCGGGAAGCGCGGCATTCGTCGACGTCACGAACACGGACACACCCTCGTCGACGAACCGGATGAACTCGGCCACGTAGACCCCGTTTCCGCCGTTGTGCATCACGACAGGGGTGCCGCGCGATGACCGGGTTACCGCCCAACCATACGCGTACTGCGATAGCGCTGCCGGTCCCTCGTTCACGTAGCCGGTCATGAACTTGCGCCGACTGGAATCGGTCAGCACGCGACGGGTCGTGAGCGCCTGTTCCCAGTGCGCAAAATCGTCGAGCGTCGTGGCGAGGCCGCCATTTCCGCGGAGCGCCCAGTACGGTGACCCCGGCGTCGCGAGACGGTCGACGATGGTCCCCCAATCGCGCCCATTCTGATATCCATGCGCCACGCGGGAGGCCGACCACTGCGGTGCCCGGTAGCCGGTCTCCAGCATTCCTGCCGGGCGCAGCACGAGCTCCGTCAGCGCGAGCTCGTACTCCATGCCGGTGACGATCTCGATGATCGCCGCGAGCAGCGAGTAGCCGCTGTTCGCGTAGTAGTGCGTAGTGCCGGGCACGGAACGCAGGCGCGACGTGAGCGCCCGCCGCAGGTATTCATCCCGTGTGGTGGGTTCATAGTCGGAAGGCGAGAAATCCGATTCGAGCCCCGCCGTGTGCGTCAAGAGATGGTGCAGCGTGATCCCTTGCTTGTCCGCGGGGACGTTCGGCAGATACCGCCCGATCGGATCCGTGACCCGAAGCTTGCCGAGTTCCTCCAATCGCAGAATCGCCGCGGCCGTGAACTGTTTTGTGATGGAGCCGATGTTGTAAACGGTCGCGCTGTCGGCGCGGATCCCCTTGTCGCGGTCCGCGAATCCGTAGCTCCTTCGGAGCAGCACTCGACCGTCCCGGATGATCAGCACGCCACCGTTGTGGCCGAGCGACGCGAGCCGGGAGAAGTACTCGTCTGCACGGTGCACGATGACGCTGTCCGCCAAGCGCACGCGCTCTGGGCGTGCGGGCTCCGCGTGCGGCGTGCCGGTTTGTGCGCCGGCGGCCGGGAGGGCGACCATCAGCGGAAGCGCGGCGTGCATGAGTTTCATGTGCGGAAACTAACAGGGCGGGGTTCCCGAGACATCGTCTCAGGCTCCCCGCCCAATACTGCCAAGCGTTATTGCCGCGTGACGCCGAGCACCGAGGCGAGCGCGTTCTTCCACTCGGGGGCCGCGACGAAGATCGACTCGGGGAACTTCCGCGCGCGCAGGATCCCGTCGTAGATCTCGCCGTTCTCGTAGGCGTTGTTGCCGAGCCCGGCAATGTACTGCAGGCGCAGGTCGACGTCCCGGTTGATCTGCGCATTCTTGAGCCAGCCCGTCAGGTCCGACCCCTGCGCCGCGAATGTGCCGAAGAGATCCAGCGACGAGCCGAATCCGACCTCACGCAGGGAGGCGATGGCTTGTGCATGCTGCGGATTTCCCATCCGCGCGTTCATCGAATCGATGTTGATCATCGTGGGCCCGTTCGTGCCGAGCAGGACGAGATCGTAGCCGCGCCCGTTCTGGGTGTTCCCCCACACGGTTCCGTTGGGGAAGACGTCCATGAACGTCGCGATCTGGCTCTCGACCGCCGCCGAATGGCTCTCGTACATCGGGACCCACTGCGAGATCACGCCGCCCGGCTTGAGATGGGCCTTCACCATCTCGAAATACTCCTTGGTGTAGAGCGTCGCCGCGCCCTTCACCCACGGATGGATCGGATCCGAAGTGATGACGTCGAACTTCTCCTTCGTGGTCAGCACGAAGTGACGCGCATCGTCGTACACGATCTGCACGCGCGGATCATGCGCGACATTGTAGTTCTGCTTCTCGAAGTACGGACCGACGTTCGTCGGGATCAACGGCTCCAGTTCGCAAATCACGATCCGTTCGATCTCCGGATACGTCACGAATGAGCCTGCCGTCACGCCGGCGCCGAATCCGACGATCAACACCGACTTGGGCTTCGGCGTCGCCAGCGCGGACAGATGTCCGAGCATGCGCTGCAGACGCATGTCCTGCGGTTCCGTGGAGGCTTCGATCTTTCCCGCGACGTGGAAGTTCCGGTCGCCGTTCGACAGTTCGGACACCGCGACCGTGCTGTTGATCCCCTCGCCGACGTACAGGAAGGACGGCAGCGTCGAATAGGTCGGCAAGTACCGTCCGTACCCGACGAGCCCGTCGGGCACTCGGTGCACGTTCTTGATCCCCACCAACGCCAACAACAATCCCGCACCGAGGCTGAGCGCGGCGAGCGGTGACGACCCACGACTCACGGCGCCTCCCTTGACCTTGGCCCCCGTCGGGACGTCGGTGGATGCGCCGGTGCCGAAGAGGGCGGGGACGAGCACCACCAGCGACGACACCGCGGCGATCACGATGATCACCTGCTGCGCCACCTGCGTGCCCTGCCACGGAATCAGCACGATGCTGAAGAGCAGGGCCCCGAGGATCGCCCCCACGGTGTTGGCGGCATATACCGTGCCGACCAGCGCACCCGAATCAGCGCCGCGACGCACGACGGCCGCCAACGCCAGCGGAAAACTGGCGCCCCAAAGGATGCACGCGGGCAACAGCGCCCATACGCATCGGGCGATGTCGAACTGGAAGAAGATCCAGGGGTTGGTCAGCAACGACGGGTTCACCGGCCAGAACGGCAATGAGTCCGCGATGTTGAGGGCCGTCCACGTCACCGCGAAGGCGACCAGCAACTGCGCGACGCCGAGTGCGACCTTGGGCCGTACGGAGCCGCGGCTGATCGCTGATCCGATGCTGCTGCCGATTCCCAACCCGAGCAGCACGACGGCCAGGATGATCGAGAAGGTGTACACCGTCGCGCCCAGCATCAGCGACAACAGGCGCGTCCACACCACCTCGGCGCCCAGCGCACTCAGTCCGGAGAGGGCGATCGTGACCAGGACCGCCCGGTCCATCGGAACGACGTCGGCTCCGGTGGCGGCCTCGGACGTTGCCGCGACGTGCGACGACTTCCCCGCCAGCGCCAACGCGGCCAGCGCCACCGCGACGTTGATGCCGACCGCGACGAACGTCGTGATGCGCATGTCCGTCACGCGCAGCAGGTAGAACCCGGCCAGCAGGCAGCCGAAGACCGCACCCGCGATGTTGCTGCCGTAGAAGAACCCGAGCCACGACACCCCTTTGGGCGTGCTCTCGACCCAGCGGGCGATCGCCGGGAGCGTCGCCCCCATGAGCAGCGTTGGAGGCAGAAGGCAGATCGCGGCCACCACGGCCCGGAAGAGCAGGTCTATGGTCCCGCCGGCAACGCCGACGTACACGCGGCCGATCAGGGGGACCAGGAAGAGGACCACGATGCCCAGCGCGCCGATCCCGAGCTCCAGCTTGGCGTACGCCCGCAACGGGTGCTCCGACCGCGAGACATACCGGGGCAACAACAGGCTGCCCAGGCACATCCCCCCCATGAAGGTCCCCAACAGGACCCCGAGCGAGTAGGCGGACGAGCCGATCACCAGCTGCAGCAGCTGGAACCAGACGATCTCGTAGATCAGCGCTGCGCACCCGCTCCCGACGAACAGGACGAGCAGCAACGGAAGGGAGCGCCCGGCATTGGGCGACGCATGCGGTTCGGATGTTTGAAGCATCGGCTCGCGGTACTTAGGTTTCACGCAGGGTAGGTCGGCAAAGATACGCGCGGAAACGACATCTCGCTGGCCTGCCGATGGCTGTAAGGCCTGCGACGAGCGCCCTCGGCTCGTCGTGCGGCGATTGTCACGCTTCTCCCCCTGTGAGGTTGTCCCGATGCGTACCCGCTTCCTCGACCGACTGTCTTGCCAGCCGCTGCGTGCGCTGGCCACCGCCGTTGTCGTCGCCGTTGGCTTCGCGGCGCCGCTGGCCGCTCCGCTGGCCGCGCAGGCGCCTGCCGGCAAGCGCGTCCTGACCAAGTGGGACACGCTCGCCCACGATCTCTTCAAGGAGTTGATTGAAATCAATACGCAGGAGAGCAACGGCAGTTCGTTGGTGGCGGCGAAAGCGATGGCCGCGCGCCTCAAGCGGGCCGGATTCCCCGACTCGGATGTGGTGGTCGTCGAAAACGCCCCACGCAAAGGCAACCTGATCGCCCGGCTCCACGGCAAACCGGCCACCAAGAAACCGATCATGTTGCTCTCGCACCTCGACGTGGTCGAAGCGAAGCCGGAAGACTGGACCCTGCCCCCGTTCACCTTCGTCGAGAAGGACAGCACCTTCTACGGCCGCGGCGTCTCGGACGACAAGGACGATGGCGCCATCAACCTCGCCCTGCTCATGCGCCTCAAGGCCGAGGGCTTCGTCCCGGAGCGCGACATCGTCGTGGCGCTGACCACCGATGAAGAAGGGGGCCCCAACAACGGCGTCGATTGGATCCTGAAGAACCGACCCAAGCTGCTCGAGGCGGAGTACGCGCTGAATGAAGGGGGCGGTGGGCGCGTGAAGGACGGCAAGTTCGTGTCCCACGACATCCAGGCAGCCGAGAAGAAGGTCCTGAACATCACGCTCGAAAGCACCAATCCTGGCGGCCACAGCTCGGTCCCGGTGAAGGACAACGCCATCACCCATCTTTCCAACGCGCTCGTCAAGATCGGGGCGTTCGATTTCCCGGTGCACCTCAACGACATCACCCGCGAATATTTCCGCCGGTCGGCGTCGCTCGTCGATCCCACGATCGGCTGGGCCATGACGGCGATCGCCGAGAACGAGACGGATGTCGCGGCCGCCGCGGCCTTGGCCGCCGATCCGCGATACAACTCGACCATGCGTTCGACCTGCGTCGCCACTACGATCGAAGGCGGCCACGCGAAGAATGCGCTGCCGCAGCGCGCCAAGGCGAATGTGAACTGCCGGATCCTGCCCGATGCCGAGACCAAGGACATCATCGCGACGATCACCAAAGTGATCGGCGATCCCAAGGTCGTGGTCACGATCGGCAACGCGGCGCGCAACAGCCCCGCGACCGTGGCGTCTCCGGCCCTGATGCGTGAACTCGATCGCATCACGCAGGAGATGTGGCCCGGCGTCGGCGTGATTCCCACCATGAGCACCGGCGCGACCGATGGCTCCTATCTGCGCAACGTGGGCATTCCGACCTTCGGCGTCAGTGGCCAGTTCTACGGCGACTCCAACGCGCACGGGATGAACGAACACATCCCGCAGCGCGCGTTCTACGACGCCAACGAGTTCATGTACCGCCTCGTGAAGAGCCTGGCGCGGCCGATCGTCAACTGATCGACGTCACGCCGCGCGGTCAGCTGATCGCCGCGAACGCCGCATCGAAGGCCGCGGCGGTCACTGACAACTCCCGCGCGCCGTGGCAGGTGCTCACGAACGCCGCCTCGAACTGTGACGGTGCGACGTACACCCCGTGTTCGAGGAGCGTGTGGAAGAGGGTGGCGTACTTCGTCGTGTCCGCGTGCTTCGCGCTCTCGTAGTCGGTCACGGGACCGGCACACAGGAAGAAGCCCCACATGCTCCCCACGTTCCCAGCCGTCACGGGCACACCATGCCGCGCGCCGGCCGTGCGCACGACGTCGACCACCTGCTCGGCGGTCGCCGTCAGCGACGCATAGCGGTTCGGCGCCTGCAGCTCGCGGAGTGTCGCGATCCCCGCCGCCATCGCAATCGGATTGCCCGACAGCGTTCCCGCCTGGTACATCTTCCCCGATGGGGCGACTGCCGCCATGATGTCTCGCCGTCCCCCGTACGCGGCCACCGGCAGCCCGCCACCGATCACCTTGCCCAAGCACGTGAGGTCCGGCGTGATGCCGTAATGCGCTTGCGCCCCGCCCGCCGCGACACGGAAGCCGGTCATCACTTCGTCGAAGATCAGGACCGCGCCGAGTCGCGTGGCCAGCGCACGTAACCCCTCGAGGTAGCCCGGGAGCGGCTGGACCAAGCCCATGTTCCCCACGACGGGCTCCACGATGATGGCCGCGAGCGCGTCGGCATGTGCCTCGGCGATCGTCGTGGCAGCGGCGAGGTCGTTGTAGGCGCAGGTCAGCGTGTCCGCCACGGTCCCGGCGGTCACACCCGGGCTGTCGGGCAGTCCGAGCGTTGCCACGCCGGAACCCGCTTGCACCAGGAACGCGTCGGCATGACCGTGGTAGCAGCCGGCGAACTTGAGCACCTTGCTGCGCCCCGTGAAGGCCCGCGCCAGGCGCACGGCGCTCATCGTCGCTTCCGTCCCGCTCGAAACGAAGCGCACCATCTCCACGGACGGCACCATCGCGATCACCATCTCCGCCAGCGTGGTCTCGAGGGCCGTCGGCGCGCCGTAGGAGGTCCCCTTCGCAGCCTGATGGCTGATGGCGGCGATCACATCCGGGTGCGCGTGCCCCAGGATCATCGGTCCCCAACTCAGCACGTAGTCCACGAAGTGATTGCCATCTTCATCGATCAGCCACGCGCCCGCCGCCTCGGCGATGAAGCGCGGCGTCCCGCCAACGCTGCGAAATGCACGGACCGGACTGTTCACGCCGCCGGGAATCACCCGCTGGGCCGCCGCGAAGAGGGACGCGCTCGTGCGCGTGTGGGCCTCCACCGAATCGCTCACTGATCCGCCAGCCATGCGGCTGCCTCTTTTGCATAGTAGGTGATGATCGCATCCGCACCCGCGCGTCGGATCGCGACCAGCGATTCCAGTGCGGCGCGCCGTTCGTCGATCCATCCGAGGCGCGCGGCGGCTTTGAGCATCGCGTATTCGCCACTCACTTGATAGGCGACCAAGGGATGTCCCCACCGGTCACGCACCTGGCGGATGATGTCCAGATACGCGCCGGCGGGTTTCACCATGAGCATGTCCGCGCCTTCGGCAACGTCAAGTTCCACTTCGCGCATCGCTTCGCGCGTGTTGGCGGGATCCATCTGGTACGCACGACGGTCGCCGAAGCTCGGTGTGCTCTCGGCGGCCGCACGGAAAGGTCCGTAGAACGCCGAGGAATACTTGGCGGCGTAACTCAGGATCGGAATGTGTGCGTGTCCGGCGGCATCGAGGGCCCGACGGATGGCCGCCACTTGAAAGTCCATCATCGCACTGGGGGCGATCACGTCGGCCCCCGCATCCGCATACGCCACCGATGCGCGTCCGAGCAGTTCGAGCGTCTCGTCGTTGCGTACATCGCCCGATTCGTCCACCAAGACGCCGCAGTGCCCATGACTCGTGTATTCACAGAGGCACACGTCGGCGATGACGATCATCTCCGGCGCGCGGGCCTTGATGGCGCGGGTGGCCCGAGGGACCGGACCGTCCGGATCGTAGGCCGACGTCCCCCGCGCGTCCTTTGCGGCCGGGATTCCGAACAGCAACACCGACGGGATGCCCAGCGCCACCAGTTCGTCGATTTCGGCATCCAGACGATCCACCGACCGCTGCGAGTGGCCAGGCATCGTCTCGATGGGTTTCTCGAAGGCGGAGCCGGCGGTGATGAACAGCGGATGAATGAAGTCGGCAACGGCGAGTGGCGTCTCGCGCACCAAGGCGCGGAGCGCGCTCGTCCGACGCAGGCGGCGCATCCGAACCGCTCCGGGCGCCATCTGCTGCTCACGTACGGTGTCACCCATCGTCATCTCCAGTAGGGAACGGCGTGCTCCGCGAACCATCGGCTCAGAGCGTGCACAACGCCGTCGTCATCCGCCGAGGTCGATTCCGCGTGCACAGTCAACCCGACGTCGCGCACGGCCGCTGAGGTCACCGGGCCGATCGAGGCCACGACCGGCCCCTGCTCGGTCAGCCACTCCGGACGGACGCCGGCATCGCGGAGGGCCGCCATGAAGTTACGCACTGCGGACGGACTCGCGAAGGTCAGGGCGTCGACCTGATGGCCCTGGAGTGCGCACACCACTTCGCTCAAGGCGGGGTCCCGGACGGTACGATACGCTTCGACGACATCCACCACGGCGCCGCGCGCCCGCAAGCGCTCCACGGGGCCGGAGCGCGCGATGTCGGCCCGGGGCCAGAGGACATGATCGCCGATCGCCACGGGAAGCTCGCGGGCAAGGGAATCGCCGTCCGCCCGCGATGGGACGAACTCGCACCGCCACCCCTGTGCCGTGACGGCATCGCGCGTCGCGCGTCCCACGGCCGCGATCGACGCGGCCCCCGCGTCGCCCGATCCCCCGCGCTGGTGCAGCACCGCAAGACGGGACGCCACGGACTCGACCGCATTCGCACTGGTGTACAGCACCCAGCGGTACCGGCCGAGCGCGCGCAACGCGGCATCGAGTGGATCCCAGCTCTCGGGCTCGATGGTCGCGATCGCCGGACAGGCGATCGGGCGTGCGCCCCCGGCCCGCAGCTGGTCGATGAGGCGCGACGCCTGCGCCGCGGGGCGGGTGACGACGATGCGTCGCCCGACGAGTGGTTGCAGGGAAGCCGCGGCCGGTTCCATATCAGCCGTGAGTTCGGGCTACGCCCTGAAGCAACACCGAGCCGCCATCGGCGGTCAGACGCTGCGCCAGTTGCTCGCCGAGGGATTCCGCCTCGTCCAGCGATCCGCGGGCTTCTGCCGTGAGAAGCGTCCCGTCGGAGGACCCGATCAGCGCGGAGACCGTCAGGTGATTCCCGCTCACGCGAGCGTGCGCTCCGAGCGGCGCATTGCACCCGGCGCCCATGGCCGCCAAAAATGCCCGCTCGGCACGCACCGCGACCGACGTCGTCGGGTCGTCCAGGGCGCCGATCAGCGCCGCGGCTTCCGCATCGCCCGCACGAATCTCCACGGCGAGCGCGCCTTGCGCCACCGCCGGGATCATGGCGTCCACCGCGAAATACTCGGTGACGACCGAGGAGAGCCCCAAGCGCTCCAGCCCCGCCGCCGCGAGCACGATCGCGTCGTATTCCCCGCGGTGCAACTTCTCGAGTCGGGTATCCACGTTGCCGCGGATATCCACCAACCGCAGGTCGTTCCGCCACGCACGCAGCTGGCAGTTGCGCCGCGGGCTGCTCGTGCCCACCCGTGCGCCATGGGGCAGTCGATCGAACGGTACGTGTCCGGCCGAAACGAGCACGTCGCGCGCGTCCGCACGCGTCAGAAAAGCCCCGATCGACATGTCCGGCGCGAGCGTCGATGGCAGATCCTTCGCACTGTGCACCGCGAAGCGGATGCGCCCCTCACGCAACGCATCCTCGATTTCGGCGACGAACAACGAGTTGCGCCCGATCTCGGCCAACGGACGATCGGTGATCGCATCGCCCTTCGTGGTGATGCGCGTATACTCGATGTCGAGGCCCGGGTTGCGCGCGAGCAGCAGGGACCGGACATGCTCCGTCTGCCACAACGCGAGCTTGCTGGCGCGTGTGCCGATTACGAGTCGACGCGTGTCCTCAGCGTCCTGCGTCCTGCGTGTCGGTTCAGCCATTATGGTGCGAATATAGGGGCTGGAACAGCAACTGTCACGGGGGCTTGTCGTCTAGTCTCCCTGACACTCGTCGGGCTCCCACAAACTAATAGCGGGACGGGTACTTACGACAAGCGGGGCCGCCCTGCATATATGGGGCGTCAGCGGCCCCCCTCCTGGTCAGGATCCCCGTGGAACAGCCCCTCGAACGGCCCCTCGAACAGCCCGCCTTCGGTAGCGCGAACCTCACCAACTGCGAGCGCGAGCTGATCCATCTCGCGGCCTCGGTGCAGCCGCACGGGCTGCTGCTCGTGGTCGGGGAGCCCTCGCTGCGGATCGACCAAGCCTCCGCCAATGCCGCGGACCTGCTGGGGATCCCCCTCGATACCCTGCTCGGGCAGTCGCTGACGGTCCTCGGAGGCGACCTGGTCGACCGAATCCGCGCCGTCCTGGCCAGCGGCGACCCCCTCGTCGCCCCGGTCCCGATGGGGTGCAACGTCACCGTCCGTGGCGTCCCAATGCACGCGACCGTCCACCTCCACCGCGTCGCGAAGGTGGGACTCGCGATCGAGATGGAGCAGTTCCAGGAAGGTCCGGTCCGTCGCCAGAGCCCAGGGCTCGCCAACCGCCTCACCAACGCGGTCCAGGCCATCGGTGCGGCCCACGCGATTCCGGCCTTGGCCGAGACGGTCGTCCGCGAGCTGCGCGACCTGACCGGCTATGACCGCGTGATGGTCTATCGGTTCGACGCCGATGGCCACGGCGAGATCATTGCCGAGGCCCGCGAGCCGCACCTCGAGGCCTTTCTCGGACGACACTATCCGGCCACGGATATCCCCCAGCGCGCGCGTGACCTGTATCTGCGCAATCGCGTCCGCCTCCTCGTCGACGTGCACTACCAGCCGGTGCCGCTCGTCCCCCGCTTCGCACCGGCGACGGGTGAGGACCTGGACATGTCGATGTGTACCCTGCGCTCCATGTCACCGGTGCACCTCCAGTACCTCAAGAACATGGGGGTGACCGCGACCCTGGTCGCGTCGCTGGTGCACGACGGCAAGCTCTGGGGGCTCATCTCGTGCCACCACTACTCGCCCAAGATCGTCTCGGGGGAGTACCGGGCGGCCTGCGACTTGCTCTCGGACGTCATCTCGACCCGGATCTCCGCCCTCGAGAACTTTGCCGAGGCGCAGGCCGAGGTACTCGTGCGTCGCTTGGAACATCGCGTCATCGAGGCGACGGCGCAGGGTGGCGACTGGCGACTCGCCCTCTTTGACAATCCGCGCCATCTGCTGCAGCTGCTCGACGCCACCGGGGCCGCGCTCATGTATGAGGGCGAACTCATGACGGCCGGCGATGTCCCCTCCACGGTCGAACTGCGCGCGCTCTTTGCCTGGCTGCAGGGACGCAACGATGGCTCGCTCTTTCAGAGCAACGCCATCTCGCGGCTGAATCCCGGACTGGCGTCGCTCTCGCCGCTGGCGAGCGGCGTGCTGGCCATCGAATTGGCGCCGGGCACTGGCGAATATTTCGCGTGGTTCCGCAAGGAGCAGCTGCACGACGTCGTCTGGGGCGGTGATCCCCACAAGGTGGTCATGGGGAACGATCCCCGGGAGCTGTCACCCCGCCGCTCGTTCGCCGAGTGGCACCAGATCGTGCGCGACACGGCGTCGCCCTGGGAGCCGAGGGAGCTCGCGCTGGCGCGCGCCGTCGGAGCCTCACTGACGGATCTGATCCTGCAAATCCGCGCAGTGCGCGTCCTGATCGCCGAAAACCAGCTCCAACGCGTGCGTACGGCGGTCGAACGCTCCACCGAGCCGGTCATCATCGCCGACGCCAACGGTCGCATCCTGATCGCGAACGATGCGCTCGGCGGCATGATCCGGCGTCCGCACCGTGCCTGGGAATCGCTGGTCGATCTCGCGCCGCATTTCACGGAGCCCCAGCGGTTCCTGCAGATGGTGCACGGCGTCCGCAACGAACGACGGCCGTGGCGCGGCGAACTCGCGCTCGTGGCTGGCGACGGCGTGTCGGTGCCGGTCGCCGTGCGCGCCGACCAAGTCCCGGGCCCGCACGGCACGGCGCTCGGATTCATCGTGATGCTGACGGACCTCACCGCACGGAAGGCGACCGAGGCCGCGCGCCTGCGACTCCAACATGCAATTCTGCGCGCGCAGCAACCGGCCCTCCCTGGCGCCCGCGATCTCCCCCCGGACCTGCAGGGACTCATGGCCGCCATCTGGGCCAACGCGGGCGTCGCCGTGAGCGAGATCGCCGACGCCGTCACGGTGGCCTCCGTCGCACCGCTGCTGCGGGAAGTGGAGGATTCCACCCGGCACGCCGCGCATCTGACCAGTATCCTGTCGAGCTACATCGGTCCCGACGGCGCGCCGTAGCGCCGACGGCCCTACGCTGCCAGCGCCGCGATCTCGGCGAACATCCGGATGTGCAAGTCGAACCCGACGAGTGCCTCGTCGGCGAGGCGCGCGCGGCCTTCCAGGTCGGCCGGCACCGCGTCCAGCGCGGCCCGCCACCGGCCGGACTCCGCGCGCAGGTCGTCGATCTCCGCGAACTCGTAGAACGCCGTCCCGGCCGCGTCAGTCAACCCGAGCGCCTTTCGCACCACCCGGGCGAGGATCTGTCCGCCATTGAGGTCACCGAGATACCGGACATAGGCGTGGGCGACGAGCTGCCCCGGGTGCTCGCGCCGGAGCGCGTCCAGCCGCTGTGCGTAACCCATGGCCGCCGGCGCGATCGGCAACGCAGCCCACGCGGGGCCGGCGAAATACACCAGATCCCGCTCGAGGGCGGCCGTGCGCCAGACCCGCGGGGCGTGGATCGGAGCGATCCACGGATCGTGCGCCGCGCTCGCCAGGCCCCGCTCGAGCGCGTCATAGATCGGATGCAGGCTGCGCAGCAACAGGGCGTAGGTGCTGCGCGTCATCTGGCCGCGCAACAACGCCGCCATCACGCCGCTGCGTTCGGCGGCGTGATGCGCGTCCTTGGTGCGGTCGCGCAGCTGTGCCGACAGCGTGTCGGAGGCACCCTCGAATGGCCGCACCCGATCCACGCTACGCGCCCGCGCACCAATCGCGCGGGCGGAGCATCGTCAGGAGTCGCGCTTGGAACGAGCCCTCCTCGTAGTGCGGCGCATACTCCCACGCCGCCAGCGGCGGGAGGCTCATCAGCACGCTTTCCACCCGTGCGTCGGTCTGCAGGCCGAAAATCGTACCGCGGTCGTGCAGCAGATTGAACTCCACATACCGGCCGCGACGGAGCAGTTGGTACTGGCGTTCGGCGTCTCCCCACGGCTCGCCGCGGCGCTGCTCGACGATCGGCGCGTACGCCGTGTGCAGCGAGCGTCCCACCGCATCCACGAAGGCCTGCAGCGGCGCGAGCGCGAGGCCGCTCGCATCGGTGTCGGCGCGCATGTGATCGAAGAATATCCCGCCGCACCCGCGCGCCTCGCCCTCGCGGTGCTTGTTCGTGAAGTATTCGTCACACCACGCCTTGAAACGTGGGTGGAAGGTCGGATGATGCGCGTCACAGATCGTCTTGAGGGCCCGATGGAAATGCGCGGGATCCTCCGGATGCGGGTACATCGGCGTCAGGTCGGTTCCACCGCCGAACCAGGCATCGGTGACATGGCCGTGCGCGTCGCTCAGCTCGAAGTAGCGCACGTTCAAGTGCACGGTGGGAATCATCGGACTGCGCGGATGAATCACCAGGCTCACGCCGGTGGCGTAGAAATGCGTCTCGCCCTGTGACACGCCGATCCCGCCAAGTCGAGCGGCTGCGGCCGGAGCCAGCACGCCGAAGACTTCGGAACGATTGATCCCGGCTTTCTCGAATGTGGCGCCGTCGACCATCACGCGCGTGACGCCGCCGCCCCCTCCCGCACGGTCCCACCGGTCCTCGGTGAAGCGCGTCCCCGCATCGAGGCGTTCGAAGAGCGCGGTCAGATCATCATGGATCGACGCGATCCACGGCCCCGCACGCTCGCGCATGGGGGCGCCCGACGCGGGGACGGTCATCGCGCCGCGGCTCCGACGGGCGGAACGGCCGGCACGTTGGACCACTCGCGCACGGTATCCACGAAGGTGCGTGCATGTTCGACCGGAACGTCGGGGAGAATCCCATGCCCGAGATTCGCGATATGCCCTCGTCCGCCGAACGCGCGGAGCATCGCCTGGGTCCGCGCACGGATCGACGCCGGAGAGCCGTAGAGGGCGCACGGATCCAGATTGCCCTGCACGGCCACTCCGCACCGATCCGCGGCCGTACGGGCAGCGGTCGCGTCCATGTGCCAGTCCACGCCCACGACATCGGCATTGGTCGCGCGCGCGATCTCCTCGAAGGCCCACCCCGCGCCCGGAGCGAAGACGATGAACGGCACCCCGGGCGTCCGCGCGATGTCCGCGACTTGCGCCAAGTACCGCAGCCCGAACTCGCGGAACAGCTCAGGGCCCAACGCGCCGGCCCACGAGTCGAACAGTTGCAGTGCCTGCGCCCCGGCCGCAATCTGCGCCTTCATGTAGTGCCCCACGGCCACGGCGATCCGTCCGAGCAACAGGTGCGCCGTCGCCGGATCTTCGTACAGGAGCTTCTTCGCGACCGCAAACTGCTTGGTCCCTTTGCCTTCCACCATGTAGGAGGCGAGCGTCCACGGCGCGCCGGCGAACCCGATCAGCGGCACGCGACCGTTGAGCTCACGCCGCGCGAGGGTCAACGCATCCATCACATAGCGCAGATCGGTGTTCGGATCCACGTCGTGCAGCCCCCGGACATCGGCCGCGCTCCGGAGCGGGGACGGGAACTGTGGTCCCTTGCCCTCGTCCATGATCAGGTGCATGCCCATCGCCTCGGGAATCACGAGGATGTCGCTGAAAATGATCGCTGCATCCACGGACAGGATGTCCACGGGTTGCAACGTCACCTCCACCGCGAGTTCCGGTGTCCGGCACATCGACAAGAAGTCGGACTTCGCACGCACGGCGCGATACTCCGGCAGATACCGCCCCGCCTGGCGCATCATCCAGACGGGGGGCCGTTCGACGGGTTCGCGCCGACAGGCGCGGAGGAACAGATCACTCATACGGTGCGGAGCATTCCGGGATCAGGGTGGACCATCGGACGTTGCGGCGGCGCATGCAACGGGGTGCCAACGCCGGTCGTCTCCGACGCGTGGGATACGTTCGGCGCGGCGAGCGCTCCGGCACGACCGGCCTTCCGCTTGCGGGGGGCGGGACGTACCTCTTCGCGCGCTTCGCGGTCCGTCACCGGGCCCGTGAAGAGCGAGTCCAGCGTGGAGCTGAACGCATGCAGCGCCTCGCCATGGGCGAGCGCCGTGCGCAGTTTGACCATCGGTCGCGCGAGGATCTTGGCCACGATGCGCTCCGTCGTCCGGCCGGCGAGCTCCTCGCCCGCCGCGTACGTCAACTCGCGACGGCAGATCTCCTCCAGGGCCTCGCGCAGCGGGCGGATCGCATCGCGGGCCGCGGCGGCCGCCACCCATTCCACGAAACTCTGCAGTTCCGCCTCCACGATCGCATCGGCGGCGGGCGCCGCCGACCGCCGGGATTCCTCGGCGGCCAACACGGGAATGTGCAGCGCGTCGAGATCCACGAGGGTCACCCCGGGAGCTCCGGTGAGCGCGGGGTCGATGTTGCGCGGCATCGCGAGATCCACCAGCATGAGCGGATACGTGCTCGTCCCGCAGTTCTCCCGGGCCTGCTGCAAGTCCTGGTACCGGACAATCGGTTCCAGTGCCGCCGTGGCGACAATCGCGATGTCGGCCATCGCCACCTCGACGTGCAGTGCTTCCCACGCGGCCCACCGCCCGCCAACCTCCTCGGCCACCTGCTGCGCGCGGTCGATCGTGCGGTTGACCATCACGACATCGCGCGCGCCGAGCTTGGTCACCTGTCGCGCCACGTTGAGTCCCGTCTTGCCGCAGCCGATGATGACGACGCGCGCATGCTCGAGGTTCCCGAATCGGCGATGCGCGACGGCCGCGGCCTCGGCGCCGATCGAACGGCGCCCCGCCGTCAAACTGGTCTCCGTCTGGACCCGCTTGCCGGTACGCAGCGACGTTTCGAACAGCCGATGCAGGACGGAGCCGGCGGCCCCCGCATCCGCAGCTGACCGGTAGGAGTCCTTCAACTGTCCCAGGATTTGGCCGTCGCCCACGACTTGCGACTCCAGTCCGGCGGCGATCCGCATCAACCGGCGCGCGACATCGAGACCCGACTGACGGCGTGCCACCGAGAGCAGGGTCTTGGCATCGTTGCGCCCCGGCATCCACCGCCGCGCCAGCGCCGTCACGGTGTGATCGAAGGTCACCGGGGATGAGGGGTCTGAGGACCCCGTCCACGCATACACCTCGGAACGGTTGCACGTCGCCACGCAGACCAGCTCGCGGACCAGATCCCCGTCGCACTCGTACATGCGGGCAATCCGCTCCGGCGTGAGGTGGAAACGCTCGCGTGTGGCGACGTTCGCGTGACGGAAATCAACGGCAATCGAGATCAGCATAGGATCATTGTCCCCCGAATGGCCGGTTGAGACGCACGATCGCCGTATTCAACACCGAGGCGAACGTGACCCAACACAGATATGGAACCAGCATCCACACGGCCGAAGGATCGAGGGGCCGCACTGCCACGATCATCCACACGATCGTTCCCCAGAACGGAACGACTTCGATCAGCGCCCAGTCCGGGCGCCGACGGCGGAAGAACAGATAACTCCAGAGCATGTTGCCTGCGCCGTTCGTGACGAATGCCGCGACCAGCATCAGGCGTTGTCCCGTGCTCCCGGGTGCGTTCCAGCCGCGCACGGCTGCCCAGCCGGCCAAGGCGAAGATGCTGCTCCACACCGGTCCGAACGCCAGGTCAGGCGGCTGCCAGGACGGCTTGCGCAATGTCCGATACCACGGGCCGATCTCCGTGAGCCATGCCCCGGCCAACGCGAGCGACACGTAGCTGGCGATGCTGATGGCCATCGGCGCCCGGGAAAGCATCACGCGGGCACCAGCCCCGTGAGATGCGCGAGATTCTTCACGAAGATTTTCAGGTGCGACAACGGCTTCGCGACGACCAAACGCTTCCGCATGTAGGCTTCGAAGGTGAGACGCTGGACATCGCGGTCCCGGCAGATCGTGACGAATCGTTCGCGACGCACATCGCTCGAGTACCAATAGCGCTGCATCACGCCGAGGATCCAGAAGGTGTGTCCATGCACGCGCATGAAGCGGCGGCGCGCCGTCGCCAGGGCGCGCGCATCGCCGGTCGCGATCGCCAACTCGACGGCGGCCGCCGCGAGCCGTCCGCCGGTCATGGCGTAGAAAATGCCTTCCCCCGACGAGGGCGCCACCACGCCTGCGGCGTCGCCTGCGAGCACGACATTCCGGCCGTCATCCCAGCGCTTGAGCGGCTCGAGCGGAATCGGAGCCCCTTCACGACGGATCGTCTCGACCTGATCCAGCCCGGTGCGTGCCCGCAACGCCGCGACCGACTGCTTCAGCCCGTACCCTTGCTGCAACGACCCGGTCCCGATGCTCGTCGTCGTGCCGTGCGGGAAGACCCACGCGTAGAAATCCGGAGAGACCCGGTCCTGGTAGTACACGTCGCACCGCGTCGCCGCGAACGCCGACGTATCCTGTGCGGGTGATTTCACGATCTCGTGATACGCGAACACGAACCGGGCATCCTTGGATGCGGGGATGCACGCCCGCGCGACGGGCGAGAGTGCCCCGTCGGCACCGACGACGTAACGGGCGCGCACGCTCCGCGCGCCACCCTGTCGTGACCGCCCCGCGGTATAGCGAACCGTCACCGTGCCGTCCGCGTCACGGTCGAGCGCCGTGAACGCACCCGTCACGCGAACAGCGCCTGCCACCGCCGCCCGTGCCCGGAGCCATTCATCAAAGACGTCGCGGTCCACCATCCCGACGAAGCCGTCCCCCACGGGGATATCCACCGAGCGATCACTCGGCGCGATCATGCGCGCCGACGCGATGCGTGCGACCAACAACGACTGAGGTACCTGGAAATCTTCCAGGAGCTGCGGTGGCACCGCACCGCCGCACGGCTTGGTGCGCCACGCGCGGTCCAGCAACAGCACCGAGCGTCCGCGCTGCGCGAGTTCGTGCGCGGCCGTCGCCCCCGCGGGCCCACCCCCGACGACCACCACGTCATAGATGTGCGAGGTCATCCGTTCCTCCCGGGTGTAGGAGCCAAGAACGGCTCTTCAGCGGCACGGCGCACCAACCCGTATCGCGCGACCACCGCCCACGCGAAATCCGGGACCAACCGACGTACCCTCCGCGGACGCTCCGCCCGAAGGTTGATGATCCCCTCCGCGGCTTTCATCTCGACGCGTGTGCGGGCGAACTCCAATCCCTTCGGGCCGAAGGTCGCCTGCGCCCATCCGATCACCGGCTTGATCCACCGCGGCGGGCGACGCACCGGCATCCCCCCCGCCTGCTTGGAGAGCACCGACACGAACGTCCGCAGCGGCTTCTCACGGTTGCCCCGTGATCCGGGCTCCGAGAGCTCGACTTCGCCACGCAACAGATCGAGCATCGCCGCACCGCGTGCGTTGCGCACCAGCAACCACTGCTCCCCGTCGCCGCCCATGTAGCCCACGGTGATGTCGGACAGGGCATTCGTGTAGTCGAAGCACGAACGACAGGTCAGCGGAATGAAGTCCTTGGGCAGCTGCGCGATCGGGAGCTGAATGAAGGGAATACGCGTGACGGCCCCGTCCACGAAGCGCAACTCCACGTGATAATCCGGCATGAACTCCAGATAGGTCACGTCCTGGGGGCGGTCGGCGAGCAACGCGAGGAAGTCGTGGAATTTCTCGGTCGTCGTGTTGTCGCTGCACGGCGTGCCGATCACGTAGAGCGCGTCGAAGCCAAGTTCCTGTTCGAGCGCCCGAAGCGCATGCACCTGACATGCCACTCCGTGCAAGGCCACGCGTCGGTACCCCATCGCCTTGGCCTCCTCGAGCAATGCCAGCACGGGGGAGTACCCCATCTTCATGCCGCGGGCCTGCTGCATCTCCTCGGCACGCGTGATCAGCGCCGGCCGTGGTGTCCATTTGTCGTGCGGGTCGGCCGCCGTGGCGATCACCGCGTCCACCGCCCCCGTCTCCAGCAGCCGCTCGCTGATCCGCGTCGTGATGCCGGACCACTGCGCGCCCTCGAGCGGGCGGATGAGCCGGGCCCGATGCATCGCGATGTACGGCCCGAAGTACAGCTCGTCCCCACGCTGCGCGTCCCGCGCACGACCGTGCACCTGCCGTTCGAGGCGCGTGTGCTGGGGATTGATGAACTGGCACACCTGCCCGCAACGGTGTGGCGCCGACATGCGCGAGACGCCGCAATCGGTGCACAGGTCGCGGTGTGGGGCAGCACCCGAGAGATCCGGGGAGACGGCAAGGATGGGCAACGCGGTTGACGCCATCAGCGGAGTGCTCCCAGCAAGGCGTCACCGCTTCCGTGGCGCGAACGCAACGTCTCGCCCCGCACGGCGGGCGCGCTCGTGGCCGCGAGCCAACCGGAGAGTGCGAACAGCATGGCTTCGACCGCGAACACCGATGCGTAGCCGCTGGACGGCGACCCGAACCATCCACGTGCCAGATCGCTCATCCAGGCACCCGCGAACCCGCCGATCCCATAGGCCAGTCCCTGCGCCGCGCCGAACACACCCATGCGTGCCCCGGTCCGCGCATCCCCCGCCTCCGTGATCACACCCATCATCGAGCCGATCGCTCCCACCGCAAAGACGCCGTTCGACGCACCGAGGCCGAATACCACACTCTTGAACACCCACAGCGAGCCGACACTCGGCACCATCGCCAGTGCGGCGAACGCGACGGCGGAGGCAACGCATCCCGCAACCGCCCACTGTCGCAACGTGCCGAATCGGTGTGCCACGAGCGCGGCCGTCAACATCCCGGCGAGCATCCCGCCGTTCTGCATCGACGAAATGCGCGTCGATCCTCCGGGCGTCAGACCGAACACCAGTCCGGCGAAGGGCTCAAGAATCAGGTCTTGCGCCGAGAAGGCGAGCATGGCGACGAACACGAAGCACGAAAAGCGCCGCGCGGCAGGATCACGCCAGATCGTGGCGAGTGCACGGCGGAAATCGCCATCGGGCGACGCCACCGCCACCGGCGCCTGCCCGCTCGCGTCCCGCTCCATCCCCCAGAGTGCGACCACGGTCAGCAACACGGCGATGCCCCCGACCCACATCGAGACTTCCACCAAACGACGCATCGAGAACGGATCGAGCGCGTTTCCGCCGATCGCCGTCGTGAGAATGAATCCCACGATCATCATCAACCACGTAATCGCGGCCGCGGCCGCGCGCCGCGCGGGGGCGACGCGCTCGGCGACCATGGCGAGCAACGGGGTGCCGACCGCACTCACTCCCGCACCGATCATCGCGTACGCGAGCACCGCAGCCGTCAGCCCGGCCGCGCGATTCGTCGCCACCCACGCCGTTGCGGCGGCCGCCGCGACCCCGCCCGTCGCCAACACCACCATGCCGCCGATGATCCACGGCCCGCGTCGCCCCGAGCGATCGGAACCGTGCCCCATCCACGGGCGCACGGCCTGTACGAGGAAGTGGAAGCCGACCAACGCTCCGGGCACGATCGCAGGGAGCGCCAGCTCGACGGTCATGACCCGGTTCAGCGTGGAGGTCATCAGCACCACGACCGCGCCCAGCGCCAGCTGGACGAGCCCCAGTCGGAAGATCCCGCTCCACGACAGGGCGCGCGCGGCGGTCATGCGACCCCCCGGATGGCAAACGCCGACAGCACCATGCCGGCCACTTCAATGGGGACGCCGAAGGCGCTCATGTACAGCGCCCGTTCGACCGGCTTGGCGATGAACCAGCGCATCATGATCATCTGGGCCGCGATGAGACCCACGATACCGAGCGCAGCCGCGGGCTTTCCCCACATCCCCAGCAGACCGGCCACCACGAACTGGGGGGCCAGCATCACGCCGCTCGACACCCATGCTGCACGTGTGACGCCGAGTTGCACCGGGAGCGACCGAACCCCACACTGGATGTCGCCGCCGATGGCTTTGAAGTCGTTGAGCGTCATGATGCCGTGCGCCGCGAGACTGTAGAGCACCGCCATCCAAATCGTTGGTGGGGCAGGGGCCAGGGAGTCCAGCATGACGGCGGTGCCGGTGATCCACGCGAGCCCTTCGTACGAGAGGCCGACGGCGAGATTTCCCCACCACCCGTTTTCCTTCAGTCGGAAGGGCGGCATGCTGTACATCCACGCCATCGCGAGGCCGAGCAGCGTGGCCAAGAGCGCGCGTCCACCGAGCGTGGATGCGACGGCGGCGGAGAGCAGGCTCCAGCCGATGGCGACGTAGAAGCCCCAGCGACCCGGGACTCGACCCGAGGGGATCGGCCGCTTCGGTTCATTGATGGCATCAACGTGACGGTCATACCAGTCATTGACGGCTTGACTTGCGCCGCAAACCAGCGGGCCCGCGACCAACGCTCCCGTGATCACTGCGCGCCAGTGGTTCCCGACGGGAATCCCGGTGGAGATCACGCCGCAGGTGAAGGCCCAAATCGGCGGGAACCACGTGACTGGCTTCAGTAACTCGAGGAGCGCCGACGGCTCGGGGGTCGTCCGCGCAAGAGAAGACATAGGGTGTATTGTCGGCGTTACACCACTATATGTCAACCCTAGTTGACATGTCACGGGCGCGGGTCCCCGGCGGCCCATCGAAATGGCGGTCTTAGCCGGCCTTGGGGGTGCTGTCGGCGGCGTCGCCGCTCACCGCGATCCCATGACGGCGCAGCTTCACATAGAGCGTCTGGCGCGACAACCCCAGGACCTCAGCTGCCGTCGTCCTGTTGTCATTCGTGAGCTCCAAGGCGGCGTCGATGAAGTGCCGCTCGACCATGTCCGTGGTATCACGGACCAGCTTCGGCAACGACACCTTGCCCACCAAGCCCGTGAGCTCCTCCACCGCCTTGGTCAGGTCGCGCGCCCCGCGCGGCCCGCCGGCGAGGCGGCGGCCGACGTCGCGCAGGATGAACCCGTAGCAGGGGGACTCTCCGTCCGGCTCCGCCACCGCGGAGATCTCCACTTCCGTGATCAGTCCATGTTCGCCGCGCAAGGCGGACGATGCCAAGCGCACGACGCCGTGTTCCCGCAGCACGGTGAGAAACAGGTCGATGTCCGCCGCCGGCCGGCCGACCCAGTTGCTGAGCGAACGTCCCTTGCACTGCTCTTCGCTCCCGAGCTGCGCCAAGTCGAGGAAGGCGCGATTCGCCATCACGATGTCGCCGCTGGTCGTCGTGACGACGAAGCAGTCGGGGGCATGTTCCACGAGGTCCTGGATCCGGCCGCGAGAGGCCGGCACGTTCGACGTCGTGCTTCCCTCGGGGGCGATGCGGACGAGCAGGAGCGTCATGTTCTCCTGGCGGAAGCAGCTGGCACTCACGTGGGCTCGACCACGAGCGTCCGCCAGTTCGATCCGCACATCCGACGCGTGGCCGGTGGTACGTGCCGAGGCCGCAAGGTCATCCATGGCGCGCACGCTCCCCGCCGCGATGCCGTAGGGGAAGGCACGGCCCAGCAGCTTTTCCGCCGGAATGTCGAACAGTCGGCCGGCGGCACCGGACGCGTCCACGATCTTCATCGTATCCGCGTCGACCACCACGATCGCGTCCGTCGAAAGCTGGAAGAGCAGGCGATACCGCGTCTCCACGTGGCGCAGGCGCCAGTAGTCGCGCTCCATCGCCTGCTGGGTGTCGACGAGGCGTTGCTGCAGCGACGAGATCGCGCGCAGGTCACGCCCGACGGCAATGATGTGATCGTCGTCCAGTTTGACCGCCGTGTACGCCACCGGCACATCACTGCCGTTGGACGAGCGATGGTTGATCTGCCGCCGGCGCGAAGCCCCCGTCTGGCGGACCTCGCGCATCATCTGGTCGACCTTGCCGCGCGTCTCGGTCGTCACGGTATCGATCCACGACTGCCCCGTCCAACTGGTCGTGTCGTCCGTGACCGGTTCTCCACCGCCGAACGACACGCTCCGGATCACGCCGTTCGCGTCCAGCACGAGCGTGACCTCGCTGCTCGCGGCGATCAGCTTCGCCGCCCAGTCAGGCGCGTAGCTGGCGAGATCAGCGGGTGGAGCGCTGGGTTTGGAGCGGGAGCTTGGCATTTAGGCGGTGCCGACCAACGGGCGGGTCAGCACGGATCCCCTTGAGTGATGAGACGGCGAGCAAGCGCGGGTGCAGTGCGGGCATCAGGTGCAGTGCCATCGGCTCCGACATGGGCGGCCAACGATGGGCGTTCGCGGAACACCGGCCCTCCGACCATCACCGCGAGGGCTCTATTCTGCGAATCACGCCGAAGTTGACGTATCGTGCGTTTGACATGGGAGAGCCGTTCGGACGACGCGACCGAGAAGCCGACGACATCGAAGCGGGTTTCCCGGAGAAGCGACCCCAGTTCGGCTGATGTCAGGGGCGCGCCAAGCCTGACGTCCCAGCCTTCGCGGATGAAGAACTCCGCGACCATGAATAAACCTAATGTGTGGTGCTCTCCAGGGATAGACGAAAGTAGGACTCGACCAATGGAATCCGGCGCGGCTCGATCCGCGAGGAACTTATGGCTGAGGTCCCGCAAGATCCGCTGGAGGCGGCCCAAGGCGACGGTGACATCGACGAAGTCGCAGCTGTCGTCATTCCACATTTCGCCAAACTGCAACGCAGCGTTGTCCAGCAGGTCGAGGTAGATGGT
Source organism: uncultured bacterium (assembly GCA_963978095.1). Taxonomy (GTDB): domain Bacteria; phylum Gemmatimonadota; class Gemmatimonadetes; order Gemmatimonadales; family Gemmatimonadaceae; genus Fen-1231. Next base: position 140,613 of record CAXBQP010000001.1, on the reverse strand, counting down.
CTCGGCCGTAATGCCGCGCGCGATGAGGGCATTGACGCAGGCGGTGCACTCCCCCTCGTCCGAGGAGCGCAGCGACCGGACGAAGGTGTGGAGGTCGTCGGTCGTGATGTGACGAGTGCTCAACGACGGATCCACCGGAGCGGTCGCTTGGGTGGCAGCCGTCTCGTGCGCGACCGCGTGATACGCGCGGTCCCCCTCACGCGCCCGATGCGACGTCTCCGGCGCTCCGGCGCCGTGCGGTTCGCGGCTCTCTTCTGGACGCATGACGGCCGATGCTCAGTCCCTGATGAATGTGCTTGCAAGCGTACGGGAGTCCTGACACGGTGTGTCACGAATCCCGTACGCGCAAGGTATCCGGAAGTTGCGGAGGCGGTAGGCCGATGTCAACACCTCCTTACGTCAATGGTGATTGACACCGCCATTTCCTGATGATACTCTAGCATGTGAGGGCGAAGGCGTCGGTTCCGCTTGTTCTTTCGAGGGGGTACGTGGGTTCATCCGACCGATCCCAGGCGATGTCGCGCGCACGAACCGTGCGGGCGCCGTTGTACACACCCGAGCAACGTGTGCGGCGCGACCGCACGCGCTGGACCGTGGTGCAGGGTATCCTCGCGCCGGTCCAGTTTCTCGTCTGCCTCATCAGTGCCGCGCTGGTGCTGCGCTTCCTGGCCACGGGACAGGGCCTCGCGGCGGCGAATCTCTCGGTGGTGATCAAGACGATTCTGCTCTACACCATCATGGTTACGGGGTCGATCTGGGAGAAGGTCGTCTTCGATCAGTGGCTCTTTGCCGCCGCGTTCTTCTGGGAGGATGTGGTGTCGATGGGGGTGATCGCGCTCCACACCTTCTATATAGTCGGCTTGTCGACGGGATCGCTCTCGTCGCGGACGTTGATGTTCGTCGCGCTCGCGGCCTACGCGACCTACATCGTGAACGCCATCCAGTTCATCCTCAAGTTGCGGGCTGCACGCCTGATGGAGCGCGACATGTCGGTGGCCGCCGCGGTGGTCGCGCCGCGTCGACCCGCGACACCGCCGGCCGAGGTGATGGCATGACGGGCGCAGCGCTCCCGGTGATCGATGTGAACGGCGGGTGTGCGGAGGTGCCGGTGCTCAAGGAGCGCGGGCAGCGGGAAGTCTTCTGCGGGCTCACCGGAATCGTGTGGCTGCACCGCAAGATGCAGGATGCGTTCTTCCTCGTGGTCGGCTCGCGCACCTGCGCGCACTTGGTGCAGTCGGCGGCAGGAGTCATGATCTTCGCCGAGCCGCGTTTTGCCACGGCGATCCTCGGCGAGCGTGACCTCGCCGGGATGGCGGACTGCAACGAGGAACTCGACCGTGTCGTGCAGGAGCTCTTGGCGCGGCGACCGGACATCAGCACGCTGTTTCTGGTCGGTTCCTGCCCATCCGAAGTGATCAAACTGGACCTGCATCGCGCGGCGGAACGACTGTCCAAGCGGTACGTCGGCTCGGTCCGGATTCTCAACTATTCGGGCAGCGGCATCGAAACGACCTTCACGCAGGGAGAGGATGCCTGTCTGAAAGCGCTCGTGCCGGAGCTGCCGGCGAGTTCGACGGGGGCGCCGTCGCTGATGGTGGTCGGGACCCTCGCCGATGTCGTGGAGGACCAGTTTGCGCGACTCTTCGCGGAGTTGGGAATCCCGGTGCGATTCTTCCCGCCGCGTCGCGCGTCGCAGTTGCCGCCGATCGGTGCGGAGACTCGGCTGTTGCTCGCGCAGCCCTTTCTGGGAGAGACGGCGCGTGCGTTGATGGCGCGAGGCGCGACGCTGCTCGACGCGCCGTATCCGTTCGGGATCGAAGGGACGACGGCGTGGCTCCGCTCGGCCGCCGATGCGTTCGGTGTCGACGCCGATCGCTTCGCGAGCGCCGTCGCCGCACCCGCGCAACGCGGGCGTCAGGCCTTGGAGCGGTATCGGGCACGCCTCGAGGGCAAGCGCCTCTTCTTCTTCCCCGATTCCCAACTGGAGATCCCGCTGGCGCGCTTCCTCGCGCGCGAGTGCGGGATGCAGCTCGTCGAGGTGGGAACGCCCTATCTGGACCGCGTGGTGATGGGCGCCGAATTGCCGCTCTTGCCGCGCACGATCCTGAGTGAAGGACAGGACGTCGAGAAACAGTTGGATCGGTGCCGCGAGGCACGACCGGACCTCACGGTCTGCGGGCTCGGGCTTGCGAACCCTCTCGAGCGGGAGGGACTGCGCACCAAGTGGAGCATCGAACTCGTCTTCTCCCCGGTCCATGGCTTCGATCAGGCCGCGGATCTTGCGGAACTGTTCGCCCGTCCACTGGAGCGCGCGTCGCTCCTGGCGGTGTAACGATGCAGCTCACGCTCTGGACGTACGAGGGACCGCCGCACGTCGGCGCGATGCGGATCGCGACTTCGATGACCGGCGTGCATTACGTGCTGCACGCACCGCAGGGGGACACGTACGCCGATCTGCTCTTCACGATGATCGAGCGCCGCGACCGCCGTCCACCGGTGACGTACACCACCTTCCAGGCGCGCGACTTGGGCGGAGATACGGCCAACCTGGTCATCACCGCCATTCAGGATGCCTATGAGCGATTCACGCCGCAGGCGCTGCTGGTCGGGGAATCGTGCACGGCCGAGCTGATCCAAGATCAACCCGGGGCGCTGGCCATGGGGCTCAAGCTCCCGGTGCCGGTCGTGCCGCTCGAACTGCCCTCGTACTCCAAGAAGGAGAACTGGGGGGCGTCGGAGACGTTCTATCATCTGGTGCGCACGATGGTCGGCACCCGGACAACGCCGGTGGTGCGTGCGCCGCGCGAGGGTCGTCGCCCCACGGCGAACATCCTGGGCCCCACGGCGCTCGGCTTTCGCAGCCGCGACGACGTGCGCGAGGTGCGCGCCTTGCTGGAGTCCGTCGGGGTCGACGTGCACGTGATCGCGCCGTGGGGCGCGTCACCGGCCGATCTCGTGCGCTTGCCGGAGGCGGACTTCAATGTGTCGCTGTATCCGGAGATTTCGCAGACCACGGCCGGATGGCTGCAGCGCAATCACGGGATGCCGTACGTGAAGACGGTGCCGATCGGTGTCGGTGCGACCCGTGATTTTCTCCGCGAGGTGGGAGCGATCGCGGGGGTGGATGTCACGGCCGCCGTCGAGGAGGGTGCGTCGCGGCTTCCGTGGTATTCGCGCAGCGTCGACTCGACATACCTGACCGGCAAGCGGGTCTACATCTTTGGCGACGGCACCCATGTGATCAGTGCGGCTCGCATCGCCACGGAAGAACTGGGCTTCCGGGTGGTGGGGATCGGTACCTATGCCCGCGAGATGGCGCGTGACGTGCGCGCCGCCGCGACGGCCCTGGGGATCGACCCGTTGATCACCGATGATTACCTCGAGGTGGAGGCCGCGATCGGCGCGGCCGCCCCCGAGTTGGTGCTCGGCACGCAGATGGAGCGGCACATCGCCAAGCGTCTTGGAGTGCCCTGCGCCGTGATCTCGGGACCCTTCCATGTGCAGGATGTTCCGGCCCGGCATTCGCCCCAGATGGGGTGGGAAGGGTCGAATGTGATCTTCGATGCGTGGGTGCATCCGTTGATGATGGGGCTCGAGGAACATTTGCTGCACATGTTCCGCGATGATTTCGAGTTCCACGGTGATGCGGCGCCGAGCCATCTGCACGCGCCAGCGCGTGCGGAGACGTCCGGTGTCGCGGACAGCGCCACGCAGCGGGTGGTCGAACAGCCGGTGGCGAAGACGGCATCGGTCGGCGCATTCACCCCTCCCGTTTGGACGCCCGACGGCGAAAAGGAGCTCGGGAAGATCCCGTTCTTCGTCCGCGGCAAGGCGCGGCGCAACACCGAGAAATTCGCCGCCGCCCAGGGGATCCTGCAGATCACCGTTGATACGCTGTACGAGGCCAAGGCGCATTATGGCAAGTAAGCGCGCCGCGGGCGTCCCGGTCCGGGTGGTGATTCTCACCCTCGATGCGCACCTCGCCGGGGCGTACGAGTCGGCGCGGGCGCGCCTCCAGCGTCAGATCCCCGGGCTCGTGTTCTCGATGCATCTCGCCGCGGATTGGATGCGCGATCCGACGGCGGGCGCGCGTGCCGTGGCCGATATCGAAAAGGCCGACATCATCTGCAACATGATGCTCTTCACGGAAGAGCACGCCGCCGCGGTGCTGCCGGCATTGCGTGCCCGCCGCGACCAGTGCGACGCCATCGTGTCGTGCCTCTGCACCCCCGACGTCATGCAGTTGACGCGCCTCGGTCGCTTCTCGATGGGGAGCGGGGAGGAGCGGAGCGCATGGTCGCCCATTTCGCTCCTCAAGAAGCTGCGCGGGAAGCGCGAGGATGGCGCCACGGCGGGGGAGCGCCAGATGGCCATGCTCCGGCAGTTGCCCAAGTTGCTGCGGTTCGTGCCGGGGCCGGCGCAGGATGTGCGGACCTGGTTGTTGTGCATGTCCTACTGGCTCGGCGCGACGGACGCCAACCTGGCGTCGATGATTGCGATGCTGATCAATCGGTACGCGCAGGGGCCCCGTGCTTCGCTGAAGGGCGCTCTGACGGTGGACGCCGTCGAGGAGTACCCCGAGACCGGGGTGTACCATCCCACGCTGCCGAACCGCGGGATGGCGTCCGCCGTGCGGAAACTTCCGGCAACGGGCAAACTCGGGCGCGTCGGTGTGTTGGTCGGACGCTCGTATCTGTTGGCTGGGAATACGGCACACTACGACGCCGTGATTGCCGCGCTGGAAGGCCAGGGCCTGACCGTCGTTGCGGCCTTCGCCTCCGGCTTGGATGCGCGTGCGGCCGTCGATCTCGCATTCCGGGACACGCAGGGGCGCACAACGATCGACGCCATGCTCTCGTTGACGGGGTTCTCACTTGTTGGCGGACCGGCCTACAACGATGCGCAAGCCGCGCACGCCGTGTTGCAGGCCCTCGATGTCCCGTATCTGTCCCTCCAAACGTTGGAGTTCCAAGCCATTGAGGACTGGAACGCCGACGCGCGCGGCCTGAACCCGCTGCAAGCCACGCTCCAGGTCGCGATTCCGGAACTCGATGGCGCGACCGGACCGCTGGTGTACGGCGGAACCTCGAAAGACGCGGTCGGACAGTCCGGTGCGTCGCAGCCGATCGCCGATCGGGTCGACGTCCTCGCGCGCCGTGTCGCGCGACTCGTGACGCTGCGTCGTACCCCGCGCGCGGAGCGGAAGGTCGCCGTCACCGTGTTCAACTTCCCGCCGAACGCCGGGAACACGGGGTCGGCTGCCTATCTCGATGTCTTCGGCTCGCTGTACAACGTGCTCGCCGGACTCCAACGCGAAGGATACACCGTGGAGTTGCCCGAGAGTGCCGACGCGTTGCGGCAGCAGGTCGTGTACGGCAACGCGCAACAGTTCGGGGCGCCGGCCAATGTCTACACGCGCATCAGCGCCTCCGATCACGTGGCGCGCGAACCGTTCCTGGACCAGATCGAGCGCACGTGGGGCGCGGCGCCGGGTCGGCAGCTCAGTGATGGTTCATCGATCTTCGTGCTGGGTGAGCGCTACGGGAACGTGTTCGTGGGGGTGCAACCGGCATTCGGATGGGAAGGAGATCCGATGCGGCTCCTGTTCGAGGGGAACTTCGCCCCGACGCATGCCTTCAGTGCCTATTATCGTTGGCTACGCGAGGACTTCGGCGCGAATGCGGTGTTGCATTTCGGTACCCATGGTGCGCTGGAGTTCATGCCCGGCAAGCAGGTCGGACTCAGCGGCGACTGCTGGCCGGAGCGCCTGATCGGCGATCTGCCGAACGTCTATCTGTACGCATCGAACAATTCGAGTGAGGGCACGCTGGCCAAGCGCAGGGGCGGCGCGACGTTGGTGTCCTACTTGACGCCCCCCATCGCCAACGCCGGGCTCTACAAGGACCTATCGACGCTCAAGGGATCGCTCGACAGCTATCGAAAGCGAGAAGTCGATGCCGGATCCAGCAAAGAGCTCTTGGCGATCATCCAACAGCAGGCGTCGGCGCTCGATCTGTGCGCCACGGAACCCGTGTGGAACGGGGACGCCCCGCAGCAGGTGGAGCGGGTCCGCGAGAAGTTGCTGGAGATGGAATACGCGCTGATCCCGATGGGGTTGCACGTGGTCGGGGAGGGGATGCCGGACCAACCGCGCCGCGAGACGATCGAGGCCATCGTCCGAGCCGCTCCGGAGCCGTTGCCGGCGTCCGAGATCGAGCGGCTCGATCATGCGCTCTCCGCGGATCATGAAGTCGACGGGCTGCTGCGCGCGCTCGACGCCCGCTATGTCCCCCCCGCGCCGGGCGGCGATCTGGTCCGGACGCCGGCCGTGGTCCCGACCGGGCGCAATCTGTACGGATTCGATCCCTACAAAGTCCCCAGCGCCATTGCGACGCTCGAAGGACGCAAACGCGCCGAGGCGCTCTTGGCCCGTGTGACGGCGGACGGCGCCCCGTTCCCGGAAACGGTGGCGTTCGTGCTCTGGGGCACCGACAACATGAAGAGCGAGGGCACGCCCATCGCACAGGTGCTCGCGCTGATGGGCGCCGCGCCGCGCTTCGACGCGGTGGGACGCCTGTGCGGAGCCCGACTCGTTCCGCTCGAACAGCTGGGACGTCCGCGTGTCGATGTGGTGGTCACGCTCTCGGGAATCTTCCGGGATCTCCTGCCGCTGCAGGTCAAGTTGTTGGCGGAAGCCGCGGCGCTCGCGGCCGCCGCGGATGAACCGCTGGACATGAACTTCGTGCGCGCGCACTCCTTGGCGCATGCGGCCGCCCTGGGTTGCTCGCTTGAAGAGGCCTCGCTGCGCGTCTTCAGCAATCAGGATGGCGCCTACGGATCGAACGTCAATCTGTTGGTGGAAAGCGGCAAGTGGGAGCAGGAGGACGAGCTCGCCGAGCAGTTCGTGCGCCGCAAATGCTATGCGTATGGCGCCACGAACGGCGCCTCCGCACGGCCGGAGTTGATGAAGCTCGCACTCGGCGGGGCATCGCTCTCATTCCAGAACATCGATTCCGTTGAACTGGGGGCCACCGACATCGACCAGTACGTGGAATCGCTCGGCGGCATGAACCGCGCGATTGTCCGGGAGAAGGGCGGTGTTGCCGTGCCCGTGTACATGGGCGACAACACCGGGACTGGCGACGGGAAAGTGCGCACGCTCCAGGAGCAGGTCGCGCTGGAAACCCGCACGCGGATGCTCAATCCCAAGTGGTACGAGGCGCAGCTGGCCAGCGGATACGAAGGCGTACGCAATCTCGCCGGTCACGTCAGCACCACATTGGGCTGGAGTGCCACGGCCGGTGCCGTGCCGCAGTGGGTGTACACCGAGGTCACGGAGACATTCGTTCTTGACCCCGTCATGCGCGACCGACTGGCCCAGTTGAACCCGAACGCTGCGCAGGGAATGACGCAGCGCTTGTTGGAAGCCAACGACCGGGGCTATTGGAGCCCGGATGCGGCGACGCTCGAGGCGCTGCGGCAGGCGAACGAGGAGTTGGAGGACCGGCTTGAAGGCGTCTACGCGAACGCGTAGTCCGCTGTCGATCCGGGACGATTGGAGGGAGCGCGAGGCACGAATGTCGATGACACTGCCGGTGTTGCCAAGTCGGGCGGACGGAGAAGGGTCGCTGCAGGTGCACCTGGATCCCGACGAGAAGATCACGGGTGCCCAGGTGTTTGCCGTATACGGCAAGGGGGGGATCGGGAAGTCGACCACCTCGTCGAACCTGTCCGCCGCGTTCTCCAAGCTTGGCAAGCGCGTGCTTCAAATCGGTTGCGATCCCAAGCATGACTCGACCTTCACCTTGACCAAGAAGATGGTCCCGACCGTGATCGATATCCTCGAGACGGTGGACTTCCACAGTGAAGAGTTGCGTCCCGAGGATTTTGTCTTCACCGGCTACAACGGGGTGCAGTGTGTGGAAGCGGGGGGACCGCCGGCTGGTACGGGATGCGGCGGCTACGTGGTCGGGCAAACGGTCAAGTTGTTGAAGGAACACCACCTGCTGGAGGACACCGATGTGGTGATCTTCGACGTCCTGGGTGACGTCGTGTGCGGCGGATTCGCCGCGCCGCTGCAGCACGCGCAGCGCGCGTTGATCGTGACCGCCAACGATTTCGACTCCATCTTCGCGATGAACCGGATCATGGCGGCCATTCTCGCCAAGTCCAAGAACTACGCGGTCCGCCTAGGCGGCGTCATCGCGAATCGCAGCGCAGCGACCGATCAGATCGACAAGTTCAACGAGGTGACGGGGCTCAAGCTCGCGGGGCGTTTCCCCGATCTGGATGCGATCCGCCGCAGTCGGCTGAAGAAGTGCACCATCTTCGAGATGGAGGATTCGCCGGACGTCCAGGCGGTCCAGAACGAGTACCTCCGCATCGCCCAGACGCTGGCCGATGGGGTGGATCCGATCCTGGCGTCTCCGATGCGCGATCGCGAGATCTTCGACCTGCTCGGGTTCGACTGACCGTGACATCATCCAGTCACGCGGTGCGGGGCGCCGGCGAATCGATTCCCTCCACGTATGCCGAACGGCGGTCGTGGCTGACGGAGTATTTCGACCGGACGGCCTCCGATGGATGGAAGGCGCTGACCTCGGATGCTCCGGTGAGCAGGATCCGGGCGACGGTTCGCGCGGGACGCGCGAACATGCGCGACACGTTGCTCTCGTGGTTACCCGCCGACCTGACCGGGAAGCGCGTTCTCGATGCCGGGTGCGGCACGGGCACGGCATCGATCGAGCTCGCGCGCCGCGGCGCGGACGTGGTGGCGATCGATCTGGCGCCGTCGGCGGTGGAGGTCGGCCTGGCGCGCATGGCCGAGGAGCCTCTGTCGGGCCGCATCGAGTTTTCCGCCGGTGACATGTTGTCCCCGGAGTTCGGCGAGTTCGATCACGTGTTTGCGATGGATTCGCTGATCCACTATCGGCTCGAGGACGTCATGCATGCCGTATCCGCGCTGGCGGCGCGGACCCGCGGTTCGATCGTGGCGACGTACGCCCCGAGTACGCCGTTGCTCGAGCTGATGCACGCCGTGGGACGGCTTGTGCCGCATACCGAGCACACGAACCGCGCGCCGGCCATCGAGCCGTTGCGCCGGCGATTGCTGTACGAGGCAATCGCGACGTCGCCGACGCTCGGCGACTGGACCCCCGCTCGCACGACCCGCGTGCAGAGCGCCTTCTACATCTCACAAGCGCTTGAACTCGTGCGGACGACGTCGTCGGATGATGACGAGGTGGTCCTCGGAGTGGGCGCATGAGGTCGTCACGATGAACACGTCCCTCCTCGCAGGACTGGGAACCGTGGTGGTGCTCGGGGCCTGGATGCTGGCCCGACGCCGCTCGGAAGTCCCGTGTACCATCGATCTTGAGGCCACGCAGGATCACTTCCACGCGCATGTGGAGCTCGACGGCATCGACGTGAACGAGGGCGATGAAGTGCTGGTGCATGCGGCACCATCGAAGATCCCGATCGGGACCAAGGCCATCATGACCTCCCGCGCGACCGTCACGCAGGTGAGCTGGCCGCGGCGCGTGCTGGTGCGTGTGCTCGGCACGAGTGGAATCACCGACCTGTACGAAGTGGGGTTCGAGGGCTGATGATGTACGACGCGACGACGGCAGCGCCCATCAACGAGACGACGAAGGCCGCGCGTGAGGATGCCGCGCTGAATCCGCGCTTCTACACCACGGATTTCGACGAACTCGACCGCTTGAACGTGGAGTCGATGCGTGAGATGTGGGATGCAATGGTGGATGAGTTCCGGCGCGATCCCAACAAGGACCACTTCAAGCGCAACGCCGACTTCGACTTGGATTGGACCGGATGGCCACTCGAGCTGCAGCGCTCCTTCATCGAGTTCTTGACGAGCTCGGTCACGGCGGAGTTCTCGGGCTGCATCCTGTACGCGGAGATCAAGAAGCGGGTGAAGAACAAGGATATCCGCGAGTTGTTCGGTTTCATGAGCCGCGACGAAGGGCGGCACGCCGGATTCATCAACCATACGTTGAATGATTTCAACGTCGCGGTGGATCTGAGCTTCCTGACCAGGGCCAAGAAGTACACGTACTTCAAGCCGAAGTACATCTATTACGCCACCTATCTCTCCGAGAAGATCGGATACGCCCGCTACATCACGATCTATCGGCAGCTCGAAGCCCATCCCGAGTTCCGGTTCCACCCGATCTTCAAGTGGTTCGAGAACTGGTGCCATGATGAGTTCCGGCATGGTGAGGCGTTCGCCATTCTGATGCGTGCCAACCCGCAGTTCCTGCGCGGCGGCAACAAGCTGTGGATCCGCTTCTTCCTCTTGGCGGTGTTTGCGACGATGTATGTCCGTGACCATCTGCGCGCGGATTTCTTCAAGCAGTTGGGATTCGATGTCAACGATTTCGATCGTCGCGTGATCGCCTTGACCAATGAGATCAGCCGCCAAGTCTTCCCGGTGACGATCGACGTGGACAATCCCAAGTTGTGGGCCTTGATGGAGTCCATGTACCAGAACACGCTGGCTATCGCCGAGGCGGAGAAGACGGGCGGCCTCGGTGGTGTGTTGCGTGGGGCAGTGGCGAAGGCGTCCAATGCCGTGATTTTCGCCCGCATGTTCCTCTTGCCGGCCAAGCACGCGGAACTGCCTGTGAACTTCCGTCTTGAACCGGTCTGGTGAGATGAGCTTCTTGCGCGCACTGCTCTTGCGGCTTCAGCGCTTCACCTTGGGGATTGTTTCCAAGTGGCGGCCTTTCGCGGATATCGCGACGCCGGAGATGCCGCTGTCGCGTCTGCTTCGCCTCAGCCTTTTTCAGTTGACGTGCGGCATGGTGCAGACGCTGTTCTTCGGCACGCTGAATCGCGTGATGATCCTCGAGTTGAAGCTCAGTGCGACCATCGTCTCGGTCATGATCGCGATTCCGTTGCTGGTCGCGCCATTCCGGGCACTGATCGGCTTTCGCTCCGACACGCACCGGTCGGTGCTGGGCTGGAAGCGCGTGCCGTTCGTCTGGGCTGGATCCATGATGCAGTTCGCAGGGCTGACCATCATGCCGTTCGCCCTGATCGTTCTGGGCGGTGATCAACACTGGGGCCCCCGTTTCATCGGCTATGTGGGCAGCGGCGTGGCATTCTTTCTCGTGGGCGCAGGTGCGCATACCATTCAGACCGCGGGACTCGCGCTGGCGAGCGACATTGCACCGGAGGCCAAACGGCCCCGCATCATCGCGCTGATGTATCTGATGCTGCTGATCGGGACCGTGTTGAGTTCTCTGGTCCTCGGCGTTGCGCTGCAGGGATTCACGGAAGGCAAACTCATCCAGGTCATCCAGGCGACGGCCGTGTTCACGGTCGTCGTGAACACCTATTCCATGTGGCGGCAGGAGGCGCGCGTACGGGGAGTGACGCCGTACCAGAAGGGAGAGCGCCGTCCGCTCTTCCGTGAGGCGTGGCGGACCTTCGCGGAGGGTGGTGCCGCGGTCCGTCTGCTCGTGGCCGTGGGATGCGGCTTTTTCGCCTTCAACATGCAGGATGTACTTCTCGAACCCTACGGCGGCGAGATCCTCGGCTTTTCCGTGTCGCAAACGACGGGTTTGACGGGTGTCATGGCCGTCGGCGGCATTTTCGCCTTCATGGTTGCCGCACTCTTGCTGGAACGGGGATTGGACCCGATCCGCCTCGCAGCGCTGGGCGTTGCTACCGGCATTGTGGCGTTCGCCTGCGTCATCCTCGCCGCGCCGCTGCATTCCGCCATGCTGTTCCAGTGCGGCACCTTCCTGATCGGCACCGGCGAGGGATTGTTCGGCGTGGGCACGCTGAGTGCGGCGATGGGGCTTCGCGACTCGACGCAGCATGGTATCGCGCTCGGCGCCTGGGGCGCGGTGTTCGCGACGACCGAAGGGCTCGCCCTGGCCAGCTCGGGAGCGATCCGCGATGAGTTGGCCCGCATGATCGCCGAGGGGCGTGTCAGTGCCGTGCTCCGCAATCCCGCGATGCCGTACAGCGTCGTGTATGCGATGGAGATTGTCACCCTCTTCGCCACGTTGGTGGCGTTGGGGCCACTGGTTTCGATGGTTCGCGCCGGCGCGATTCGCCGGCAACAAGAGTTTGGTCTCGCTGATCTTCCAGCCTGACCGGGCTTCGGCGCATTCTCAGGAGGAGGCATGACACACTATTTCGACGCTGCGCAAATCGCGCTGTACTGTTTCTGGCTCTTTTTCTTCGGGTTGATCGTGTATCTCCGCCGTGAGGACAAGCGCGAGGGATATCCGCTCGAGTCGCCCCAGGGTCCCCGTGAAGGGTGGCCCACGGTCCCGGAACCGAAGACGTTCATTCACCCCGATCATACGCAGGGAGGCGGACACGCATGAGTCAGGATTTGAAAATGGAACCCGTCGACGGGTTCAATGGATCGCCGTTCGTTCCGACGGGCAATCCGATGATCGACGGGGTGGGCCCTGCCTCCTGGGCACAGCGAGCGGATGTGCCGGATCTGACCGCCCATGGCAAGCCGAAGATCGTGCCGATGCAGGTGGCCACGGATTTCTCGATCGCCGAAGGGGATCCGGATCCGCGTGGATTGCCGGTACGCGCCTGTGACGGCGTCGTCGCCGGTACGATCTCCGATCTGTGGGTCGATCGGTCGGAGCCGCAGGTCCGGTATTACGAGGTGACGCTCGCGACGGGCGGACGACACGTTCTGCTCCCGGTGACGTTCGTGGCGTGGCCGAACTTGGGGTTGTTCGGGTTGGATCATGTGCGCGTCAAGGCGATCACGGCGGCCCAGTTCTCCGAGGTGCCGGGGACGAAGAGCCGCACCGAGATTACCCTTTTGGAGGAAGACAAGATTTGCGCGTACTACGGTGGCGGTCACCTGTACGCCACGCCGGATCGCTCGCAACCGCTGCTCTGATGGTCGTGGACGAGCGGAGGTTTATCCCTGGCGCCCCTGAACCTCTTCCGGTCGGGGAGCGGGTGCTGTGGGAGGAACAGCCTGATCGAGCGGCGCTCGCGCGGCACGCGTTCCACGTGTGGGCGCTGACCGTCTATTTCGCCGTGGTGATCGGGGCGTGGGCGTTCAACACCCGATCGGCGCTCGGCAGTGCCGAGTTCCGAGAGATGCTGGGCCTGCAACTCGGGAGCGCCGCGTTCGCCATCCTCATCGCGTTCGTGCTGGCGGTGGCTTGCGCGCGGACGACGCGGTACATCATCACGGATCGTCGCGTGGTGATGCGCATCGGCATCGTACTGCCGATGACCCTGAATCTTCCACTCCGGTCGATCCGGGGGGCTGCGACGCGCATGTTCCGCGATGGGACCGGGCAAATCGCGATCGAAGTCCAATCGGCGGATCGACTCGCGTGGCTGATTCTGTGGCCGCATGTGAGAGCCTGGCACCTCAAGAATCCGCAGCCGGTCCTGCGCGGACTGCGGGATGCCGCAGCCGTCGGCGCGATCCTCCGGACGGCCGCGTTGGCCGTCGAGGGAGCGGCACCGGAGGCTGCTGCACCAGCGTCTGGCGCTGCCGCGGGCAGCATCACCGGGTTCTCCGCGGTTACCGTATGACGCAGATTCATTTCGAACGCGAGCCAGGGCAGCAGTCGGCCATGCAGGACCTGACGCCCCCGCGTCCATTCTTGGTCGTGGCACTCGTGATCGTCGCTGCAACGCTTTGGTTCGCCATCTCCGCCACGCGGTTCGGGCGAGGCGCGTACGATGAGCCCGACGGGCCCATGGTCGGGTCACGGTCCTTGGTGTTCAGTGACGCCACGAATGGTGGCATTGACGTCTATGACGCGATCGCGCACCGGAACGTCTTCCAGGTGCCGCCGAACAGTGATCAGTTCTTGCGCGGTGCCATCCGGAGTCTCGCGCGGTCGCGTCGGGCTGCACATGTCGAGCCGTCGGAGCCCTTTATCCTCACGCAATGGGAAAATGGGCGCATGACGTTGGACGATCCCTCCACCGGCGAACGCGTGTCCATCAGCTCATTCGGTCCGACCCAAGTCGAGTCGTTCCGCGTCCTGCTGCTCGCCGGGAAGTAACGCTTTTCCGAGCGACTCCGTCAGCAGATCGTTCACCGCGATCGCGTCGCCACAAGAAAGCGGGGGTTCCCGGTACCGGGAACCCCCGCTTTCTTGCCGACTCAAGGCAGGTGTCGCGTGAATCAGTTGTTACTGGTGCTCCTGTACACTCCGGGTCGGCTTTGCGACCGGTGCCGTCGCCTTCGCCATCGGAGTGGGGACGGTGACGGGGCCCGTGACCGTCGTTTGCCCGGAGGCCACCTTCTTGCCGCTGTCCGGTTTGGCCGGGCCGTGGATGCCCGGGAACGGTACCCCGGCCCACGCGTCACGTCCCCATAGCGCGGGGTAGTTCTTGACCATCTGAGCCCCGTACAGGGGCTTGTAGACCCCGTTGTGACAGGTCAAGCACTGGGCCTTGGGGGCATCACCCTTGGCACCGAGCCGCACCGCGGGAAACACCGGCTGCAACGGTGCCAAGTAGTTGCGATTGACATCGCGCAACATCTGAATGCCGTCATACGCCTTGACGCGCTGCGGCGGGGCTTGTTCCCAGCTGGCGAACTGACGCGTGTTGTGGCAGTACGTGCAGTTCACCCCAAGCGAGCGAGCCTGCGAGATCATCAGGGCGTACGTCCACTCGGTTTGCTTGACGCTCGACCGGTTGGCGTTGCTCGGCGAGATCTGGTGCGAGACCACGCGTGCGCCCGTGGAATCGAGATAATGCCGCAGGTACTGGGTTTCGCTGCTGTAGAACCACAGGCCGTTCGGCAGCGGCTTCCCACGGTGACAGGTGTAGCAGGTGACTCCGGTGTTCGCGACGTGGGCCTGCCAGTTGCCGTTGATGTTGCGGGTCATCTGCAACATGCGACGCGCCACCAGCTTGGTGTAGAGCGGTTTGCCGTTGTTCGCGGTATCCGAGGCGAAGTTGGCCACGTTGTGGCAGTACTGGCAGTTGCCAGGCCCGGCGACCCATTCCGCCATGGAGATCATCGTCCGGTTGAACTCCGCGACGCTCACGTCGTTGAGCACCTGGACGTTCTTCCACGGCAGCGGACCCGGCGGGGACTCGCCGGCTGGTGGCGGCACGCTGGGCAACCGCGTTGCCTGGAACGCGTGCGCCGTCGCCTTGTAGGGATACACCACCTGCATGCCCGTCCCGCGATATCCGCGTTGGGAAGTCTCACGGTTGTCGATGAACCGACACGCGCCGAGTGCGAGGGTGGCCACCAGCAGCGCACTGTTGCGCAGTGGCATCAGGAACGAGCGCTTCATCACGGCTTCCTCCCGGCCGGTGTCGCCGGCGCTGCGGGGTTCGGAGCAGGAGCGCCGCCGGCAGGCTTCGATGCCGGCAACTGCGCGGCAGGAGCCGCAGCGGCTGGTGCTGCCGCTGGTGTCGCGATGCTCGGCGATGCGTTCGGCGATGCGGTCGGCGCGCCGACGACGGACGGCGTGCCTGGTGCGGCCGGTGCATCCATCGGGGTCGCCGTCTGCGGAACAGTGTAGCTGGGATACCCGCCCTTCATGCGTCCGGCGTACCGTCCGCGGAGGCGTTCGAGTTCCTGTGCACTGAGCGTGTTCTGCTTGGGATACTCGGGTGCGACATGATGCTTGACGGCCCAGAGATACCAGTTGTCAACGACCGTTCCCGTCAGCAGGATGCCAATCCCTCCCGTGAAGGTGGTCAGCACGGCGAACCACCACGCCCAACGGTGAATCGATTCCATGGTGGCGTTCCACCCCATGCACCAGCGCCAGAACAGCTGTGAGCGCTCCGCGGCTGTACCACGATCCGTGATCTGCTCGATCTCGCGTTCACCGCCGTAGCGACTGACCGCCAGAATGGTGGCGCCGTGCATCGCCCACAGCAGCGCCGATCCATACAGGAAGACGATCGACAGCGCGTGAAACGGATTGTAATACAGGTTCCCGTAGCGGATCGAGAAGGCCGACGTCCAGTCCAGATGGGGGAAGAGCCCGAATGGGACCATCTCGCTGTACGACCCGACGAGGACAGGCTGCAGGAAGAAGGCCATGTACAGGAAGATGGCCGAACCGAACGCCCAGCAGAGATGCATCCCCATCTTCAGGGCCTTGGCGCGCTTGTAGGTGCGCATCCACCACAAGAAGATGGCCGCGGTCAGGAAGAAGCCGGCAATGAGATACCACCCGCCTTTGTCGAGCGGTGGAATATGCAGGCCGTACTCCGGCGATGGCGGCTCGAGGGCGAGCCAGGGCAGCTGGCGGACGAACTGGACGGGGCTCCACCCCACGGAGCGCCACATGTTCAGTCCGATGATCTCGATGGCAAGAAAGCCGAAGAACAGCGAGGCGGCTCCTTCGAGGCCGAGATAGATCGGGCCAAGCTGGGCGTCGCCGAGCTTGCCGAGCCAATAGCCGAGCACGCCGTAACCGCCCTTGCCGAGGCGCATGCCAAGGCCTTCGTCGATGGGCAAGCCCGGGTCGGGCGCCGTCCGAACCTGGACGCGGGTAAAGAGGTTCTGGTATTCAAGCATGGGTCAGTCCCCTTAGCGCCAGATGGGAAGGTTGAGCCACCAGGACCACCATTCCGGCCATCCCTTGGTCCACAGCGGCCCGGAGATCACGATGCAGATCGCGCTCCAGATGCCGGCAGACAGCGCCAGGAAGAGACCGAGGCGGTGGATGCCGATCGCGCCGATCGAGTATCCGACCAAGTCGCGGAAGAACACGTTTTCGTGCTCACTGGTCTTCACCGGTTCACCCTTCGGCGGGTTGGTCACCGACAGGATGAGTGACCCGTGCATCGCGAGCGCGAGGCACGTGGTGAAGAAGAAAGTCACGCCCAGCATGTGAGCCGGGTTGTAATGGAAATGGAGATACTGATACCCGACATTCGACACCCAGTCGAGATGACTGAAGATGCCGTACGGGAACCCGTGTCCCCACGCGCCCAGGAGAACCGGACGAATGATGACAAGTGTGACGTAGGCGAATACCGCGACGCCGTAGGCCCACGGGATGTGCATGCCCATGCCCAGCTTGCGCGCGATCTCCGCCTGCCGCAGCGCCCAGCTGACGAACGCGCCAGTCGCGCAGAGGGTGATGAGCTGCCAGAGCCCACCCTCCTTGAGCGGCGCGAACCCCAGACCGTATTTCAGGTCGGGCGGTGCGATGTTGATCTGCCAGATGTTCCACGTCGGGCCGATTGCGGCGGCATAGACGCAGAGTAGGGTCCCAAGTGTGATGAAGAAGACGGCAGTGACGCCGAAGAAGCCGACGTAGAACGGCCCGAACCAGAAATCGAACAGGTCGCCTCCGATCAGCGTGCCCCCGCGTACCCGGTACTTCTTCTCGAAACTTAGCATTGCCATGAGTCAGTCTCCGAAAGTCGGATCCCCGCCTGCACTGCGCGGTGGAGGTAGAGCGGGACCGACGGAGGGAAGGCGAACGGCGGCACCACCACGTACGCCGTCCCTCCGTCAGTCACATACGACCACTTACCGCCCGGGCGGCAACGGGGCCATTTCGGCCGTCGCTGCTGGAGCGCTCGCCGCCGGCTTGAGCTGCTCCGGCGTGAGAGTCCCATTCTCGATCCACGAGTACCGGCTCGAGCTGAGCAGGATGAAGTGGATCAGGAACGCCAGCACTCCGAGGAACCCGAACAGCGCGATCAGAACCCTGCGCGGGTCAAAGGCCAGCCAAATGCGATGCATGCTTGTCTCCTCTGATTGTTTGGCGGAGGAACCGGAGAGGCCGGGTGGCCCGTCTCGGACCCCCCGAGACTCTCTCCAAGTTCCATCGCGTCACGGTCGGCTTACTTGGCCTGCGCGTGGTAAGCCGGATACTTCTGCGAAATCGATCCCGGCCAGTTCAGCGCCTTGAATGCAAACAGGTGCATCACGAGAACCGTGATCGTCAGGAATGATCCGACGCAGGACAGGACCACGCGCGGGTCGAGTCCAACCCAAATTCGATGCATAATGAAACCTCAGGTCTCAGGTGATTGATGAAGTGGCGATCAGAACCAGGGCCGCCAGCTCCACATCAGCAGATGCGCCGCAATCGCCGTACCCACGAACACGCTCATCATCATGATGAAGTAGCCGTGGAACGCTTTTGCGTCCTCTTCCGTCATACCGTTGTTCTGCGACATAGCTCCTCCGAGCAAAGTGATTCCGCGAACGCGCCCTCGCGGACAGGGGGGAGTGCAACACTCCCGGGGTGCCGATGGTTCGTCGTCGCTTGCACCCGGAAACGCGACGACGGTGTACTATTCCTCATCCCGCCCGACACGCGACCTCCAATGCCGACCGCGCGCCCTGCTTCCATTCCCACCGACCTGCCGAACGTCGACGCGAGTCGCATCGTCCGGGCGGCGGGCATCGATTTCCACGTCCAGATCACGGGCACGGGACCTGTCGTCCTGCTCTTGCACGGGACCGCGGCCGCGACCCATACCTGGCGGCAGGTGCTGCCGGCGCTCGCGCCGTCGGCCACGGTGGTGGCGCCGGATCTTCCGGGACACGGCTTCACCGTGGCGAGCGAGGACGCGCTGTCATTACCGGGGATGGTCCATGCCGTGCGCGCGCTGCTCGATACCCTGCAGCTCGAGCCAGTGGTTGTCGCGGGCCATTCGGCTGGTGCGGCGGTCATGCTGCGCATGGCCCTCGACGGGATGCTGCCCGGCGCGCGCGAGCTCGTTGGTTTCGGTGCGTCGCTCGTGCCTCCGCACGCATCGTACCTGACGATCGCCGCACCGATCGTGAATCCGCTCATCACGTCGCCGCTGGCGGCCCGGACGGCAACGTCGCTGGCGCGAGTCCCCGGCATCGCACGCATCCTGCTGACAGCGACGGGTTCACGGGTGGATGCCATCGCGCTCTCCTGGTACGAGCGATTCATGCGCTCCGAGCCCCATGTGCGCGCGGCACTCGTCATGATGGCGAACTTCGAGTTGCCGGCGTTGTTGCGTGACGTGCCGACGCTCGCCGTTCCGCTCACGCTGCTCCACGGATCGCAGGACGGATATATCCCGCTGGCGGCGATTCGCACCGCGGTGTCACGGATCCCCAGCGCGGCGCTGACGGTCGTGCCGGACGCGGGGCATCTCCTGCACGAGGAGTTGCCGATGGTCGCCGTCACGGCGGTCCGGGAGGCGTTGACGCGGAGCGGACGCTCAGCCATTGGTTCCCACCAGCGCACGCCGTGAGGCCAGGACATGATCGCGGGTCACGACGGTGTCGCCGAGTTCCCGCGCGTCACTCTCCGCCGCGTCGCGCAGGCGCTTCGCGACGGAAATGCGAATGAGTACCGGCTGCCCGTCCACCATCTCGTCCAGCGTCACTTTCGCATCATCCGCCCAGGGCATCTCGCGGTGCAGGCGCGACGGCGTCGCATCCACCTTGTCGAGTTCGGTGCCGAGCGGCAGGATGTGGAAGAGCGCGTCGAACAGCGCATTGCACACTTCCTGCACCAGATACGTGGCGCCGGAGTAGCCCATGAACGGCGTGCCGGTATGGCGCCGGATGATCGCGCCAGGGAACGACGCCGGGATGTACATCCCGCGACCGCCGGCTTCCGCCAGGTACATCCGTTCATTGTACGACCCGAACAGGATCAGCGGCGGCTTCTCCTTCACGAGCGTGCGTACCGCGTCGTTGTCGGTCTTCTGCCCGGGCTTTCGTGACACGCTGAAGGTGCAGGGGAGTCCGAGTTCCACCTCGAGAAAGTTCCGCACGCCACGGGCATAGGTCTCGTTCGCGACGATGGCGAACGTGGCGGTACCGAAGAAGTCCTGCGTCACCGAGCGCCACAGGTCCCACACCGGTTTGATGGTGGTGTGCTTCTCCTTCTCGATGAACGGCTCCGGATCGAGACCGAGCAACTCGCCGAGTGCGCGCAGGAACTTGGTCGTGCTGTGGAGGCCGATCGGCGCCTGCAGGTACGGACGGTCGAGCGCTTCACACAGCATGCGACCGAACTCGCGGTACATGCAGATGTTCACGTCGGCGTTCACCAGCTTCGGCACGTCGGCCAAGTGACTGGTGAGCGGGAAGACCAGATTGACCTCGGCGCCGATCCCCTCGACCAAGCGGCGGATCTCGGCCAGGTCACTGGGCACGTTGAAGGTTCCGTACGCGGGGCCGATGATGTTCACCCGCGGCTTGTCGCCCGGCTTCTTGGCCTCGCGCTCCGGCGCCTGGCCGCGCTTGAGGCCGTACTCGGTCCACAGCCAGTACATCGCCCGATTGGCACACTGCCACTGGTCTTCGTCGATCGTGCGCGGGAGGAACCGCTGGATGTTGGTCCCCTCGGGCGTCACGCCGCCACCGATCATTTCGGCGATGGATCCGGTGACGACGACCGCCGGCAACTCGGGGTCGAGTACCGCGTGGGCGCGCTTCATCGATCCTTCGGTCCCTTCGCGGCCGAGCTGTTCCTCGCCAAGACCGGTGACGACGATCGGCAACTCATGGGGCGGCAGACCGTCGGTGTAGTGCAACACCGAGGTCACCGGGAGGTTCTCGCAGCCCACGGGGCCGTCGATCACCACCTGGAGCCCCTTGATGGCCGTGAAGACGTACACGGCGCCCCAGTACCCACCCGCGCGGTCGTGATCCAGGACTAGCATCCGGGACCTCCGCTGATGAGGTGGGTGAGAGCGCGTCCGTGGCGATGCGACATCAGACCATCTCCTCGGCTTTCCGCTTCTTGGCGGCCTTGCTGAGATGCCGCTTGTAGTGCTCGCGGAACTCCGGGTGAGGGGTCGGCACATCCTCCCAGATCCCGGCACTCGCACCTTCACCGACGTCGCCGAAGAACGCCTTCATCTCCTGGAATCGCGACTTGTTCGCCATCGCGGCGTTAATGACCGTGGCCAGCGAGCCAGCGCCTGCCGGGCCCATCAGCGGACGTGCCGAGATGAGATTGGTGAAGTAGAGCGCAGGAATGGAGCGCTCTTTGGCGGCCTGCACCACCGGCGTGGTCCCGATCGCCAAGTCGGGCGAAAACTCGTGCATCGCCGCGAGGTCCTGCTCGAGCGACGCCCGGAACTGGACATGCACGCCGTTCGCCTCGAGCCACGCGCGATCCGTGTCGCTCCACTCCGCGCGTGGAGTCGCGGTGCCCACGTAGCGGACGTCGGCGCCACTTTCCACCAAGAGGCGCGCGACCAACAACTCCGAGCCTTCGTAGCCGCTCATCGTGATGCGGCCGCGAATCGGCGTCGCCGTGAGGGCGGCTTTGATGGCGGGCAAGAACCGATTCCGGGCGGCGTCCACCTGCCGTTGGGGAACCCCGGCGGCGTTGCCGATCGACTGCAACCATGCATCCGTGCCTTCGTGTCCGACCGGCGCAGAGCCCACCACGCGGCGTCCCGCGCCCTGGAACTCACGAATACTCGCGGCGTAGAACGGATGAATCGCGGCGACCGCCGCGCAGTCCAGGGCCGCATACAGCTCACGCCACTCGCGCGTCGGGACGACCGGGCCGGCCGCGAGCCCGAGCGGTTCAAGCATCATGCCGATGCCGACCGGGTCCGCGGGGAACATCTCACCCAAGAGCGTGATCGTGGGCTTCTGGGACTTGCCGCCGCGCGGCGCAGCGACCGGACCGAGTTCCGCTTCCGTTCTGGCGTACTTGAGCATCGCGCCGGCCAGCACGTCCTTGGCCTCGGCGTGCGTCGGCACGCCGAATCCCGGCACGTCGATGCCGATGATGCGTACGCCGTTGATCTCCTTGGGGAGCAACTGGAGCGGTACGCCGCTGGCGGTCGGCACGCAGAGGTTCGTGATCACGATGGCGTCGTAGTCCGCCGGGTCGGCGAGCTTGTACACCGCCTCGCGGATATCCTCGAACAACTTGCCGGTGACCAAAGTCTCGGAGTTGAAGGGGACGTATCCCACGGTGCGTCGCGCCCCGTAGAAATGCGAGGTGAAGGTCAGGCCGTACACGCAGCAGGCCGATCCGCTGAGGACGGTCGCGGTGCGCCGCATGCGGAGTCCCACCCGCAAGGAGCCGAAGGCCGGGCACATCGATTGGGGCTGATCGTGCGGCCCCTTGGGGTAGTCCTTGGCGTACTGGTGCAGTGTGTCACTCTTCCCCGCGGCCTTCGCCGCCGCGTGCAGCTCGGCGGCGCCGGCGTGGCACCCCCGGCCGTCGGTCCCGACCGCGAGTGTCGGGTCCTGACCGAGAATGGGAAGGGAAGAGGACGCCACGTTCAGACCGCCGCGTCGTAGACGACTTCGAGCGTGGGCTTCGCGACATCATTGCGCCCGACCATGTCGAAGGTCGTGGCCGGCGTCAAAATGACATGGCGCCCGACGACGTCGCCGGCGAAGAGTCCGAGCAGATCGTCCTGGGCGAGCGGTCTGGGGCGCACCGGAGGGGCGTCGGCGACGTTGCGCGCCAACGTCTCGAACACCGGCGCCCACATCGTTCCGGGCTTGCCGATGATCTCGTAGTTCGCGCTCTTGCGACGGATGTCCTCGTGCGCCGGGATCGCGCTGAGCACCGGGATGCCCACCCTCTCGGCGAAGGCGGCCGCCTCGCCGGTGCCGTCGTCCTTGTTGATGACCATGCCGGCCACGCCGACGTTGCCACCGAGCTTGCGGAAATATTCGACCGCAGAGCACACGTTGTTCGCGACGTACAGCGACTGCAGGTCGTTGGATCCGACGACGATGACCTTCTGGCACATGTCGCGCGCGATCGGCAAGCCGAATCCGCCGCAGACGACGTCGCCCAGGAAGTCGAGGAGTACGTAGTCGAAGCCCCACTCGTGGAAGCCCAGCTTCTCGAGCAGTTCGAAGCCGTGGATGATGCCGCGTCCGCCACACCCGCGTCCGACTTCCGGGCCGCCGAGCTCCATGGCGAACACGCCGTCGCGCTTGAAGCAGACATCACCGATCGAGACTTCTTCACCCGCGAGTTTCTTCTTGCTCGAGGTCTCGATGATCGTGGGGCAGGCGCGTCCGCCGAAGAGCAACGAGGTCGTGTCGCTCTTGGGATCGCAGCCGATGAGGAGGACCTTCTTCCCCTGCTGCGCCATCATGTACGAGAGATTGGCGAGCGTGAAGCTCTTGCCGATCCCGCCTTTTCCGTAGATGGCGATGATCTGTGTTTCTTTCGTTGCCGGCGAGGTGTGGACCGCCCGCGGCTCGCTCGCCGCTTCGGCGCGCATGTTCCGGTGGAGCTGCACCAGCGCTTCCGGTCCAGCGGGGTTCTTCTGGCTCACGCGGACTGCCTCCAGTCGAGGATCATCTTGATGCAGTTCGGATCGTCAAAGGCCATCCCGTACGCTTCGGTGGCCTGTTGCGCATCACGCTGATGGGTGATGAGCCCTTCGAAGGAGAGGCGGCCGTCCTTGAGGAGTTGGGTGACCGCTTGCAGGTCGTTCGCTCCCCACTCGGCCGTGATCCGCATCTCGATCTCTTTGTGAAAGGCCGACAGGAATCCGAACGTGATCGGATCGCAGTAGAAGCCGGCGAGGACGATCTCCCCGTTTCGGCGCAGGCGGCCGATCATGGGTTCCATGAGGCTGGCGTCTCCGCTGGCCTCGAAGATGCAGGCGTAGTCACGCCGCTCATCCTGTTCGGCGCTGATGACGCGATAGCCGTCGGCGCCCGCGGCACGACGCGGATCACGCTCCCACACCACCGGATTGATGGACGGATCGAGGGCACGACACAATCGCGCGGCGAGGCGACCGAAGGTGCCGTGGCCGATGATGAGATCCGGAAGCCGTTTGGCGGCAGGGCCCGCCAAGCCGTGGTACGCGGTCGCGGCGAGCGCGAGCAAAACGGCGCGCTCCCCGAGCGAATCTTCGATCGCAATGACGCGACGTCCCGGGACGACGAGTCGCGAGGCGGCGGCGCCAAAGAGGCCGCGCACCCCGTCGAAGCCGCTGGAGCCCGGGACGAAGACCAACTCGCCCTCGTGGCGTCCCGACTGCGGTCCCGCTTGGATGATGCGACCGACCGCCTCGTAGCCTGGGACGAGGGGGTACCCGAAGCCGGGGAACGGGGGCATGCGCCCGCGCCAGAACATGCGCTCCGTGCCCGCGCTGATGCTCGTGTAATCGACCTGCACGACCACGTCCGTCTCCGCGGCTGCCGTGAGGGGCAGTCGACGCAGTGACAGGTGTTCGGGTTGATCGAAAACGACGGCGAGAGCTTCCAAAGCACTCCTGGATGGGCGAGCGATGTAAACAAACGCTTACAATAAAAATCGTCTCAAAAAGCTGACAGACATTCAATACTACGTCGTTCTGGTGGAGCGTGCTAGAGCCGAGATCAGCGGGTGGCGAGTCGCGCGGGGCTAGGGCTCCGCCACCAACATGCCCGCGTAGACGGGATAGCGTGTTTTCACCACCCGGACCGACGAGAAGCCAGCCGCGGACAGCAGGGTGCGGAGTTCGTCGATGGTCCGCGCCCGCCCGCGTCCCATGGCCCGCAGGTAGAAGCCGAAATAGACGTCACCCACCACTTCGGCGCCGGGGACGCCGGCGAACGGCTCGACGATCAGGACTCGCCCCCCACGCGCGACCGCGCCACGCACCTTCTGCAAGAGCTTGAGGACCGCGGTGTCGTCGTGGTCCAGCAGCACGCGCAGCAGGGTGATGATCTGGTGCCCTTGCGGAAGCGTATCGGCGTGAAAGTTCCCGCCATGGCAGGTGACCCGACCTTCGACGCCCAGCTTCTCGAGTCGAGGCCGGGCCCCCTCGATGACGGCGGGGAGGTCGAAGAGGCCGAGTTTGATGTCCAGGTACCGAGCGGCGACCGCGGCGCAGAAGGACCCTTCGCCTCCGCCGATGTCGAGCAGTGAGGTGACCCCGTCCAGCGGGTAGGTGTCGAGGAGTTCGCGCGCGATCGGCTCGACGGTGTCGGCCATAAGCCGCGAGTATTCTTCGACGACGCTGCGCTGGAAGGTCTCGGGGTTGGCAACGCTCGTGTAGGGAAAGGCATCGAGCACGAGCCGATTGCGCGGGCCGGCGCTCCGGAGCATCTCGACCGGGTTGCGCAGATCGTTGTAGAGGAGCGCGTTGTGTTCGATCATCCGGTGGAGCGCCGTGTTCCCGATCATCGGCGCGCCCAGCGGGCCGTTGCCGAATCGCTTATGCGAGCGCTCCTGGACCAGCTTGAGGGCCATGGCGGCCCGCAGCAGACGCCCCGTCTCCTCAAGCGGGAGGCTGGCGTGGTTGGCCACCTCGGCCAAGGTCCGGGGCTTTTCCGCGAGGAACTCGAACAGTCCGATCTGGACGCAGGCGGTGAGCGTCTGTGTGTAGACGAACCCAGCGGTGAGATCGAAGAGGGCGCGCGAGCGGGCGAGCGCGATGGGGCGGGTCAGGGGGAACGACGCGGCCCATCGCTGAAATCGCTCGCTGCCTTGAATCCGGTCCCGCCACGCCAGCCAGCGGTCGGACAAGGTCAGTGGCAGGTCAGCGCTTGGAATGCTGACGCTTACGCCATTAAGCATCGACTCCCGGACGCCCATCGCGGTCAAGAACTCTCAGGTGCAGAGTGGAGGGCGTGGAACGTGGGCCCGCGTAGTCTCGACCGAGATTAGGGCATGGCGCGCGTTGTGTCAAGAGAGAGGGACAAAGAAAGTGTCAGGATGTTGCGACACCGCCGCCTCAACTATAGACTAACCCACCAACTCACGGACTGTGACTTCGACTTCAACCGGAAGGGGCCAGTGCGACCGGTTTTTCCGTTTTCGGCGATCGTAGGGCAGGAAGCGATGAAGCGGGCGATCCTGCTCGCGACCGTGGATCCCGCGATCGGTGGCGTCCTGATCCTCGGCCACCGTGGCACGGCGAAGTCGACGGTGGTGCGCGCGCTGCCGGCCTTGCTCCCATCGATGGCGGTGGTCGAGGGGTGTCGCTACGGCTGTGCGCCGGATGCCGGAGGATCGGCGTGCGTCGACTGCCGCGCCCAGCTCGCCGCCGGCGAGCGCCTCCGGGCGTCGAAGGTGCCGGTGCCGGTCGTGGACTTGCCCCTCGGAGCCACGGAGGATCGGGTGGTGGGCGCACTGGATTTGGAGCGCGCGCTGACGCGGGGCGAAAAAGCCTTCGAGCCGGGCCTCCTGGCGCGCGCCCATCGCGGGTTTCTGTACGTGGATGAGATCAACCTGCTGGAGGACCACCTGGTGGACCTCCTGCTCGACGTGGCCGCGACCGGGGAGAACGTCGTGGAGCGGGAAGGGATCTCGATCCGGCATCCGGCGCGGTTCGTGCTCGTGGGCAGCGGAAATCCCGAGGAGGGGGATCTGCGTCCACAGTTGCTCGATCGCTTCGGCTTGTCGTGCGAGGTGAGCACGGTCAACGAGGTCGCGCAGCGCATCGAGGTGGTGCGTCGTCGCGATGCCTTCGACCGGGACCCGGAGGGGTTCGTGGCGCAGTGGGCGGAGGAGGATGGCAAGGTCCGCCGTCACCTCGAGCGGGCGCGGAAGCGCGTGCACGACGTCGCGGTGCCCGATGCGGTGCTCGCGCGGGCGGCGGAGTTGTGCACGCGACTGGGCACCGACGGGCTGCGAGGCGAGCTCTCCCTGCTCCGGGCGTCGCGGGCATGGGCCGCGCTGGAGGGAAAGAAAGAGGTGACCTTGGAGCATCTGCGCGCGATCGCGCCGGAAGCGCTGCGGCATCGGTTGCGGCGGAACCCTTTGGACGATGTCGGCTCGACGGCTCGCGTGCTGCGGGCGATCGCGGACTGCTACGGCGCCTAGCGCGTGCGCGGCGACGATGTGGACACGCGCGGCGTGACGGTCGCGGCGCTGTTGGCGGTGGACCCCGTCGGGCTGGGCGGTGCCCTGGTGCGGGCGCCGTCCCCGGACCATGCGCGTCGGTGGGTGTCGCTGTTGGCCGCGTTGTTGCCGGAGGGCGCCCCCGTGCGACGGCTGCCCGTGACCATCGGCGATGATCGCTTGCTCGGCGGTCTCGATCTGGCGGCAACGCTTGCGGCATCGCGGCCGGTCGAGGAGCGGGGGGTGCTCGCATCGGCGCATGGGGGCGTGGTGGTGCTGCCGATGGCGGAGCGGGCATCGTCAGGGCTCGTGTCGCGGCTGTCGGCGGTGCTCGACTCGGGACGCGTGATGACGCCGCGATCGTTCGGCACCGGGGCGCCCGCGGAGTTGCTCCTGATCGCGATCGACGAAGGGGAGCCCGACGAGCCCGTGCTGGCAGCGCTGGCCGACCGTCTCGCGTTTCATCACATAGTCGGCGACACACCGTCGGACGCGCTGCTCACGCGCGCCGAGGTCCTGACGGCACGCGCGGCGCTGAAGCAGGTCACGATGGACCCCGCGATGCCGGGGGCGGTGGTACAGGTGGCACTCGCGCACGGGGTGGATTCGATGCGGGCGATGGTGTTCGCCGTGCGCGCCGCGCGCGCAGCGGCCGCCCTGGACGGTCGGACGCGAGTGTCGCCGGAGGATCTCGAACTCGCCTGCGCGCTGGTGATCGGGCCACGCGCGACACGGATCCCGGCGGACGATCCGTTGCCCCCGCCCCCTCCTTCAGAGCCCCCGCCGCCGCCCGATGCGGACACGCCACCGGAGGAGCCGGCGGAGGGGGACCACGACGTCCGGGAGCTCGATGACCTGACCGTGGAGGTCATGGCAGCGGTGCTGCCCGCGGCCTTGCTCGCGATGCAGGACCGCCGGGATCGCCAGGCCGCGGCGAGTTCGGGGAAGGCGGGCGCCGAGCGGGCGACGCAGCAGCGTGGCCGACGCGTGGGGACCCGACGCGGCGATCCGCGGAGCGGGGGACGTCTGGACGTACTGGAGACGGTCCGTGCTGCCGCGCCTTGGCAAGAGGTCCGGCGGCGGTTGGTGCCGTCGGCGTCACGAACGAGCTTGCAGATACGTCCCGACGATTTTCGGCTGCGACGCTATGTCGAACGCAACGGCACGACGGTGATATTCGTCGTCGATGCGTCGGGTTCGTCGGCGCTGAACCGGTTGGCCGAGGCGAAAGGGGCGGTGGAACTGCTCTTGGGCGAGTCGTATGCGCGCCGGGATTTGGTGAGTTTGATCGCGTTTCGCGGCAAGACGGCAGACGTGTTGCTCGCCCCGACGCGTGCGATCGCCGCGGCCAAGCGGGCCTTGGCCGCGTTGCCGGGTGGCGGTGGTACGCCGCTGGCGACGGCGATCGATGTCGCGCGGGAGCAGGCGTTGCTCGCGCGGCGCTCGGGTCAGGAGGCGGCGGTCGTCTTCCTGACCGATGCGCGTGCCAATGTCGCGCGCGATGGCAGTGGTGGGCGGCCGTTGGCGGAGCAGGATGCGCTGGCGTCGGCGCGCGCGTTCACGACGATGAGCGTACCGGCGATCCTGCTGGACACCTCGCCCCGTCCCTCGGCGTTTGCGGCCACCTTGGCTGAGGCGATGCGCGCGCGGTATGTGCCGTTGCCGAATAGCGACGCGCGGGCCATCAGCCATGCGGTGCGCGGGTCCGGCGTGTTGCCCGGGGGGGCGGGGGCGTGACGACGGAGGCGCGTGGGGCGGCGCATGAGGTTTCGGGCGTCGTACCGGCCGGTGGGCGCAGCCTCTTCGTGCGGGCGATCGGGACGGTCGTCGGGTTCTGGTGGTTGGCGACGGGTCTGATCATCGCCATGCAGCGCAGCGCACCGACGCGGTTTCTCGCGCTGATGACCGCGACGTGGCTCATGTGTGCCGGCTATTGGGAAATCTGGAGCGGCCGGCACGACACCCGTGCGCTGTCGGCGCGGCGCAGCTTTCTTGGCGGGGCGGTCATCTGGGGGTGGGTGTCGGTGACGTTCTATGGCGGGTGGATCATCGGCATCGCGCCGACGGCGGATGCGGTGTCCCCGTTCCTCGTCCCCTCGTGGGCATCAGCCCTGCTCGCCGTCCGCGCGACGATCTTCAGCGACCTGACGGCGCTGGCGTGCATCGCGCTGGCCTACCTCGTGGTGGTTCGGGCCCCGAACAAGGCCGGGGCGAACGGCGTGCTCACGTTCTGGGGAATGCAGCAAATCGCGAAGTTGGCGGTCTTCTTCGGTGTGGAGAATCCGGCGGGGAACTTCCTGCCACCGCATCTCGCGCATTTGCGTCAGTTCTTCGGTCCGCCTCACAACGCGCCGTTCGTGTTCGTGGGCATGGCCGGTTGCGCGGTCGGCAGCGCGATGCTGGTGCGGCGCTCGCGCATCGCGGCGACCGAGGCGGCGCGGCAGGAGGCGGCGATGCTCGCGGTGCTCTGTGCACTCGCGGTGTTGGAGCTGGCGATCCTGTCGGTGCGCATCGATCCCGGGTTCTGGGATCCGTTCCTGGCCGCGCGGGCGGGGCGCTGACGGGGCGCTGACGGGACGCGGTCCGTCAGCCGCGACGATGGTATCGGGCAGCGGCCTCGGTGCGGTTGGACACGCCGAGTTTCGCGAACAGATTGCGGAGGTGGAACTTTACCGTGCTCTCGCTGAGGTGGAGCGTCTTGGCGATATGCGCATTGCCGGCGCCCTCGGCGACCAGCGCGAGCACTTTCTCCTCGCGTTCGGTGAGCGCGTCGTTTTCCGGCGGCGCTGAAGGGGAGAGCCACCGACGGGCCGCTTGCGGGAAGACCAGCTGTCCCGCGGCGACCTGCCGTATGGCGGCGATGGTCGCGATCGGTGAATCGGTCTTGAGGGCGAAGCCGTCGGCACCTCCCTCGACCGCCGTGCGCATGGCGTGGGCGTCACCGAAGGCGGAGAGCATCAGGACGCGGACCGGGAGTTGTTCTTCGCGGATGCGGTGCAGGCAGGCGATGCCCCCCATGACCGTCATCTGGTAATCCAGGATCAGGACGTCCGGTGCATAGCGGCGCACGGCGTCCAGCGCTTCGGCGCCGTCGGTGGCGGTGGCGAGGATCTCGACGCCCGGTTCGGCAGCCAGAAGGTTGCGGAGTCCCTCGAGAACGAGCGCATGGTCGTCCGCCAGGACGACGCGAATGGGTGCGGGGGCAGTCATGCGAGGGGAAGGGTGACGGTGACCTGCGTGCCCTCGCCGCGGCGTGAGCGCACGGCGATGCTGCCGTTGACCATGGCGGCACGTTCGCGCATGCCGCGGAGTCCGATGTGGGTCTGCCGTTCGGTGGCGTCCGGTCCGGCGAGCGGTGGCGGGTCGAAGCCACGTCCGGCATCGGTGATCTGCACCTGCAACCGGTCGTTCTGCTGCGTGAGGCGCACGACGCCATCGTTCACGCCGGCATGCCGGCGGATGTTGGAGAGCGCTTCTTGCAGGATCCGATACAGGGCGATCTTGACGATGACGGGAATCGGGCGATCCGACACCTCGTCACTGATGTGGAGTTCGATGGTGCCGCCCGTCAGTGTCTCGTGATGCACCACGATGTCCTCGGCGATCTCCGCGACAGCTTTGTCGGCGAACTCCGGGGCGTGGAACGCCGTGAGCATGGCGCGCAGGTCCAGCAGCGCGAGTTCCAGCATGTGCACGGCATGCCCGAGTCCCGGCTCGGCCGCCGCGAGCGCTTCGGGCACGGCGGCGATCCGCGCGCGGACGAGCGAGAGTTGGCTCAGGGACGCGAAGATGTGCTGCACCGGACCGTCGTGCACGTCGAGCACGAGCCGTTGCAGTTCCTCCTCGGTCACGGCGAGGAGGCGTCGTCCGGAGATTTCCGGATCGGGGGAGACGGAGGGTGGCAGAGGCGAATGGGACACGGTCGTTCGAAATACTACCCAACGTCGACGTTGGGCGCGACTGATGGGCCCCCTCCCCTGCGGGAATCCGATGGGCAGGGTTTCCTCCCGAACGATCCGAGGGACTGATGCAGCAGGTTCTGCCGTCTCGCACGCGGGGAGGGGGGGCTCCACGCGGAGGACCACCGTCGCGCGGCGCACCGCGACCGTAGGACTGCACGGGGCTATACTTCACGGAGGAGGATTCCGCGCGGCGCCGCGGTCCCCTCCCGGTGAAAGCCAGCGCCCAGGACCGGAGTTGCCGTTGTCGTTCTCCCAGTGGTCGTTGCACCCCGATTTGCTTCGTGGAATCAAGGAAGTCGGTTATGTGAAGCCGACGCAGATCCAGCAGGATGCCATCCCGCCGGCGATCGGTGGCCGCGACGTGCTCGCCTGCGCCATGACGGGCAGCGGCAAGACGGCCGCGTTCACCCTTCCGATCCTCCATCGCCTCATGACGGGACCCCGAGGCGCGACGCGCGCGCTCGTACTGGTCCCGACGCGAGAACTCGCGGCGCAGGTGCTCGCGAACATCCAGGACGTTTCGCTGCACACTCCGCTCACGGCGGCCGCGGTCTATGGCGGAGTCGGGATGGGGCCGCAGGAGCATGCGTTCCGGAGTGGCGTGGACATTCTCGTCGCGACGCCGGGGCGTCTGCTCGACCATTTCCGAATGCCGTACGCCAAGCTCGACAAGCTCGAGTACCTGGTGCTCGACGAAGCCGACCGCATGCTCGACATGGGTTTCCTTCCCGACATCCGCCGCGTGCTCCGGCACATTCCCGCCAAGCGGCAGACGATGTTCTTCAGTGCCACCATGCCGCCGGCCATCGCGCAACTCTCGCGCGAGATGTTGCTGAATCCGGCCACGATCAACGTGGAACGCCAGTCAGCGCCGGCGGTCGGCATCACGCAGGCGGTCTATCCGGTGGCGGCCGAGCTGAAGTCGGCCCTGTTGCTCGAGCTGCTCAAGCGCGGCGACATGAAAGAGGCGTTGGTCTTCACGCGGACCAAGCATCGCGCGAATCGGCTCGCCTCGTATCTGGTCACGCACGGCATCAAGGCCGAGCGCATCCATGGCAACCGCTCGCAGAGTGCTCGCACCGCAGCGCTCGCCGGGTTCAAGGACGGCACGTATCGGGTGCTGGTGGCGACCGACATCGCCGCGCGCGGCATCGATGTGGAAGCGCTCGGCCATGTGGTGAATCTCGACGTTCCGGCGGCGCCGGAAGACTACATCCATCGCGTCGGACGTACCGCCCGTGCGGAACTCACGGGCGAGGCGTTCACGTTCGTGGCGCCGGACGAAGAGAACGATCTGCGGAGCATCGAGAAAGCCATCGGCAAGCGCCTGCCGCGCGTGACCGTACCGGATTTCGACTACACGGCAAAACCTGCGGCGAAGCTGGAGGTGCCGCTCGCCGAGCGTATCGCGGAGATTCGTGCCCGGAAGGCGCAGGAGCGGGCGCGGGCGGCGGAGAAGGCGAAGCGCCGTGAACAGAGCGGTGGTGGCGGGCGTCTCCCATCTGGTCGCTCCGGGGCAGGCGCCGGTGGTGGACGCAGTGGCGGTGGTTCCGGCGGCAGTGGCGGGTCTGGCAGGCGAGGTGGTGGGCGCCGGCCTGGTGGGCCGAGCGGCGGTCCCACGGGGCCGCGCAGTGGTAGCCGTTGAGTATTTTTCGCAACACAACCCTTCATCGATTTCGAGGACCGTATGGCCGAGGCCACTCATCACGCGTGGAGCGATGTTCGTCTGGAGCAACTCACGCCGTTGCTGTCGCGCAAGGTGCTGACCGGCGACCGCGCGATGGTGGCGCAGGTCTTCCTCAAGAAGGGCTCGATCGTGAAGGCGCATGAGCATCACAATGAGCAGGTGACGTACATCCTCGAGGGGGCGCTACGGTTCTGGGTGGGGGAGAACGCGGACAAGGCACCCGACGCGCCGTACGTTGACGTGCGGGCGGGAGAAGTGTTGCTGATTCCGGGGAACGTGCGGCATGAGGCTCACGCGCTCGAGGATACGCTCGATCTCGATTTCTTCACGCCGCCCCGTGCCGACTGGCTTGACGGGTCGGACGCCTACATCCGCGAGCAGAAGTAGAATGGAGCTCGGCCTTCGCGACAAAGTCGCCTTGGTGTGTGGCGGGAGCCGCGGGATCGGCTTTGCCGCCGCAGAAGATCTGGTCCGGGAGGGCGCGCGTGTCGTGATCTGCGCGAGGGATGCCGGCTCGCTCGCGCGCGCTGCGGAGGCGCTCCGCGCCGTTGGCGGCGTCGCGGCGACGATCGCGGCGGATGTGTCGACGGCCGCGGGCATCGACGTCGTGGTGAGGACGATGCAGGAACAGTTCGACGGTCGCGTCGATATTCTCATCACGAATACCGGAGGGCCGACCCCCGGCCCGGCCACGCAACACTCGTGGGCGGAGTGGGACCAGGCGACCGCGCTCCTGTTGCGCAGCGCGGTCGAGCTGTGTCGTGCCTTCGTGCCCGGGATGCGCGCTCGCAAGTGGGGGCGCGTGATCGGCATCACCTCGATGGCAGTGAAGCGGCCGATCACGAATCTCGCGCTCTCCAACACGCTGCGGGCGGCGGTCACGGGGTATTTCCGTTCCTTGGCTGACGAGATTGCGGCGGATGGCGTGACCGCGAACACCGTACTTCCAGGCTACACGGCGACGGATCGCCTCAAGCAACTCGCGGACGACACCGTGGCGCGGACCGGCGGGACGCGCGAGGACGTGTATGCGAACTGGTCGGCACAAACGCCGGCGCGTCGCCTGGGGGAGCCCAACGAAGTCTCCGCCGTCATCGCGTTTCTGGCGAGCGATCGCGCGGGCTTCGTGACGGGGCAGGCCATCGCCGCCGATGGCGGGTGGACCAACACGCTGCTCTGATGCGCATCCGGATTTGTCGGGCATGGGTGGTGCTCGCACTGGGGCTTGCTGGCGCGTCCGCTGCGCTGGGGGCGCAGGATCCGTCGTCCGTGTCGGCCGGACGTCGGGTCGCAACGATGTTCGGAATCATCGGCGATTCCCTGCGAGGCGGCCCATTGGCAGGCGCGCGGGTGCGCGTGTTGAGCACCGCTCGCGAAACGGTCACGAACATGCGCGGGCAGTACGTGCTCGACAGCGTCCCCGCCGGCCAGTTTCAAGTATCGATCGAGCATCCCTTCCTCGACTCGCTGGGGATCGCCGTGATCAGTCCTCCGATCGATTTCCCCGCGGGGCAGCGCGTGGATGTATCGGCGTCCACGCCGACGCTCGCTGAGTTCCGCGCCACGAACTGCAGTCGGAGTGCCGCTGCGAACGCTGGTCCGACGATCGTGTTCGGCCGGGTCATCAACGCGGACGACGACCGGCCGGTGGAAGGCGCGGCCCTGTCGTTCGTGTACCGGGATGCCGCGAACGGGGCGACCGCGCCGGAGCGGGTGCGGCAGGCGCGGACGAATGCCAAAGGGGCGTTCGCGATCTGCGGGTTGCCGGATGCATTGGCGGGCTCGCTGGAGGTCGCGTTCTCGAGCAACGGCTCGCCGGCCAAAGCCGAGATCCAGGTGAAGCATGCGGCGGAGAGTGCGCCCATCGCGGCGGTGCGGTTCGTGGTGGGGACGGGGCCATCCGTTTCCGCGCTGCGAGGGCGCGTTGCGGCGCGCTCCGGTGCGGCAGTGGCCGGGGCCGAGGTTACGGTGGCGGGTACGGCGGCGCGCGGAATCACGGATGCCGAGGGTCGTTTTGCGCTCGATGGATTACCGTCGGGCACGCAGATGTTGCAGGTACGCAAAGTCGGCTATTCGGTGTATGCGATTCCGGTGGAGCTCTCACCCAAGCGCGTGGCGGAGGTCGTGGTGGCGATGGCCGATGCTGCGCAGGCGCTGCCCACCGTCAAGGTGGCCGGCGAGTTCGACGAGGGATTGGAGCGCGTCGGTTTCAATGATCGCAAGCGGTTGACGCAGGGGAGCCGCTTCATGGGACCGAAGGAGATCGAGGATTTGCATCCGATCCTGGTCACCGATCTCCTGCGTCAGCTTCCTGGCTTCAAGGTCTCGTCCTCGGCGTCCGGGCGCGTGATCGAGTCCACGCGCTCGGCGGCGGGGACGACCGCGGGGTGCGTGACCATTTTCGTGGATCGCGCGCGCTTCGAGCAGATGGAGTCGGGGGATCTGGATCGCGCCTTGCCAGTGAAGATCGTCGCGGCCATCGAAACGTACACGGCGTTGAACTCGATCCCCACCGAGTTCACGGTGAACGCGGTCGTCTGCCCGACGATCGCGATCTGGACCAAAACGCGCCTCGCCAAGCCGTAGCGGAGGCAGATCCGCGCCCCCGAGAGACCGGGGCGGGTGAGGCGCTACGACGGTGTGGTGCCGGCCAGAATGGTCGCGAGCGTCGGGGTGTCGATGTTGCCGCCGGACACGACACAGACGAGGCGACGAACCCCGATGGCGCGCGCATGCCGCAACGCGGCCGCGACCGGGGCGGCACCTGCCCCCTCGGCGACGATGCGATTGCGCTCGGCGAGCCATCGCACGGCGCTGGCGACTTCGTCGATCGTGACGTCGAGCGACTCAGCCAACAGCTGCTGGGCGAGCGGGAACATCTCGGGAAGCACGGTCGTGCCGCCCATTCCGTCGATGAAGCTCGGGGTGTAGGGGATCGTCACCGGCCGTTCCGCGGCCCGCGCCGCGCCATAGGGGGCGACGCCGGCGCGTTCGACCGGAAAGATCCGTGCGGTCGGGCGCAGCAGCCGAACGGCGCAGGCAATTCCGCAGGCCAACCCGCCGCTACCATAGGGCACCAGGATGGCATCCGTGTCCGGCAGATCGGCCAGAATCTCCCGACCGATGGTCGCGTTGCCCGCCATCACTCGCCGGTCGGCGCCCGGGTGGACATAGGTGCCGGCGGCGCCGTCGACCTGATGCTGTTGTAGCCAGTGCCACCATTGGGCGAACGGCACGAGCGTGACCTCGGCGCCAAGCCGTCGGATGGCCTCGATCTTCGTCGCCGGGGCGTGGTCCGGTGCGAAGATCGCGCACGGTACGCCGGCCTCGCGGGCGGCCCACGCGAGTCCCTGCGCGAAGTTGCCGGCGCTCGTCGTGTGTACGCCGGCCGCCAGATCGGATGGCGGCAGGGCACGGACGGCGCTGAGCGCTCCACGGAGCTTGAACGATCCGATCGGCTGGAGCGACTCGAGCTTGAGCCAGATCTCGGTCTCGTTGTGGGTCCCGGTATCGGTGGACAATCGAAGAAGCGGGGTGCGCACGGCGGTGCCGGCAATCCGGTCGGCGGCGTCCTGAATATCCTGCAGGTCGAGCGGGGAGAGCGGTGCGGGGACAATCATGGGGCG
This sequence comes from uncultured bacterium, assembly GCA_963978095.1. Lineage (GTDB taxonomy): Bacteria > Gemmatimonadota > Gemmatimonadetes > Gemmatimonadales > Gemmatimonadaceae > Fen-1231. The sequence continues at coordinate 104,603 of CAXBQP010000001.1, read as the reverse complement.
GACAGGGAGGACGCGTGGGGGTGACGCCAACGGAGAGCGCTTCGTAGAATAGTCACTCGACGCCACGCTCGCCCGGAGGCAACTTTGATGCACAAGACCAGACCAGAGAATCCTGAACTGAAGGCGCGGCTGAGCGAGACGCAGTACCAAGTCACGCAGTGCAGTGCCACCGAGCCGCCGTTCAATAACGCGTTCTGGAACCACCACGAAGACGGGATCTACGTGGACATCGTGTCCGGGGAGCCGCTGTTCTCGTCGGTACACAAGTTCGACAGTGGCACCGGGTGGCCGAGTTTCGACCGTCCGATCGAGCCCGCGAACATCACGGAGCACAGTGACCACAGCTACGGCATGCGACGCATCGAAGTCCGGTCAGCGGGCGCCGACTCGCATCTGGGACATCTCTTTCCTGACGGTCCCGGCACGACGGGGCTTCGCTATTGCATCAACTCGGCGTCGTTGCGGTTCGTCCCGCGGGAACGGCTCGAGGCGGAAGGATATGCGCAGTATGTGTCCCTCTTCTCCCGGGAGGGCGCGTGACGGACCGCCCACCTTCCACACGCGAGAGCGCCACGCTCGCGGGCGGCTGTTTCTGGTGCGTCGAAGCCGTGTTTCGCCTGCTTCGTGGCGTGCATCATGTGGAGAACGGCTACAGCGGCGGGCGTCGTCCGAATCCGACCTACGAGCAGGTGTGTACTGGCGTCACAGGACACGCCGAGGTCATCCGCGTCGAGTTCGATTCGGCGCAAATCAGCTATCGGCAGTTGCTCGAGGTCTTTTTCACCGTACACGATCCGACGACGCTGAATCGACAGGGTGGCGACGTTGGGACACAGTATCGGTCGGCCGTGTTCACGCATTCCATGGATCAGGCCGCCACGGCGCGCGCCACCATCGCTGATTTCACCGCGGCGGGGATCTGGAGCGGCACGATCGTCACCGAGGTCACGCCGCTGACGAACTACTATCCGGCAGAGGCCTATCATCAGGATTACTACGCGCGGAATCCGCACAACGCATATTGCGCCGTGACGATCGAGCCGAAGGTCGCCAAGCTGCGCAAGCATTTCCTCGATCTGCTGACGCCATGATACGTGCCGCCGTGATTCCGCATGCTGGCGCTCCCGTAGAGCTTCGGGAGCTGCCGCGCCCCACCTTGGAGCCGGGCGCCGCGCTCCTGCGCACGCTCTACTCCGAAGTGTGCGGCACCGATGTCCATTTGCAGCAGGGGAAGCTGAGTGGCGTCCCGTATCCGCTGATTCCCGGGCATGTGTCGATCGGTCATCTCGAGGAGATCCGTGGCGTGGTGACGGATATCGACGGCGAGCCGTTTCGGGAAGGTGATCTGGTGACCTTTCTCGATGTGCATGAAACGTGCGGCCGATGCTACGAGTGCTTGGTCACCAAGCAGACGACGCGGTGTCCCAAGCGGAAGGTGTACGGCATCACGTACGGCATGAACGACGGGCCGCTCGGCGGATGGGCCACCCACATCTGGATGAAGCCTGGCGTGAAGATGCTGCGGATCCCGGCTGGTGTGGATCCCGTGACCTTCATCGCCGGCGGGTGCGGACTGGTGACCTCCGTCCACGCGGTCGAGCGGGGGCAGGTGGCGTTGGGCGATGCCGTTGCGGTACTCGGTGCTGGGCCGGTGGGGCAGGCCGCGGTCGCGCTCAGTCGCCTGAGCGGCGCGTACCCCGTGATCGCCATCGGTGCTCCGGCCTCCCGCTTGGAATTTGCGAGGCAGATGGGGGCGACTCACACGCTCGGTCTCGACGTGCCGGAGTCCGAGCGCGCCGCACAGGTGCGGGCTTGGACCGGGGGGCGCGGCGTCGACGTGGTGATCGAGGCCGCGGGGGATCCTCGCGCGGTCCCGCAGGCGCTGGAACTCGTACGCGACGGCGGGCGCGTCGTGATCGCCGGACAATACACGAACGCCGGGGACGTCACCATCAATCCGCACCTTGCCATCAATCGCAAGCATGTCGAGCTTCGCGGCTGCTGGGGGTGTGATTACTCGCATGTGCACCGGGCGCTGCAGCTGTTGGCCCATCAGGGACAACGCCTGCCGTGGGCCGATGCCATCACGGCGCGCTTCGGATTGGAGCAAGCCAACGAGGCGCTGGCGGCAGTGGCCCATCGCGAGGTCGTGAAGGCGTTGATCGTTCCCTGAGCCCGAGGCCTGTGCCGCACATTGGCCGCGAGTTTCGAACCCTAACCGTCATCGAGTGCCGCTTCATGTCATCACATCACTGGTCCCGCCGTGAGTTCGGAACTGCGGTCGCAGGTGTCCTTGGTGCGGCGCTCCTGCCGCGTCACATGCACGCGGAGCCGTTCCCGCGGTGGGCGGTACCGACCGTGAACGGTGGCAGGCTCAATGCACATCTCGAGCAACTGCATGCGTTCGGGAGGAACCCGCAGGGCGGGGTCTCGCGACTCGCGTACAGCGATGCCGACCGTGATGCCCGGGTGCTCGTACAGCAGATGCTCCGTGATGCGAAGCTCGACGTCTCGATCGACGCCGCTGGCAACATCATCGGTCGGCGCGCCGGTTCGGATCCGTCGCGTCCGAGCATCATCATCGGCTCTCATATCGATTCGGTCCCCGAAGGCGGGAACTACGACGGGCAGGTCGGCTCGATGGGCGCGATCGAAGTCGCGCAGACGTTGGGTGAGGCTGGCATCACGACGCGGCATCCCCTCGAGGTCGTGATCTGGCAGAACGAGGAGGGCGGGCTGTGGGGAAGTCATGCGGCCACGGCGGTGCTCACGGAGGCGGAGCTCAACACCGTCAGCCGCAGCGGCAAGACGATCCGCGAGGGCATCGCCTTCCTTGGCGGTGACCCCGCGCATCTGGAGCGCACGCGGCGTGCCAAGGGTTCGGTCGCCGCGTATCTCGAGCTGCATATCGAACAGGGGGGAACCCTCGACCAGCAGAAGAAGCAGATCGGCGTGGTCGAGGGGATCGTGGGGATCAAGCAGTGGGAAGTCACCATCAGCGGCTTCGCCAATCATGCCGGGACGACCGCGATGGCCGAGCGACGGGACGCGATGCTCAGCGCGGCGCGATTCACGGAGATGGTGAACCGCGTGATCCGCGCGACCCCCGGGCGCCAGGTTGGCACCGTCGGACGCATCCAGGCCTTCCCCGGCGCTCCGAACGTGATTCCCGGGAAGGTCGTCCTCACGTTGGAGATTCGCGACCTCGACGGCAAGAAGATCGACACGTTATTCGCCCGAATCAAAACCGAGTCGGCGAAGGTGGGGGCGATGAACGACACCACGTTCGAGTTCCACCAGTTCACGGACAACATCCCGGCGCCCACCGATCTGCGCATCCGGGCGATGGTCGCTGCGTCAGCTCGGGAATTGGGGCTCTCCCACATCACGTTGCCGAGTGGCGCGGGGCACGACGCTCAGGACCTGGCCCAGATCTGCCCGGTGGGAATGGTCTTCGTGCCGAGCCTGAAGGGGATCAGTCATGCGCCGACCGAGTTCTCGTCGCCGGAGGACATCACGAACGGCGCCAACGTTCTGCTGCACACGTTGTTGAAGGTGGACGCCGCGTTCTGAGCGGGGGGGCGCGGTGGTCAGCCCCTATACAGTTGCGAAGTTCGGGTCCCTCAGCCAATCTCTTGTGGTGACCACTCGCCGCGACTTCCTCACGACCGCCGCTGCGGCCGCGGCCGTCGGCCTGATGCCCGGTGCCGTGCGCGCCGCACAGGTGCCGCACAGCGCCCTCTCCGATCGTCTGCGCACGCGACTCGGTCGCGTCGGCCTTCAGCTCTACACCGCCCGGTCCGAGATGGCCAAGAGCGTCGAGGCAACACTCGAAAAGGTCGCGGCGATCGGGTATCGCGACGTCGAGTTTGCCGGCTATTTCGATCGGGACCCCGGCGCGTTGCGCGCCAAGCTCGACTCCCTCGCCCTGACCGCGCCCTCCTGTCATGTCGGGATGCCCCAAGTCGAGGCGCAGTGGGCGACCACCGCCGCTGCTGCGAAGGCCCTCGGCCACCAGTGGGTGATCGTGGCGTCCGTACCCGGGAAATCGCTGGCGTCGATCGAGGGGCTGAAGGATCTCGCGAAGCGGTTCAACGAAGCCGGTGCCCGCTGCCGCGATGCGGGGATGCGTTTTGCCTACCACAACCACAACGCCGAGTTCAAGCCGGTCGGCGCGCCGACGGGGAGCGTGATGCCGCTTGACGTGCTGCTCGGCGAAACGGATCCGGCGCTGGTGGATTTCGAGATGGACCTGTACTGGATCACCAACGCCGGCCAGGATCCCCTCGCGTACTTCAAGAAGTATCCGGGGCGGTTCCGGCTGGCGCACGTCAAGGACTCCGGCGGCGCCCCGCAGCATGAAATGCGCGACGTCGGGGCGGGCGTCATCAACTGGACGGCCATCTTTCGGGAGTCGAAGCAGGCCGGCTTCCAGCACTTCATCGTCGAGCACGATCAACCGAAGGACGTGTTCGCGAGCATCACCGCCAGCTATCGGTATTTGAGCACGCTCGAGTTCTGAGGCAACGCGCCGCGCAGGTCGGCGGCGCGATGGCATTCCCAACCTTCCGGTTTCCGAGATGCAGACCCAACCCAAGCGCGTGACCTACGACGTGGCCATCATCGGCTCAGGGGCCGGTGGCGGCATGGCCGCCCATGTGCTCACCAAAGCGGGCGCGAACGTCGTGATGCTGGAGGCTGGTGGTCCCTGGGACAACACCAAGGACTCCAAGATGCTGACGATGCCGTACGAGACGCCGCGGCGCGGGGCGAGCACGAAGGAACGACCCTTTGGCGAGTTTGATGCCTGCATCGGCGGATGGGAGATCGACGGTGAGCCCTACACCAAGGCAGAAGGCACCAAGTTCGATTGGTGGCGTGCCCGCATGGTGGGCGGTCGCACGAATCACTGGGGGCGCATCTCGCTCCGCTTCGGCCCTGATGATTTCAAGCACAAGTCGATCGATGGACTCGGCGACGATTGGCCCATCTCGTACGACGACATCAAGCCCTACTACGACAAGGTCGACGACTACGTCGGCATCTTCGGATCCAATGAGGGTTTGCGCAACCATCCCGACGGCAACTTCCTGCCTGCACCGAAGCCGCGCTGTCGCGAGTTGCTGGTGAAGAAGGCGAGTGACACGCTCAACATCACGTGCATCCCGAGTCGCCTCTCGATCATCACGAAGCCGATCCACGGCCGGGCCGCCTGCCACTATTGCGGGCAGTGCAATCGCGGTTGCACGATGAATGCGAACTTCACGTCGCCCAACGTGCTGATCTACCCCGCGATGAAGACCGGCAAGCTGACGCTCATCACCAATGCCATGGCGCGCGAGATCACGACGGACGCCCAAGGGCTCGCGACCGGCGTGAGCTATGTCGACAAGCACAGTGGCGAGGACCGTCATGTGAAGGCGCGCGTGGTCGTCCTCGCGGCGAGCGCGTGCGAGTCCGCCCGTCTGCTGCTCAACTCCAAGTCGTCGGTTCACCCGAATGGCCTGGCGAACTCGAGTGGTGTCGTGGGCCGGTACATCACCGACACGGTCGGCGCGGGGGTCTCCGCGTTCATTCCGGGGCTCGTTGGCCAGCCGAACCACAACTGCGACGGTGTCGGGGGGATGCATGTGTACATGCCGTGGTGGGAGGACAACAAGAAGCTGGACTTCCCGCGCGGCTACCACATCGAGGTGTGGGGCGGCAAGGGACAGCCGAGCAACGGCTTCATGGGCGGCATTCACCGGTATCCCGGCGGCGGCGGGTATGGCGCCGATCTGAAGGCCGACTACCGGAAGTACTGGGGGACGACCATTGGCTTCGACGGCCGGGGCGAGATGTTGCCCAATGATGGCTCCTATTGCGAGATCGACCCATCCAAGAAGGATCGCTATGGGATTCCCGTGCTGCGCTTCCACTGGAAATGGACGGATTACGAGTTGAACCAGGTGAAGCACATGCAGGAGACATTCCGCGCACTGCTGACCGAGATGGGCGGGGAGATCTCGTCGCCCATGCCAAGCAAGGAGCGGGGGTATGGCATCGCGAACGGCGGTTCGATCATTCACGAAGTGGGCGGTGTGCGCATGGGGCACGATGCCAAATCCTCAGCGCTGAACGCCAACTGCCAGGCCCACGATTGCAAGAATCTGTTCGCGGTCGACGGGTCGCCGTTCGTGACGCAAGCCGACAAGAATCCGACCTGGACCATCCTGGCGCTGGCCTGGAAGACCAGTGAATACCTCGCGAAAGCCGTCAAGGAGGGCTCGGTATGACCACGCGTCGTGACATGCTCAAGGCGGCGGCGGTGGCGCCGCTCGCGTTCGTGCCGATCTCCAATGTCGACGCCATGAAAGCGTCGCTCCACGCGACCGCCGCACTGGAGAACGCAGGGCTTGGCGCGCCGTACGTACCCAAGTTCTTCAAGCCGGATGAATGGCAGGCGCTGCGCATCCTCGTGGACTTGATCATCCCGCGGGATGCCCGCTCCGGCAGCGCGACCGAGGCTGGCGTGCCGGAGTTCATGGATTGGATCTGCATCGAGTATCCGTCGTATCAAAACACCCGTGAGGCGCTGCGCTGGATCGACGGCTTTGCCTACAACTCGTTCAGCAAATCATTCGCCAAGTGCTCGGTCGAGCAGCGCAAGCAGCTGCTCGACCAGATCGCGTGGCCGAAGACGGCCAAGAAGGAGCTGGCAGAAGGAGTGGCGCACTTCAATCGGCTGCGCGACTTCACGGCCAGCGGTTTCTTCTCGAGTCAGATGGGGGTCAAGGACCTGCAGTACATGGGCAACGTCGCGCTGCCTGCGTGGCCCGGCTGCCCGCCGGCCGCAATGCAGCATCTGGGCGTCGACCATGATGTGATGAAGACGCGCATCCCTTCGCGGTTCTAGCGGCGTGTGATGCGGTCATCCCGCCGACTGCTGCTCGGTCTGCTCGCCGCGCTCGTTCCCGCCGTGGCGGTCCAGGGGCAGAAGAAGACGGCACCCAAAAAACCGGCCGCGAAGATCGCGGTCACTCGCACCGGCAAAGCAGCCGGCGACGAGGGCGGGACGACGCTCGACAACGGCTTTGCGACCGACCGGCTGGCGCGCATCGACACGTTCATGCAGCGGTACGTCGATGAGCAACGGATCAGCGGTGCCGTGGGGCTGGTGCTGCGGGACGGCAAGGTCGTGTACCAGCACGCCGTCGGCTGGGCCGACAAGGAGATCGGCCGTCAAATGACGAGCGATGCGATCTTCCGGATCGCCTCGCAATCCAAGTCGATCGTGAGCGCGGCGATCCTGCAGCTGGTCGAGCAGGGAAAGATCTCCCTGAGCGATCCTGTCGGTCGATTCATTCCGGCCTTCGACCGCACGACCGTCGCCATGCGGACCGACAGCGGCCGAGTCATTGTTCCGGCCAAGCGACGGATCACGATCCGTGACCTGTTGACGCACACATCGGGATATTCCTACGGTACGGACGAACTCGTCGCTCCGCTCTACGCCGCCAAGGGGCTCGGTCCTGCCGCGGGGTTCGGTTGGTACACGGCCGACAAGGAGGAACCGATCTGTACCACGATGGAACGGCTCGCGACACTCCCGGCCGTGGCCCAACCGGGGCAAGGGTTCGTGTATGGCTACAGCCTCGACATCCTCGGCTGTGTGGTCGAGCGTGTGTCGCACGAGCCCCTCGAGGTGTACCTGGAGCACCACATCACGCGCCCACTCGGGATGCGGGACACCTATTTCTTCCTCCCCCGCGGCAAACGTGAACGGTTAACGGCCGTGTACACCACGGATTCCACGGGGCGTGTCCGTCGTGCCCCGGACGGGGCCAAGGGCCAAGGACATTATGTCGATGGCCCGCGCGCGAATTATTCCGGTGGCGCGGGACTCGTCAGCACCGCCTTCGATTATGCGAAGTTCCTGGAGTGCATCCGGAGCGGAGGCGCCACGGGGAATGTGCGCATCCTTGCGCCAGCGTCCGTGCGGCTGATGACGAACAACATGCTCGGCACCTTGTACTCGGGCGATGGTGCCATGGGCTTCGGACTCGGATTCGAGACCGTGGAGCGCCTCGGGGCCAACGGGTTCGCGAACCCCGGCGCCTTCGGGTGGGGCGGCGCCTACGGAACCGTGTACCGGGTCGATCCCAAAGAACGCTTGGTCATCGTGTTCATGATGCAGATGCTGCCGAACAGTGGCGCCGACATCCGCGCCAGGTTCCCTGACCTGGTCTACTCGGCGATCGTCGGCGAGGGGCACTAACTCTCCGGGGGTGCAGCGATGAGCAGGAAGGTGACGCGGAAGGATTTCCTGGGGATGAGTGCGCTAATCGCCGGTGCTGCCGCGGCGCCACCACTGGCCAAGGGTTCGATCACGGCGGGGAAGCTCGCGGATTTCGTGTTGCTCGAGAAGGATCCCCACGACGTGGACCCGAACACCATCAAGGACATCAAGGTCGTCCGGACCGTCACCGGCGGACGCACGGTGTATCCCAAGCGCGAGGCGTGACGACGCGAGCACGCCTCATGGACGCTTCTGGACGTGCGTGCCGTCTCATAGTTTTCAACGGCAGTCACCACCTCCTCGATCTCTTCCGACCATGTCCAACTCCCGACTTGGCGTAGGCTTCATCGGTTCCGGCTTCAACGCCCGGTTTCACATGCTGGGATGGCGCGGCGTGCGTGACGCCGATGTCCTCGGCGTGTGGAGCCCCAACGCCAAGAACGCGGCATCGGCGGCCGCGTTCGCCCGTTCCCTCGACATCGGGCCGGCGAAGGCGTACACGAGCATCACCGCCATGGTGGCCGATCCGGCCATCGAGGCGATCTGGCTGACGGGGCCGAACCAAGCCCGGATCGAGAATGTGGAGGAGATCGTCCATGCGATCCGCGGAGGGAAGGGGACGCTCAAGGGGATCGCCTGCGAAAAACCGCTGGCGCGAAACGTCGCGGAAGCGACGTACATCACCAAACTGGTCAAGAGTGTCGGGCTCGCCCACGGGTATCTGGAGAACCAGCTCTGGGCTCCGCATGTGGAGGCCGGCAAGAACTTGCTGTGGGCACGCGGCGCTGCCACCACCGGGCGTCCATATCTGGCGCGCGCCGCGGAGGAGCACAGTGGCCCCCACATGCCTTGGTTCTGGAACGGCCGCTTGCAGGGCGGCGGTGTGCTCAACGACATGATGTGCCATTCGGCGCTCGTCGTCCGCTATCTGCTCTGCAAGCCCGGCGAGGCCCTGGCCACGGTGAAACCGGTCAAGGTCACGGGACACATCGCGAGTCTGAAGTGGTCTCGTCCGCACTACACCAAGCAGCTCAAGAAACGCATGGGGGTGGACTACGCGAAGACGCCGAGCGAGGACTTCGCGAGCGTCATGATCGAGTTCGACACGCCCGGCGGACGCGCCATCGGTGAGGCGAGCACGAGTTGGAGCTTCGTCGGCGCGGGGTTGCGTCTCTCCGCCGAACTGCTCGGTCCCGAGTATTCGATGAAATGGAATTCGCTCGACAGTGGCCTGCAGCTGTTCTTCAGCCGCGAAGTCACGGGGCGTGCCGGCGAGGATCTGGTGGAGAAGCAGAACGCCGAGCAGGGGGTCATGCCCGTCGTGCCGGAGGAGTACAGTGCGTACGGCTATACCGGCGAGGATCGCCACTTCGTGCGGGTGTTCCAGGGCAAGGAGACGCCGCTGCTCACGTGGGATGACGGCGTCGACGTCGTGAAAATGTTGATGGCCGCCTATCAGAGCGCCGAGCAGGAGAAGACGCTGTCGTTCCCGCCGCGCGGCGTCGACACGTTCGTGCCGGCGGTCGCGAAGGGGAAGTGGACGCCCTGAGCCTCTCGCCTCAGGGGATCGAAGGACTGGCGCCTGTGCAGGGCGCGCCACCAGGAGACTAGGTCATGGGAATCGGTCGAAGCATTTTGTTGGCGATGTCCAAGAGCGCCTTCTTGAACGATCAGGCGTTGCATCGCGGGTTCGTGAAGCGTGCCGTCAAGAAGTTCATGCCGGGCGAAGCGCCGGAGGACGCGTTGGATGCCGCGCAGGTCTTGGGGCGCGGCGGACGGGGGACCGTGTTCACGAAACTCGGGGAGAACCTCACCCGTCTCGACGAGGCTGATGCCGTCCGCGACCACTATCTGACGTTTTACGACATGATCCAGGCGCGCGGCATCGACGGCCATGTGTCGGTGAAGCCGACCCAGCTTGGTCTCGATCTCTCACCGGAGACCTGCGCGACGCATCTCGATGTGCTGGCGGCAAAGGCCGCGGCATGCGGCTCGATCCTGTGGATCGACATGGAGGACTCGAGTTACGTGGACCGCACGCTGGCGCTCTATGAGAACGTGAAGCGCGCCTATCCCAACTGCGGTCTCGCCATTCAAGCGTACCTGCTGCGCACGCCGCAGGATATCGAGCGCCTGATGGCGGTCCAACCGATCGTCCGGCTCGTGAAAGGGGCATATGCCGAGCCCGCGCATATCGCGTTCCCGGTCAAAGCCGATACGGACCGTGCGTATTACGAGGTGGCCGTGACGATGCTGCAGCAGGCGGCCAAGGGCAACTGTTTCCCCATCTTCGGCACGCACGACATTCCGCTCGTCGACCGCATTGTCGCCGCGGCCAAGGAGATCGGCGTGGCCGATGGCAAGTACGAGATCCACATGCTGTACGGGATCCGCGATGCCGACCAAGCCCGGCTCGTGCGCGACGGGCGCACGGTGAAGACGTTGATCAGCTACGGCAGCTCGTGGTACAAGTGGTACATGCGTCGCCTTGCCGAACGGCCCGCGAACGTCTGGTTCGTCGTGCGGTCGATGCTGCCGGGGTGACCTGGGGCAGGCGGGCGACGCGTCCCCGCGCTACGTGAGTTTCGGCAGGGCGCAGGTGATGCGATCGAAGGCGACCTTGAGGATGTCTTCGGATGTCGCGAAGCAGATGCGCAGATGCCCTTCCGAGCCTGCCTCGAACCAGTCGCGACCACCCGGCACGAGCGCGACGCGGCTCTCCGCGAGCACCCGCGCGACGAATGCGTCTGCCGTGTCGCGGACGCCCACCAGACGCGGAAATGCCAGATAGGTGGCATTCGTGTCCACCGGGGCGAGAAAAGGCATCTCGGCGATGAACGCGAGCGTCTGCGCGCGTCGAGCAGCCAGATGCGCCCGGAACTCCCCCAGCCAGGCATCGCACGCGGTCAGCGCGGCCGTGCCGGCCACCTGCGAGAGCACAGGAATCCCCGCGGCGGTCGTCGCATGCTGCGAGGCATCGAAGAGGCGCGTGGTGATCTCGTCGGTGCGGGCGATCAGATAGCCGATGCGCATGGCGGCCAACGCGAAATTCTTGGAGAGCCCTGACACGACGATCGTCTTGGGATACACCGGGAGTGCGCGGTCCAAGATGCTGACGAAGGGCGTCGCGTACGAGATGTCGGCCCAGATCTCGTCGCTCACCACCCACAGCCCGTGCCGCTCGGCGAGTGTCACGACGGCGAGCAGATGCGCCGCGGAGAGCATGCGCCCGCGCGGATTGTGCGGATTGCAAATGAAGATGGCCCGCGTCCGGTCATCGATCAGCGACGTCAGGGAGTCCAGATCGAACTCGGCGGAGTGCTCGGGGAGCGGGCAGGTGCGTACGGTCGCGCCAGCCGCTTCGATGGATCGGCGGAACAGGAAATCGACCGGGTCCGGAATGATGGCGTTGTCGCCGGGACCGAGGATCGTCCGCGCCGCGACGAAGAGTCCGCCCGCGGCACTGTTGACGGGCAGAACGTGGGCGACGTCCACCGGCGACAGCTTCGTGCGCGTGTACCAGGCGGCAATCGCCTCGCGGAACTCCGGAAGTCCACGGGGCGGGCCATAGGAGTGGTAGCCGTCGGTGACATGCCGCACCAATGCCTCGGTGATCGGCGGCGCGACCGCGAAGTCCGGATCAGCCGCCGTCAACGGGATGACGTCCGCCGGATGCACCGCCCAGCGGTAGTTGTACGCCCGCTGGCGGAGGAGGTCGAGTCGAACGTTGTCGCTGTCGAAGAACGTCACGGTCAATGGAGCGAGAGGGGAAGCTGGAAGTTCCGGTCGCGCTTCAGATTCATGAACTGCTCGACCAGCTGGTCGCCCTCGGCAATGTAGCGCCGGATGTTGGGCTCGCGCTTGCGGTAGTAGCGATGGAAGATCTCCGAGGCCGGCTCCTCCTCTTGTTTCCTCGAGAGGAGCGCGGCCAGGCATGCGGCGTCCTCGAGCGCGGAGTTCGCCCCTTGGCTGGTGAAGGCCAGCAAGGGGTGCGCCGCGTCGCCCAGCAGCGCGACGGAGCCGAACGAGAAGGCGGGCAACAGGTCCATGCGCTCCGAGATCCAGAGGAAGCTCGTTGAAAAATCGTTGTGTGCGATGATCTGCGCGAACGCGTGGGGATAGTCGCGCCCGGCCCGCGTGAGGAAGGCTCGCATCGACTCGCCCGATCCGTCTTCCAGCGGATCCTCCAGCTGATTGAACTGCAGGAACCAGATGTAGTGACCGTCGCCCATCGGGATCATCCCCATGCACTTGCCGCCGGTGGCGTCGACCACCTTCACGAATTCGTCCTGCGGCACGTCGAGGTCGGGCAGATACACCATTCCCACGATCTCCCGTTCTCCCACAGGGACGAGGCGGTGCTGCGGGAAGAGCGCATGACGCACGGACGAGCGCACCCCGTCACTCGCGAGCACGATATCGGCTTCCACGCTGGTGCCATCGACGAAGCGAACGCCCGAGATGCGGTCGTCGTCGGCGTGCAGGAAGCCGGCGAACGCCGCATCATGCCGGATCTCTCGGGCGCCACTCGACTCCCGCAACATGTCCACCAAATCCTCACGCCGCATGCTCAGGCAGTCGTCCAACTGGCGCTGATAGGCCTCCTCGCCGCTCGGCAGGATCGCGCGGAATCGATTGATCGGATTGCCGCGTCGCAACAGGTCGGAGCGGAGGCCGAGCGCGTCGATCGCATCGATGCCGTTCTTGAGCAGAAGGAACCCGAACCCCTGGCTCGCGGAACGACGCTGCCGGTCGAACACCCGGACATCGACGCCTTGCTGCGCGAGGCTGCGGGCCGCGGCATATCCGGCAATGCCGCCCCCGATGATCGCCGCGGTTCGCACCGGGGCATGATCACGACGGATGCGATAGGGCGTGCTGTTGGACCTCCAGTGTTCCGCGTGCGCGAGATCCTCACGAATGACGCGCCCATGCTTCCAGAGGGTCGCGAGGCGGGCCTCGGCGCGTTCCACGGGGATGCCGCAACGAATGGCGATCTCTCGTGACGACAAGCCCGGGAACTCCTCCAGCAGTTCAATCAGATCGGCGCGCGGCTTGACGTCTGGTGCGTCGACATGGGTGAGCTCGCGGATGATCCCGCCCCAATGGGCCAAGGCATCGTCAGCCGACGTCTCGTTGAGGAACGAGGTGTCGGTGATGCTGTCCCCTTGGTCGTTGATGAAGACCAGCGTCGGGAAGCGGCGCACCTTCCATTTTTCGGCGTCGCGAATGTCACGGGCGAACGCGTCGGCAGCCGAGCCATCGCGCAGCGCGCGCACGAATCGCGGCACATTGAGTCCACTCCGAATCGCCGCGGTGACGAGGATGCGCTCCTCGCTGATGTCCTTGCCCTCGAGGAACAGGAGGTCGCGGATGATCTGCAGGAATCGGAAACTGTTCTTGGGGTCCTGCGCCATCGCCGCGTGGTACGCGATCGACGCGGGGTAGGACGATTTCACGGGGCGGCGCCGCCAGATGGCGCTGTCCATCTGCACCCCATGCTCCGCACTGAGGCGCTCCCACAGGCAGGCCACCGACTCGCCGTTGCCGCAGTTCGGGTCCATCGGGGGCAGGGCATCCCACGACTTGACCATGCCGCCGAGTTTGACGTCAATCTTCACCAACCCGTCATACAACTCCACCAAGCTCGCGAGGTACGGATCGACGACTCGGCAGGAGGAGCAGAGCGGGTCGGAAAAGTACAGGAGATGAATGTGCCGCGACTGGACGCGGAGCGCCGTTTCGGCCGCCGCTGCCCGCGGATCCGCCGCAATATGACCGCCGTCCTTCAGTATGTCTTGGAGGTGCGGGGTCACGAGCGGACAGTCCCGATTCGAGTGATGTTTCCGTAAAACATTGCAAATCAATGACTTGAAAGGATTCTTGGCGGTGCGGTCGAGGTGCGGGTGCCGACCGCTGTACCCGGTTGCAGGGAAATACCGCAAGAATCGCACCAGACAGCGTCCGCGCCGGTGACGCCGCAGTCCCCTGGTGCGCGCGTCCGGCCAACGGGCCGACCGTTTCCGCGAGGGAGATCCTAATGCGTGAGGGCCGATGCGAGGAATTCCCGGAGCGGCGGCAACGTGGACACGGGATCCTCCTCGTGGGGAACATGTCCCAGCGCCGCGAACCGGATGACGCGGCTTCCCGGGATCGATTGCCGAAAGCGTTCGGCCGTCGCAGGGGCAATCAACCGGTCGCGGTCCCCCCAGAGAATCAGCGTCGGCATCAGAAGCTCAGGTAACCGGTCCACCGGTGACGGTGCACTCGATTGCTGGAAACGGGCCACGATGGCGGCGCGGTTCCCCGCGCGCAAGGTCAGATCGTAATAGCGATCGACCAACTCCGGCGTGACCTTCGCGGGGTCGCCAAACACATTCCGCACGCTCGACTCGACAATGAAGCGCGGAAGCAGGTAGCGCATCAACTTTCCCCCGACGGCACTCCGCGCGAGGCGGAATCCGATGGGCACCGACGTCGAGTTGATGGGGAAACCCGCTGCGTCAACCAGCACGAGCCTCGTGACGCGCGCGCGATCGGCGAGGGCGAGATTCCAGGCGATCTGTCCGCCGAGTGAGTTGCCGATCAGCACGGATCGGGTGACGCCCAGCGAGTCGAGGACGGCTTGGACGAAACGCACGTAGGATCCGATCGTGTAGTCCTGGTCCGGCGCCGGACCTGTCAGCCCGAAGCCTGGAAGATCCATGCGAATCACGCGGCGCGTCGATCGCAGTGCGTCGGCCCATCCGTCCCAGGTGTGAAGGCTCGACGACGTTCCGTGCAGCAACACGATCGGTTCGGGATCCTCGCGCGGTCCCTCGTCGCGAACATGCGCCTGCATCCCGCGGATCGCAATGAAGCGCGATGGGGCGGGGGCCCATTTGGGTTGCAACTCGGCGACCGTCCTGTCCGGCGCCCAGGTGGCAGCGATGAACCCGCCCGTGGTGAGCACCAGCGCTCCGAGCAGTATGACCAGCGTACGACGCATGCGTGGTTACGAGTGATGGACGGGGCGCAGGCGTTGCGGGACCCCACGGAAGGCGCGCCCGTGCACGGCGCGCACACCGGTGCGCGCCACGAGATCCACGACATTCTCCGCCGACACCGATCCGCCAGCGATGATCTCGACCCGATCGCCGGCCCGCTCCACGAGCGCGTGGAGCCGATCCGCTCCGTCCATCGCCGTCTTGCCGGCGCCGCTGGTGAGGATGTGATCCACCTGCAGCGAGACGAGCAGTTCGAGGGCCTCGGATTGATCCCGGACCTGATCGAAGGCGCGGTGGAAACCGACGCGCAATCCTGAGGCCACCGCGATCAACTGCGCCATCGCCTCGACGTCCACGTCGTCGTCCGGCGTGAGGGCGCCGATCACCACGCCATCCACGCCAAGTTCCTTGGCGATGGCGATGTCCTTCTTCATGATCTCGATTTCGTCGTCGCAGTAGACGAAGCTGCCCGCACGCGGACGAATCAGCGCGTGCACGGATACGAGCAGTTTCTCCGAACAGCGGGCGATGAGCCCCGCACTCGGCGTCGTGCCCCCCTCATGCAGCGGACCGCACAGTTCGAGGCGATGCACGCCCTCGCCCTGCGCGGCCAGGGCATCCACGAACGTGTCGACGGCGGCTTCGACGATGACCGTCACGGGAACCTCGCGATCAGCGGGCCGCAGGGGTCGCGGCGTTCGGACGGAACAGCAGGAAGAAGAGGACGAACACCGCGAGCGCGCCCATCGCGGGAATCGGCCAGATGGCGGCCCAATCGTGCGTCGTCTTGCCTGCGGCATCGGTCACCGCGTGACCACCCACCACGGCGCCGGACACATACGATCCGACGAAATACCCCAGGCCATTGGTCACGAAATTGTAGAAGCCTTGGGCGGCGCCGCGGATCCGCTCTCCGGCGCGCTGGTCGGTGTAGATCTGACCGCTGACGAAGAAGAAATCGTAGCAGACGCCGTGGAGCAGGATGCCCGCCCACAGGAGCCACATCCCCGTGCCCGTGTTCCCCTGCGCGAAGGCGAAATAGCGCAGTCCCCACGCGAGCATCCCGCCAAGCATCACGACCTTGATGCCGAATCGCCGGAGGAAGAAGGGGAGCAGCACCATGAAGCCGATCTCGCTCCACTGCCCGAAGCTCTGGATGAACGCCGGTTCCGGCGCGCCGATCTCATTCAGGAACGGATTGGCGAAGGTGTAGTAGAACTGCAGCGGGACGCAGAGCAGGAACGACCCGAGGACGAAGATCAGGAAGTCCGTGTTCTTGAGCAGGGCGAGCGCATCGAGCCCGAGCGCATCCCGCACGCTGAACGGCGCGCCGGCCGCTTTCGGCGGGGTGTGGGGCAGCAGCAGGGAGAACACGCCGAGCAGCACCGAGGCGCCGGCGGCGAGCTGCATGGGCAGCGCGGACGTCTCCGCATGCATCTTGCCCACGACGGTTCCGGCCACGATCCAGCCGATGGTCCCGAGCACGCGGATCAGCGGAAAGTCTTTCGCCGGGTCCGGGATGTGTTGAAAGGAAATCGAGCTCGTGAGCGAGAGCGTCGGCATGTAGCAGATCGCGTAGGCGATCACCAGCGGATAGAACTCACCGAACGTCGTGCGCGTACTGACCAGGTACATCAGGGCCGCACCGATCAGGTGCAGGATCGCGAGCAGTCTCTCGCTGGCGAAGAACCGGTCGGCGATGATCCCCATGAAGAAGGGCGCGATCAGTGCGGCGATGGCGGTGGCGCCGTAGGCAAGACCGATCTGCGCGTCCGAGAACTTGAGGGTGGACCCCAGATACGTTCCCATGGTGACGAACCAGCTTCCCCAAACGAAGAACTGGAGGAACATCATGACGCTGAGTTTCGTGCGGACGGTGCTCATTTAGAACTCCCGGATCCGGATGTTGCGGAACGCGAGGGTTCCCGTGTGGTCCCCCTGCAATGCGATGTGGCCCTTCTTGTTGCGGCCGTAGTTGGGCCAGGCGTTGAACTTGCTCTTTGCGACCAGGCCGAGCCATTCGGGACTGTTCAGTTCGTACTCGAGCAGTTTGAACCCGTTCAGCCAATGTTCGACATGGTTGCCGCGCGCGACGATCCTGGTGCTGTTCCACTCACCGACCGGCTTCAGATGTCCCGCGGGGGAGGGGTAGAGTCCGTACGCCGCGCCGGCGCAGGTCAGTCGCGTCTTGTTGTCGCTGGCGAGACTGTCGTCGAGCAGCTGGTACTCCGGGGCAGTCCAGTAGATGTGATCGTATTCTTCCGTGCCGCGGTAGAAGATGCCGCTGTTCCCGGCGCGCCCGATCTTCCATTCGATCTCGAGCTCGAAATCCCCGTATTCCTTGACGGTGACGATGTCCTCGACCGGTCGGGTCTTGGCGATGGTTCCGTCAACCACGCGCCAGCCACTCGGCACGGTGTCGACTTTGTAGCCGCGCCAGCCCGTGAACGAGGTGCCGTCGAACAACGGGGTCCAGGCCCCCGCATTCCGTGCGGCGCTGTTGGTCGATGCCGGCGTCGCGGCGGGGCGGGGCGCACTGCCGGAACCGCCAGAGGCCGCCGGAGTGCAGGACCACGCGAGAGCGGCGAGCGCGAGGCAGGACATCGAGGTACGTACGGTCATGCGGACTCCGGTCGGGGACAGGGCAGAAACTCGCCCACAGAAGATGCCTTGTGCTGCGCGCGGGCGAAAGGAGGAAACGGCACGGGGCTTCCCTCCGGCAAGGAGAATGCGTTTCTTCCGCCACGTGCAGGACTCGAAGTTTCCCGGGACCCCCCACCGTGACACGGTCCATATGTCTGCCCAGCCGTACTTCGCCCGCGGTATCCCGATGCTCCCCGTCGCCAACGTGCGCCGCGCCATCGACTTCTTCGTCGACGTGCTGGAGTTCAAGCATGACTTCAATGCTGGGGAGTACGGCGGCGTGCGCCGGGACGCGATCGAAGTACACTTCTGGCGCACGGAGGATCCGACGCTGCCGCCGAACTCCAGCTGCCGGATCGAAGTCACCGAGATCCGGAAGCTCTACGCGCGGTATCGCGAGCGCGGCGTCATCCACCCGGAGGGGGACATCGCCGCCAAGCCGTGGGGGACCACTGAGTTCGTGGTGCTCGACATCGACGGGAACTCGTTGACCTTCGTCGAGGTGTTCGGGCAGGGCTCCTAACGCGCGGAGCGCAGGGTGCGCCACACGGTGCGCACCGTGAGCCAGACCAGGCCGAGCATCGCGAGTGCCCCTGCGAGAGTGAGCGTCGGGTGTTGCCAGACAAAAGTGACGATCAGGGTGACCATCGCCAACTCCCCGCTGTTGGCGACGGCATTCGTGATCGGCTCCGGGGAGCTGTCCACCGCGAGCCGCACCCCGAGTTTCGTGGCGTGGGTCGCCAATCCGATCGATCCGCCGAGCAGTCCCGCGGCCAGGATGAGCGTGGGATCGCCGTTCCACGCGACCAGGATCGCCATCGCCGCTGCGGCCGGGGGGCGAATCAGGCTGTGGGCGGCGTCCCACGCGGACGCGACGCCGGGAATCAGCGTCGCCAGGAACTCGACGACCGTGAGCACGAAGGCGATCCCCACGATCCACGGCGATGCCAAGTGGTCGAGCGGGGCAGGGACCGCGGGGACCCACCCCCACCGCTCAGCGATCCCGATCAGCGCAACGGTGGCATAGAGGCTGATACCGCTCGCGTAGGCGAGCGCGACCGCTTGCAGCAGTGTCGCGAGGGTCGCTCCCATCCGGGGGTCGGTCGTGGCTCAGTATGCGACCTGGACCCCGGCCGTGAATACGCGGTCGGTGGTGCCGAAGCCGGTCGTTGGGGCGCTGTTGAAGCGGGTCGCCCATCGCACCTTGAGGCTCATGTGCTCGGAAAGCGGGGCGACCATCGCGGTCTCGCTGTTGAGACGAAAGTGTCCCCCCGATTTCACGTCGGGAATGACCTCAGACAGATGCTGCACGGTCGCCTTGTTGGTGAACGCGTGTTTGTAGTTCACGGCGGTACGCGCCGCCGGGAGTCGTGCCTGCTCTCCCAGGGTGTTCTCCTGCAGAGTAAGTACGCCACCGCCGTCGACGGTCAGGGAGTCCCTGGTGCCGCGAATGGCCCGCCACTGGATGCCGAGCAGTTGGTCGTATCGGGAGGCGAATCCGGCGTACACGTTGCGTTCATAGGCGACCCCCGCGAAGGCACCCACCACCCCGTTGAACGAGGCATCGGCGCGGACACTGAGTCGGAGTTGGTTGGCGCTTTCCTTTCCCTTGGTGCGACCGTAGATGTACGCGCCCGTCTGCGTGAAGGTCCAGGCATTGAGGGTGTGGACGATCTTGTCGCCCACGCTCATCGTGGTGACGTCGGTGTTTCCCGTCGCGCTCACGTAGCCCAGATCCGCCTGCCAGTTGATGCGTTTGACCGCTGGTTTCTGCGCGCCGGCGACGGAACTCCACGACGCACAGGCGAGTGCGAGCGCGCGTGCGAGTGCGCGTCGCGCAGCGGTGCTCGCTCCGGGGGGCAACGACCTCATCCAGCGGCTCCGCGAGAAAGGGCGTGGGATCGCAGCGGGCCCCTCAGGCCCGTGTTCCATACTACGACGGCGCGCGTGCTCCCACAACTGAAACGCCGGTCATGCGGGTGTCGTGGACAACCGGCTTCTGACGTCGCAACTTCGGGGCGTCGACGTCGCACCACTCACCTCCGACAGGAGCGCTCCACCGTGTTGAAAGAGTTCACCACGTTTCTCAGGCAGTACGGCGTCATCGGTTTGGCCATCGCGGTCGTCATCGGCGGGAAGCTCGGCGACCTTGTGAAGGCCATGGTGGACGGTCTGCTGATGCCGTTCATCGGCGCACTCATCCCCGGCGGCGACTGGCGCAACTTCAAGACGCCGGGCCCGATCGCGTTCGAACTCGGGCGTGTGGCCGGTGCCGCCATCGACTTCGTCATCGTCGCCTTCGTGGTGTTCTGGTTCGCGAAGACTGTCATGAAGGAAGAGACCGTCACGCGAAAATGAGCGCGGCCGTCCCGGCACGGGGAACCGCCTGCCGCCGTATGCGCCGCCGTTCTCGCGGTCGGGTCAGCGAATCCTCCGCCTGTGGCGTTCTCGCCACGACGGCGACCGAGAAGTCCGGGACCACGCCGACGCTGGCGTGCAGACCCTGTGATTATTGTGCGCCCGCGCGTGGTGCGCCAATGGTGGCGACCAGCACGATCCCGGCTCGCATCCGAGTGCGAGTCACGGCGCGGCAACTCCGCCGGAACATGGCTAGCGCGGTTTTGCGCGTCGGGTCGGCGCGGCGAGGAGTGGATCCTCGGGCCACGGATGCCGAGGATACCGCCCCCGCAGGTCTTTGCGGACCGCGAAATAGCTGCTCGCCCAGAAGCCCGCCAGATCGCGCGTGACTTGTACGGGCCGATGCGCGGGGGAGAGCAGGTGGAGCGTGAGAGGGACGCGACCGCCGCCGACGCAGGGCGTTGCCGTCGCGCCGAACATCTCCTGCAGGCGGACCGCCAGCACCGGGGCGAGCGGGTCGCTGTAGTCCACCGGAATCCTCGACCCGGTCGGGACTTCCACGTGCGTGGGGGCGACGCGGTCCAGCTCCGCGAGTTGTCGTCCGTCGAGCTGGGATCGCAGCGCTGCGGCGATGTCCACGCGGTCGATCGCGGTACGGCGCATGACACCGGCCAGCGACGGTGCGAGCCACCCGTCGATGGCGGCGAGCAACGCGGCGTCCGACCAGTCCGGCCAGCGCGCATCGATGGTCCGGGCGAACTGCACGCGCGCGCGCAGGGCGCGTGCCGCATCGCTCCAGGTGAGACTCGCCAGGCCATTCGCGCGGATGACGGGGACCCACGCCGCACCGATCAACGCGGGGTCTGGGGAGTGCAGGGCGCGCTCCTCGAGCACCAGCGCGCCGAGCGTGCGGCGTCGCACGGCGCGGATCAGGTCGTGCTGCGCATCGTACTCGACCACCTCGTGCCGGATGGCCTCGTGGCCGAAGAGCGTGTCGAGGTCCGGCGCGCGGAGCGGCGCCGCGAGATACACGTGCGCTTCACCGGTCCCGCCGTCCGTCTCCGTGATGCACAACGCCTCCGCGTCGGCGAGCGGTGATCGATCGTCCACACGGGCGGCCCCACCATTCCGCATGAGGAAACGGCCGCGAGCCCCCGGGCGCGCGAGGGCGACCCGGTCGGGGTACGCCAGCGCGGCCAGTAGCGACGCGTCCTCGGGGACGAGCGGTTGTCCCTGGTCCTCGGTCCGCGCCCGATCGCTCGCACCCATCTCCGCCCGGAGTCGACGCGCCTCGTCACGCACCTGGAACCAGCGGCCGCGGTCCACTCGCGGATCGTCCGCGCCGTGCGGATGGCAGAGCAACTCGAGTCGGGTCCTGAGATCGGGATCACGAACCGCCTCGTCACGCCGGAGGATGTCGCGTTCCGCGAGCAGGGCCGCGAGGTCGCAGCCCACCGCGGTCGCGTTGCGTTCCTGGGCGACGATCACCATGTGCGCCAGACGCGGATGGAGGCCCATCGCCGCCATCGCCCGGCCGTGGGCGGTGATGCGCCCGTCAGGCGAACACGCGCCCAGCGTCTCCAGCACCCGACGCGCGTGGCGCAGCGCTCCTTCCGGGGGAGGGTCGAGCCACCGCAGCGTGGACGGGTCGGTGATGCCGGCCACTCCGAGTTCCAGCGCGAGCGGCGCGAGGTCCGCTTCGGTGATCTCTGGCGCCCGTCGCGCCAGCAGTTGCACCTCCTCGTCACTCGCCCAGCACCGATAGCAGACGCCAGGGGCCACACGCCCAGCGCGGCCGCGGCGCTGGTCCGCGGCGTCACGGGCCACCCGAACGGTCTCGAGTCGCGTCATTCCCGTACGCGGCGAGAAACGGGGGACCCGACTCACTCCGCTGTCGATCACGACGCGGACCCCTTCAATCGTAAGACTCGTCTCGGCCACCGACGTCGCCAGCACCACCTTACGCCGCCCTGGTAGACTCGGCGCGATCGCGCGGTCCTGCTGCTCTGGCGGCATCGTGCCGTGGAGCGGGTACACGTCTATCAGTGCGGGGAGCGTGCCGGCCGTCAACAGCGCGTGCGTCCGGCGGATCTCTGCCGCTCCGGGAAGGAATACGAGCACGTCCCCGTCCTGTTCGCGCAACGCGCGCTCCACCGCGGCCGCCACCGTGCCCTCCAACCGCTGGCCATCGCGCCGCGCCACGTGAATCGTCTCGACCGGGAACATCCGGCCCTCGGAGGTCACGATGGGCGCGTCATCGAGCATCGCGGCAACTCGGCTCCCGTCGAGGGTGGCGGACATCACCACGATGCGCAGCTCGGGACGCACCAGGGCCGCACTCTGCAATACGAGGGCGAGGCCGAGATCGGCGACGAGATTGCGCTCATGGAACTCGTCGAATACGACTGCGGCCACGCCCTCGAGCGCGGGGTCATCCTGCACCATGCGCGTGAGCACTCCCTCGGTCACCACCTCCACGCGCGTCCGGTGTGAGACCGCGGAGTCTCCCCGCACGCGGTAGCCGACCGTTGTCCCGACGGATTCTCCCAGGAGCTGCGCCATGTGTCTCGCCGACGCGCGTGTCGCGAGCCGACGCGGCTCGAGCATCACGATGCGGCCGTCACCGCGCCAGGACCCGCCGAGCAGTGCGAGTGGCACGCGGGTCGTCTTTCCCGCACCCGGCGGCGCCTGCAGCACGGCCCGCGTCCCACGCTCGAGGACCGAGAGCAGGTCGGGGAGGACGGCGTCGATCGGCAGGGGAGGGAGTCGCACAGACGAAACTTAGCGGTATCTTTCCCCGGGACGCTTATTCTTGCACATGACGAATCCACTGGAATCCACGCTCGCTTCGCCGGACGCGCCAATGGTCGAGGCGCCGCCGCCCCCCGCCGCCCTGCGGGGGGCGAGAGACCGCCTGTTCTGGTCGCTGGTCCTGGGCGGCGTCCTGATCGACTACGTGAGCAAGCGTGTCATCGAAGCGGCCCTGGTACCGCATGTGCCGCGCCGGGTGATCGGGGAGTTCCTCCGGTTCACCCTGATCTACAATCCGGGAGCGGCCATGAACCTGTCGTTCGGGGCGTCGTCGCGGATCGTCTTCAGCGTGATCGCCGCCGTGATGTTCGTGGTCCTCTTTCGCATGCTGCTCGAGACGCGGCAGGACGATCGCGCGCAAGTCGTCGCACTCGGCCTGATCGCCTCGGGTGCCGTCGGCAATCTCATCGATCGCATCCGGTCGGTGCGCGGCGTGGTGGATTTCCTCGATGTCGGACTCGCCGACAGCCGGTTCTACACCTTCAACGTCGCCGATTCGTTCGTGACCGTCGGCGCCGTCCTGCTCGCGATCCTCCTGTGGCGCCAACCGGACCCCGCCGAGTAGGACCGCGCGCCGTCGCGCCGACCCCCAAAGCTTCCAGTCTGAGAGAGCCCGTGACCAATCCGCCCGCCAATCGCCGTCAGTTCCTGACCGCCATCGCTGGTACCACTGCCGCCGTCGCTGCCTCCGGGCTGAGCGCGCGCGAACTCGTAGCGCAGGCGCGCACCTTCCCGGAGTATCCGACCCCGCAGGGCGGCTGGGACATGTCGTGGGTCGATCGGGTCGAAAAGGCCAAGCATCGCATGCTCTTCGACATGCCTGAAATGAGTGACGGGATCGCCTTCACGAACACCGTCACCTGGATGCGCGGGTACAGCGACGTCTACAAGACCACCGATAGGGACATGGGTGCCGTCATCGTGATCCGGCATCAGGCCATCGCGGCCGCGGTCAACGACGACCTGTGGAATCGTTTCAAGTTGGGGGAACGGTCCAAGCTCAAGGATCCCACGACCGGCGAGTCGGCGCTGCGGAATCCGTTCGTGAAGATCCAGGCGAGCGACAAGTTCGCCGCCATCCTCGGGGAGGGCGGCCTCGACGCGCTGATCGGACGTGGCGTCACCGTGCTCTGCTGCAACCTCGCGTTGATGCGGTTCGCGGGACAACTCGCGAAGGAGGCGAACATCTCGCAGGACGAAGCGCGCGCCCAAGTCGCGGCCTCGGTGGTCCCGGGTGTCATCCGCCAGCCCTCGGGGATCTTTGCCGTCTCCCGCGCCCAGGAGGCGGGCTGTCACTTCATTCGTTCGACGTGACCGCGTCCAAGGCCTACGATCGCGCCTATTTCGACCGTTGGTATCGCGACCCCGAGCATCGGGTCGCCACGCGCGCGGACGTCGCACGCAAGGCGGCCATGGTGGTCGGCATCGCCGAATCGCTCCTCCAGCGGCGCGTCCGCTCCGTGCTCGATGTCGGGTGCGGCGAAGCCCCGTGGCGGTCTGCGCTCCGCCGGCTTCGACCCGCCGTGCGTTATACCGGCGTCGATCCGAGTCCGTATGTCATCAACCGATTCGGGGCGTCCCGCAATATCCGACTCGGCACCTTCGGCGGCCTCGACGCCCTCGACCTGGGTGGCAGGTTCGACCTGATCGTGTGTTGCGATGTGCTCCAATACGTCAGCCCTGGCGACCTCGCGCCGGGGCTCCGGGCGGTCGCCGCGCACCTGGGCGGCGTGGCCTATCTCGAGGCCTACACCAGCGCCGACGAGATCGACGGCGATCGACGCGCGTGGCATCACCGCACGCCGGCCGTGTATCGCCGCGCGTTTCGGTCCGCCGGGCTCACCGGGGTCGGCATGCAGTGCTGGGTCGGCGAGCAGTTGCGCCCGATGACCGTCGCCCTGGAACGCTCGACCGACTGACCACCGTGCACCCGCGCGACTTCGCTCCTCGGCCCGACGGCCATGTCGCGATGAACGTGTGCTGCGTTGCGTCACGAGAGGAGGCCGAGCTCGCGGCCGAGCGAACTGAGGGCCTCAACCGGGGCTTGACTTGACGCGCCCGTCTTATGACCTTTCATCCGGATATACGGATGAAACAGAACCCTGTCTTTGACCGCCTGACGGCCCTTGCCGACCCGATCCGCGCGCGGCTGCTCCTCATCCTGGAGCGCCACGAGCTGACCGTCGGTGAGCTGCGCGCCGCCCTCCAGTTGCCACAGTCCACGGTCAGCCGCCACCTGCGGGCGCTCGCCGATGGCGGATGGGTCGTGAGCCGGGAGGACGGCACCAGCAACCGGTACCGGATGACGGCGCGCGATCTCGACCCGGCGGCGCGCAAGCTCTGGCTCAGTATCCGCGACGAGGTGAGTGCCATGGCCACCGCCGCGCGCGATGCGGAGCGCGTCCGTGGGGTCATCGCGGCGCGGCACACGGCCTCGCAACGGTTCTTCGCGTCGAGTGCGGGGCAGTGGGATCGCCTGCGTGAGGAGCTGTTCGGGTCCCGCACGGAGCTGTATCCCTTGCTCGGTTTGCTCGACCGTGCCGCGGTCGTCGGCGATCTGGGTTGCGGTGCGGGGCAGTTGGCCGAGGCGATGGCGCCCTTCGTGGCGCGCGTGATCGCCGTGGATGAGTCGTCCGCGATGCTTCGGGCGGCGCGCGCGCGTCTCGACGCATTCGACAACGTCGACTTCCGGCACGGCACGCTCGAAACGCTCCCGGTCGATGAAGGGGAGTTGGACGTCGCGCTGTTGTCGCTGGTGCTGCACTACGTCGCCGAACCACAGCTCGCACTGAGCAACACCAGTCGCGCGTTGAAACGCGGCGGCCGGCTGTTGATGGTCGACATGCTCCCCCATGATCGCGCCGAATACCGCGAGACCATGGGACATCTCTGGCAGGGGTTCTCGCACCAGCAGCTCGAACGCTGGACGACCGACGTGGGGCTCGTTGATTTCCGCGCGCACGCGTTGCCGGCGTCACCGGCCGCCAAGGGGCCGACGCTCTTCGTCGCCTCCTGTACCAAACCCTGACGCGGGGCTCCGTCCCCGCGTCCCACGTGTTCACTCCGCAGGACGTACGACTCGTTCTTTCGTTTCACATCACCCTCCGCCGCAGACTCCAATGGCTACCACAGCTCCCGCACTCCATTCGTTCGACGCCGCCAAGGCGGCCGGTCGTCCGCCGTTCAAGGTCAAGGACATCACGCTGGCCGATTTCGGCCGCAAGGAACTCCGCTTGGCGGAGTACGAGATGCCCGGCTTGATGGCGCTCCGCGCCGAGTACAAGGGGCAGAAGCCCCTCGCCGGCGCCAAGATCATGGGCTCGTTGCACATGACGGTGCAGACCGCCGTGTTGATCGAGACGCTCACCGAACTCGGCGCCGACGTGCGCTGGGTCAGCTGCAACATCTTCTCGACGCAGGATCACGCGGCCGCGGCGGTCGTCGTCGGCAAGGACGGCACCGTGGACGCGCCGCGCGGCACCCCGGTGTTCGCGTGGAAGGGGGAGACGCTCGAGGAGTACTGGTGGTGCACCGATGAGGCCCTCATGTGGCCCGACGGTACAGGTCCGAACCTGATCCTGGACGACGGCGGCGACGCCACGCTGCTCATCCATAAGGGCGTGGAGTTCGAGGCCGCCAAGGCCGTGCCCCAGCACAACCCGGTCACCGAGAGCGAGGAATACGGTATCATCCTCGACCTGCTCCGCAAGACGCTCGCGGAGACCCCGAACCGCTGGACCGAGGTGGCGGCCGCCATCAAGGGCGTATCGGAAGAGACGACCACCGGCGTGCATCGCCTCTATGAGATGATGAAGGCCGGGGCGCTCCTCTTCCCGGCGATCAACGTCAACGACTCCGTGACGAAGAGCAAGTTCGACAACCTGTACGGCTGCCGGCACTCGCTCACCGACGGCATCCTCCGCGCCAGCGACGTCATGCTCGCCGGCAAGGTCGCCGTCGTGCTCGGCTACGGTGATGTGGGCAAGGGCTCGGCGCAGGCGTTCAAGGGACAGGGCGCCCGCGTCGTGATCTGCGAGATCGATCCGATCTGCGCACTGCAGGCCGCGATGGAAGGCTATCAGGTCACGACGCTCGAGAGCGTGGTGTCCACGGCCGACATCTTCATCACCGCGACGGGCAACAAGGACATCATCACCGTCGAGCACATGGCGAAGATGAAGGACAAGGCGATCGTCGGGAACATCGGCCACTTCGACAACGAGATCGACATGGCCGGGCTCAAGTCGTACCCGGGCATCGAGCGCATCAACATCAAGCCGCAGTACGACGAGTTCGTCTTCCCCGACGGCCACAGCGTGATGATTCTGGCCGAAGGGCGTCTGCTCAACCTCGGCTGCGCCACCGGCCATCCGAGCTTCGTCATGAGCTGCTCGTTCACCAACCAGGTCGTGGCGCAGATCGATCTGCATCTCGCGGCGCAGGGGAAGCCGACCGTCTCGGGCACGAGCTACAGCGAGCGCGCCGTCTACACCCTCCCGAAGAAGCTCGACGAGAAGGTCGCGCGTCTCCACCTCGAGAAGATCGGCGTGAAGCTCACGCAGCTGTCGCAGGAGCAGGCGGACTACATCGGCGTGCCCGTGGACGGGCCGTACAAGCCCGAGGCGTACCGCTACTAGTCGACGTCCGCGGTCGTCGGCACGAGGCGACGCCCCGCCCCGGAACCCCGGGGCGGGGCGTCGCTTCGTTCGATGGTGGTTTCACCCCATCTCCCGCCCGCGTACATTTAGTGGTAGGTTAGAAGGTCACGCGCACGGGAACCGCATCCCGGGGCGTGGCGCACCGTTGCCCCCGTCGCACACCGATCGTTCCACCGCCCCCCGCCCGGTAGACCACATGATCTCGCTTCGGTCACTCCTCGCTACCGCCCTGCTCGTTGGCACCGCTGGCATTGCCGGCACCACGCCCGTGCAGGCGCAAGGCATCGACGCCCTCCGGGCCAAGTTCATGCTCCCTGTGCCGGACATCGGCCTCGGTACCGAGCAAGGGCGATTCCCGCGCGGTGCGCCGGGTACGAGTTCCGGCTCGCCCATCGCGTTCGGCGCGAACTGGAACGACGCGTTCGTCGGTTTTGGCGTGCAGTCTCCCGTGCGCTACAGTGCGGCCGGTGACGCCGATGGCAGCGCGTCGGTGGGATTCGGGCTTGGCAACTCGAGCAACGCGGTGGGTCTTGAAGTGGCCGTGAATGCCTTGTCGTCCATCCGAAGCGGCGTCGGGAATCGCGTTGGTGTGGGCCTCAAGGCGCACAAGCTGCTCGGCGACAACTGGGGGATCGCCCTCGGTGTGCAAGGGGTGCAGCTCAATGCCAACGCGGACGACCGCAACAGCGTCTATGGCGTCGTCACGCACGTGTGGTCGCTCAATGACACCTTCCTGAGTGCCTTCCAGTCGCTCACGTGGTCGGCGGGTGCCGGCAGCGAAGCCTTCCAGCCTGCAGCGGACCTCAACAGCGGCAAGCACGGGATTGGCGTGTTCTCCTCCCTGGCATTGCGCACCTCGGATCGCACGTCGGTCATCGCCGATTGGTCGGGGCAGGACCTGAACCTCGGGTTCTCGTTCGTGCCGTTCAAGAATCTGCCGCTGGTGCTCTCGCCCGCGCTGTCCGACATCACGGGCGCGTCCAACGACGGTGTGGTCGAGAAGGCTGGCGTCATCAAGAAGACCGGGATGCGCTTCACGCTCGGCGTCGGCTTCGCCTTCCGGTTGAATCCGATTGCGCCGACGCCGGTCGCCGGTCCTGCCGCTCCGTCGGCGCCGGTCGGCATGTCCGCCGACCAGCTCGCCGCGCAGGCGGCCGCGCTCGCCGCTGCCAAGGCGGAAGACGAACGTCGTAAACTCGCCGCCGCCCGCGCCGAAGAACTGCGTCGCGCGGAAGAAGCGAACGCCCGTGCGGCCGCCGAACTGAAGGCGGCCGATAGCGTCGCCGCAGTCCGTCGCGCCGCTGCAGCGGCGCTCGAGAGCGAGCGTCGTGCCAAGGCGGCAGCCGCATCGGCCGCGGTGCGCACGGCCCTCACGGCGCCGGTGCCGGCGAGCGCGGTGTTCAACGCCGAGCAGAAGGCGATGCTCGACGCGAAGGTCGACATTTTGAATGCGAATCCGGCCGTGAAGCTCCGCATTGCCGGCCACACGGATGAACGTGGTCCCGATGCCGCCAACATGAAGCTCGGGTTGGCGCGCGCCAACCTCGCGAAACAGTATCTCGTCGCCAAGGGGATCGCGGCCGCCCGCATCGAGACCATGAGCTATGGCGAGTCGCGTCCCATCGAGACCGGTCACACCGCCTCCGCGTGGGCCAAGAACCGCCGCATCGAGTTCGACGTGACCGCCGGCGGTGACAATCTTGTGGCGCCGCCCCCGATGCCGGCCCCGGCTCCGAAGCCCGCCGCGAAGCCGGTCGCAAAGCCCGCCGTCAAGGCGCCGGTGGTGAAGAAGCCCGCCGCCCCGGCTGCACCGGCGGCGAAGGCGCCGGCGGCGAAATCCCCAGCGCCAGCTCCTGCGCCCAAGGCCCCAGCGCCGGTGGCCAAGGCTCCTGCGCCGGCGGCCAAGGCTCCGGCCAAGACGGCCGTGCCCGCTCCCAAGAAGCCGTAGATCGAAGGCCGAATGCACGACGCGGGGCCGAGCGATGTTCGCTCGGCCCCGCGTTGCATCGGGGGACGCTCAGTTCCGCATCCAGATCACGGCATAAAATGGCGGTGCGCTTCGCCCGCCAACGGTGGATGACGACGGGCAGCCCGCGCCACGCAGATAGCGGGCGACGGTCCCGGATGGTTCCGTGCCCGGTGGATAGAGCTCCACGAACTCCACATCGTCCGCGCGATACAGATCGAGCGTGGCGAATCCCACCGAGCGACGACCGTCCTCGAGCACACAGGCACGATTCGACGAAAGATCCAGCTGCATCGCGGCGAGTTGGCCGCTCGACGTGGACCGCAGTGCCTGCCCCAAGGTCATGCCGCTGCGCGCGGCCAGTTCTTCTCGCGGGACGATCGCCGAGCGCGCCGACCGCTGGATCATCCGGCGGCTGGATTCATCCCATACCACCTCCGCGCCGACGCCGAAGCCGCTCTTGTCCAGCATCCGGGACTGCGACAGCATCGCGTCGAGGCGCTCCATCCGCAGGACGACACCTCGCCAGCCATCGAGATTCACGCTGAATGTCCCGACCGCGTATCCCTGCCGACGGGCACGAATCATGACCGGACCGCTGTGCGGTGCGGTGAAGGTGAACCAACCATCATCGTTGGTCATGGTGGTCACGCGCTTGCTACCGACCAGGAACACCTCCGTCCCGGGAAGCCGCGCGCCGGCCTCGTCCACCACGACCCCCGCGAGCACGTGCACGTCGGCGGTGACCGCCACCGTGTCGAGCTGCGTCGTGGTTGGTACCAGCGCGACATCGAGCGCCTCATTTCCTTGTGGGATGGCCACGCCCACGACGCTCGGCATGTACCCCACGCGGCGAAACGCGAGTTGCGCCGGACCTGAGGGGACGCCGACGAACGCAAACTTCCCCTCGACGTTGCTGCGGGTCACCGCGGTGGTGCCGACAAGCCGGACCTCGACGTTGTCGAGTGGTTCGCCTCCCGGTGTCGTGACTCTCCCCGCGAGGTTCGGGGCGCCGCCCTCCTGCGCTACGGCGCGCGAGGTGACGACGCCGGCCAAGAGCAACAGGGTGAGGGTGGAGCGGCGCACGCGGCCGGATCGTTTCACGGTGGTCGGCATCGGCCCTCCATGTTGGTTCGGAAAACGCTATAATGTAAATATGACCCCCTTACGATATGCGCTGTTCCTGGCGTGCGCGGCCACACTCCGCGCCCAGGCCCCCGCCGCCAAGCCTTCGGATGCTGCGCTCGCGCATGCCAAGGCGCTGCTCGCCACAACGCCACTGGTGGACGGACACAACGATTTGCCGTGGGCGATCCGCGAGAGCAAGACCGCTCCGCGCGACATCGACGCGTACGACCTCCGCAAGACCACCCCGCACCAGACCGATCTGGCCCGCATGAAGGCCGGACAGCTCGGCGGGCAGTTCTGGAGCGTGTACATTCCCGGCGAGGTCAAGGACTCCGGCTACGCGCGGATCCAGCTCGAGCAGATCGACATCGCCCGGCGCGTCATCGCGAAATACCCCGAACGCCTCGTGGCCGCCGCGACGGCCGCCGACATGCGGACGGCGTTCAAGGCGGGCAAAGTGGGCTCCATGCTTGGCATGGAAGGTGGTCATGCGATCGAGAACTCGCTCGGGGCGTTGCGCGCCTACTATGGAATGGGCGTCCGCTATATGACTCTCACGCACAATGTGACGCTGGACTGGGCCGACGCCGCGCTCGACGCGCCCACGCACGGTGGCCTGACGAACTTCGGCAAGGAGGTGGTGCGGGAGATGAACCGCCTCGGCATGTTGGTGGATCTGTCGCATGTCTCGCCGGGCGTCATGAGCAACGCGCTCGACGTGGCGGCGGCGCCGGTGATCTTCTCGCACTCTTCCGCCAAGGCACTCGTGGATCATCCGCGCAACGTGCCGGACTCGATCCTCAAGCGGCTGCCCAAGAACGGGGGCGTCGTCATGGTGACGTTCGTCCCGGGTTTCGATTCGCCGGCGGTGCGCAAGCACTCGCTCGAGCGGAGCGCGTACAGCGCCAACCTCAAGGCGCGCGTCGGCGCCGACACGGCGGTGTTCAACCGCGCGCTCAAAAGCTGGGATGCGGCGCATCCGGCGCCTCACGCGACCATCGCCGACGTCGCGAACCATCTGGATTACATCAAGAAGACTGCAAGCGCTGACAATATCGGCATCGGGTCCGACTTCGACGGCGTCGATGACGAGTTGCCGGACGGCCTCCAGTCACAGGCCGACTACCCGATGCTCTTCGCGGAGTTGATCCGTCGGGGCTGGACGGATGCGGAGCTCAGGAAACTCGCCGGCGAGAACGTGCTCCGCGCGTTGAGCCAGGCGGAACAGGTGGCCAAGCGGCTGCAGCAGGAGCGTCCGCCGAGCACCAAGACCATTCAGGAGATGGACGGCAAGCCGCGGATGTAGTCCCGCAGCTGGTCCAGCGAGGCGGTCAGGGTCGTGTTGGGGTGGCGCCACGCATCGGGATAGGCCGAGGCGGCGGCGCCACCGGCAATTATGTGCACTCGGGGCGGCAGGGCGCCGCGAAGGATCGCGATCTCGTGGTGGAGATGCGGGTCGTCGTACGGGTACACGATGCTGAGCGCGACACCGATCGCGCGTGAGCGTTCCGCGGCATCGGCGATTTCCGTTGCGGGCAGGTCGGCGCCGAGGTAGAGCACCCGCGCCCCCTGCGAGGCGATCACCGCGGCCGCGATCATCGCACCCATTTCATGCATCTGACCCGCCGGCGTGCCGACGACGATGCACGGGGCGTTCGCCGACGGCGTGGCCAGTTCCATCATCCAGCCCAACGTGCCGCGGATCACGGCGGTGGCAACGTGTTCCTGCGCCGGCCGCAGCACGCCTTGGTGCCAGAGCGAGCCGATCGTGAACAGCAGGGGGGCCAACACCTGCTCGATCATGTCGTCGACTCCCATCCGGAGCGCGGCTCCGCGGAGCAGTCGCTCCAGCGCTTCCGGATCCATGCGGTCGGTGGCGTCGAGGGCGGCGGCGATGAGGGAGTCCCCCGAGTCGGTGGCGACCGACGGGGCACTTGGGAGTGGGGCGGCGATGCGGGAGTCGCGTTCCACGATGCGCTGCAGTTCCTCGTCCGAGGCACCCGCGATCTGGCCGATGGAGTGTCCGCGATCGACGAGCCGGGCCAGCGTCGTCAGGCGGGCGATGTCGGCGGCGGAGTACACGCGCTGGCCGCCGGCCGTGCGGTGCGGGACGACCGCGCGGTAGCGCCGCTCCCAGGCGCGCAAGACGTCGGCGGAGAGGCCAGTTCGCTGGACAACCAGTCGGACCGGGAAGTGGAGTTCTGGCGGCGTAGTCATAGACAAGGATAGAAACTATGGATTCGTTGCCATTTTGTCAATGTTACGTCAATGTTAGGCCCAGCTAAAAGCTTGACATAAATCAAAAATACAGGTATTATTTGGACGCAAGCTGGACAGGGCAGGTCAACCAATCGCTTCCAAGGAGCTCCACCATGTCGTTCAAGTCGCTGCTCGCTGCCACCGTGTTCGCGTCCGTCGTTGCGTCGCCGCTCGCCGCCCAGGCGCCGGCTGCGGCCGCCCCGGCCAAGGACATTGTCGAGACCGCGGTCGCTGCGGGATCGTTCAAGACCCTCGCCACCGCGTTGCAGGCCGCCGGCCTTGTCGAGACGCTGAAGGGCAAGGGCCCGTTCACCGTCTTCGCCCCGACGGACGAGGCGTTCGCCAAGATCCCGAAGGCGCAGCTCGACGCGCTCCTCAAGGACAAGAAGGCGCTGGCCGCGGTGCTGACGTACCACGTCGTCGCCGGCAAGGTGCTGGCCGCTGATGTCGTCAAGCTCAAGGAAGCGAAGACGGTCAACGGCGCCGCCGCCAAGATCATGGTCAACGGCGGCAAGGTGATGGTCGACGGCGCGAACGTCGTCAAGACCGACATCATCGCCTCGAACGGCGTGATCCACGTGATCGACGCGGTGATCATGCCGCCGAAGGGCAAGTAAGCAGTCGCTGCATTCGGACGCGCGCGACCGGGGCTTCGCTCCGGTCGCGCGTGTCGCTTCCCCCCTAGTCCCCGAGACGATGACTGTTCATCTGCTGAGGACCTCGCTCACGCTCCCGTTGGAGCGCGACGCGGTCTTCCCGTTCTTTGCCGACGCGGCGAACCTCGGCCGCATCACCCCGCCGGAGCTGTCGTTCACCATCATCACGCCGCTGCCGATCACGATGGGGCGGGGGACGCTGATCGATTATCGGATCGGGTTGCATGGGATTCCCATGAGCTGGCGCACCCTGATCGAGAGTTGGGAGCCCAGCCGCGAGTTCACCGATGTGCAGCTCAAGGGGCCGTACGCCCAGTGGGTGCACCGTCACACCTTCCACTCGGTTCCGGGTGGCGTCCGCATGGACGATGAAGTCCGCTATGCGCTGCCGTTGGGCGTCCTCGGCAACCTCGCGCACCCGATCGTGCGTCGACAGCTCACCCGGATCTTCACGTACAGGAATCAGGAGGTCGCGCGCCTGTTGCTCGGGGCGCGTGCCGGGGAGGCAACGTTCGCACCGGTCGTGATCAGCTGAGTGTGCGCAGCGTCTCCGTCAGCGCGGTGAGGCAGCGCTCGAGGCCGGAGACGGAGTGGTCCCCCATGTGCCCGATACGTACGGTCGTCCCGGCGAGCGCGCCGTAGCCGGTGCCGATCGTGAAGCCGCGGCGCCCGAGTGCGGCGGCGACCGCGGTGTCGCGCAGAGGCGTGGGAAGCCGGAGGGCGGTGACGGTCGGGGAACGCACGCCCTCGTGCGCGACGATGCCGGCGAGCAGTCCGTCGCGCGCGGCGGCGTTCGCCCAATCGACCGTGGCATCGCGCATGGCGTCGTGCCGAGCCCAGCGCGGCGCGAGCCCTTCCGCCAGGAGGGCGCGGCACTGTTCCTGCGTCGCGTACAGCAGCGAGAGCGCCGGTGTGTTCGGCGTCTGGTGGCGGCGCGCCGCCTGCTCGAACTCCACGACATCGAAGTAGCGCCCGCGATCGCGGAGGGCCTCCGCCTGCAGCACGAACCGCTCGCTGGCCACGGCGAACGCGAGCCCTGGCGGGAGCGCCAGCGCCTTCTGCGAACCCGTCAACACGAAATCCAGCGCCCACGCGTCCGCGCGCATGGGTGTTCCCCCGACGCCCGTGACGCTGTCGACGAGGATCATCGCCTCATGCGCGTGGGCGAGCGCGGCGAGCGCTCCGACGTCGCTCAGCGCGCCGGTGGACGTTTCGGAGTGCACCGCGGTGACGGCGGCGTACCAGCGCTCCCGGAGTGCGTGCTCCACCGCCTCGTGGGGGACCACGGTGCCCTCGGGTGCCCGCAGGATCCGCACCTCGCGCTCGCACGCGCGGGCGATCGCGGCGAACCGCTCGGAGAACGCGCCGTTCACGAGTGACAAGATCGGGCCGGCGGGGGTGTTGCGGATCGCGGCTTCCATGAGCCCCGTGGCGGAACTCGTACTGACGTACACGGGGCGCCGCGTGCCGAAAAGCTCACGCAACCCGTCCTGAATCTCCTGGAAGAGCGCCTCGAACTCGGGTCCGCGATGCGCGATCATGGGTCGCGACATGGCCTGCAACACCTCACGCCGGACTTCGGTCGGGCCCGGGAGGAAGAAGGTGCCGAACGCACTCATGGGGTGCGTTCCGAGGCCGCCGTCGTCACGCGAGGATGTTGCCGGGGGCCATGATGCCGTTCGGGTCCAGCTCAGCTTTGAGCGCCCGCATCACGGCGATCTGCGAGCTTCGCATCTGCAGCGGGAGCCAGCGCGACTTGATCTTGCCGATCCCGTGTTCGGCGGCCACGGTACCCCCCATCGCGATGACGTCGCGCAGGGTACGCTCGACGACCTGTTCGAAGCGCGCCACCTCGGCCGGATCGCGCGCGACGAAGTTCTGGTGGGGATGTCCGTTCCCGAGGTGGCCGTAGATGACGCCAGGCGCCACGCCTGCTTCCTGTGCGTGGGCTCGCGCCATGGCAACCGCCTGGGGGGCGAGGCGCCACGGCACCGCCCAATCGGTGGAGACGCGACGGCCACCGGCCGAGAGGTAGGGGGCCACGCGTTCGTGCATCGTGGCCGGCACCGCGTGCCGCAGGCGGCGTGCCTCCCGGATGGCGGCGTCGCCGTCGAAGACGCGAACGTCATTGGCGTGCGCGCCATGGGCCTCGGCGAGCTCCAGCCATTCGTCCAGCGGCGGGAGCGCGTCGCCGTCGGCGGTGATTTCGGTATAGACCAAGGCCCGCGACTCCGGCGCCCAGTGGGGGTCTCCCTGTCCATCACGTGCGATCGCGAAACATTCGGCGTCGAAGAACTCCAGGCATCGGGGAACCAGGACGCGCGACTCTCGTGCGGCGATGATCGCGGCCAGGGCGCGCGATTCATCCGGGAACGGGATCGCGAGTCCGATCTCGAGGTGCGGCCGCGGCAGCAGCGCGAGCTCGGCTTCGACGATCACCCCGAGGATTCCCTCGCTTCCGATGAACCAGTCCACCGGATCCTGCGCGGGAAAGAGCCCCACGGTGTTCTTCTCCACCTCGGCGCGCCGGAACTGCTCGATGCGGCCGTCGGCGCGTGCGATGCTCAGGCTGCGCACGTGCGCGCGCGTGGGGCCGTAGCGCAGGGTGCGCGGTCCGCTCGCGTTGCAGGCGATCGCGCCGCCGACCGTGCATTCCTGATCGCTCGTCGGATCCGGTGCGAAGAACAATCCCTCCGCCGCGATGGTGCGTTGCAACTCCCCGAGCAGCACCCCGGGGCCGACCCGCACGGTGCGGGCATCGCGGTCGACCGGACCGATGTGGGAGAGCGCGCGCGTCGAGAGGAGGATGCCGTGATCACAGATGCTCGCACCGGTGGTACTCGTCTGCGACCCCGCGGTGGTGACGGGAGTACGCCGTGCGTTGGCTTCGGCCAGGAGATCGGCCACTTCGGCTGCGCTGGTAGGGCGGGCAACGGCCTCGCAGACCTGCCAGAGGCCGCTCGCGTCGCGGGCGAACGATTCACGGACGGCGAGGTCGCGGTTGAGGGAGTCGCGTTCCGGCATCGTGTGCGGATCAATGAGTGGGGGACCGGGGAGCCACGGCTGAAATATATGGCGACAGCCGACTAGGTTTTCTGTCGTGACGACTGACTTGCGCTGTGTCGAGGCGGTGCCGTCGGAGGCGGAGGAGTTCTCCCGATTTCTCTCCGACATCTTTCGCCGGACCTACGCCCACGGATACCCCGCCGATCGGCTCGAGCGACACATCGCGCGGTATCATGGGGCGCCGCGGTTGCGGGCGGAGCTCGAGACGCCCACGCGGTGGACGCTGCGAGTCGCGGAGCGTGGGCGGTGGCGCGCCTTCGTGACGGTGGGGCATGCCGCCCCGGCGCCGGACGCGATCGATGCCGAGCGTCCGGCGCAGATCGAGCGGTTCTACGTCGAAACCGAAGCGCAGGGGACGGGGCTGGCGCAGCGAGTGCTCGACGCCGCGGTCGAGCGCGCAGCGGCGGAGGGACATGATGCGCTGTGGCTGGCGGTCTGGCAACACAACGCGCGAGCCAAGCGGTTCTACGAGAAGGTCGGCTTCATGCACGTCGGGACGCATCCCTTCGAGTTCGACGGCGTTGCCGAGTTGGACGACTTGTACGTGCGGTTGCTGCACACGCGCTGACACGACCGCGGGGCGGGCCGCGCCGATCGACGGCGGTCCCGCCCCGCGGTCCGGTGTTCGAGGCCTGCTTACTTGGCGGCGTTCATCTTGGCCCACCGCGCGACGAACATCGCGAGTTGGGTCTTGCCCATCTCCGTGTGCTTGGACACCCACTCGCAGTTCGTGAAGATGCGTGGACTCATGTGCTCACGC
Organism: uncultured bacterium; assembly: GCA_963978095.1. GTDB lineage: Bacteria > Gemmatimonadota > Gemmatimonadetes > Gemmatimonadales > Gemmatimonadaceae > Fen-1231. The sequence goes on along the minus strand of CAXBQP010000001.1, from coordinate 67,034 downwards.
ATCTGCGCGAGATAGGGCTCGAAGCGCGAGTAGAAGAACATCCCCTCGCCGCTGTTCTCCATCAGGAACTCCCCGTGCGCGATTCCGTGGCGGGCCATGCCGTAGACCATCTCCCAGTAGCCGCTGAGCTGGCGGAAGGCGGCGTTGTTCGGGTGGTCCGGCTTGGACAGCGCCACGACGTCGTCCCACGTCTTGGGCATCCAGGCCGCCATCGCTTTCCTGGCATCGCGGGTGACGGCCTCGCGGCGCATTTCGTAGAACCGGATGACCAGGTCGGCGTCGTGATGGTCGGGGAAATCCTTCGGCATGGTGGGGTGCGGCGAGAGTGGGAGGAGACGTCGGCGACGTCGGCGATATCGTGTCGTGAACGATAATCTGCCCCACGACAGTCGACCACGTGGCGGGGTGAAAACGTGATGGAGGGTGAGGCGGTCCTGCGCTATAATTAGGGGACGCCCGCCACCCCACCCTCCGCTCGGGACCGCTTCACCATGACCACGCCCCTGCACGCGCTGCACGCCGCCGGCCAGTCCATCTGGCTCGACTACATCGACCGGACGATGTTGCACGATGGCGAGCTGGAGCGGCGCATTCGCGACGAAGCGCTCACGGGCCAGACGTCGAACCCGACGATTTTCGAAAAAGCGCTCGCGCAGGGTACGGCGTACGATGCGCAGATCCAGTCCGCCGCCGCGGTGACCAACGCGTGGGCGATGTTCGAACTCGTGGAGACGGACGATGTCCGTCGCGCGTGCGACCTGTTCCGGCCGGTGTATGAGCGCACGAAGGGGATCGACGGCTACGTCTCGATCGAAGTGAGTCCCGGCGCCGCCCATGACGCGTCGGCGACGGTCGAGGAGGCCCACCGCCTGTGGACGTCGGTCGATCGCCCGAACGTGATGATCAAGGTACCGGGAACCGCGGAGGGTGCCGTTGCGCTCCGCCGCTTGATCGCCGACGGGATCAACGTCAACGTCACCCTGCTCTTCGCGGTCGAGGCCCATGCCCGAGTGATCGAGGCGTACCTGAGCGGACTCGAGGATCGCGTGGCTGCGGGGGGCGCGGTCGACCGCGTAGCGAGTGTGGCGTCGTTCTTCGTGAGCCGCGTGGACTCCGAGATCGACAAGCGGCTCGAGGCCATCGGCACGCCGGATGCGTTGTCGTTGCGCGGCCATGCCGCGGTTGCCAATGCGGTGCTCGCCTATGCGCTCTTTCTGGAGCAGTTCGCCGGCTCCCGATGGGCGGCCCTCGCGTCACGCGGCGCGCAGGTCCAGCGTCCGCTGTGGGCGTCGACGGGGACCAAGAACCCGGCCTATTCGGACGTCAAGTACGTGGAGACGCTGATCGGACCCAACACGGTCAACACGCTGCCCCCCGCCACGCTGGATGCGTTCCGCGACCATGGCACGGTGGCCCGGACGGTGGATGCGGACATCGACGGGGCGCGCCGCGCCTTGGGTGCGATCGGTGCTCAGGGGATCTCACTCTCCGAGGTCACAGACAAACTGTTGGCAGAGGGGCTCGCGAGCTTCCAGAAGTCGTTCGACACGCTGATCGCCGGGCTCGCCGGCAAGGCGGCGGCGTTGGGACGTCCGTTCACGACATGAGTGCTGCCTGGAGTGCACACGCGCGAACCAAGATCGTCGCGACCATCGGACCCGCCTCATCGAAGCCGGAGGTCTTGGCGTCGTTGATCGCGCGCGGCCTCGATGTGGCCCGCATCAACTTCTCACACGGGACGCACGAACAGCACGCCCGGACCATCACCACCATCCGTGGGCTGGCCCAGGACGCGGGACGGCCGGTGGCGATCCTCGGCGATCTGCAGGGGCCGCGCATTCGGATCGGCGATCTCCCGGCGCCGCTGGAGATCGCCGACGGGCAGACGGTGGTCTTCGCCCATGAATCCGTGGCGGCCGGAGACGAGATCCCCGTCACCTACGATGACATCGCGCAAGACGTCCGCGTCGGCGGGCGTATCCTGGTCAACGACGGACTCCTGGAGTTCACGGTGACCGCCATTCACGGCGACCGGGTGCACGTGCGCACGCTGCATGGTGGGCGGATGTCGTCGCACAAGGGCATGAATCTTCCGGGCATCGACGTCTCGGCACCGTCGCTGACCGAGAAGGATCGCACGGACATCGCGTTCGCGATCGAGCAGGATCTCGACTATCTGGCACTCAGCTTCGTGCGGCGTCCCGAGGACATCAAGGAGATGCGGGCGCTGCTCCCCAAGGGGATGTTGATCGTCGCGAAAATCGAGAAGGACAGCGCGCTGATGCGGCTGGACGAGATCCTCAAGGTCTCCGACGCGGTGATGGTGGCCCGCGGAGATCTCGGCGTCGAGTTGCCATTCGAGGAAGTCCCGGTGGCGCAGAAGCGGATCATCGGCTTGGCGAACCGGTTCGGGCGGCCGGTCATCACGGCGACGCAGATGCTCGAGTCGATGATCGAACATCCGCGGCCGACGCGTGCCGAGGCGAACGACGTGGCGAATGCCGTGCTCGACGGCACGGATGCCGTGATGCTCTCGGCCGAGACGGCGGCTGGCGCCTTTCCGGAACTGACGGTGGAGGCCATGCATCGCATCGTCACCGCGGCGGAGACGCTGCCGGTGACGCGCGGCATGGGGCTCGACCGGTTGCTGCCCGGCGAGGCCAGCGTGGAGGAGACGATCGCGTCGTCGGCGATCACCGCCGTACGGTTGCTGGGCGCGGCATCCATCATCGTGTTCACCAAGAGCGGATTCAGTGCGCGCGTGGTCGCGGCGCGTCGCCCCGGAGTCCCGATCGTCGTGCTGACCGATCAGGCGCGCACGTACCGCCAGCTCGCGCTGGTGTGGGGCGTGGTCCCGTTCCTGGTCCCGCACGCGGATACCTACGAACAGATGTTGGCCCAGGCGCGGGAGGTGCTGGTGAAGCACAATCTTGCCACACCGGGACAACAAGTGATCATCACGGCCGGCGTTCCCTTTGATGTTCCGGGGACGACCAACACGATGAAAGTCGAGACCGTGTGAAGCTGACCTTTCTCGGGACCGGCACGAGTTTCGGCGTTCCGCAGATCGGGTGCGCCTGCGCGGTCTGCCGCTCGGATGATCCCCGGGACAAGCGGACCAGGGTCGGTGCGGTCATCGAACATGCGGGCACCCGCCTGCTCATCGACGCGCCGCCGGAACTCCGTCTGCAGCTGATCGCCACCGGGATCGCCGAGGTCGATGCCGTGCTGTTCACGCACGATCACGCCGACCACACCCATGGGATTGATGACATCCGTGCGATCTCCGTGCGTCGGGGGAGCGCGTTGCCCATGTACGGACCGCCGGAGACCCTCGCCCTGTTGCGCGACCGCTTCGGCTACATCTTCGACCAGGACATGCGGGTGATTCCGGGGACGTCCAAGCCCGAGGGGTCGCTCACCAGCGTGGTCCCGGGTGAGCCGTTCGAGGTGGCCGGGCTCGAGGTCGTGGCGCTCGAGGTGCCGCACGGTCGCGCGCGGGTGTTCGGGTATCGGGTGGGCCGCATCGGCTATGTCACTGACGCGAAGTCGCTGCCGGACGCGGCCATCGCCACCCTGCGCGGGGTCGAGGTCTTGGTGCTGAACGCCCTGTTCCGCACCGAGCATCCCACGCACCTCAGCCTCGGCGAGGCGGTCGAGACCGCGCGCCGTGTGGGCGCTGGCCGTACCTACTTCACGCATCTCACACATCAGAATTCCCACGCGGCGCTCGAGGCCGAGCTCCCTGACGGCATGCATCCGGCATTCGACGGACTGCGAGTCACGGTCGACGCATGACGATTCATCTTGAGACCTCCCGCATGCGCGCATCGCGCGTCCCCTCCGGTGTTTCCGACGAGGATTGGGAGGGGCTGCAGGGGCGATTCGCTTCGGCCCACGACGTGGTGCGCGCGCGAATCGCGGCCGGCAGTTACGGATTCGCCGATCTCGCATCGCAGGACGCGGAGCACGCGCGCATGTGTGCCTGGGTCGCGACCACCCATGGGCGCTATGACGATATCGTCGTCCTGGGCATCGGCGGATCCGCACTGGGCGCGACCATGCTGGCAACGGCATTGCTGCCATACGGCTGGAATGCGCGGCAAGGTGCGCAGCGGGGTGGGCGTCCGCGGCTGCACGTGGTGGACAACGTCGACCCCCGCAGTGTTGCCGGCGTGTTCGACCTGATCGAGCTCTCGCGTACGCTCTTTCTGGTCATCTCAAAGAGTGGTGGCACCGCGGAGACGATGGCCCAGTATCTGTATGTACGCCATCGCATCGACGAACAGGGACTCCTCGCGGCCCATCATGTGGCCGTGGTGACGGATCCCACGGCTGGAGTCCTTCGCCCCGTGGCGGAGCGCGATGGGCTCCCGGTGTTCTCGGTCCCTGCCAACGTCGGAGGGCGATTCAGTCTGTTCACCCCGGTGGCAACCTTGCCGGCGGCGCTCGTGGGCATCGACGTGACCGCGCTCCGTACCGGAGCCGCGGCGATGGGGCAGGCGTGCGAGACGGAGGTGCTGGACGCCAATCCCGCGGGGCAGTTCGCCATGCTCCAGTGGCGAGCGCACACCGGCGCGGGGCAGGGGACGCACGTCCTCATGCCCTACTCTGACGCGATGCGGGGACTCGCCCCCTGGTTCGTGCAACTCTGGGCGGAGAGCCTCGGCAAGCAGGACGCGGATGGCGTCCCCGTCGGGCCGACGCCGCTCGCGGCACTCGGCGCCACGGACCAGCACAGTCAGGTCCAGCTGTTCATGGAGGGGCCGAAGGACAAGACCGTGACCTTCGTGGTCGAGCGCGCGCGCGCGGTGGACCTGAGTATCCCCGGACTCCCTGGTGCACCAGAGGGGACAGACTACCTCGCGGGCCGGACCATGGGGACGCTGCTCGACGCCGAGCAGGCCGCCACGGCCGACGCCTTGGCAGCGATGGGGCGCCCCAGCATGACCCTCAGCGTGGATCGGTGCGACCCTTGGCATCTGGGGGGGCTGGCGATGCTGTTCATGCGGGCCACCGTGCTGGCCGGAGCGCTGTATCGGGTGGATCCGACGAACCAGCCCGGGGTGGAGCTCGGAAAACAGCTCGCGCGACAGGCACTCGCCGCGTCCGCGCCACGCAGCCGTTGATTCAGCCCCGAGAAGGCGGCAAATTACCCTGACGTCCGCGCCCGCGAGTTCACGCTCGAGGGCCCGCGCTCCCTCCGCCGTCTCCGCACGCCGCCGCCTGTTCTCGCCGCCACCGCGGCGGGCGTGTTTCCTCCTCCTATCGCGAACGTCTTCGATGTCCCATCACGACACGCTCAACCGCATCCTCGGCCCTGCCGCGTCAATCCACGGGAGTACCGTGACCCTGGGGGACCCAGCCCAACTCGCGTCGGCTCGCATGGACGAACTGGTCCGGCTGGCCGTGTTCGGTGCAAGCACCGAGGAGAAGGACTGGGCGCGGTGGGCGATCTGGGAGATCGGCCAAGCGGTCGGCGTGCGCTCGGCATCGATCCATGATTTGTACATGGCGCGCGGGCGCGGGGAGATCTCGGGGTTCACCGTCCCCGCCATCAATGTGCGCGGTGCGTCGTACGACACCGCCCGCGCGATTTTCCGCACGGCGATCAAGATGAACGCGGGGGCCTTCCTGCTCGAGATCGCGCGCTCGGAGATCGCCTATACCGAGCAGCGACCCGCCGAGTATGTGGCGGTCATGCTCGCCGCGGCTTTGCGTGAAGGGTTCCGTGGTCCTGTGTTCATCCAGGGTGATCACTTTCAGGTCAACGCCAAGAAGTACGCCGTCGACGCGGCGGGCGAGGTCGGCAACGTCAAGCAACTCGCGCTGGAAGCCATCGCCGCGGGGTTCTACAACATCGACATCGACACGTCGACGCTGGTCGATCTGTCGCAGGGAACGCTCGCCGACCAGCAGCGGCTGAACTACGAGGTCGGCGTGGACATCACGCGCCACGTCCGCGCACTCGAGCCCGCGGGCGTCACCATCTCGCTCGGCGGCGAGATCGGGGAGGTCGGGACGGAGAACTCCACCGTCCCCGAACTTCGCGCCTTCATGGATGGATATCGGAACACGCTCGCCGCGCAGGCGCCGGGCATGGTCGGATTGTCGAAGATCAGCGTGCAAAGTGGGACGTCGCACGGCGGCATCGTGCTCGCGGACGGGTCGATTGCCGATGTGCAGATCGACCTCGAAACGTTGCGCGCGCTCGGCGAGGCGGCGCGAACGGAGTACGGCCTCTCGGGCGCCGTGCAGCACGGCGCCTCCACGCTCCCCGACTCGGCGTTCCACCATTTTCCGCGCACCGAGACGTCGGAGATCCATCTGGCCACCGGCTTCCAGAACATGCTGTACGACCATCTCCCCGCCGCCCTGCGCGACGAGATGTACGCCTGGCTGACGACCAACGCCGCCGACGAACGCAAGCCCAAGGACACGGACGAGCAGTTCTTCTACAAGACGCGCAAGAAGGCGCTCGGACCGTTCAAGCGTCAGCTCTGGTCGCTGCCGGCGGACACTACCGCCCGCCTGGCGGCCGCGTATGACGCGAAGTTCGAGTTCCTCTTCACGCAGCTTGCGATCGGGGGAACGACCGCCCACGTCGAGCGGTACGTCCACGTGTCGCCCCTGCATCGGCCGGCGCCCTCCGCAGACGCGGCGGGCATCACCGCGGCACCGGACGACCCAGACGCGGGAGAGTAAATGCGCCGACGCATCGTGCTGGTCGTGGCGGTGGCACTGGCCGCCTGCGACCGATCCAAGCCGCAGCTCGAGCGGACCCTGAAGCAGGTCCAGCAGATCTCGGCGGAAAAGGACTCGCTCCTGCGCGATGTGATGGCCACGTCGCAGTTCATCGCGGATGTGAACAGCGATCTCGCCAAGGTGCGTGCGCCCGGCGGTGCCGTACCGGTCGCCGGCAAGCGCGGCGATGTCGAGAACACGCTCTCCCCCGAGCAGCAACGCGAGGCGATCCGCGCGAAGATCACCGAGCTGTCCAGGCGTCTCGTGGAGAATGAATCCAAACTCGCCGCATCACGTGCCCGCGTGAAGGAGCTCACGGCCGGCAACACGGCGCTCGTGGCGCAGGTGACGGCCTACGACTCGACCATCGCCGGGTTCCAGAGCATCATCGGCAACCAGCGGTCGCAGATCGAAGCGTTGACGGAGCAGGTGAACACGTTGCAGGCCGAGAATGCGTCGCTCAAAGCGGAGAAGTCGCAGCTCGCCGGGGAGAACGTCCAGCTCACCGAGAACGTCGCCGCGCTCGTCGCCGAGCGGAACAAGGTCTACTACGTGATCGGGACGCGCGACGACTTGGTGAAGCGTCACCTGGTGGAGCTCAGCGGCGGCGTCCTTGGCTTCGGCAAGACGATCGTGCCGGTGCGCGATCCCGATGTGGCCGCGTTCACGCTGGCGGACCGCACGACGTTGGTGCAGATCCCGTTCCCGACGGCAAAGCCGTATCGCATCGTGTCGCGCCAGGCTGTCGAGGCGCTCGACACGCCCCCGGGCCCGGATGGCCGGATCACGGGCGGACTCCGTATCGTCAACGCGGACAAGTTCTGGGCGGCCTCGAAGTTCCTGATCGTCGTCGAGCAGTAGCGTGAGTACGTCGGGTCGGTCGCACGCCAAATCGAGCGGGAGTCACGACATCGACGAGTCGTTCTCGGGGATCATCGCCGATTACCTCCGGCGGATCCTCGAGAAGGCGGAAGAGGACTCACTGTTCTTCCTCGCCGGGGGGATCGCCTTCGACATCGTGCTCGCCGGCGTGCCGTTCTTCCTGCTGCTCGCCTCCGGACTGGGGTATGTGCTCCGCAAGTCCGAGGAAGCATCCATCACGGCGGTCACCGAGTTCCTCGCGGAACTCATGCCCGCCACCTTCAGTGGGAAAGGCACGCTGCTCGACCCGGTGTTGCACGAAGTCGTGCGCACGCGCGGTTCCGCCGGCCTTGTCGGCGCGATCGCGTTCGTCTGGTTCTCGGCGCGGCTGTTCGCGTCCATGCGGATCGTGCTGACTCGTGTCTTCGAAGATCCCGAACGCCGCAACTTCATCATCGGGAAGTTGGTGGACATCCAGGCCACGCTCGCCGCGACGGTGTTGATCGTGGGGTGGGTGGCGCTCAGCGCGTTCCTGGCCATCGCCCGCAGCAGCTCGGTGCAGGCGCTTTCGCACTTCGGCGTGCATGATCCCGCGATCATGCGCCCCGTGATGTACATCGTCGGACGCGTGATCGCGTTCGTGGTGCTGGGCGGCGTATTCTTCGCGATTTTCAAGTTGTTGCCGAAGCGCCCGGTCCGGCGGGAGCAGGCGGCGATCGCCGCCGCGAGCAGCGCCATACTGTTCGAACTGGCGCGCGCGGCCTTCACCACGCTCGTGCATCGGTTCAATCCCGGCTCGTTCTACACGGGGACATTGTCGGCCGTCGTGGTCGTGGTGTTCTGGGTGTACTATGCCGCCCTCGTCTTCACGTTTGGTGGGCTCATCTCGCAGGTGCACGAACGCCGCCTGGCGGAGAAGCTCTCCCGAACCGCGCCATGGAAGATTCCGCAATGATTGATCTGCGCAGCGATACGGTCACGCGTCCCGGGCCGGCGATGCGTCGCGCGATGGCTGACGCCGAAGTCGGGGACGACGTCCTTGACGGAGATCCGACGGTCCGTGCGCTCGAAGACGCCACCGCCGAGGCGCTGGGCACGGCACGCGCCCTCTTCTTTCCCACGGGGACGATGGCGAACCAAGCGGCGGTGATGGTGCTCACCCGCCCGGGGACGGAGATCTTCGTGCACGAGGATTCGCATATCGTGAACTACGAGATGGCCGGTGCCGCGCAGTTCGCGGGTGTCCAACCGCGCATGATGCGAGGGGCCCCGCGTGTGACGGCGGAGCTCGTGACCGCCGCGATCCGGTCGCCGAGTCCGGACTCACCGCGGGCCACGCTGATGTGTGTCGAGAACACGTTCAACGGTGCAGGAGGGATGGTCACGCCGCCGGACGAGCTCGCGGCGATCGCCGCCGTGGCTCGGCGAGCGAAGCTCAACGTCCACTTGGACGGTGCCCGACTCTGGAACGCGGCCGCGGCACTGGATGTACCGCTGGCGCGCTTCACCGCGTCGGCCGATCTGACCATGGTCGCGTACTCCAAGGGACTCGGCGCGCCCGTGGGTGCGGCGCTGGCGGGGTCTGCGGCGTACATCGACGAGGCATGGGACGCGCGCAAACGCCTCGGCGGGGGGATGCGGCAGTCCGGCATCATCGCGGCCGGGGCACTCTACGGTCTGCGAAACCACCTCGGTCGATTGAGCGAGGACCACGCGAACGCCCGGCGTCTCGCGGCGATCATTGCGGAGGTTCCCGGCGTGGCGGTGGTCGCCCCTGACACGAACATCGTGATGATCGACTTGCCGGCCGGCGTGACCTCGGCGCAAGTGGCCGCTGGGGCACGGGAGCGCGGTGTGCGTGTCTCGACCTGGCTCCCCCAGCGGGTACGGTGCGTGACGCACTTGGATGCGTCGTCTGCCGAAGTGGAATACGCCGCCACGACCATCCGCGATGTGGTGCATGCGCTGGTGCGTGGCATCGCGTCCTGACCCTGACTCCGGAGAACTGATATGCAGCATGCCCCAGGATTCCTCGCGATCGTTGACGATGCCAAGTCGCGGGTGCGTGAAGTGAGCGTCGCCGAGACGCAGGCACGGCTCGCCGCGCGGCCGGCGGCGATGCTGGTCGACGTCCGCGAGGACCGCGAATGGGAGGCCGGCCACGCCGCCGGTGCCGTGCACATCGGAAAGGGAGTGATCGAGCGGGACATCGAGGGGCTCGTGCCGGATAAGGGCACCGAACTCATCCTGTATTGTGGTGGCGGCTTCCGATCGGCGCTCTCGGCCGATGTGTTGCAGCGGATGGGCTACACGAACGTGACGTCGATGGCCGGCGGGTGGCGGGCGTGGAACGAGGCGCAGGCGCCGGTCGCCCGGGGATGAACGAAGCCCGCATTCGCGCGAGCTTCTCGCGGCAGGCGTTCATGGGGACCCTCGGTGCGTCGCTGGGACGCATGGCCCCGGGCGAGGTGGAGATCCTGTTGCCGATCCAGGGCGCGCTCCTCCAGCAGAACGGCTTTGTGCATGCGGGGGTGTCCACGGCGATCGCGGACAGCGCCTGCGGTTACGCGGCCCTGTCGCTGATGCCCGATGACGCGGATGTGCTCAGCGTGGAGTTCAAGGTCAACTTGTTGTCCCCGGCGGTGGGGTCGAGCCTCGTCGCGCGGGGGCAGGTCATCCGGGCTGGGCGCACCCTTTCGGTGTGCCGCGCCACGGTGTTTGGCGTGAGCGCCGGTGGCGACGAGAAGCCCGTGCTCGAAATGCAGGGCACCATGATGACAGTGCCGCTACCGTAGGGCCGGGCGCCGGGCTATCTTCTATGGGCTTCAGGCCCCGAAGGTTGCCGGCCCGCCAACTCCGCCAGGACCGAAAGGTAGCAACGGTACGTGGTGTCTTGCCTCGCTTCGTAAGGCCTGGAGCACTGGCGCGGGGGGTGTTCCGGGACGACCGGGCGCCCCCCGCGCTGCGTGCGGGGCGGCACTGACCCCCACGGACCGCGTGGAGTAAATTGCGGGTATGTCGCTCGCCCTTGCCCGCAAGTACCGGCCTCGCCGATTCGCCGATGTGGCGGTCCAGTCGCACGTGGCGTCGACGTTGCGCAATGCGATTGGCAGCGATCGGGTGGCGCAAGCGTATTTGTTCTGTGGTCCGCGCGGGACCGGCAAGACGACGCTCGCCCGCGTCCTCGCCATGGCGCTCAACTGCGAGAATCGATCCGCGGACTTCGAGCCGTGCGGCGCGTGTGAGCCCTGCACGCGCATCTGGGGCGGTCACACCTCCATGGATGTGGTGGAGATCGACGCCGCATCGAATCGCGGCGTCGATGATGCGCGCGACCTGCGGAGTCGCGCCGCCTACGCTCCGAGTGGCGAGAAGAACTACAAGGTCTACATCATCGACGAAGCGCACATGCTCACGCGGGAAGCGTGGAACACCTTGTTGAAGGTGCTCGAGGAACCGCCGCCGCGCGTGGTGTTCGTCTTCGCGACGACGGAGCCGCAGAAGATCGCGCAGCAGGCCGCGCCGGTGCTCTCCCGGGTGCAGCGCTTCGATCTCAAGCGCATCGGCCCGGCGGATGTGCGCGCGCGCCTGACCACTGTGCTCAACGCCGAGGGGATCAGTGCGGAAGCCGACGCGCTGGGCATGCTCGCCCGGGCGGCCGATGGTTCCATGCGTGATGCCCTCTCGTTGACCGATCAGGTGCTGTCGCTCGGCGGTACGGTCACCACCCAAGGGGTCCGCGACGCGCTCGGGCTGGTGCATGAGGATGAATATCTCGCGCTCCTCGATCTCGTCACCGAACGGCGGGCGGGCGACGTGTTCGCTGCGGTTGCGCGGCTGGCCGACTACGGCGCGGATTTCGGGCTTCTGCTCTCCGGTTTCGCGGACTTGCTGCGCGCGCAACTCGCGGTGGTGCTTGGCGGGAGCGTCCCCGAGATCTCCGACTACCTCAGTGGCGAACTGGCCGCCCGGAAGGGGCGGTATCAGGCGTCCGATCTGTTGCGGATGTTGTCGATCCTGATCGAGCTGGAGCCGCATTTCCGGCGCAGTGGGCAGCAGCAGTTGTTGATGGAAACCCTCCTCGTGCGCTTCGCACTGCTCGACCGGACGCTTGCGATCGAGGAGGTACTCAAGGGCGTGCACGGGATGCCGTCGAGCGGTGGGGGGGGGACCCGCCGCGAGGCACCGGAGATCGCACCATCCCGCGGGACCGCCGGAGCCCTCCGTCGCGAACCCGCCGTGCTCGCCGATGCTGGCCTGCCGTCGGCGCGGGTGCCAGCACCCTCCGCGCCGGTGGCGGAGCGCGACCGTGTCGCGCCGGTGGCGGATCAGCGCACGCCCGCGCCCGTCGCGATCCCCCTCGACATCAATCGGCTGTCCGAGCATTGGGACGATGTCGTGGAAGCCGTGCGCCGGTCCGGCCGAGTGGTGGTGGCGAGTGCGCTCGCCGAGTCGGCGCCGATGGCGGTCACGGCCTCGGGCATCGTCACCATCGAGGTGACGGGGGAGGCCTTGGTGGAGGCGCTCGAGAGCGGCGGCGACGCGATTCTCACGGCGATCCGCGCGCGATTCAGCGGCGCGTCCAAGGTCGCGGTCCGTGGGGTGGGGGGAGACGCGCCCTCGAAGCGGCTGACTGCGGACGATGTGATCGCGAATCGGGTGGCCATGCTGCGCAAGCGTGATCCCATACTGGATGCCGCGGTCGATGCACTCGATCTCCGGCTCTTGGACTGAGTGCCGTGTCGGCCATCGACGAACTCGTCACGGAACTGTCGCGCCTGCCGACCATCGGGCGGAAGTCGGCGATGCGCCTCACCTATCATCTGCTCAAACAGTCGCCGGATCAGGCGCAGCGGCTCTCCAAGGCCCTTGGGACGCTGCACGAACGGGTCCGCTCGTGCGAACGGTGCTTCAATCTCACGGAAGCGGCAGTATGCCCGGTCTGTGCCGACCCACGGCGCGATGCGTCGATCATCTGCGTGGTGGAAGAAGCGAGCGACATCGGCGCCATCGAGCGCACGGCCGAGTACCGGGGCGTGTATCATGTGCTCGGCGGACGGCTGTCACCACTCGATGGTGTCGGGCCGGATGATCTCACCGTGATGGCCTTGGTGCAGCGGGTGTCGGCGGGCGGTGTTCGCGAGGTGATCGTCGCGACCAACCCGCGTCTCGAAGGGGAGGCCACCGCGCTCTATGTGCAGGAACAGGTGGCGCCCTACGGCGTGAGTGTCACGCGGCTCGCGCGTGGGCTCCCCGTCGGCGGGGACCTCGAATACGCCGATGGCGGCACGATCGCGCAGGCGATCTCCGCTCGACGGGTCATGCAATGAGCGGAGCGCACTGATGGCGGGGGCGAGCAGCTGGTCGTTCACCGAAGCGGATGCCGCCGACATCGCCGGCGTGCTCGAACGTTTCTTGTCGGAGAGTTCGGCGAAATGCGTGTTGCTGATCGATCGCGCCGGACAGCTCGTGGCGACGGCGGGCGAACCCATCGAGTTCGACCCCACCGCGTTCGCCACGCTGACCGCCGCTGATTTCAGCGCCAACGATCAGCTCGCCCGATTGGTGGGGGAGCGCGAGTTCAGCACGCTCGTGCATCAGGGGGAGAAGGAGTCGATGGTGCTGGCCGACGTCGCGCGGCGGGTGATCGTCGTGGCCCTGTTCGACCAGCGCACCACGCTCGGACTCGTTCGACTCAAGCTCAAGGATTCCGTGGTCGAGTTGACCCGTGTGTTCGAAACCATTCTCTCGCGATCGGCCGCTTCCGGCCCGGGGCGCCCCAGCATCCTGTCGGGCGCCCACGACGAGATTGACCAGCTGTTCAGCTAGGAGGCGCGTCCATGTCGATGATCAACTATGCGTCGCGCGAGATCAACTGCAAGATCGTGTACTACGGCCCGGGACTTGGCGGAAAGACCACCAATCTCGAGCATGTGTATGCCAAGACGAAGCCGGATACCCGTGGCAAGCTGATCTCGCTCGCGACCGAGACGGAACGCACGCTGTTCTTCGATTTTCTCCCGGTGGACCTTGGGACGATCCGGGGATTCAAGACGCGATTCCACCTGTACACGGTCCCCGGGCAGGTGTACTACAACGCCTCGCGGAAACTGATTCTGAAAGGCGTCGATGGGCTCGTGTTCGTGGCCGACTCGCAGATCGATCGGATGGAGGCGAACCAGGAGGCCATGCAGAACCTGTACGACAACATGGCCGAGTACGGCTATGACATCACGAAGCTCCCCTTCGTGATCCAGTACAACAAACGTGATCTCCCCAATGCGGCATCGCTGCAGCAACTGCAGGCGGCGCTGAACCCGGGATGGGAGATCACCGATGTGACGCGTCAGCAGGTGACGCCCGATCCGTATCATGACGGCGAAGCGCTCGTCCACCAGCTCCCGACCGGGGAGTGGGTGGAGCGGGTGCCTTACTTCGAAGCCGTCGCGGTGACCGGCGATGGAGTGTTCGACACCCTCAAAGCCGTCAGCAAGCTCGTGCTGAAAGCCCAGGCATGAGCGTCGCGTGAGCGAATCGTCGCGCGAGTCGGCTTCCCGGTCGGCGGGAAGTGATTTCAATCTTCCCAACGCGATCACGGCGACGCGCATCGCGGTCGCGCCGTTGATCGCGTACCTGCCCTTCATCGACTCGCCGACCTGGCGCGCGGTGGCGTTCGGACTGTACGTGGCCGCCGCCATCAGTGACTACGTCGACGGCGTGCTCGCCCGGACGCGCGGGCTCGTCACCGATCTCGGCAAGTCGCTCGATCCGCTGGCGGACAAACTGCTGCTGGTGGCGACCAGCGTCACCCTCCTCGTCCTGCAGTCGGCGCCGGGCGATCCGGTCGTCTCACTGCTGGGCGGGATTCCGGGTGTGCTGACGCACGCCCATCGCTTCCCGTTCATCTCGTTCTTCGGCACGTGGTACCTCCCGTGGTGGGTGATCGCCGTGGTCCTGGGCCGCGAGGCGTTCATGACGGGCTTCCGCGCCTTCGCCCAGCGGCGCGGCGTGGTGATCGCGGCGATCGGCCCGGCCAAATGGAAGGCGGCCGTGCAGTACATCTGGGTCGGGGCCGCTTTCTGCCACTTCGCCGTGATCACGTTCGCGCGGCATGAACTCGTGCAGGGAGAGGCGTGGGCATGGGTCACGCAGTTCGTGGGCAGCGTCGGTGAGCTGTCCATGATTCTCGCCGTCGCCCTGACCCTCTGGTCGCTCGTCCTCTACATGCGACGCTACGGGGCGCTCTTCACCCGATGAACGTCGAAATCGTCACGATTGGTGACGAGCTGTTGCTCGGATTCACCATCGATACCAACGCGGCACATCTGGCGCGGCAGCTGGCCTCCATCGGGGTCCAGATCATCCGTCGGCAGACCTGTGGCGACAGCGCGCTCGAGATCGCGGCCGCGGTCCGGGAGGCGCTCGAGCGGACCGGCGCCGTGATCACGACGGGCGGGCTCGGTCCGACCTCCGACGACATGACCAAGGAGTCGATCGCCGCGATCTTCGGTCGTCCGATGGAGCAGCACGACGCGATCATCGACGCGCTCAAGGCGCGCTGGAAAGCGTGGGGGCGCAGCGGCGATCTGCCGCGCTCGAACTATCAGCAAGCGATGATCCCCGCCGGCGCGAGGATTCTCGCCAACGGGCACGGCACGGCGCCGGGAATCTGGTTGGAGGACGAGCGCGGCCGCTGGGTTGCCATGCTCCCGGGGGTGCCTCGCGAGATGCGCGGCATGCTGGCCGACCAGCTCCTCCCGCTCATTCGCGCGCGCGTGACAGGTGACCCGACGGTGATCGTGTCGCGGACGCTGCGGACGACAGGCGTCGGTGAATCGGCGATCGCCGACCAACTGGGATTGCTGGCCAAGAATCCCGAAGGGGTCGGACTGGCATACCTGCCGGGCTGGGAAGGGGTCGATCTGCGACTCACATCGCGCGGCCGTACCGCGGCCGATGCTGCGGTCGCGCTGGAACGTGCCGGTGCGGCGCTGCTCGAGATCGTGGGCCCGGCGACGTACGGCGAAGGGGACACCGACCTCGCGGCTGTCGTCCTGGATGCTCTCCGCGTGCGCGGTCTGATGCTCGCCGTCGCCGAGAGTTGCACCGGTGGACTGCTCGGCGCTCGGCTGACCGCGATTCCGGGGTCGAGTGACGTGGTGCTGGGCGGGGTGATCGCCTATGCCAATGGGATCAAGGAGCGGTTGCTTTCCGTGGACGCGGAGCTGTTGCGGCAGCACGGTGCCGTGAGCGAGCCCGTGGCCCGGGAGATGGCAGCCGGCGCTGCCCGCGCGACTGCTGCCGACGTGGCACTTAGCATCACCGGAATCGCGGGCCCGGGGGGTGGGTCGGACGAAAAGCCGGTCGGCACCGTCTGCTTTGGCCTCTTCATGCAGGGGAGGATCAGCTCCACCCGCGCAGTGATGGTTGGCGACCGGGACGAGATCCGCCGTCGAGCAGCGCAGGCGGCCCTGAACCTCCTGCGCCGTGCCCTGCTCGAGCCCGAGGGAGCCGTCTAGCCACCTCTCCCTGGCCGCCCCGTCGCAGGCGGCACCCGCCAAGTCGGCCCTCGGCCACGCCCCGCTGCGTCATATCGGCGCGCTCCGCTGACAGCGCGACAGTGTTTGGCGGCACGACCGTTGCAGAAAGGGCCTCTGGACGACGACCTTTAAGGAATCATGACCGACTCTACTGATAATCCGACCGGCGCGACCGCTCCTGACCCCGACTTCGTTGCGCCGCTCGATCCTGCGGCGGAGGTCGCCAGCGGCCTCGAGGCCGAGCTCGCCGTGCTGCAGGCCCAGATCGCGGATCAGAAGGACAAGTACCTTCGCTTGGCCGCCGAGTACGACAACTTTCGCAAGCGGAGTGTCCGGGAACGGCAGGAAGCCGAGCACAAGGGGATGGGATTGCTCATCGCGGGGATTCTCGATGCGCTGGACGACCTCGGGCGGTTCGCGCACGTCGACCCGACCACGGTTGAATCAGCGGCAGTGGTGACCGGCGCGGAAATGGTGGAAAAGAAGCTGCTCAAGTCGCTGGCTGGGCATGGGCTGGAGCTGGTGAATCCTCTCGGCGTCCGGTTCGATCCCGCCGTCGCCGAAGCGCTCACGACCGTCCCGGCAGCGACGCCCGAGGAGGACCACACCGTCGCGCAGGTGTATCAGGTGGGCTACCTGTTCAACGGGCAGCTGCTGCGTCCCGCGCGCGTGGTCGTGAAGCAGTGGAACGGATGATGCGCGGGTTCGCTCCGCAGGTGATGGCCGTTCGTGGGTGTCCGCGCTGATGGCCGCCAAGGATTTCTATACCGTCATGGGGGTCTCGGAACGCGCCACGGCGGACGAGATCAAGACGCAGTATCGGCGCCTCGCGAAGGAGCATCACCCCGACTCCAACAAGAACGATTCCAAGTCCGCCGAGCGATTCAAGGAGATCTCGGAGGCGTATCAGGTGTTGGGGGACGCCAAGAAGCGCGCGCAGTACGACGAGATGCGTCGCCTCGGCGCCTTCGAGTCTCGCGGGCCGCGGTCGCGTCCTGGCGCCGGATCGCGCCCGGGCGGTGGGAGCGCTCCCGGCGGCGCGCAGAACTTCAAGTTCGACGAAATCAATGACGTCGGCGGGATCGGCGGCCTTGGCGATCTCTTCAGCTCCATGTTCGGTGGTGGCGGCGCTCGCGGACAGAAGCCCGTGGGGCCGGAGCCGGGACAGACGATCGAAACGACGCTGGATGTTCCCTTCAAGATCGCGGCGACCGGTGGCAAGGTGCCGATCGATCTCGAGGTGAATGAGGAGTGCGCCACCTGCAGCGGATCCGGCGCGGCCAAGGGCGCGCGTCTCCAGCCGTGTCACGAATGCAATGGCCGCGGGTCGATCTCCTTCGGGCAGGGCGGGTTCGCCGTGAACCGCCCCTGCCCGCTGTGCCTTGGCAAGGGGCAGCTCCCGTCCGAGAAATGTCGGGATTGCCGTGGCGCCGGTGAGACACGCAGCAAGCGGAAGGTGATGATCACCGTACCGGCCGGTGTGGACACCGGAGGGAAGATCCGTCTCAAGGGGCAGGGCGGGCGCGGGCAGCGTGGCGGTGCACCGGGTGATATCGTGATCACGTTTCGGGTGCACGAGGATTCTCGCTGGGGGCGTGACGGACTCGATCTGATCACACGCGCCAAGATCAACGTGGCCCAGGCGCTGCTGGGCTCGAAGGCGAGCGTGGAAACGCCGGACGAGAAGACCGTGGCGATCAAGATCCCGCCAGGAACGTCCAGCGGGAAGCGCTTCCGCGTGCGCGGACAGGGTATCACGAAGGACGGCAAGCAGGGGGATCTGCTGGTCGAAGTGGAGATCGTGGTGCCCGAGAAACTGTCGGCCGAGGAGATCCGGCTGATCGAGCGCTTCGCCGAGTCGGCGGGGCTCGAACGCTGATGCGTCGCGGCGGCGGGCCGGGAGTGGCGCTCGCCGCGATGGTGCTGCTGTTGCTCGTGCCGGCGCGCGCGCAGGCACAATACACGTTCACCAAGCATGATGCGCGTGACGGCTTTCCCCGGTGGGGCGCGTGCTTGGCCAATGTGACCGTTGGCGGCCCACAGCGTGTCGGCGTGGACTGGGCCTACGGGCGCGAGTCGCGCCTGAATCGAACGAGCGCGACGAGTGAGGCCCTGCAGTGCAGCTGGGTGTCCGCGCGCCTCGGGCTCGGCGCCGGTTCACTCGGCCTGGGATACCATCGCTACCTCGGTGCGATGGGGACGTTCTGGTTCGGTCAGCTGGCGCTGCTCCGTACCTTCGGCGCGCCGAACGGTGGCACTCCGAACGCCACGTACGTGGGGATCGAGGGCGGTGGGGCGTATCTCGTGGGGATCTCTCCTCGCATCGGCTACTTCGTGCGCACCAGCGGCGGGAGTGCGCCGCGCGGGCTGTTCACGTGGGGGATCGGCGTCGGGTTCTAGCCGTGCCTGGATGCGCATCGGATGAGGTGCGCACCCGATGCCGTGCGTGGCGCGTCTATCGCGCTGCGGTGGTGACGTCGGCCAATCCCTTCGCGATCACGTCCATCGTGCGCGCGAGGGTCGCCTCGAAAATCAGGAACGGGCTGGTGGTGTCGCGCCCCTGTCTGATGGCGGTCTCGAGTTGACTGGCGTGCGCCGCGACTTCCGTCAGTCCCAGGTTGCCGGCCGCGCCGCGCAGCGTGTGGAGTTCGCGGGCCGCCCCCGCCTCGTCGTTCGCCTCGAGTTGCACGCGGATCCGGGCGGCGGCATCCGATTGCGTCTCGACGACTTTCTGCAGCAAGCGCGTGTACAGCCCCCGGTTGACTATGCTACGCTACGTGCAGACCAGAAGAACAACAATGTATAAATAATTTACAGTAGCATTTTCAGCACGCGGGACACGCCTTCATGGCCTAGGTTGCTCGGGCCAAGGGGAGGGGGGCGCGCGACGGTCGGGTGCCGCGCGACGCCTCGATGACGCCGCCGCCAAGCACGGCGGCCCCAGCGTAGAACACGGCCGATTGCCCAGGCGCGATGGCGGAGACTGGTTCCTCGAGGGCGAGTTCGACCTCCGCCCCCTCGAGGCGGACGATCTCAGCATCGGCGATCGGCGCCCGATGGCGGACGCGAACGCCCACGCGATCGCCCACCGATGGCGCGGGAGAGACCAGCCAGTTGGTCGCACGCACGACGAGCCCGCGGCCGAGCAGCTCCTCGCGTGGGCCCACAACGACCGCGCGCTCCTCCGGACGAATGGCCGTCACGAACATCGGTTCGGCGTAACCGCCTGGCAGTCCGCGCCGCTGACCGATGGTGAAGCGGGCGAAGCCGTCGTGTGTCCCGATCACGGTGCCGTCGCGCGTGATGAATGGGCCGCTCGCCAGCGATGGGGCGTCCGCTCCGAGCTTCTGCTCGAGGATCGCCGCATAGTTGCCGTCGGGCACGAAGCAGATCTCCTGGCTCTCCGGCTTCTGCGCGACCAAATGCAGCCCGAGCTCCTCCGCGAGGGCCCGGGTCTCGGGTTTGGTCATTTCGCCGATCGGGAGCAGCATTCGCGACAAGGCGGATCGGTCGATGCCCCAGAGAAAGTAGGTCTGGTCCTTGTTCGCATCGGTGCCCCGATGCAAGCGGCCGTCCACGATGCGCGCATAGTGCCCGGTGGCGACGTACTGCGCGTCGATCCCATCGGCCTTCACGACCAAGTCGCGAAACTTGGTGAACGTATTGCAGCGCACGCAGGGGATCGGCGTGCGGCCGTTCGCATATTCATTCACGAAATCGTCCACCACATCGTGGCCGAACGCGCTCTCCAGGTTCAACACGTAGTGCGGCACGCCGAGTTTCTCGCAGATGCGACGGGCGTCATTCACGCTGTCGAGCGAGCAGCAGGGTTTGTCGGGGACCTCGGCGCCGTCGCGATAGAGCTTCATGGTGGCGCCCACCACGTCGTAGCCGGCGCGCACGAGCATCGCGGCGGCCACGCTGGAATCGACGCCGCCGCTCATCGCGACCAGCACCCGCTCCCTCATCGTCTCAGACCGCCGAGAGTCCGCGAGCCTTCAGCGCGAGGGCGGGGAAGAGCTGGATCACGCGGTCGATGGCCGCGTCCGTGGTGAGGGCGCCGACGCTCATGCGGATCGCCGCGCCCGCGAGGTCGGCGCGCACGCCGAGCGCGCGCAGCACATGGGACGGCTCGACACTCCCGCTCTGACACGCCGAGCCGCCACTCGCGGCCACACCCTGCAGGTCGAGCGCCATCAGCATCGATTCGCTGTCGGTGCCCGGGATGCTCACGTTGAGCACGTGCGTGGCGCGCGGGGCGCCGCGTCCGTGCACGACGGCGTCCGGAATCGCAGCGAGGATGGCCTCCTCCAGGCGGTCGCGCAGCGCCCCCAGGCGTGCGCACTCCGCCGCATGTTCGACGACCGCGAGCTCGGCGGCAGTCGCCAGTCCGACGGCGTAGGCCACATTCTCCGTGCCCGGCCGACGACCGCGGTCCTGCGATCCCCCGAAGAAGAGCGGTTCGAGCGGCGTACCGCGACGAATGAACATGGCGCCGCTGCCTTTCGGGGCACCGATCTTGTGGCCGCTGATGGCGAGAAAATCGAAGGGGACCTTGCGAGCGTCGATGTCGACCTTTCCGAAGGCCTGTACGGCGTCGGTATGAAAGATCGCACCGACCGATCGGCAGTGCGCCGCAAGCGCCTCGATCGGCTGGATGGTACCGATCTCGTTGTTGACCCACATCACGGAGCACAGGGCGGTGTCCGCCCGCACCAGGTCGCGCGCCGAATCCATGGAGACCGTACCGGCGGCGTCCACCGCGAGCAGGCGCTCCTCCGCCCCCTCGGCGGCCGCTTTGTGCACCGAGGCCAGCACCGCCTTGTGCTCGATCGGAGAGGTCGCGATCGCGTTGCGCCCCTTCGGTTTCAGGACGCGCCAGCCACCGAGGATGGCCAGGTTGTCTCCCTCGGTCCCGCCCGAAGTGAAGCAGAGCTCGTCGGGATGCGCGCCGATGCAACGGGCGACGCGCTCGCGGGATTCGTCGAGCGCCGCTCGCGCTTCACGTCCCCAGCGATGCGCGCTGGATGGGTTGCCGAAGCGGACCCCGAAGTACGGCTCCATGGCCGCGAGCACCTCGGGGCGCACCGGCGTCGTGGCCGCGTGATCGAGATAGATCGGTTCGTTCATGGCGGAAATATAGAGCGCGCTCGGGGGACCGTCACCACGCGCGCGCCACGCGAGCGTCAGAAGGTGGAGACGTCCAGCGTCGTGATGTCGTCCACGCGCTGGGTTTCATAGGTGAAGAAGGGTTCGCCATACCGGCACCGGATGAGCGACCCGTAGTGCGCCGATTGGTGCCGGATGATGTCGTACAGCGGTTCCCCGTTGGGATAGACTTCGCCGGCCTGCGTCAGCCCGTCGAACTGCGAGGCATAGCAGCGAATGGCCTTGAGCTTGGTCTCGAACTCGTCGGTGATGTCCACGACGAAGCTGGGCTTGACCTGATCCTCCCGGAACGTGACGCTGTGAATGACCTTCAGCGGTCGGTGTGGTGCGTGCTCGGCGTCGAGTTTCTTGAGGCCGGCCAGGAAGCAGGCATCGCGGATCAGTTGCGCGGCGACGCGATGATCCGGGTGGCGCCCCCGAGGTGCCGGGGCGATCACGATTCTGGGACGCGTCCTCCGAATGACCTTGGCGAGGAGGAGGCGGGTCTCCGGGGTGTTGACGATCCCGGCATCGGGGAGTTCGAGATTCTCACGAAGCGTCACCCCCAGCACCGACGCGGCGACGGACGCTTCCTTGGCGCGTATCTGCGCCGACCCGCGACTTCCCATCTCCCCCTGGGTGAGGTCCAGGATGCCGGTCGTGTGCCCCTGGCGGGCCAGCTTGGCCATGGTGCCGCCGCAGGTCAGCTCAACGTCGTCGCGATGCGCGGCGATCGCCAGTACGTCAACAGTGGTCATCGATGAAAGATAAGGCCCCCGAGAGCCGAGCGGGGGCGGGGCGCCCCGGTGCGAGCGACCGAACCAGCCCCCATGTTTCGGGAACTTCGATTCTTGCGACATCTTCTATCGGAACGACGACCATGCACAGCATCAGCACGCCACACGCACCCGCAGCGGGCGGGCACTACTCGCAGGCCATTGTCCACGGGGGACTGGTATTCGTGGCCGGCCAGCTTCCGATCGTTCCTGGCCAGACCACGCACACGGTCGGGACGATCGAAGTGCAGACCGAGCAGGTGCTCCGGAACGTCGGTGCCATCCTCGAGGCCTCGGGCAGTTCCCTTGCACGGGTCTGCCAGATGACGATCTACATCTCGGACATGTCGCTCTGGGGGCGCGTCAACGCCGTGTACGCCGCCGTGATGGGAGAGCATCGTCCGGCGCGCGCGGTCGTTCCGGTGAACGCGCTGCACTTCGGCTACCAGATCGAAGTGCAGGCGATCGGCGCGGTCGATGAGTCCCGTGGGGCCCGCCCGTGATTCGGGCAGCGGCAGGGATGTCATGATTCACGCATTCCGCGGCGCGGCGGCGGTGCTGACCGGCGCGTCGCACGGCATCGGGGAGGCCATCGCCCTTCAGCTCTCCGCGCAGGGCGCGCGCTTGGTGTTGGCGGCACGCCGAGCCGATGAGCTGGATCGGGTCGCCCGTGCCTGCCGCGCGGCGGGCGCGGCGGATGTCCTCGTTGTGCCGACCGACGTGACCGACCCGGCAGCGTGTGCGGCACTCATCGACCGGGCGGTGGCCGCGTACGAGCGGATCGACCTGCTGGTGAACAATGCCGGACTCGGCATGTGGTCGCGTGTGGATGAGGTGCGGGACCTGACGATCTTCGAGCGCGTCCTCCGGGTGAACTACCTCGGGGCTGTCTACTGCACCCATGCGGCGCTCCCATACCTCAAGGTGTCGCGAGGGCGGATCCTCTGCGTGTCGAGTCTTGCGGGGCGCACCGGCGTGCCGCTCCGGAGTGGCTATGCGGCGAGCAAGCATGCGATGGGCGGGTTCTTCGACTCGCTGCGGATCGAACTTGCTGGAACGGGGGTGACGATCACGATGGTGCATCCCGGCTTTGTCGCGACGGGCGCTCAGGGGCGCAACCTGAGCGCGACGGGACAGCCGCTCGGAGTGGTCCCCATCCGCATGCAGGACGCGATGACCGCCGAGGACTGCGCCGCGCGCTGCGTGGCGGCCGCGGCAGCCCGGAAACGTGAGCTGGTGATGACGGCCCGCGGGAAGTTCGGCGTCTGGCTGAAGCTGCTCCTGCCCGGTCTGGTCGACCGGGTGGCGGCCAAGGCGATCGCCGAGGGCAAATAGCGTCAGGCGGTGGTGGGGGGATGCACGAAGGGGGAGCAGCCGTGGCCGCTCCCCCTTCGGTCCATCTACAGCGGGCTTGCTTAGAGCGCGCCCGGGCCGCGACCGCGACCCTGCGGCATGTTCTTGATGTTCTCGGCGAGCTTGGCCTTGTCGGCATCGCTCTTGAGGAGCGCGGCGAGGTCTTCGTTGCGCTTCGTCGTCACCTTGGCGCGCTGCTCCTGCGCGTCCGGCGCCTGACGGTCGATGCCGCGGTTGGCCGCCTGGGCCGCCGTGATGATGCCGATCGCGGCCTTCTTCTGGTCGTCCGTGATCGTGATGTCCTTGAACATCGTGTTGACCTGCTGCTCCATCATGGCCTGCATCTGCTCCGGGCTCATCGCGCCGCGGCCGCCGCCGCCACCCATGCCGCCGCCCTGGGCCGCTGCCGTACCGGCCATCACCACCACCATCGCTGCTGCCGCAAGCATCTTACGCATGTGCAAACTCCTCCGAATTCGGTTGAGGGGGACGGTCGACTGACCGCCAGCCCTATTAATACGACTATCCCCCTGCGTTCGTTAGGAGGTCTGCCCCAGTCGTCGGGGGGCCGTGCGGAACGTCCTCGGTATTCTCGTACCCGGAATCTGGCAGGAGGTGCCGCCATCCCGCCACGGGCCGGCTATTCGTAGCGGAGGGCTTCGATGGGGTCCAGGCGGGCTGCACGCCTGGCCGGGACCACCCCGAATACGAGCCCGATGCCGACGGAAACCACCACGGCGATCGCCGTGAGTCCGGTCGGGGTGTCCGCCTGGATGTTGAGCAGGACGGTCGCGAGCCGCCCCATCGCGAGGCCGACCAGAATGCCGAGGAGCCCGCCAAGTCCGGTCAGGGTGGCGGCCTCGACGAGAAACTGCAGCAGAATGTCGCGGCGGGTGGCACCCAAGGCTTTTCGCACCCCGATCTCGCGCGTCCGTGCGGTGACGGAGACCATCATGATGGCCATGACGCCGATCCCGCCGACCAGCAGCGCGACCGACGCGAGCACGATCATCACCAGAAAGAAGATGTCCGTGATCGAGGTGAAGGTGGTGAGAATCTGATCTTGGCTGACAAGGTCGAAGTTGTTCTTGTCGGCCGGCCGGAGTCGCCGCATCTCCCGGAGCGCGACCGTCACCGCCTCTTGCGCGGCCACCGCCGTCACCCCGGCCCGGGGCTTCACGGGAATCCAGAGCGCGTTGGTCTTGTCCACGCGGTATCCGTGGTCGGTGAACTCGTACGTCAGGATTGCGCCGACGTCTGCGCCCGGAGGGGCAAAGATGTTGGCGGGCTCCTGATACAGGCCGATCACGGTCACCGGACGCCCGCCGACCAGCACGGTCTTGTCGAGCGGCGACTCGCGGCCGAACAACTGCCGCGCGTGCTTCTCCTGCAGCACCACCACCGCAGCACCGGTCTTGAGTTCCGCCTTCGTGAACCAACGGCCTTGGGACAGCTCCCCTCCCTGGATCTCCTGGTACCGGTCGTCAGCGCCAAAGACGGCCAGGGGGCGCGTCCGATTCCCCTTGTACTCGAGTCGAGCTTGGGTCTGCGCCCAGAGGCCGGCATAGGCGATCTCGGGGAGCGCGGCCACGCGCTGTGCCTCGGCGACGGTCAGATCCGGTCGAACGCGAATGTACTTCGGGAGGCGTTCCGGATTCACGGGAGTGCTCGAGAAGATCTTGAGCACGTAGAAGGTGCTCGGTCCCGCGACTTCGATCGTGTGGATGATCTGGTCGCGGATCCCCTGCACGATGGTCGCCATGGTCATGACGGTGGCCACTCCGATGACCACCCCGAGTATGGTGAGCCCCGACCGCAACTTGTTGACCCGCAGCGTGTCGATCGCGATGCCGAAGTTCTCGCGCAGCTGGTCGAGGTTCAGGCGCGGCCTTCTCATTCCGCCCGCAGCGCCGTGATCGGATCGAGCCTGGCCGCGCGCCGCGCAGGAAAAACGCCGAAGATGACGCCGACGCCGGCTCCGAGCGACACCGCGAGCATGACGCTCCATCCGGTGATCCGCGCGGGGAGCGGTGATGCCGTGGCCACGAGCTCGGCGAAGCCCCATCCCAGCGCGACCCCGAGGATTCCCCCGGTGATCGCGAGTACGACGGCCTCGGCCAGGAACTGGCGCTCGATGTCCTGGGCGCGCGCGCCAACGGCCTTGCGAATCCCGATTTCCCGCGTGCGTTCAGTCACGGCCATCAGCATGATGTTCATGATCACGATCCCGCCGACCACAACGCCGATCGCCACGACCGCCGGAATGACGCTGAAGAGCACGGCGGTGAGTTGCTTCCAGAAATCCACCAACGCGTCGGCCGTCTCGATCGAGAAATTGTTCGCTTGGGTGGGGCGGAGATGATGTGCGAGCCGCATGGCTTCCTCGGCCCGTTGCATGGCCGGGGCGACGTCCTTGGCGTCCGGCATTTTGACCGAGACGGTGGTCGTGAGACGTCGGCCATAGAGCATTTCGTACCGTGTGAACGGGATCAGCGCGAAGGCATCGAAGGACTGCCCCAGCACCCGCCCCTTGGGTGCGATGACGCCGACGACCTCGAACTTGTCGCCGCCGAGTTTCACCTCCTGCCCGATCGGACTCACGGACTCGAACAACTTGCTCGCCACGTCATAGCCGAGGACGACGACGGCACGGCGCTGCGTGATGTCGGTGTCGAGGAGCGGGCGCCCCCGTTCAATCTTGTAGTCTTGCACCTCCTGATACGGCGGGGTGACGCCGAAGACCGTGACATCCCCGATCACGCGTCCCCGCCAGTCCACGTCCGTTAGCGGGGACGGCCATCCCGTGGTCATGGCGACCGCCGCGGCGTCCGGGAGCGCCGCGCGCACGGCCTCGGCGTCGCTCACGCTGAGGCGCGGACGTCGCGCGACGCGAGCCCACATCTCGTCGTCGAAGAACCCGATCTGGATCGGAGTGCGCCGGACCTGGAAGGCGTTGGTGCCGATCACGGCGCCGGCGATGTTCTCCTTCACGTAAGCGTTCATCCCCTGGATGATCGCGACCACCGCCACGAGGAATGCGACCGACACGATGATCCCGAGGAGCGTGAAGAAGCTCCGGAGCTTGTTGTTCCAGATCTGGTCGAGCGCGACGGCGACGATGTCTCCGAACGTCATGCGCGGTGATGCGGGTCACGGACCAGCGGCGCCGGCGTCCGGTCGCGGCGCTCCTCGAGGCGCGGGGTCACTCGTGCCGCAAGGCGGCGACGGGGTCGAGGCGTGACGCCCGCAGGGCGGGGAGCATGCCGAACAGGATCCCGGTGAGCGCACTCGACCCCAACGCGGCGGCGACGGCCAACGGCGGCACCGAGGCCGCGACCGGCGTGTACGCTTTCACGAGCATCGCGACCACGGTCCCCAAGCCGAGCCCGATCAGGGCGCCGGTGGCGGTGAGCGTGATCGCCTCCACCAGGAACTGCCAGAGGATCACGCCGCGCGTGGCGCCCAGCGCTTTCCGCACCCCGATTTCGCGGGTGCGCTCGGTGACCGAGATCATCATGATGGCCACCACGCCAACGCCGCCAACGAGCAATCCCACGGAGGAGAGCGAGATCATGACGAGGAAGAAGATCCCGAAGACCTTGTTGTAGACGTCGAAGAGTTTGTCTTGCGTCACGACCGCGAAGTTCGATTCGCGCCCCGGCCGCAGCCCGCGTGCTCCGCGCAGCGCGGCGGTGACATCGTCGAGCGCCTGCGCTTGCGATGCGTTGGCGGCGGGCTTGATGACGAACGACATCCACTGCGGCTGAGCACCGAGCCGTCGCGAGAGGGCATACACGGAAGTGACGATGGACGGACGCTCCCCCCCCTGCAGGAAGCTCGCGTCGTCCTTGTACACGCCGATCACGGTGAAGGGGCCGCCGCGATTGGTGCCCTGCGGACCGGCAAGTGCGGTCAGCGTGATCTCCTTCCCCATGGCGTCCTCTTCGCCGAAGAGGCGATCCTTGGCGGTGGTGTTGATCACCACCACCCGAGCGGCACTGCGCGCCTCCTGCTCGGTGAAGACGCGCCCGTCGATCATGTTGGGTGGGTTCAACTGCGGCCAATTGGCGGTGATCCCCATGACGCTCACATTCGGCAACGCCTTGTCGCGGAACTTTGCCGCGGCGCCCCAGCCCTGACGGATGCCAACCTCGCCGACGGACTCGAGCTTCTTGAGCACCTCCGCTTCGCTGAAGAGCAGGGGCGGATTGGAGCGCCACTTGCACGTGTCGCCGGTGCCGTCGCAGGCTTCGAAGACGATCGGCCGTCGTTGCACGAAAAAGGTTGTGGGGCCCGCGGATTCGAACTGCTTCGCGACGCTCTCGTTGATGCCATGCACCGCCGCCGCAATCACGACCACGACGAACACACCGACCGCCACCCCGAGAATCGTGAGGCCGGCCCGGACCTTGTTCTGACGCATCGCATCGATGGCGATGCCCACCCCCTCGAGCGACATCTTCAGCTTGTCGATGAATCGCATGGGCTACTCCTGCCGGAGTGCGGTGACAGGGTCGAGCAACGACGCACGGCTGGCGGGATAGACGCCGGAGATGATCCCGACCCCTGCGCCGATGAGCACGCCGACCACGATGGACCACGGGGCGACATACGTCGGCATCGGTGTCATCGTGCGAATGGCGTAGGCGCCGAGTGCGCCGAGCGCGATCCCCATGGCGGCCCCGAAGGTGCTCAACGTCGAGGCCTCGATCATGAACTGGAGCAGGATGTCCCGGCGTTTGGCCCCGAGCGCCTTGCGAATGCCGATCTCGTGCGTGCGTTCCGCGACCGCCACCAGCATGATGTTCATGATCACGATCGCGCCCACCACGAGACCGATCGCTGGCAGGGCGATCCCGGCGAGCACGAGATAGCTCTTGATCTTGTTCCAGAACTCGAGCGCGGTATCCGAGGTCTCGAGCACGAAGTTGTCCTTCTGTGCCGGACGGAGCTGGTGCCGCGCGCGCATGACGCCGCGGACCGCTTCCTGGGCGTCGGGCAGCGCTTCGGCAGTGGCGACCTGGACGATGAGGCCGTCGATCTGGTGCGCCCCGGGATTCAGCAAACGGTGCACCGGAGAGCGGAACGGGGCGTAGACGTAGTTGTCGAACGACATGCCGAAGGCGCTGCCGAGCGACTCTCCGACGCCGATCACCGTGTAGAAACGGCCGCCGATCTTGACTTGCCGGTCCACCGCGTTGAGGTCGGGGAAGAGCCGTTTGGCGAGGTCCGGCCCGATCACGACGACGGACGCCCCCGTGGTGATGTCGACCTGCGAGAAGCTGCGTCCCGTGGTGACGCCGAGCTTCTTGATTTCAAGGTATTGGCCGTCGAACGCCGTGACCTGCGCCGAGCGCGGCTTGCCGAAGCTCGACTCGACCTGGATGTTGCTGTTGGAGTACATCGCCCAGAGCGCGTCCGGGGGAAGCGCCGCCACCACCGGCTCGACGTCGCTCTCGAGAATCCGGGGGCGACGGTTGTATTCCAGCCAGGTGGCGCGCGAGACGTCGCCGACATTGATGCTGGGCCGGTGACGCAACTCGAACGAGTTGATGGCGATCAGCTTGCCGACCAGTTCGTTCTCCATGTACTTGCCCATCCCCTCGACGATCGACACGACGGTGATGAGGAACATCACGCCGATGCAGACGCCCAGCGCCGTGAAGAAGCTCTTGAGCTTCTGGACGCGGATGGTGTGGAAGGCAAGGCGGACGGCTTCGAAGAACTTCATGCACTCGGGGGGCGAGAGAGCAACGGGTGAGGGTCGGCACGTGGTCCGAACCTCACCCGCCGAACGACACTGGGGGCCAGCGGTGGTGCGGGAGTGCCTAGAGTCCCAGCTTGGCCGTGAAGGCTTCGCGGCGATCGTCGCTGGCGATCACACCGTCACGGAGCACGACGACGCGCCGCGCGTGCGCGGCGATGTCCGGTTCGTGGGTGACCATGATGACCGTCTGTCCCTGGTTGGCCAGCTCTTCGAAGACGCGCATGATCTCCTCGGAGGTGGTCGAGTCGAGGTTGCCGGTCGGCTCGTCGGCGAGCAGGATCGACGGACGGTTCACGAGCGCGCGGGCGATCGCCACGCGCTGGCGTTGACCACCCGAGAGCTCATTGGGGCGGTGTCCCATGCGCTTGTCGAGCTGCACGCGCTCCAGCGCTTCCTTGGCGCGCTGATGGCGCTCGCTGCTGGAGACCCCGGCGTACACGAGCGGGAGCTCGACGTTCGCCAGCGCGGTGGCGCGGGGCAGCAGGTTGAACGTCTGAAAGACGAACCCGATTTCCTTGTTGCGCACACGGGCCAGATCGTCGTCCTTCATCTCCGACGCCTTCTGGCCGTTGAGCCAATACTCGCCGGCATTCGGCGTGTCGAGGCAGCCGATGGTGTTCATGAGGGTGGACTTGCCCGACCCCGAGGGGCCCATGATCGCCACGTACTCGTTCCGGCGGATGGCGAGATCGACCCCGCGCAGGGCGCGGACGATTTCGCCGCCCATGTCATATTCGCGGCAGAGGCCGCGGGTGACGATCACCCAGTCCTTGCCGGGGGCGGTGTTGGCGGCCGCGAGAACGGCCCGCCGCTCCGCCGTGCTGGTCATCGGGGCTTCTTCCACGTGATTGGTCACGGCTTCTTGCTCTCCGTCTTCGCGTCGGTCATGGGCTTCGTTTCGCGCACACTGGTGCCGTCCTTTAACTCGCGGATCGCCTGATACGTGCCACCGACGATCTTGTCCCCCAACTTGAGGCCGGAAAGCACCTCGAAGTGCTTCTCTCCCGCGATACCCACCTTTACGGGGCGGAAGGTCACTTTGTTGTCCGGCCCGACCACGAATACCCCTTCCACATCCTTCTTGCCGACCTGCTTGGTCGCCGCTTTGGCGCTCGGCATCCCGGCGGTGTCCTTGTTGGCCAGCGCCTCGTTCTCGCGCACCGTCAGGGCGATGATCGGGATCGACAGCACCTGCTTGCGGCTGTCGGTGATGATCTTGGCCGTTGCCGAGAAATCGGGCTTGGTGTCCTTGGGCGGATTGAGCAGCCGAATGGTGACTTCGTAGTCGATCGCCTGGTCCGTGGAGCCGGCGGAGGCGGCCTTCACGGCGCTGTTCGAGATCTCGACCACCTTGCCGAGGAAGGTGGTGTCGGGGAAGGCGTCGAGCTGGATGATGGCGGAATCGCCGAGGGCGATGCGGCTGACGTCGGTCTCGTCGACCTTGACCTTGGTCTCGAGAACCGTCATGTCGCTGATCGTCAGCAACGTCGCCGCATCCTTGTTGAGCGTTCCCATGATGGCCGTTTCGCCGTTCTGGACCACGAGCCGCGTCACGCGGCCGCTCATCGGGGCGTAGATCTTGGTCTTGGCGAGCGCGACCTTGGCGTCCTTCAGGCCGGCTTCCGATTGCTCGACGTTGTGCTTGGAGGCATCGGCGAGCGCGGTGTTGACCTCGACCGCCGTTTTCAGCTGTTCGAGCTGGTCTTCGGAAACGAGGTTGGGATTGCTCTTGCGGATCTCCATCTGGCGACGATAGTTGCTCTGCGCCTGCGTCAGACTGGCGCTGCTCTGGGCGGCCGAGGCTTTGGCGTTGGCGAGTCCGGCTTCGGCACGCTGCACCGCGGCCTCATACTGCTGGGCGTCGAGTTCCAGGAGGAACTGCCCCTTGGTCACGTAGTCGCCTTCCTTGACCTCGAGCTTGACGATCTTGCCCGTGATGTCGGACGAGAGGTCGACTTTGGTGTGCGGACGGACCTGGCCGCTGGCCGTCACGGACGCCACGAGATCCCGATGCTCGACGGCTTCGATGCGGACCTCGGTCGGTTTGTTCTTGTTCTTCTGGGAGGCGCCGTAGGCGACGCCCCCGACCGCCAGGACGACGACGCCGGCGATGAGGTATTTGGTGGTCTTGGTCATGACGGGTCCCGTTAGCGAAGAGGGCGGCCGACAGCGCTTTCGAGCGCCGCGAACGCGCGGTGGTATTCGAAGATCGAGTTGATGCGATCCGTTTCCGCACGATCGTAATCGGCGCGGGCCTGCTGCAGATCCACCAGGCTGTTCAGTCCGACGCGATAGCGCTCCTGCGCCAACTGCAACGCCTGCCGCGCGGCCGCGGAGTTCTGCTCCTGCAGTTTCAGGACCCGGAAGTCGGCGCTCAGCGTGGTGAAGGTCTGCGACACATCCGCGGTCAGTTTGAGTTCCTGAGCGCGGACGTTGTACCGGGCGTCGGACTGGTCGGCGGCCGCAGCTTGCAGCGTCCGCTCACGGTTGAAGCCGTCGAACAGGTTGAGCGACACGCCCACCGACAGCGTCAGCGGGTTCGAGTTGAAGTTGAACGGCCACTGGCTGTTGCTGGCGCGGACGGCGTCGGCTTGCGCGGTCGAGAAGCTGATGGCGCCGCAGGTGCTGATGCCGGGCATCCCGGCCCCGCGACGCAGCGAATCCTGGACGAAGCACGACGCCTTGGCCGATGCCGCCTGCGCCGTGCCCTGATTCAGCAGATAGTTCACATCGGTGTACTTCTGCTGCGATCCACCGATGCCGGCCGAGGCGAAGACGGTCGGGAGGTAGCCCCCCTGCGCGGCGCGGACGCTCTGGTCGGCCACCACCTGGCGCTGGCGGAGCGACAACAGCGAGGCATTCGTCTTTTGGGCCATGCCGATCAGCTGGGCGAGATCGGCACTGGGCTCGGTGATGGTGAGGGTGGAGTTCAGGCGGACATCGGCGACCGCGGGGACGCCCAACTGCTGATACAGCCGGAGCCGTTCCACGGTTTCGTCGTTGTGCGCACGCAGTGCCGCGACCTGCTGCGTGCCGAGCGCGACCTCGGCCCGGATCACATCGAGCGATGTCGCCGTGCCGACCCCGGCCTTGGCCTTGGCGAGGTCCAGCTGCAACTGGTTGAAGGCGACGAGCGTGTCCTGCAGCGCGGCTTGCGCCTGACGCTGCAGCACGGCGACATACTCCTGCACGACGACGGAGCGCAGCTGCTGGTCGGCGTTCGCGATGTCGGCATCGGCGGCCTCGATCGCGGCGCGCGCGGAACGGAGATTGGTCAGCGTGCGCGCGCTGAAGTTGTAGCTGACGTTCAGCCCCCAACTCGACGTGAGGATGTCGGAAGTCGACCCGAAGGCCACGCCACTCACGATCTCCTGCTTTCCCTGGCGGAACCCGGTGCCGATGTTGGTGCTGGCGGACGGCAGGAGGCTGCCGTAGGCGGCGCGCAGGTTCGCGTCCGCCCGCGTGCGGGAGTTCAGGAGTTGCAGGTAGCTGGGATTGTTCCGCTTGGCGAGGCTGATGGCCTCATCGAGCGACAGCGTGGTGGCCGTGCCTTGGGCGTGCACGGCCACCGGCGCGACGGTCATCAACAGCAGC
Organism: uncultured bacterium; assembly: GCA_963978095.1. Classification (GTDB taxonomy): domain Bacteria; phylum Gemmatimonadota; class Gemmatimonadetes; order Gemmatimonadales; family Gemmatimonadaceae; genus Fen-1231. Next base: position 34,251 of record CAXBQP010000001.1, on the reverse strand, counting down.
AGCGCGGAGCGCAGCGTTGGCATCAGGAACGGTTCCTTGCGAGAATGGGGACTCGAGACCCTACGGCAGGACACGCGGGAGGGTTTCAGCGGGCTAGCGGTCATCACGAACGGCGTCCAGTCGGAGGGCAGGGATCCGCGCTTTCACGAGCCGACCATCGCCGTCGAGCCACACGTCCCTGGTGACGTTGGTTCCCACGGTCACCAAACGCAGATGGGTCACTTCCAGGTCCCGCGTGTCGATCTTGAGGCGTTCCTGCGCCACCCCCTCTACGCGGACCTGCTCGACCACGTTGCGGTTCGGCACGAGCACGGGGACCACCGCCCCGACGCCGCGCCGCGCAATGAACCACAGGTGATGGACGATCTCATCATCGGCGGTCACGGTGCCGGGGAGGAGCCGAAACTCGCGGGAGGACTCGCCGTCCGGGAGTTGGGCGCGCGAGGCGTAGCGGGTGCCGGTCGTGACGCCGGCATACCGCTGGATCTCGCGCCCGTCCACCTTGACCTGCGACTGGTACGCCACGGGGAATCCGGAGGTGTCGGCACTGAGGATCGGGTCCACGCGCCGCGGGCCGGCGAGGACAGTGGCGCGGGCGACGATCATCCGGTCCCGGGCTCCAGGAGCGGAACGGATGGAAAAATTTTCGTGTCCGGTCACTTCGCCGCTCCGACTCAGGGAGAAACTGCCCTCGTCCAACGATGTCACCTGCGCCCGGGCGACCGCTGGCAGGGCGGTGGTACACAGGGCGAGGACGGTGAGGGCCGTTTTCCAAGGCATCCACGAAAGATAACGACCCTCGGCCCGGAAAATGGAGCGTTTCGTCGGTAGGCATGGTATTATCCAAGCGTGAGAGGCCATTTCCGACCCTGGTGGGCCCTGAGTGCCACCGCCACCGTTCTCGCCGGCGCAGTCTGGTTGCGGTCGCCGTCGGTGGTGGCGGTGTTGGCGCTGGCCGTGGGCCTCGTGTGGTGTGCGACGGCCACGTGGCCCGCGTTCCGCGTCTGGCCACGCGTGGCCTTCCTCGCGATGGGCTGCGTCCTGCTGGTGCTAGCGGGGCGTGCCGAACGACAGCGCGCCATCGATGCAGCCACGCCACGGGCGTCGGCGGCGGCGGTCGAACGGCGGGGGGCGGCGGCGCTCGCGCGCGTGCTGGAAGCGGAAGCGGCGGCCTTGCAACAAGCGGCGAACGCCGCCTTGGACCTCCCGAGCGAACCGGTCGCCGCCTTCGCGCGAGTCGAGGCCCTCCGGCGCGGTCGGGGGCATCGCGCCATCACGCTCGTCCGCGGCGGCGTCCCGTTCGCGTGGTCGGGACGCATCGTGGCGCCGGTCGATTCGCTGGCGGGGCCGGTGGGTGCCATCGGCACTCCATTCTATTTGACCCTCTATGCCATCGCCGGGCGCGGCGCGGATCGCGCCATCGCCGAGGCGATCATTCATGCCGAACCCCCGGCGGACAACCTGGTGACCCCGCTGGATCGCGCGGTCGTCGCGGAGAGTGGGGTGGCGGGCTTCGTCTACGAGGATGTGTCGTCGGCGGTGCGCGATTCCCTCACGATCGTCTCGCACGCGGGGCTTCCGATCCTCGGCTTCCGGAGCGTGGCGCCGCCACCGGAAATGATCGGCGCCCGCAATCTCGAGCGGGGGCGGTGGTACGCCGGGCTCGTACTGGCGTCCTGTCTGCTCTTGCTGCTCGCGGCGACCTGGCGGGGCGGCGGAGTGGCGTCGCGGCTGATGGGGATCGGGGTCGCGCTCACGGCGGTGGCGATCGTTCCGTTGTCGAGCTTCTCGAATGTCACGCCGATGTTCAATCCGGCGTTCTATTATGTGGCGAAAGGGGGGGCGTTCACCGGGAGCATCGGGGCACTCGCGATCTCGTGCGCCCTTGTGCTGATGGCGCTGATGACGGCACTGCGCCAACGCTGGCGCATCGGGAATCGCGCCCTTGCGGTCGTGGGCGTGCTCGTGATCGCGGGCGCAGGACCGATCGTCCTGGGTGACCTCGCACGCGGCGTGCAGGTGCCGACCGGCGGGGTCACCGCCGGACTGTGGCTCGCGTGGCAACTCACGATGTTCCTGGCGGCGGTGACGGTGCTGCTGGCTGGCGTCGGTGCCGGACGCGCGGCGTTACGCGGCGTCCTCGGACTTCCGGTGTGGATCGCGCCCGTCATCGCCGCCGTGTCGGCGCTGCTCGCACCAGCGCTGATCCGTGCGCCCGGGGCGTATCCCGCGTACTATCCGGCACTCTGGGTCGCGGCCATCGTGGCATTGGCCTTCGCGCGCGCCGGGCGCGGGGCGGTTCTGGCGACGGCGATCGTCGCGGCGAGCGGCGCCACCGCCCTGACCTGGGGCCAAGTGGTGCGCGCGCGCGTGCAGATGGCCGAGCGCGACGTCCAAGGGTTGCGGTCGGCTGATGTGGAGGCGGCCGCGTATCTCCAGCGATTCACGGCGCAGCTGAACCCCGAGCGGGCGCCGCGCAGCCGGTTGGAGCTCCTCTCGGATTACGCGGCCTCGGATCTCGCGAGCGCCGATTTCCCGGTCGAGCTGTCGAGTTGGGACGGCGCCGGCCACATGACGGCGGATCTGCGCGTGAATGTCGGGCCCGGCATCCCCAGCGGACTCGAGCTGCTGGCGCGCGCGGCGGCGGGCGACCGGCAACCGACGATCCGCACCGTCGCGGGCATTCCGGGCATTTACGTGGTGCTCTCGGTGCCGCACGCTGATCGGTCGGTGACGACCGTCGTCGTGGCGCCGCGCACCCGATTGATGTCGCGCGATCCGTTCGGTGCGCTGATCGGCATGGCCCCGCCACCGCTCGCCGAGCCGCCGTACACGCTGCGCCACGACGAGAAGCGCGTGTCGATGACCGCCGGTTGGGAGCGGTTGCAGGATGAGCTCCACGGCGACTTCTTCCTCCCCGAGCCGAACGGCGCGCGCGTGTCGCGCGTGCATGCCACCGTCGAGCTCCGGGGGTACGAGGCCTTGGCACCGCGCGGCGCCCTGATCGTGCTGTTCGATCTGCTGCTCTTCGGTGTCCTCTGGTCGTTGCTGGTCGTCGCGGATGGCGCCTTCTTCCGCTGGTTCCGCTGGCAGCGGCGCCGGTGGTTGCGGTCGTATCGCGCCCAGCTGACCTTCGCGCTGTTCGCCTTCTTCGTGATGCCGGCGGGCGCGTTCGCGGCATGGAGTTATGGCCGCCTCCAGAGCGACGAACAGCAGGCACGCGATCTGCTCGTGCGCGAACTGCTGCGCGGGGTGGCGGTCACGACGGACAGTCTCCGCCTGAGCGACGTCGCGGATCGCTTCGAAACCCCGCTGCTCCTGTTCGCGAACGGCGTCATGGTGGGAGCGAGTGATCCGATTCTCGAAGCCCTGTCGCCGGTCGGCCGGTTGTTGCCGGCCGCCGCCGCGCGGAGCCTCCTGCTGCGCGACGATATCACGGCGGGCAGCGAGGAGATGGTCGGGCGTTCGCCGATGCACTTCGGCTATCGGAGTTCCGACGCCGGCGTTGCGCAGGTGGTCCTTGCGGCGCCGGCGCGGACCGACGATCTCGCGCTCGACCGCCGCAGTCGCGACCTGGGCATCTTCGTGCTCTTCGCCACCGCACTCGGCGGGCTCGGGGCCCTCGTGCTCTCGGGATTCGCGGCGCGCCAGCTCTCGCTGCCGATCGGCACCTTGCAGCGCGGCGCGCTCGCGCTCGCCGCGGGGGAACGGGAGCCGCGGTTGCAGGCGGACCCACCCGTCGAATTCCAGCCGGTGTTCACGGCATTCCGCCAGATGGCGCACGACCTCGAAGCAAGCCGAGAGCAGGAGGCACGCGCCCAGCGCGTCCTGGCGTGGGGCGAGATGGCGCGCCAAGTAGCGCACGAGATCAAGAACCCCCTCACGCCGATGCGGCTCGGCATGCAGCATCTGCGGCGCGCGCGGCAGGATCCGCGGGTGGACTTCGACACCGTGTTGGACGAGAACGTGACGCGCATGCTGGGCGAGATCGACCGGCTCGACGAAGTGGCGCGCGCCTTCAGCAAGTATGGCACGGTTCCCACGGAGCGGTTGCCGGCGGAGCCCGTCGATACCGCGCGAGTGGTGCACGATGTGGTCGAGCTGGAGCGCATGGGGGCCGATGGCGTCCGGTGGGAGATCATGGGCACGGACGCGCCACGTCTTGCGATGGCGCGTGCGGGTGAACTTCGCGAGGTGCTGCTGAACGTGCTGGAGAATGCGCGTCTTGCGGATGCGCGGACGGTGACGACCACCGTGGCGGTCGCGGGGGATCAGGTCATGATCACCGTCGCCGACGACGGACACGGCATTCCCGACGCCGCACTCCCACGCATCTTCGAGCCGCACTTCTCGACGCGCACCAGCGGCAGCGGACTTGGGCTTGCCATCAGTCGCCGCATCATCGAAGGGTGGGGGGGCAGCATCCTGGTGGCCAGCAGCACGGCGCCCGGTCAGCAGGGGACGCAGGTGCGGATCGCACTGGCTCTTGCCCGCGCCTCCTGACAACTTTCCGAGCGATGCGAGACCTCTTGCCGCAACCTTCGATCCGGACGACGGAGATCCCGCCGCACCTGGCGTCGTGGCAGTTGCCGCCCGGGTGGAAATGGGTCGCGAACGGCTTGTACACCGGGCATCGGCATGCACAGGAGATCATGGATGCGCTCGGCCGTTCGCTGGCGCTGGTCACCGCGCCGGATCCGGCGCACGCGGCGTGGTTGTTCCAGGAAGCACGCGAGCTCGCGCATCGGAATCATCCGGCGATTCCCACGACCTACCACTTCTGGACGCACACCCCCGACAGTCGACGAGGGCCGGGATTCTTGCGTCGCTGGATCGCCGGCGAGACCGTGGGGGCACGCGTGCGTCGCTTGGGCGCCGAACCGATCCCCGATGTGTTGCGCATTCTGCGCGCGGTCGGGTCCGCGGTGGCGTATCTGCACGATGCGGGCGACCACCACGGCGCGGTATCACCCGACACGGCCTACGTGACCCCCGCGGGGCGCGTCTGGGTGTTGGGATGGCAGTGGGCGTTGCCGGCCACGGCGATTCCCGCGGGACTGCAACCGGACCCAGCCTTCACGCCGATGGCTCCCGAGTGGGAGGACGGTGTCTGGGCCCCCACGCAGTTGTCCGATCAATGGCAGTTGGCGGCCACCTGTTTCCTGATGCTCACCGGAGAACTGCCGCCGCGCTCCGAGATTCCACCGATCCGTCTGGTGCGTCCGGATTGCCCGTCGAACGTCGCCGAGTTGCTGGATCGGGCGCTGGCGTCGAGTCCGTCGGATCGATTCCACTCGGTCACCTCGCTGTTGCGGGCGCTGGACAAGATCTCGGCGTCCGGCACCTCGGGGTTGGGGGTGGAGATGGCATCCGGGGAGTACCAGGCGATCAGCGAGGAGGCCCGCCTCCGGTGGGCGACGGGCGACGACTTCGAGGTGCTCGCGTCACTCGGGGCGGGGATGTTCGGATCCGTGTGGCGCGTCCGTGACCTGACCTTGCAACGTGAAGTCGCACTGAAGATGTTGCATCCCTCGGTCGCGAAGAGCGACGAGGCGGTTGCACGTTTCCGGCGCGAGGCGCAGATGGCGGCGCGGCTGCAACACCCGTCGATCGTCCCGATCTACGATTGGGATTCCAAGGCCGGGGTGCACTGGTACATCATGGAGCTCGAGGAGGAAGGCTCCGTGGCGGATCTGGTGCGGCGGTCCGGGCCGCAGCCGCTGGAGCAGATCGCCGAGGAGGTCGACGGCTGTCTCGACGGTCTCAAAGTGGCGCACGATGCCGGCATCATCCATCGCGACCTGAAGCCGGAGAACTTGCTGATCGACCGCTATCACCGCTGGCGGATCGCCGACTTCGGGATCGCGAACGCGATGGGCGAAGAGATCGCCGGCTCGAGCGGCACACCGACGTTCGCCCCACCCGAACAGTTGCTGGGAGAGCCGCAAGGGGATTCCGCCGATTTGTTCTCGATGGCGGCCATCGTGTACTTCGTGCTGAAGGGTGAGCCGCCGTATCAGGCCGACGATTCGCGAGCGTTGCTCGCGATGCAGCTGGCGGGGCGTGTCACGCTGGACGACTTCGCGCCACCGGTCGCGGCGTGGCTGCGTCGCGGACTGGAGGCGGATCCCGACCAACGGTTCACCGATGCGGCGGAAATGCAGGAGGCGTGGCGCGAGGCAGTACGCGAGGTGTTGGCCGATCACGACGGGATCCAGGGCTGGCTGCGGAGTCGCGTCGAGCGGTTCTTCGAGCGCTCACGCAGCAAGCGTTGAGCAACGCCAACGGCCGACGGTGTCGCTCGGGGTCAGAGGCTCCCGCGGACCGTCTTGAGGTTCACGAACTCGAGGAGTCCCGCGTCGCCCACCTCGCGGCCGTAGCCTGACGCTTTGACGCCACCGAACGGGAACCGGGGATCACTCGCGACGGTCGCATTGACGAACACCATCCCGCATTCGAGGGAGGCCACCGCATGCTCCGCTTCCACGGCATCGCGGGTCCAGACGCTGGCGCCAAGACCGAAGGGGGTATCATTGGCGAAGGCCAGGGCATCGGCGGTGTCGCGGGCGCGGAAGACCGGTGCGACAGGGCCGAACGTTTCTTCGAGCGCCGCCGCGGCGGTGCGCGGCACGTCGAGCAAGACCGTGGGCGCATAATAGAAGCCCGGGCGTTCGAGCGCGGCGCCGCCGACCGCGACGCGTGCGCCCGCCGACACGGAACGGCGGACTTGATCCGCGAGTTCATCGCGGATCTGCGCCGTGGCGAGCGGGCCGATATCCGTCTCGGCGTCCATCGGGTCACCGACGCGGAGCGCGCCGACCTGCGCGACGAGCGCGGCTTCGAAGGCGTCCGCCACGCGCTCGTCGATGATGAATCGCTTGGACGCGATGCACGATTGCCCCGTGTTGATCATGCGACCGCGCACGGCGGCACGAGCGGCGTCGATCGGGTCCGCGGAGGCGAGGACGATGAACGGGTCGCTCCCTCCGAGTTCAAGGACGGTCTTCTTGATCGCGCGCCCCGCGTGCGCGGCGACGTCTCGTCCCGCCGCCTCGCTGCCCGTGAGCGTGACTGCGGCGATGCGCGCGTCGGCGATCAGCGCCGCGACCCGCGCCGCGCCCACGAGCAGGGTTCGCACCATGCCTTCCGGGGCACCGGCGAGGGCACCGGCCTCACGTACGATCCGCTCGATGGCCAGCGCGCACTGTGGAACGTTCGACGCATGCTTGAGGAGCATCGCGTTGCCGGCGGCGATCGCCGGCGCGGCGGCCCGGAAGAACTGCCAGTACGGGAAGTTCCACGGCATGACGGCCAGCACGACGCCGATGGGTTCATGCCGGAGCGTGGCGGTGGCGCCGTCGATGGTCAGCAACTGCGGTGCAAGCCGGGCGGCGGCGTGAGTGGCGAAGTGTCGGCAGCAGGCGGAGCACTTGGCGACTTCGTCGCGCGCGGACTGGAGCGTCTTTCCCATTTCGCGCGTGGCCAGTGCGGCGAGCGCGTCGCGTTCGGCGTCCAGGCGATCGGCGATGCGGATCAGCAGTGCCGATCGCTCGGTGGCGGTGGACTGGCGCCAGCGGGCCGCGGCCGATGCGCACTGGGCGAGCGCGTGTTCGATCGCGGCGTCGTCATGCGGGTCGAAGACGCGCACGACGACGCCCGTGGCGGGGTCCGTATGGGCAATGCTCATGGGAGGAAGATGCATGGGGCGGCGGGGTGACGCCTAGCCCGGCCGATCAGTCGAGCGACTTGCGGAAGCAGCGTTTGGGGACGATCTCGACGCCCGAGGCCTCGAGATCGCTGTACCGCGCCACCTTCTCGGGATACTCATCGAGCGGCGTGAGTGCATAGCCGAGGGACCGGAAGAACGGTTCGGCGAGACTCATCGCGAAGACGTGCGCGAATCCGCGCTGGCGGGCGACCTGCTCGACGGCGAGCACCACCTGCGCGCCGTAGCCGCGGCCGCGGAGTTCGCGGAGCACCGCGACCGACGAGATCTCGGCGACGGACGGGGAATATTCCGTGAGTGCCGCACACGCGAGCACGCGTCCACCGGCGTCGACCATGACGGTGTAGTCATCGAGTGCCAGCGCGATCTGCTCGGTGGAGCGGGGGAGGAGCAGCTTCTCGGCGGCATAGCTATTCACCAGTGCGCACAACTGGAGCACATCCACCAACTGAGCGCGCCGGACCGTGACGGAGGGCGCGGCACTGGTGTATGGGGTGAACGATTCGTCGACGAGCCCCGGCCCGTGCGGATCGCCGAGGTGCGGCATGGTGGGAGATGCGAGATTATGCACATTCAATGCATAAATAGTCAGGATGGGCCGCGCAAGTCCTTGCCCCGTCACGAGCTACGGCCTGGCTCCGCAGATGCTATTCTTCTGGATATGCGCCCACGATTCCTTCCGTCTTTGACCGCAGCGCTGCTGCTCGCCGCCACCGCACCACCACCACCGGTAGCCGCGCAAGGCAGCGCCGCCGACAGCGTCGTGCGCGCCGACTCGGCGCGGCGGGTCTCCGCCGTCCGTGTGACCGTGACTCGTGGCAACGCGCCGGCCGACGTCGCCCCGTGGGCCGTGGGTGTCGTGACGAAAGAGCAACTCCGAGAGGGGCGCGCCACGCTCGGCGTGGACGAAGCGTTGGCAGGGATCCCAGGTGTCGTCGTCTCCAATCGCTACAACTATTCGGTCGATCAGCGGCTGTCGATTCGCGGCGCGGGCGCGCGGGCCAACTTCGGGATGCGTGGGGTGAAGGTGCTGTTGGACGGGGTGCCCCAGTCGCTGCCCGATGGCCAGAGCCAGCTGACCAACATCGACTTGGGCGACATCGCACGGGTCGAAGTGCTGCGCGGGTCGGCATCGTCCCTCTACGGCAATGGATCCGGCGGGGTGATCGCGTTCACGACGGATCTCTCGGCGCCGGATCCGTTCGCGACGACACTGCGCACGACGACCGGTTCGTTCGGCTTGCGGAAATGGCAATCGCGCACCGCCGGGCGCGTCGGGAACATGGTCGGCGCGCTGTCGTTCTCGCGGACGGTGCTGGACGGGGCGCGGCAGTACAGCGCGGCGGACCTTCGGCAGTTGATGGCGGCCACCGACTGGTCGCTGCCGAGCGGGGTCACGCTGGCGCTGCGGGCCGCGGTCGCGGAGACGCCCGAGGCGCTGAATCCCGGAGCGTTGACCGCGGCGGAGTATGCGAAGAATCGGGACTCCGCTGCCGCCGTCAATGTGGCGCGCGGGGCGAGTCGGGCGATCTCGCAGAATCAGTTCTCGGTGCGGGCATCGCATGACGCCGACGGCCAGTCCTGGGGAGCGACCGCGTATGTGGTGCGCCGATTCGTCGACAACCCGTTGGCGACCACGCCCGCGGGTGTGAGCGTGGCGAACGTCGGGACCTATTCGACCATCAATCGCTCGGTGACCGGGCTGCGTTTGGACGCCTCGCGGCCGCTGGGCACCGGGAGCGCGGCGCCGCAGCTCGCCGCCGGTCTCGACGCGCAACAGAGCACCGACATCCGCCGCAACTCGCGTGCGACCGGCGGACATCCGAGTGTGCTGACCGACACCTTGCTGCTCTTCCAGGACGAGATCGTGACCGCCGTTGGGCCGTTTGCGCAGCTGACGTGGGCGCCGATGCGGCGTCTGCATCTGGACGCCGGTGCGCGCTGGGATCAGTTGCGATTCGCCGTGCAGGATCATTTCCTGGCGGACAAGGTGGACAACAGCGGTGCGCGCACCATGACCGCGGCGACCGGGCATCTTGGCGTCAGTTGGTCGCTCGGAGCGTGGTTCGCCCCGTATGCGAACTGGTCGAGTGCCTTCGAGACGCCGACGACCACCGAACTGAACGCACGTCCGGACGGTCTTGGCGGCTTCAATCCAGAGCTTGGACCGCAGCGGGTGCGCACGCTGGAGCTTGGCGCGCGCGGACGCGCGGGACGCGCCTCGTACACGCTCAGCGTCTTCGAATCGTACGCGGATGACGCGATTATCCAGTATCTTGCGACCGACGGACGTTCGTTCTTCCGCAATGCCGGCCGGACGCGGCATCGCGGTGTCGAGGTCGGGGTGCAATGGCAGATCGCGTCATGGCTCTTGGCGTCCGGCGGGTGGACAGAGGCGGACTACCGGTTCGTGCGGTACATCGTGCCGCGCGGCGTCGCGGCTGATACGTTGGATGGGAAGCGCGAGGCCGGGGTGCCGGCGCGCGTTGTCCGCGTGGGGATTGAGGCGCGTGTGGCGGGCGCGACGGTGTCTGTCGACAACACGTGGAGCGATGCACAGTACGCCGACGACAAGAACACGCAGCGCGTGGATGGGACCGGGACCGGTGTCCTGAATGTGCGGGTGAGCGGGAGTGGGGGAGAGCGAGCGGTGCGCTGGTCGCCCTTCATCGGCGTCAACAATGCGACGAATCGCGCGTATGTCGGCGCGGTCACGATCAACGGAGCCGCGGGGCGTGTCTTGGAGCCCGCTCCGCTCCGGAACTACTACTTGGGAGTGGAACTCGGATGGCGCGCAGCACGGTGAAGGCGGCAGGCACGAGCGCGGTGGTCATCAAGCGCTCCAGGATCGCGGGCCGCGGTGGATTCGCGGCACGTGACATCGTCAAAGGGGAGCGACTGATCGAGTACGTGGGGGAGCGCGTTTCCCATGCGGTGGCGGACAGCCGCTATGACGATGCGTCGATGCGCCGGCATCACACCTTCCTGTTCACCGTGAACCGTCGCGTCGTGATCGACGGCGCGGTGCGGGGGAATGATTCACGGTTCCTCAATCACGCGTGCGATCCCAACTGTGAGGCGGTGATCGAGCAGGCGCGGGTGTTCATCGATGCCAAGCGCGACATTCGCGCGGGGGAGGAACTGTGCTACGACTACGCCTTCGAGCGTGACGGTTCCGAGACCGCGGATGACGAGTTCCGTCTCTACGGCTGCAAGTGTGGATCGGCGAAGTGTCGGGGGACGATCCTGGCGCCGCGCACGACGGCGAAGACGACGCACGCGACGCGAAAGACGACGCGCAAGTCCACGCGAAAGACCACGCGAAAGACCTCGCGCAAGACCAAGACCCGGTCAACGCCCCCTACCACGACGTGATCCGCGGCGCCGCGTGACCCCTCAACCGGACGATACTTCGTGCCATTTGTTCCTTTCCTGATCGCCGCACTCCACGTGATGCCGCCCGCCGTGTCGGTCGGTCATCCCGGTCCTTCGGTCCCACAGCCGCCACGCCATGACACCCCCGTCGTCGGACAGGTGTACAGTGGTGTCGCGAAGAAGCTCGAGGTGCATCTGCCTCGGGTGGCCGGCGAGGTGAAGCTGGACGGCGTGCTCGATGATCCCGTGTGGGGCGAGGCCTCGGTGCTCACCGGATTCTCGCAGTATGCGCCCCTCGACGGGCTCCCGGCAGCCGATTCGACGCAGGTGCTCGTGTGGTATTCACCGACGGCGATCTACTTCGGGATTCGTGCCTTCCAACCGAAGGAGAGCGTGCATGCCACGCTCGCCGATCGTGATCGCATCTCGCAGGATGACAACGTGCAGTTGTATCTCAGCACGTTCAACGATGGCCGGCAGGCATCGGTCTTCATGGTGAATCCGCTGGGCATCCAGGCCGACGGCATCCTGGTCGAGCGCGGCAATATCACCGGCGGCGGGTTCAGTGGCGGCATCGGCGCCGCGCGTGAAGCGCCGGACCTGACGCCGGATTTCGTCTACGAATCGAAGGGACATGTCACGGAATGGGGGTACGAAGTGGAAGTGCGCATCCCCTTCAAGAGCCTCAAGTACCAGTCACTCGACGTGCAGTCCTGGGGCATCAATGTCGTGCGGGTGGTGCAGTACCGCGGACATGAGAACAGCTGGGTGCCTGCCAAACGCGGCTCCGCCACGTTCCTTGGGCAGAGTGGAACGCTCGCCCAACTCAGCGATTTGCGGCGCGGCCTGGTCGTTGACGTCACACCGGAGATCACGCAACGGACCGATGGCACGCCGGCGACGTCCGGCGGCGCGTGGCACTACGCCGCCGGCTCACCGAAACTCGGCGGCAACATCCGGTGGGGGATCACCAACAACCTGACGATGAACGGGACGGTGAACCCCGACTTCAGCCAGGTGGAGGCGGATGCCGGGCAGATCAGCTTCGATCCGCGCGCCGCGCTGTCGTATCCCGAGAAGCGACCCTTCTTCCTGGATGGCATCGAACAGTTCGCGGTGCCCAACACCCTGATCTACACGCGCCGTATCGTGCAGCCCGTGGCTGCGGCGAAGATCGCCGGCAAGGTGGGAACCACCGACATCGCGGTGCTTTCCGCGCTCGACGCGACCACCGCGTCGACGACCGGACGCGACAATCCGCTCTTCAACATCCTGCGTCTGCAGCGCGACATCGGACCATCGTCGCGCGTCGGTGTGATGTACACGGACCGCATGAACGGCAACGACTGGAATCGCGTGCTGGATGTGGATGGGCGCCAAGTGTGGAACACGATCTACTCGCTCCAATGGCAGGTGGCAGGAAGTGCGACGAGCAGGAATGGCGTGCAGACCAACGCGCCGCTTTGGGACACGCGTTACAATCGCAATGGACGCGAGTTCGCGTGGCGAACCCAGTTCACGGGAATCTCCGACGATTTCCGCACGGAGTCGGGGTTCATCTCGCGCGCCGGCCAGGTCCACGCGGCCTTCGTGCCACGCTGGAGTTGGTTCGGCGAGCGCGGCGCGCTGGTCGAGCAGGTCTCCCCGGATGTGGTGCTGGACGGGATCTGGGCCTACCGGAACTTCTTCCACTCCGGCGACGCGCGCGACAAGAAGCTCCATTTCGACATCAACACCCAGTGGCGCGGTGGGTGGACCTTGGGCGCGTCACTCCTGCTCGAGTCTTTCGGCTACGATCCGGCATTCTACAGCGCCAAGTACCGGATCGAACGCCCTCATCCCGGTGCCGCCAGCGACACGCTGGCCTTCACGGGCACGCCGCGACTTCCGAACCGTGATTTCGTGATCACGCTGGGCACGCCGCAGTTCAAGTTCTGGTCGCTGAGCACGACCTACATCTTCGGACAGGACGAGAACTTCTACGAGTGGTCGAGCGCGGCCATCACCTATTGGAACATCACGGCCAACATCCGCGCGTCGGAACAACTGCGCATCGGTCTGACCTACACCCTGAATGACTACCGCCGGCAGAGCACGGGGACACGCGTGGGACGCCAGCAGGATCCGCGGGTGAAGCTCGAGTATCAGGTGAGTCCGGCGATGTTCGTCCGCGTGATCGGTGAATACTTCGCGGATTACACCAGCGAACTCTTTGACGATTCAAGGACCGGACTGCCGTTGCTCCAACAGGTCGGTACCGCTTGGCGCCATCTGGGCCCCGTCACCAACAATGGGGTGCACGGCGAGTTCCTGTTCGCCTATAAACCAATTCCGGGCACGGTTTTCTACGCAGGTTACGGCTCGCAGATGTCGGAGCCCGAGTCGTTCTCCTTCCGCAACGTCACGCGACAGAACGACAACTTCTTTCTCAAGGCCTCCTACCTGTTCCGGATGTGAACATGCCGCCGTTGCCGATGCTATCGTCCGGCGCGGCGATCGGCACGCTGGAGACGCCAGCACCGATCGTCGATCTCGACCGCCTGGAGCGCAACATCGCGCGGATGGCGGCGTATGCCGAATCGCACGGAATTGCGCTGCGACCGCACATCAAGACGCACAAGGCCACGGGTGTCGCGGCACAGCAGGTCGCGGCGGGAGCGGTGGGGCTGACCTGTGCGACGCCGGCGGAGGCGGTGGTGATGGCCGATGCGTGCCGGGACATCCTGCTCGCGTATCCTCCCGTCGGGGCCAAGGCGGAACGCTTGCTTTCCGTTCCGGAGGCGGTGCGGCTCACGGTGTCGCTCGACTCCGCGCGGGCGATCGAGGATCTCGCGCGGGTGGCGCGGCGCTCAGAGCGGTCGATCGGGGTGTACGTCGAGGTGGATGTCGGAATGCACCGTGTCGGCGTGCCGACCGTCGAGGAAGCGATCGGGCTCGCGCGGACGGTCACCGAGAGTGCGCCCCTTCATTTTGCCGGCGTGGCGTTCTATCCCGGGCACATCAGGTCCGCCGTGGACGCCCAGGACGCCGAGTTGGCGACGCTCACGAGCGGTATCGCCCGGATGCGTGCGGCGTTCGATGCGGCGGGGCTGGCGCCGACGGTCGTCAGTGGCGGGTCCACGCCGACGATGTGGCGTACCCACGAGATCACGGGCGTGACCGAGATGCGCCCGGGTACCTACGTGTACAACGACCGTACGACGGCCGAGATCGGCGCCTGCGCGTGGGACGACTGTGCGTTGTCGGTGCTGGCAACGGTGGTGAGCACGGCGGTCCCCGGTCAAGCCGTCATCGATGCTGGTGCAAAGGCGCTCGGCCGCGAGCCCATGCGCGGCGCGGCGGGGGAGGGATTCGGCGCGCTGCTCGATCGCCCCGATGTGGTCGTGAGCCGGATGAGCGAGGAGCACGGGATTCTTGACCTGTCCCGCACCGAGTGGCGACCGGCGGTCGGCGATGTGGTGCGTGTGGTGCCGAACCACGTGTGCATCGTGGTGCATCTCAACGATCTGATCTACGGGATGCGTGGCGATCGGGTGGAGACGAGTTGGAGAGTGGATGCGCGGGGGCGGGCGCATCCGGTGGTCAGCCCCTGAAAAGCCTCGCGGCGGGTGCCCGAAGGCCCCCGCCGCGTCGCCGAAGGTCCCACCCGCGCGGTCAGTGCGCGTTCGCCCCGTCGATCATGTCGCGGACACTGGCATCATACCCCTGTGCCGCCACTTCGTCCTTGGTGACCAGTGACACCACGATTCCGACGACGAACGATCCCGGAATCGTGAGAATCGCCGGGTTCTTGAGCGAGAACCACGCGTCGGAATGCTTGAGGATGTCGACCTGCACGACGGGCGACAGCCAGATCAAGACGAGCGTCGCGGTGGTGCCGATCACCATGCTGGCGACGGCGCCCTGGGTGGTGCACCGCCGCCAGAAGATCGAGAGCACGAGCGCGGGAAAGTTGGCGCTCGCCGCGATCGCGAAGGCGAGGCTGACCATGAAGGCCACATTCTGGCCTTTGAAGACGATGCCCAGAATCACGGCGATCACGCCGAGGGCGAGGGTCGCGCCACGCGCCACTTTGAGTTCTTCGCCGGGGCGCGCCTGTCCGTTCCGGACCACGCTCGTCCACAGGTCGTGGCTGAGCGCTGCTGCGCCGGAGAGCGTCAGTCCGGCGACCACCGCCAGGATCGTCGCAAAGGCGACGGCGGCGATGAAGCCGAGGAACGGAGTGCCGCCCAGGTATTCGGCGAGCAAGGGTGCGGCCATGTTGCCCCCCTTGTCCACCGCCTTGATCGCGTCGGGACCGACGAGCACCATCGCGCCGAAACCAAGCACGAACGTGAGCAGATAGAAGAACCCGATCAGGCCAGTGGCGTAGAACACCGACGTGCGCGCGGCGCGTGCGTCGGGGACGGTATAGAAGCGCATCAGGATGTGCGGCAGTCCGGCGGTGCCGAACATCAGCGCCATGCCGAGTGAGATCGTATCGAACGGGTTCGAGACGAGCTTTCCCGGCGCGAGCACGGCGTCGCCATACTTCGTGCTCGCCGCGGCGAACAGGGCGAGCGGATTCATTCCGAACTTGGCGAGCACCAACATCGCGAGCGCGAAGGCGCCGCCGAGCAGGAGAGCGGCTTTCACGATCTGCACCCAGGTGGTGGCGAGCATCCCACCGAAGAGCACATAGGCGATCATGGCGGCGCCGACGATCATCACCGCGCTCTCGTAGCTCAGCCCGAACATGAGCTTGATGAGCGAGCCCGCGCCGACCATTTGGGCGATCAAATAGAAGATCACGGTCGAGAGCGTTCCGTAGGCCGCGGCCATGCGCACGGGCGTCGAGCGGAGGCGCGTGGCGACCACGTCCGCGAAAGTGTACTTGCCGAGGTTGCGGAGCGGTTCGGCGACCAGGAACAGGACCACCGGCCACCCCACCAACCAACCGGTGGAGTAGATGAGCCCGTCGAAGCCGGTGGTCGAGACCAGGCCGGCGATGCCGAGGAAGCTCGCCGCACTCATGTAGTCACCCGCGAGCGCGAATCCGTTCTGCGCGGCGCTGATGGAGCGTCCGGCCGCGTAGAAGTGTTCGGTGGTCTGCGTGCGACGCGCGGCCCAATAGGTGATCCCGAGCGTGACCGCGATGAACAGGAAGAAGAAGGCCATCGCGACGGTGTTCGGCTGGCCGATCGCGGTGGCTGGTGCCGTCGGGGTGGCGGATGACGTGATGGGGACTGTCGCCGCCTGCAGGAGGAGCGCGTTCATCGGGCTGCCTCCTGCTTGAGCGTCTCGAGGCGCGCGTCGTACTGGGTATTCGCCCAGCGTACGTAGATCCACGTGCTGATCCACGAGCCGAAGATCACGAGCGCACCGAGCAGGATGCCGAGACTCAACCCGGGGGCCACGAGCGATCCCGTGAGCGGTTTCGCGTAGGCGATCAGCAGGATGAAGCCGAAGTACAGGACGACCACGGCGCTGGTGAGTACGATGGCGATCCGCCAGCGCGCGGCGGCGAGGGCATGGTGTCCCGCGTGGGAGCGGGCGTCCGTGTGGGGCATCAGCGGCGCCACTCCTTGACGACCCGGGCCGTGACGACCGAGTCGAGTTTCGGGAAGTCCTTGGCGAGGTAGGCATTGCCTTCGCGGCTGATGCGCCCTTGCTCGGGGCCCTTGCCACGGGGGGCTCCCTCACCGTATCCGCTATACAAGGAGTCGACGACGTCGCTCATGCCAGCCACCACCTTGCCGAGAGGGGGGTACGGTCCCGCACTCGCGGTGTCGAGTCGGGTGTTGTCGCGAAAATTGATGTACAACTGCGTCGTTCGCGTGTTCTTCCCGCCGCTCGCGAACGTCACCGTGCCGCGTACGTTGCTGGCTTTCACCGGGTCATCCGCGATCCGCAGCGCCCGCCACGTGTTGCCGACGGCGGTGTCACCGGCCATCCCCCATTGTGCGACGAACTTGTCGACGACCCGGAAGAAACGCGTCCCGTCGTAGTACTTGGCCCGTGTGAGGTAGTACACCCGATCGTTGCCGATCGGCGCCCAGTCGCGGTGGAACATGACGTCGAAGGTGCCTTTCGATGTCAGATAGCGGACCAGAAAGGAGTCCGGGCTGGTCAGGCGGACCTGGTCCGCGGTGACATGCACCAGGGGCGGCGTGCGCGTGCACGCACCGAGGGCCGCGAGCAGTAGGAGGGCGGAGGGGCCGAGTCGCATGGCGCTAACGATGCGACATGGCCGGACGGTCTGCAACCGGTCCCCCGTCCGGCGCCGCGGTGGGACTTCCGTTCCGGTCATCGGCGCGCGCGCCCTGGTAGGCACGTTGCCGTTCGCGGCGTTAGAATCCATCGTCCGCGTAGGCCTCACGTTCGGGAGCGCACGGCACATGGGACTCGGGAACTTCCACATCGGGATCATGGGCAACCTGTTTTCGGGGAAGACGACCCTGATGAACGCGTTGGCCGCGGACCCGTACCGCAGTGAACTGCAGGCACTCCTGGGTGGGGCGGAGACCCATGCGTTCACCGAGCGGGTGGAGCACGGATCGCTCACCGACGAGTGCTTGGCGCTGTTCTATCAGGACCGTGTCGCCAACATCTTCCCCACCGAGACGGCGTTCCTGCACATGCGGGTGCTGCAGCAGCGTGAGATCCGCCACTTGATGACGCGCGAGCAGCGGGAAAGTGTGCTGATCCTCGAGGACCGTCCGTTTCTGGACGGGCCGGAGGTGTTCGTGAAGCGCATGATCGAAGCGGGGGAAATGCCGGCCGCCCACGCACGGCTCTACGCCACGCTGTTCCATCAGACGCTGCATCACGAGCGGATCCGTCTGCCGGATCTCACCGTGTATCTGCGCACGGAACCCGCGCTGCTGGAGACGCGGCGCCTCCGGCGCGCGGCGACCGGGGACCGCTACGCGCAGACGATCACCGCGCAGTATCTGCGCGAGATCCACGAATGCTATGAATCGTTGGCCGCGAGCTGGCGCGGCACGTTACGCAAATATCAGGAACTCACCATCGTCCCGCCGGACGCCGACATCGTGATCCTTCCCGCCGAGATCGACATGAATGAGCATCCGGACTATGTCCACGTGGCCGCCGGGACGATCCGCGAGAAAGTGAGGCGCATGCTGGCGACGCGCCGGGTGAACGGATGACTCCGACGCAACTGGCGGGGACGACGCTCCGCGTCGTCGAGGATCCCACGATCCGACGGCACGAGATCGCCAACCGCCTCACGAATGTCGAACGGCGCTTGCTCACGTATCTCTCCCGTCACCAGACGCTGATCACCTGCGTCGGGAACATCGGAGCCGGGAAGAGTTCGCTGGTCAAGCTGCTGGCGTACAGCACCGGGATGAACGCGCTGTTCGAGCTCCCGGATGACGGCTTCGAGGACCACATCGCGCAGAATCCGTCGCTCTTCCCCTTGCTGGCCACGGCGAAGCACTCGGCGAAGCGCACGCTCGGACGGTATTACGGCGCGATCAACACGTTCATCGATGTGCAGGGTCGCGAGGCCCGGGGTAGCGCGACGTGGGTGTCGGCCAAACAGCAACTCGAGCATGCGGCGCTGGACATCCAGCATGCGTACCTGGATCTCCGGAAGATGCAGTTGCAGGCCATGCCGCATCTGCAAGCAAGTACTTGCATCGATGGGTCGCCACTGGCGGACCGTTTCGCGTTCTGCGAGGTGCTGCATCGCGACATGGACGAGCCGTATCTGACGACCGAGGCGCTGCATGTCATCGACGCGCGGCTCGATGCCGAGTTCCGGCCGTTGGTGCGTCCCGGCCTGCTGGTGGTGCTCAGGGCGCCGGTTGACACGCTCCTGCGGAACATCGGGGATCGGCAACGCCATGAAGAGCGGTCGCTCGACGCGGCGCTGCCCGAGGGACTCGTCCGTGTGGTGAAGGCGCTCAATCCGCGATATGATGCGTTCGTGCCGCACCTGCGATTGACGGGATGGTATGCCGGGCCGGTGCTCGAGATCGACGTGTCGCAGATCGACTTCGTGTCGAACGTGCGGCATCTGATCGCGGTGTACGAGGGGATCGAGCGGCTGCTCGTGCCGGCGGATTTCCGGGCGTAACCTACTCGAGCTTGAGCGAGTTTCGCGCCTTGATGACGGCGGCCTGCACCCGCGCCTGTGATCCCCGAATCGCGGCGGTCGTTGCCGCGGAACTGCCCCCGACTTCGATGTCCGCGGTGGTCGTGAGCGCATCGCGGTACCACGCGCCCCACACATCCAGCAGGTGCTGTTCGGCCTCGACGCTCCCACCGCGCGCGACGACGTCGGCCGAGAGCGCGCGCTCCGTCTCGATCCGCGTGAGCGCGGCGCGTTCGAGCTCCGCGATCACACCGCGCGCGGTGCTGGCGTCGGCGCTCGCGATCGTGAGCCCGCTGATCAGCGCCGTGATTCCCGAGTGCCGCAGTTCGTCGGCGCTCACCTTGTCCAACCGGTCGCCGTCGGTGTGGTAGTATTCGTCGGTGAAGTGCCACAGGAGCAGCCCCGGCTTCCTGGCGCTGAGGAATGGCGTGTGGTCGCTTCCACCCTCGTAGGGGTTCGCCCGCACGATCCAGTCGGTGCCGCGGGCTTCGTCCATGGCGCGACCGATCACGAAGTCGTTGAAATAGTGCGGCGTCATCTTGTCTTCGGTGAGCACCGACCCGCCCCACGCGGTGTGATGGTCATCGCCGCGGGTCCAGATGGCGGACGGATCCGGCATCTTCTCGATCAGGAACGTGCCTCCCGTCTTCTTGGTGTCCTCGCCGGTCATATCGAGCGACATCCCCCACCGGATCCCGCGCGCGCGTGCGCTGTCCTGCTGGATGAACCGTTGCGTGGATCGGATCTCGAGCCCCCACAAGAAGGTCAGCGTGCGCTTGGGGTCTTCCTTGCCGCTCTTCACGAGGGACGCCGCAACGCGAGCGGCCTCGATCAGTGAGCCGACGCCGCTCGCGTTGTCGTTGGCGCCGGGCTCCTGCACGTGGGCGCTGTACACGAACCGCTCGTCAGGGGCGGCACTGCCCCTGATCTCGGCCACGACGGTGAGCTCGACCGCTTGGGGTGTGAAGCGGCTCGCCGTCTCCACATGGAGCGTCACCGGGCCGCGCCGCAGAGCGCCGAGCAGAGTCTCGCGCGCCTCGTAGGAGAGCATCATGCCGAACCCCCGATGCGCCGTGTCGTAGGGGATGCTGGTGAACTGGATGGACGTCCGGTGTTTTTCCGGGAGCAGGTACTCGGGCATGGCGTAGGCGAATGCGCCGAGCGCCCCACGCTTGATCACCGCCTCGGCATACAGCTGCGACAGTCCTCCGCGGCGCCCGCCCGGGGCCGCGTCGAGCAGCACGAGTTTCCCTCGCACATCCTGTTTGGCAAAGGCCGCGCTGTCGATCGCCGTCAGCCGCACGAGTGCCGCGTCGATCCCTCCGGTTGGCGTGGAGAAGGAGTTGGTGGCGAGCATGTTGCGATTCAGCGGGAACCCGTAGACCATGGTGCGTGCGCCATTCGCGCCGACGATCGCGACCGAGGCGTGGATCGGCTCCCAGGCGGGTGCGGACATCGGGTAGCGCTCGATCCGGTAGGTCAGACGGTCGGACGGTTTCGCCGTCGACTGCTCGACGAAGCCAGCGGCGCGCAGCTTGCCGGCGACATGCATGATGCTGGAGTCGAACCCCGCGTTTCCCGGCCACCGTACGAATCGGTCGAGATATGCCACCGTTTCGAACGCTTTCTCCTTGGCGTAGAGCGGACGCACCAATGCCAGATGCGCATCGGCCGGCCCCGCTGCGGGAGTGGCGGCGGCGCGGTCCACTGCTTGCGCACCGGCGAGAGACCCGACCAACAACATGGGGAGCAGGGCAGTCCGGCGCATCGGAAACTCCAGATTAGAAAATCTTGTCGTCCTTGATGAGCACGACGGCGGCACGCCGTTGCACGCTCCCATTGCGATAGTCGAACGGCACATTGATCCGGTCGCCGGCGAAGCTGCCGTCGAGAATCCGGAGTCCCTCGCCGCCGCGTTTCGGATCGGGGATGAATCGGATGCTCGACCCGACCGCGACCCAGGTGCCGTACACGTTCATCTTCTGCAACGGCTCGCGTCCCATGGCCGCCCCTTTGGAGGCGAGTGTCTGCTTGTACTTGAGCGCGGCACGGAACTCGTGCTTGGGCAGGATGGTGAGGATCAGTTCATCGAACTCGATGACGTACTGCACGCCCTTGTCATCGCTGGCACGATCGGTGACCGGGAGCGGTTTGTCATTCAGACGCGACGACACGTACGACGCCTGACGCGGTTCCGTGTTCGCCGGCGTCGCCGAAGCGGGAGACTTCATCCCCTGCGCGAGCATCGGGAGGCACGGCGCTACGCTCATCAGGAGCGCAGCGACCACGGATCGGACGAAGGAGAGGCGAGGCATGGAGTCAAGTTAGAGGGGCCGTTCCACCGGCACCAGCGGCGCGGATGGCTCGTCCTTCGGCGGCGTGGATACGCTTCGCGCGGCGTGGAAACGATACCGGCCGTCGACCCCGGCCGTGCTACGGTATCGGCATGCTTGCTGCCATTCAATCTGCTGCGGTCCTCGGAGTCGAGGCCTTCGCGGTCACCGTCGAAGTGGACGTCGCTCCCGGGCTCCCCGCGTGGACCATCGTCGGGCTCCCGGGCGGAGCCGTCAAGGAGGCGCGCGAACGCGTGAGCGCGGCGATCGTCAACGCCGGGTTCGAGTTGCCGTCGCGTCGCGTCACGGTGAATCTGTCGCCGGCTGACGTACGCAAGGAAGGCACCGCCTACGATCTCCCGATCGCGCTTGGGCTCCTGATTGCCATCGGGCGACTCGACCCGGATGCGGTGGGCGATCTGCTGGTCGTCGGGGAGCTCGGGCTCGACGGCAGCATTCGCCCCGTTCGGGGCGCACTTCCGATCGCGGCGCTGGCGGCGCGGCGGGCGCTGCGGGGCGTCGTGTTGCCGGAGGCGAACGGGGCCGAGGCGCTCTTGGTGGGCAAGGCGCGAATCGTTGCGGCAACGACGCTCGCGGGGATCGTGGCGTGTCTGCGCGCCGGCGAACTGCCGGCCATGGTGAGTCCCGCCGGTGCGGTCGTCGAGCGCCCGTCCGACGGGGTCGACTTTGCGGACGTCGTCGGGCAGCCGCTCGCGAAACGCGCGCTCGAGATCGCCGCCGCCGGCGCGCACAATGTGCTCATGATCGGGCCGCCGGGAACGGGGAAGACGATGCTCGCCCGTCGACTCCCGGGCATTCTGCCTCCACTCGATGACGAGGCGCTCCTTGACGTGGTCGCCGTGCACTCCGTGGCGGGCGTCCTGCCGCCGGGCGCCCGCCCGAGCGCGATTCCTCCTTTTCGCGCCCCCCACCACACGATTTCCGTCGCCGGACTGATCGGCGGCGGCCCCGGTCCGCGCCCGGGGGAGGTCAGCCTGGCGCACCGCGGTGTTCTCTTTCTGGACGAGTTGTTGGAGTTGCCGCGGTACATCCTTGACGCCATGCGGCAACCGCTGGAGGACGGGCGCGTGGTAATCGCTCGCGCAGCCCACGCGGTGGCCTTTCCGGCGCGCTTCCAGCTAGTGGGCGCGGCGAACCCATGCCCCTGCGGCCGCGCGGGCGACGGTACGGATCGCTGCCGGTGTTCGCAGGCGGACCTGGAGCGGTACGGCGCCCGGCTCTCGGGTCCGTTGGCCGACCGGATCGACTTGCATACCCACGTGGGCGCCGTCGAGCTCTCGGTGCTGAGCCGGAACGGCGCCGAGGAATCCAGCAACGCGATTCGCGCCCGCGTGCTGGACGCCCGCGCCCAGCAGCGCGAACGCTACGCGGCGCACGCGAATTGGCGGGTAAATGCCGACGCGGCGGGGACCTGGTTGCTCGCGCACGGCGCGCTGACGCCTGCGGCCCGGGAGTTGCTCGACACCGCGGCGGAGCGGTTGGGGCTCAGCGCGCGGGCGTATCATCGGATCGTGCGTGTCGCCCGCACGATTGCGGATCTGGACGCCACGGATACGATCCACGAATCCGCGGTAGCCGAGGCGCTACGGTATCGTCCGGTCCGCGCTTGACGTTGACCCGCGCGCTGGCGAGTTTCGCGGCATCCTCTTTTGTCCGGAGCTCTCGTGTCCTCGATTCGTGCAGTGGTGTGCGGTGTCGTCCTCGCCGCGGGTGTTCTTGCTCCCGCGCGCACCGTGACCGGTCAGAAAACCGCATTGCCCACGCCGGCATCCATCCTCGGCTACGAGCCGGGCGCTGACCGCAAGCTTCCCACGTGGAAGCAGATCACCGACTACTTTACCGCCCTCGACAAGGCGAGCCCCCGCGTCACCACGCGGATCCTCGGGAAGACGACGCTTGGCCGACCCTTCCTCGCCGTGTTCATCGCCGATTCGTCCACGCTGGCGAATCTCGACCGCTACAAGCAGATCCAGCGGAAGCTGATGGATCCGCGCCTCCGCAAGCCCGGCGAACTGCAGCAACTGCTGCTCGACGGCAAGAACGTGATCCTGATCACGTCGTCGATCCATTCCACGGAGGTCGGCGGTTTCACCACGCCGCTCGTCCTCGCGGATCGGCTCGCCCGAGGCGAAACCGCAGACGCCAAATCGGTGCTCGCGAACACGATCGTGATCCTGGTGCCATCGCAGAATCCGGACGGCGTCGATATCGTGGGCGACTGGTACCGCAGCACCTTGGATACCAAGTCGGAAGGCACCGAGCCGCCGCAGCTCTACCACAAGTACACCGGGCACGACAACAACCGCGATTGGTATGCGTTCACGCAGGTGGAGACGCGCTACACGGTGGACTCGCTGTATACGCCGTGGGATCCCCAGATCGTGAACGACGTGCACCAGCAGGGCGGGAACGCGGGGCGCATCTTCATTCCGCCGTACATGGACCCGGTCGAACCGAACATCGACCCCATCCTGACCGCCGGCACCAACGCGCTCGGCATGGCGATGGGCTGGCGCATGACCGCGGAAGGCAAGAGCGGGATCGCGACCAACGCGTCCTACGACCAGTGGTCGCCGGCACGTCAGTATTCGCTCTACCATCGCGGCGTGCGCATCCTGACCGAGACCGCAAGCGCCCGGTTGGCGACCGCGGTCGACTACACGTTCGATCAGCTCGGCACCGGACGAGGGTACGACGCGAAGAGCGCGACCTGGAACTTCCCTGCGCTCTGGAAGGGCGGCACGTGGCGCTACGGCGACATCGTCGCGTACCAGGTGAGCGCGTCGTGGGCCCTGCTCGTGGAGGCTGCCAAGGATCGTCGCGCGTGGCTGGAGAGCTACGTGGCGTTGGGAGACCGCGCCATGAGCCCGTCGCGTGACTGGTCCACGACGCCGGTGCCCACCGCTTTCGTGATTCCGAAGCAGAAGCAGGACCCCCAGGCCTTGCAACGGTTGATCTGGACGTTGCAGCATGGCCAGGTCGAGGTGCGCGAGTCCACGGGCCCGATCGCGGTCGGGAGTGCCACCTATCCGGCCGGCAGCTATGTGATCTCGACCACGCAGCCGTACGGCGGCTACGCCAAGGCGTTGCTCGAGCGTCAGAAATATCCCGATTTGCGCGAGTATCCCGGCGGACCGCCGAAACGGCCGTACGACGTGACGGCGCACACGCTTCCGCTGCTCTTCGGGGTCGCGGTCGCGGCATACACGGGCGCGGAGCCGAGCGTCACGGCGCCGGTGGCCGCCGTGGCGGAACCCATGTACAGCGTGCCGGAGCTGTCGCGGAAGGCGGGGATTCCGCGGATCGCCATTTATCGCAGCTTCGCGTCCACCATGGACGAAGGATGGACACGCTGGATGTTCGACGCCTACGGCGTGGCCTTCACCTCCATCACGGACAAGGAGGTCCGCGGGGGAAACCTCGGCGCGCGATTCGATGTCGTGATCATCCCCGACCAGAATGCCCGACAGATCGCGGGCGGACTCGGCGCGGCCTTCCCGGACAGTCTGCGCGGCGGACTCGGGGAGCCCGGCGCGCAGGCGCTCGCCGCCTTCGTGCGTGGGGGCGGTACGTTGCTCGCGTTCAACGGTGCCAGCGACTACGCGATCGATGCGCTGAAGCTGCCCGTCAAGAATGTCTTGGCCGGGGTCCGCAATACCGAGTTCTACGCGCCGGGCTCGCTCTTGTCCGTTGAGCTCATGAAGGGGCACTTGGCGACCGTGAACGTGACGGCGCCCGTGCCCGCGATCTGGTTCGAGAACAGCCCCGCTTTCGAGATCACCGACCCTTCGCAGACGACCGCGATCGCGACGTACCAGGCCAAGGGCGATCCGCTCCTGTCCGGCTGGCTGCTGGGCGGGGCCAAACTCAACGGCAAGGCCGCGATGGTCGAATCGGTGATGGGAACCGGCCGCGTGTATCTGTATGGATTCCGTCCGCAATACCGTGGGCAGAGCATGGCCACGCAGCCGCTGATCTGGTACGCGATGCTCCGCGGAAAGATCTGAGCTCCGGGGCCAGCCGGGCGTTTTTGACGGCCGTGGGGTAGCAGGACGAGGGCGGAACCCGCGACGGGTCCCGCCCTCGACTACATTTATTCCTCTATGACCGACCGCACGCGCGCCAAGGAGTCGGCGCTCCTCGACTGGTTCCGTTCCCGCGGATCTGCGCTCATCGGCTTCAGCGGTGGGGTGGATTCCACCTATCTCGCCTGCGTCGCGCTCGAAGCGCTCGGGCCCTCGCAGATGCTCGCCGTGATTGGCCGCAGCGCCAGCTATCCCTTCGAACAATGGCAGCGGGCGCGTGGGGTGGCCGAGCAGTTCGGGATTCCGGTGGTCGAGCTCGATACCGATGAACTCAACGACCCGCGCTACGCGGCGAATCCGTCCAATCGCTGCTATTTCTGCAAGACGGAGCTGTGGGGCCGGCTGCGTCCCGTGGCGCGCGAACGGGGGCTCGCGGTGGTGGTCGACGGCACGAACGCCGATGATCTCACCGATCACCGTCCCGGACGCCAAGCGGCAGCAGAGCACGGGGTAGAATCGCCGCTGGCCGCGCTGGGATTCACGAAGGACGACATTCGCGTGCTGTCCAAGGCACGCCACATCCCGACCTGGTCGGCGCCCTCGTCGCCCTGTCTCGCGTCGCGCCTGCCGTACGGCACCGAAGTGACGCCGCTGCGCCTCGGCAAAGTCGAGGCCGCGGAACGCGCACTGCGGGCGCTGGGGGTCATGGGTGATCTTCGCGTACGCTACTACGGGAACATCGCACGGATCGAACTCGCGTCCGGAGAGATGGAGCGGTGGCTGCAGCCGGGGCTGCGAGGTGCCCTGCGGCGCGCGGTCGTGGAGAGCGGCTTCACCGGAGTGGAAGTTGATCGACGCGGGTTTCGCTCGGGATCACTCAATCGTGAGGAGATCCCCTGGATCGATACATTGGAGCCCGAGGTCGATGCTCGGCTTCACTCCGACGAACTCTTGACCCGCGTGCGCTGAATGTTCTCCTGTCTCGGACGTCTCGGTTGCTTTGCCGTCATCCTGCTCCTGCTGGCCGGTGTAGTCGGGTGGTTCACCCAGGACATGTGGGTGCCCAAGCTTCGTGCCCGCGCGGGTTTCGCGCCGTCCGCGAGTGCCGCGGTGTGGGAACCAGTCAAGCCGGAAGGCGCGGCCCGCGGGCACGACGCACTGGTGCAGCTCCGGAAGCGCAACGGACCCGTCTTCGTGAAGGTGCATCCGGCCGACCTCGCGTCGTACGCGTTGGGGATGGCGCCTCGCAAGGCGCTCAACGGCGTCACGCAGTTGGAGTCGCGTGCGGATGGGGACCGCATCTACTTCCGCGGCACCGTGAATACGGCGGAGCTTGGCGCGTCGGCCGCCTCCGGCCCGCTGTCCGGCGTGATGGACGGCATGCTGCGAGGGGAACAGCAAATCACCGTCGGCGGTCGCATGGAAGTCACCACGCCGGGGCACGGTAAGTTCCAGATCGACGAGGTCAAGGTTGGGGAGTTGCGACTGCCGGCCGGTGCGGTCCGCAAGCTGCTCGCGCACTACACCGGGGCGGCGGAGGCCGACGGTGGCGCGTCGATCGACGTCCCGTTGCCGCCGGAGATCGGCGACGTGCGCGTGCAGAAGGGGGCCATCACGTTGTACAAATCCGGACGATGAGTCGTCGCCTCCTGGTGGTCGATGACGAGGCCGGCGTACGCGCCGCGCTCCGCCAGCTGCTGGAGTTCGAGGGGTACGAGGTGCGGGGCGCGTCGAGCGGCGCCGAGGCGTTGGCCACGTACGAGGCGTGGAAGCCGGAACTCGTCTTCATGGACGTGAAGATGAGCGGCATGGATGGGCTCGAGACGCTGAAGCGACTCCGAGCTCGGGATCCGTCCGCCATCGTGGTGATGATCAGCGGGCATGCGACGATCCAGAATGCCGTCGAGGCCACCCAACTCGGGGCGTACGACATCCTCGAGAAGCCGCTCGATACCGACCGGATCCTGGTCACGCTGCGGAATGCGATCGGGCGGATCGAACTCACGCAGGAGAATCAGCGCCTCAAGGCCACGATTGAGTCGCGCTATGAGATCGTCGGTCGTTCGGCAGCGATTCGCGCCGTGATCGAGAAGATCGACAAAGTGGCGCAGACCGCGGCACGGGTACTCATCACCGGAGAGAACGGTACCGGCAAGGAGCTGGTCGCGCGCGCCGTCCACCGGCAGTCACCGCGCAATGGCGAGCGGTTCGTCGAGGTGAACTGTGCCGCGATTCCGGGCGAGCTGATCGAGAGCGAGTTGTTCGGACACATGAAGGGATCGTTCACCGGCGCGGTGGCGGATCGGGCGGGGAAGTTCGAACAGGCCGACGGCGGCACACTGTTCCTCGACGAGATCGGCGATATGTCGCTGACCGCGCAGGCCAAGGTGTTGCGCGTGCTGCAGGATGGTGAAGTCACGCGCATCGGTGGGCAGAAGCCGAGGCGTGTCGACGTCCGGGTGCTGGCCGCGACGAACAAGACCCTCGAAGAGGAGATCGCGGCCGGCCGTTTCCGCGAGGACCTGTACTACCGGCTCAACGTGGTGCCCATCCACGTCCCGGCCCTGCGCGAGCGCCGTGAGGATATCCCGCAACTCGTGGCGCATTTTCTCGAGCACTGTACGACCCTCGACGGCGCGCCGTCACGGGGCATCGAGCAGGCGGCGGCGGATCGTCTGGTGCAGCACGAATGGCCCGGCAACGTGCGGGAGCTCCGCAACACGATCGAACGGTTGCTCATTCTGTCGTCGGGGCCGAACATCACGGCGGCCGATGCGGAACGGCTCGTCGGGGCGAGGGCGGGCGCCAGTCCGGGGCTCGGCGCGCTCGAGCACTGCCGGACGTTCGACGAGTTCAAGGACGCGGCGGAGAAGATGTTCCTGCGCGCGCGGCTCCGCGATCATGATTGGAACGTGGCAGAGACGGCTCGTGCCATCGACATGCCGCGGAGCAACCTGTACAACAAGATCGAGCGGCACGGCCTGACCCGGGACGACGCATGAGCGACCGCGACTGGGATGCCGAGCTCCGGAAGATCGACCGTCGCCTCGAGCACGTGAGCGACGAGGCGGTCTTTCCGGCGAAAGGCGCCAAGAGCCCTGCGGCGAAGCTCGACGCCCTGGAATCCCAGCGCACGACGTCGACCTTCGGCGTCTTCGCACGGCTCACCCTCGCGGTGCTGCTGGGCGCGGCCATCGTCTACTGGCCGTACGGCGCACGCTGCGGCCTCGGCATGGTGGCGTATCTCGGTGCGGTCTTCACGCTCGTGACGGCCGGCGTATGGTCGTCGGTGTGGACCTGGCGGCATCGGGCTGCCCGCGCGCATCTCTTGGCGCTGTTGCTCGTGCTCTGGGGACTGACGCTCGGGGCGGTGGACCTTCTCCCGCGACTGGGATACGCCAAGCCGACGGCGGAGCATCCGGCGGTCTGGTCGTGTTCCACCGCTATTCCCAATCCATGATGAAGACCTTCGAGAATTTCATCGGCGGCCGGTGGGTGGCGCCGGCGAGCGGCGATCATTTCGAGAATCGCAATCCCGCCGACACAAGGGATCTGATCGGGCGGTTCCCACGCTCGAACGCCACCGACGTCGCGGCGGCGGTCGCGTCGGCCGCGCGCGGCTTCGCGCAGTGGCGCCGAACCCCGGCTCCGGCCCGCGGCGATGTCCTGCGGCGCGTGGGAGAGATCCTTGTCGCGCGAAAGGAAGAGCTCGCCGACCTGATGACCCGCGAGATGGGGAAGCCGCTCGCCGAAACGCGTGGCGATGTGCAAGAGGGGATCGACACGGCGTTCTACGCGGCCACCGAAGGGCGCCGCCTGTTCGGACACACGGTCCCGAGCGAACTGCGCAACAAGTGGGCGATGAGCTTCCGCCGCCCGATCGGTGTGGCCGGTATCATCACGCCGTTCAACTTTCCGCTCGCGATCCCGACCTGGAAGATGTTCCCCGCGCTCCTCTGCGGGAACAGTTGCGTGTTCAAGCCCGCCGAGGACGTGCCGCATACGGGGCATGTCTTCGTCGAGATCCTGCTCGAGGCAGGGCTTCCCCCGGAAGTGATCAACCTCGTGCACGGCGACGGGGCGGTCGGGGCGGCGATCGTCGAGCACCCGGACGTCGCGCTGGTGTCGTTCACGGGGTCCACCGAGACGGGCAGCACGGTCGGGGCGATCTGCGGTCGGACACACAAGCGGCTGTCGCTCGAAATGGGCGGCAAGAACGCGATGATCGTCATGAACGATGCCGACCTCGCCCTCGCCCTGGACGGGGTCCTCTGGGGTGCCTTCGGTACGACGGGACAGCGCTGCACCGCAACCAGCCGCCTGATCCTGCAGCGTGGCGTGCATGATTCGTTCATCGATATGCTCACCGCCCGTGCGGCGACGCTGCGGCTTGGCGATGGCCGGCGCGCGGGAACGGACGTGGGGCCGCTCATCCACGCCGAGGCGCGCGCCAAGGTGGAGCGATACGTGGCGATCGGACAGCAGGAGGGGGCGACGCTCCGGCTGGGCGGGGCCGTCGCGACGGGCGTCGGGCTCGAGCATGGGTGGTTCTTCCAGCCGACCATCTTCACCGGTGTCACGCCAGGGTCCCGACTCGAGCAGGAGGAGATCTTCGGACCGGTGCTGTCGGTCATCTCCGTACAGGACGCCGACGAGGCCTTCCGGGTGAACAACGACGTGGCCTACGGGCTGTCGTCCAGCATCTACACCCGCGACGTGAATCTCGCCTTCCGCGCCCTCAACGAGCTGGACAACGGGATCACATACGTCAACGCCCCGACCATCGGCGCCGAGGCACATCTTCCGTTCGGCGGTGTGAAGGCCACGGGGAACGGCCACCGCGAAGGAGGGTGGGAGGTCTACGAGTTCTACTCGGAGACCAAGGTGGGCTACGTGGATTTCTCCGGCACCCTTCAGCGCGCCCAAATCGACAACTACTGACCGCTGCCGCCCGCCGGCGCCGTGGGGTGGTTGACGGCACAGGGAGCGCGGTCTTTAATACCACCAGTGACCGAACAACCGTACGAGCCCCCTACGCCATCGGATGACGCCGCACCGGCACTCGCCGAGCGCCCTCGTCGACGGAGCGTCGTGCGCGCAGTCGCACGAGGCCTCTTCGAGTGGGCCAAGTCCGTCTCGCTCGCCATTCTGCTGTTCCTGGTGGTGCGCTCGTTCTTCGTCGAGGCGTTCAAGATCCCGACCGGGAGCATGGAGGGGACGCTGCTCGTCGGCGACTTCCTGCTGGTCAACAAGCTGGTGTACGGCGCGGAAGTCCCGTTCACGGGGCGTCGGCTCCCCGCGGTCGCCGCGCCGCAATACCGCGACATCGTGGTATTCCAGTACCCGGTCGACCCGGACGTGAACTTCGTCAAACGGCTCGTCGGCCTGCCGGGGGACACGCTGGCCATGGAGAATGGCGAGTTGATCCGTAACGGACAGCGTGAGGTCGAGCCGTATGTGACCCACAGCGACCCCGGGGGCGACCCGGCCGGGGAAGATTTTGGCTGGCAGCGCGGGTTTTTGGTGCGGCGTGCCGGGGTATCGCCGTCGTATCATCCCTCCAGGAACAACTGGGGGCCGATCGTCGTGCCGCCGCGGCAGTACTTCATGCTCGGCGACAACCGGGACAACTCCCTCGACAGCCGGTACTGGGGATTCGTGGCCGACACCTTGGTGCGTGGACGACCGCTGGTGGTCTACTACAGCTACGCACCGGACTCGACCCATGCCTTCGACTGGTTGACGCGGGTCCGGTGGCAGCGATTCGGCGAGCGGGTGCGGTGACCTTCCGCTCGGCGTGTGAGCACCCCACATTCTCCGTTCGCCTGGGGGAGGTGGAATGACGGAACGTCAGGTGGGTCGTCGCGGCGCGTTGCCGCACAAGCGACACGGGTACGAGGAAGGATCGCTCGATCAGTACCTGCGCGACATCAGCATCTATCCGCTGATCACGCGTGAGCAGGAGGTCGAGCTGGCGCAGCGCATCCGCGCCGACGACCAGGAAGCCCTCGACACCTTGGTGCGGTCGAACCTGCGATTCGTGGTCTCGGTCGCCAAGAAATATCAGAATCAGGGCGTGTCGCTCAGCGACCTGATCAACGAGGGCAACCTCGGACTGATCCGCGCCGCGCACAAGTTCGACGAGACCAAGGGGATCAAGTTCATCTCCTACGCGGTCTGGTGGATCCGGCAGGCGATTCTCCAAGCGCTCGCGGAACAGAGCCGGATCGTGCGCGTGCCGCTGAATCGCGCCGGCACGCTGCACCGCATCGGCAAGCGCGCGAGCGTGCTCCTGCAGGAGCTGGGACGCGAGGCGACGAACGCCGAGATCGCCGACGGCATGGACATCACCGAGGAGGAGGTCGCGAAGACGATGTCGATCTCGCAGACGCACCTCTCCCTCGATGCCCCCATGACGCCGGGTGAGGACAATCGGCTGCTGGATTATCTGCCGGACAACGTCAATCCGACGCCCGAGGAGGAGATCGTCGAGAAGGCGCTGAACCACTCGATCCACGAGGCGCTCGCGGGGCTGAAGGAGCGGGAGTCGAAGATCCTCCGGCTCTACTTCGGTCTCGATGGCTCCGAGCCGCTGACGCTCGAGGAGATCGGCGTGGTGCTGAATATCACGCGGGAACGCGTGAGGCAGATCAAGGAAAAGGCGCTGTCGCGTCTGCGGCACGTGAGCCGCGCGCGGGCCCTCGAAAGCTATCTGGGATGACACATGGCAAAGGACGCTAGCTTCGACGTCACGACGGGCGTGGACCTCCAAGAGGTCGACAACGCCATCAATCAGGCGACCAAGGAAGTCCAGCAGCGCTACGACTTCAAGGACGCCACGGTCGAGATCGAGTTCAAGCGGGTGGAGGGGGTCATCAATCTGATGGCCGACAACGACATGCGCATGCGCGCGCTCTTCGACGTGGTGCAGTCCAAGCTCATCAAGCGCAATGTCCCGGTGAAGAATCTCGATGTCGGGGAGGTGAAGCCCGCCGGCGGCGACACGCTGCGGCGCGAAGTGAAGCTCAAGCAGGCGCTCGACACGGACACGGCCAAGAAGATCACCGCCGCCATCAAGGAACAGAAGTTCAAGAAGGTGCAGGCCTCGATCCAGGCGGAGCAGGTGCGCGTGAGCGCCCCCTCGCGGGATGAACTGCAGCAGGTGATCGCGTTCCTCCGCGCCGGCGACTTCGGCGTCGAGTTGCAGTTCGGGAACTACCGCTAGGCGGTTCAGAGGCACCAGTGGAGGGGGAGGGGCCCGTCAGGTAGGTTACACAGGCAGTCCGCAGGCCTCCCTGAGCTCTCGTGCCCCCATGCGCGTCGCCCTCATCACGCTCGGCTGTGACAAGAATACCGTGGATTCGGAGCGCTATCTCGCGCAGCTCCTGGACCACGGCGCCGAGCGCGTGCAGGATCCCGCGGAGGCCGAAGTCATCATCGTGAATACCTGCGGCTTCATCGATGCGGCGAAGGCCGAGTCGATCGATGCGATCGTGCAGGCCGGCCGCCTGAAGGTCGACGGCGCGGCGCAGGCCGTGGTGGCGGTGGGGTGCATGGTCGAGCGCCACAAGGACGAGTTGGCGGACGCGCTTCCGGAAATCGATGTTTTCCTCGGATCATCCGAAATGGAGCAGCTCGTGCCTCGACTGCGCGAGCGCGGCCTGATCGGCGATCCCGTCACGCAACACCCGGGAGTCCGCGCCTACGCCGGCGACACGCCGCACGTGCGCTATCTCAAGATCAGCGAGGGGTGCGACCACGGCTGCGCCTTCTGTGCGATCCCGTTGATGCGCGGCAAGCACCGGTCGTTCTCGCTCGACGAGATCGTGCGCGAAGCGCAGTTGCTGGAACTGCAGGGAGCGCGCGAGGTGAATCTCGTGGCGCAGGACCTCGCGCATTACGGCCGCGATCGGCGCGATGGCGTGCGGCTTCCCCAGCTGCTGAAAGCGCTTGTGGCGGAAACGTCGATTCCGTGGTTCCGCAATATGTATCTCTACTCGGCCGGCATCACGCCCGCGTTGCTGGAGGTGATTGCGTCCGAGCCGCGGATCGTGAGGTATCTGGACATTCCGATCCAACACGCGTCCGATGCCGTCCTCGCGCGCATGCGGCGCCCCGAGCGCCGCAAGACGATCCGCGAGAAGGTCCGGCGATTCCGTGACGCCGTCCCCGGGCTCGCCATGCGGACCACCTGCATCGTGGGATTCCCCGGCGAGACGGCGGACGACTTCGATCAGTTGATGGAGTTCCTCGAAGAGATCCAGTTCGAGCGGGTCGGGGCCTTCACGTACTCGCCGCAGGAGGGGACCCGTGCCGCCGCGCTCGCGGACGACGTGCCCGAGGATCTCAAGCGCGAGCGGCTCGAGCGCCTGACGGAACTGCAACGGGCGATCACCGCCGAGCGCTATGAGGCACGGATCGGTAGCACGGCGCTCGCCCTGGTCGAGCACAGCGGTGATGCCGGTGATGCCGGTGAGCCGGCGCGCGCGCGGTTGCCCTGGCAGGCCGACGACATCGATGGCATCACGCGGCTCGATCGGGCCGCGCCGGCGGGAAGCTTCGTCGAAGTGCTCGTCACCGATGTCGCGGACGATTACGATTTAGATCGGAAGAGCACACGTCTGAACTCCAGTCACGTGGCCTTATCTCGTATGCCGTCTTCTGCTT